>JAKAXA010000003.1 GCA_021816775.1 Pseudomonadota bacterium
GCGCACCTCGGGGAGACGTGACATGAAGCGCTTGCGCCACGCCTGGAGGGTGCGGGCGTAGGAATCGCCGAAGTCCTCGAGCGCCACCAGAGCCATGTCGCTCGCGCGGGTCTTGGCGCTCAGTAGGGCGCTCAGGGAGGGGATGAAGCTTCCCGGGAATACGTGGCGCTTGATGAAATCCACCGTGCGCAGCGCCTGCTCGTAGCGGTGGTCCTCGATGGTGATTGCCTGCAGCACCGCCAATCCATGCGGCTGCAGCAGCCGCCCGAGCGTCGCAAAGTATTCCTCGAGATGATCGGCGCCCACCGCCTCGATCATCTCGATGGACACCAGCTTGTCGTAGCGGCCGGTGAGCTCGCGGTAATCCTCGAGCAGCACATCGATGCGCTGCTGCAGCCCGGCAGCGCGAATCCGCTCGCGGGCGAGCTCATACTGCCGCCGGGAGATCGTGGTGGTGGTGACGCGGCAGCCGTAGTGACGCGCCGCGTGCAGGGCGAAGCCGCCCCAGCCGGTGCCGATCTCGAGCAGGTGATCGTTGCTGGTGAGCGCGAGTCTGCGACACACGGTCTCGAGCTTGCGTGTCGAGGCGACCTCGAGTGTGTCGGGGTCGCTCGACCACAGCGCCGACGAGTACATCATGTCCGCCGATAGAAACAGCCCGAAGAACTCGTTGCTGAGGTCATAGTGCGCGGCGATGTTGCGCCGGCTGCCGCCGCGGGTGTTGCCGCGGGTCGCGTGCCAGAGGCGGCGCAGCGCGCCGGCGAGGCTCGCGCCGCCGGACTCGAGCCCATCGAGCAGCTCGCGGTTGCGCACCAGCAGCTGCACCAGCGCGACGAGCGCATCGGACTCGTTGAGCCCGCTCGCGCGGCAGCGCCACAGGCCGTCCATGTACGCCTCGCCTGCCCCCACACTGCCGCCGGCGGCGACGGCGCGATAGAACGCGGGGTCCAGCACCTCGAGGCGGACGCTGGGCCCATCGGCACCTGAGCCGATTGTGGTCACTGCGCCCGCATCGCACAGCTCGAGGCGGCCGTGGCGCAGCGCGCCCAGGCGCGACAGGAGCCGCGCGCGCAGGAATCGGTCGAGTGCGTGCCTGCGCGGACGCATCACAGCGGCGGCAGTACTCATAGGCTTCCTCTGAGTCGTGATGAATGCTGCGGATGCCCGTAGACGGGCGCGCGCTTCAACCACAGGCGCAGCGCCTGCCAATAGATCGCGCCGATCACCTGCGTGCTCATCAGGGGGTAACGCCACAGCACGCGCGCCAGGCTTGCGCTCGTGAGCGGACGGCGGGTCAGCTCCAGATTGGCCGCGAGCTCCGGTTGAGCGCCGCGCCTGACCGACATGTGCACGCGCAGGCGCTCCTCGGGTGCGCTGAGGCGCCATAGGTAGCGCCGCTCGAGCGGCAGGAACGGCGAGACGTGGAAGGTCTTCTGGAAGTCCCATTGCCAGAGCGTGCCGCGGCGCTGCGCGCCGGCGATCGGCAGCACGTAGGCGTGGCGCTCGTTCCATGGCGTATTGGTGATCTCGGCGATGATCGCCTCGAGCGCACCGGCGCCATCGTGGCAGTAGTAGAAGCTCACTGGGTTGAATACGTAGCCGGCGTAGCGCAGGTGCGTCAGCAGCCGCACCGCCCCCGTAGGGCGCACTCCGGTCTCGCGTTCGACCAGCGCGCGCGCCGCCTCCGCGAGTGGCAGGGACGCTGGCGCGAGGTAATCGCTGCGACGGAACTCGGCCAGGTTGCGGCCCCGGAACGACCACAGCCAGCGCCCGGCAAACACCTGTTCGAGTTCGTCGAGATCGAGGCACAGCTGTGCGATGCGGTAGGCGAACGCGTGCCGCCGCGGCGCTAGGCGCCAATGGCGCACCGTGCCCTCGTATACCGCGCTGTTGAGCGCGCGCGCGCCGCTCACGCGGCGCTCCTGCGCTCGCGAGCGCAGCGCGCATCGAGCGCCTCGGCCACGGCAAGCGCGCTGCGCATGCCGTCTTCGTGAAATCCCCAGCCCCAGTACGCGCCGGCGAACCAGGTGCGATTGACGCCCTGGATTTCCGCCCGCCTGCGCTGGGCGGTGAGCGCCGCGTGCGTGTGGAGCGGATGTTCGTAGCGCATCGTGCGCAACACCCTGGCCGGGTCGATCGCCGCGGTGCGGTTGAGGGTCACGATGAACGGTTCGGGCGAGTCGATGCCCTGCAGCAGGTTCATGCAGTAACTCACCGTGCACGCCGTGCCCGGCTCGCGCGGCACGTGCGCGTTCCACGCGGCCCAGGCCTTGCGCCGCCGGGGCAGCACCGATGCGTCGGTGTGCAGCACCGCCTCGTTGGGCTGATACGGGATCGCGCCGAGGATGGCGCGCTCGGCCGCGCTCGCGTCCGACAGCAGCGCGAGTGCCTGATCGCTGTGGCAGGCGAGCACCACGTGATCGAACCGCTCGGCGCCGCCGTCGTAGGCGATGCTGACCCCGTGCGCCTCGCGGCGCACCGCGCGGACCGGGCAGCCTGGCCGCTCACGCACGCGCCACCGCGCGCGCAGCGCGCGAACATAGCTTGCCGAGCCGCCACGCACCACTCGCCATTCGGGACGGCCCTGAATCGAGAGCATCTGGTGATTGGCCATGAACTGCACCAGGTAGCGCGCGGGGAACGAAAGAATCCGAGCCGGCGGCGAGGACCACAGCGCCGAGGCCATCGGCACGAGATGATCGTCGCGGAACGCGGCACCGTAGCCGCCGGTGGCCAGATACTCCCCGAGCGTAGGCCCCGGGCCCTCACCCGCGAGCAGCGCCGGCGCCTCGCGATAGAAGCGCAGCAGATCGCGCACCATGCCGAGAAAGCGCACCGAGAGAAGGTTGCGGCGCTGGCAAAACAGCGTATCGAGACCGGTGGCGTTGTATTCGAGACCGCTCGCCTCGTTGCGCACCGAGAAGCTCATGGTGGTCGGCTGCGAACCGACCTGAAGCTCATCGAGCAGCGCGCTGAACAGCGGATAGTGGCGCGGACTGAAGACGATGAATCCGGAGTCGACCGCGTAATCGCCTCCGGCAAGACGCACCGGGTGCGTGTGCGTGTGTCCGCCGAGATAGCCGTTCGCCTCGAACAGCGTGACCTCGTGCAGGCGCGAGAGCAGCCAGCTCGAGGCGAGTCCGGCGATGCCCGCGCCGACGACCGCGATGCGCATATGGCTAGCGCCTCGCCCGCGCCAGCACGCGCGCCGGCAGCGGGCGCAGTTCGCTGATCAGCCCGAGGGCGGCGAGCAGCCGCAGTCCGTACCAGGTCAGATCGATCTCCCACCAGCGAAATCCCTGACGCGCGGTGCCCGGGTACCGGTGATGGTTGTTGTGCCAGCCCTCGCCGAAGGTCAGCAGCGCGAGCAGGAGGTTGTTGCGGCTGTCGTCGCGGGTGGCGAAGCGGCGCGAGCCCCAGCGGTGCGCCAGGGAGTTGATGGTGACGGTGGCGTGAAACAGTGCCACCGTGGAGATGCAGAACCCCCAGACCAGCAGCTGCGGGCCGTCGGCGCCGAGCCGCGGCGCGAGCCGGTGCAGCGCGGCGCCGAGCGCCAGGAGCGCCGCGGCGAGCAGGGCCGGCACGGCGATGTCATAGCGGTCGAGCCAGCGCAGCTCGGGGTAGCGGGCCAGATCCGGCACGCGCTTGAAGTCGGTGCGGAAGGCCCGCCGGGTGAGGAACCACCCCATGTGGCTCCAGAGAAAGCCGTGAACGCGCGGGGAGTGCGGATCGAGGGGAGTGTCGGCGTCGCGGTGATGGTTGCGATGATGCGCGGCCCACCACAACGGCCCACGCTGCACGCAGGCCGCGCCGATGATCGCAAAGAGCAGCTGCACCGGGCGGGAGGCGCGGAAGGTGCGATGCGAGAAGCCGCGGTGATAGAAGCCGGTGAGCGCGAACATGCGCACCGCGTACAACGCGCCGGCCACGGCGAGTGCCGTGCCCGACACGCCCGTCCAGATGACCGCCAGACACCCGGCGTGCAGCCCGATAAACGGGGCGGCGCGCAGCCAGTCGATGCGATCGGCACTCGCCGCCTCGAGCGCTGCGCCGCTCTCGCGGGTGTCGAACCAGTGTCGCAGCGTCTGCCGGCGCGGCGGGCGGCTCGTGCCGGCGGGGGCGGGCTGTGGGTACGCGCTCATCGTAAGGCACCATCGGTGAGTGTGGTGCTCTATACGGAGCGGGCACGCTTTTGGATGCAGGCGCCGGTGCGCCCGCAGCCCTCGGCCGGGTCAGGCCGGGCGGTGCCGGGATCTCAAGAGGCGCAGCGCCGTGGCGGGCGCCGGGGCGGCGCTCGCCGCGCCGATCGCGCCGGCGGCGATGACCGGCCCGGTGGGCTGCCCGGTGGGTGATCCGCCCCGGGGCTCGATGGAAACCGCGAGCCGGGCGGTCGGCCCGAGGCGCTCGACGAGGCTCGCGCGCAGCGCCAGGGTGATGGGTGCGCGTGTGGAGATGAGGCCGACGGCCATTGGCCGCCCGCCATGCGGAATCAGCCACAGTTCGGGCGTGCGGCCGGGCCGCACCGGCTGCGGGGCCGCCGGCACCACGATCATGCGGGCCTTGCCGATGTCCATCGTGGCCGTCCATCCGACCTGTCCGTCGGTTTCCGTGATGGTGGCGGCCATGTAGGGGATGGCCGGCGCGGGCGGGCGGCTGACGAGGATGAACACCAGCGCGGCACAGGCGGCCGCAAGCAGTGCGCCGGTGCCCAGGGTCAGCCAATGCCACAGCCGCAGGTTCATCCACAGCCCGCCGCTCGCGCGGCCGGCCGGCACGTCGAATTCCACAGCCGTGCGGATCCGCTGCCAGAGCCGCTCCGGCGGCATCTGCGGCGCCACTTCCTCCGCCAGCGGCAGCAGGCGCCGGCGCCACTGCATCTCAGCCGCCGCCGCGGCGCTGCTCGAGGCCAGTTGCTGCTCGACCGCGGCGCGCGCGTCGGCATCGAGCACCCCGAGCACGTACTCGGCGTAGCGCAGGTCGCCATCATCCTCGTTGGCCGGAGTAGTCATGTCTCAAGGCACGTGCGCAGTTGCAGCAGGGCGCGGCGGATCCAGCTCTTCATCGTCGCGAGCGGTACCTGACAGCGTATCGCCAGTTCGTTATACGTTGCGCCGGTGAAGAAGGCTTCACGCACCGAGCGGCTGTGCTTGGGGTCAAGCTGATCCAGACAGCGCTCGAGGCGCCGGTAATCCTCGCTCGCCTCGGCGCGCGCGGCCGGTCCGCGGCCCTCATCGGGCAAGCGCTCGAGGTCGAGAGCATCGGCGTTGGTGTCCGGGCGGCGTTGGCGCAGCCGGTCGATCGCCCGGTTGCGCACCAGTGTGGTGAGCCAGGTGCCGGCGCCGGCAACAGCGGGATTGTAGCCATCGGCCCGGCGCCAGATGGCAATGAACGCCTCCTGCAGCACCTCCTCCGCTTCGCCGCGATCGCGCATCATGCGTACGCATAGCCCGAACAGGCGCGGTGCGGTCCGTCGGTACAGTTCGGCGAATGCGGCGCGGTCGCGCATCGCGGTGCGAGCCAGGAGCTGCTCGAGCGTGACGGTCTCGGTGGATGTGTCGTTCATCAGCTGACCGCGCTGCGGCGCCTGCCGTGTGGGTCGGGCTGCGGGCCGACTCTCGCTCCGCCGGATTGACGGCGTCAACCGGACCCGGCGATTCTCACGAATATTCCGGGCGCTTTCAAGCATACTGCCGAGCCACCGCTCGCGCACGGATGGCGAGTCGGTACATTCCGCAGCCGGTGACACGCAAGCCCGCATTTCCGGCGCCCGCGCTCCTGTACTACTCTTTCGTTGCCATGGCAGAGGCGGCCACAGTGTCCCGCGCGGATACGGCGCCTGCCGGCGCCGGGTGCCGGCACGCCGGCTCGCACGCTCGTAGCGCACGCGCGAGTGCGCCAATGGCCGCGATCGGGTCCGCTGCGCCCGCAGGAGCGGCAGCGCGGGACCGCACTACCGGAGGATGGAAATGATGGTCAACGGAACCGTTGTTGCTCTGTCGCGCATCCAGTTCGCCGCCACCGCGCTGTATCACTTTCTGTTCGTGCCGCTGACGCTCGGGCTGAGCTTCCTGCTCGCCGCGATGGAGACCGTCTACGTCACCACCGGCAAGCCGATCTACAAGGACATGGCCCGCTTCTGGGGCAAGCTTCTGATGATCAACTTCGCCCTCGGGGTGGCGACCGGCCTGACCATGGAGTTCCAGTTCGGCACCAATTGGTCGTTCTATTCCGGTTTCGTCGGCGACATCTTCGGCGCGCCGCTCGCCATCGAGGGTTTGATGGCGTTTTTCATGGAGTCGACCTTCATCGGCCTGATGGTGTTCGGCTGGGAGCGCCTCTCCAAGGGCCAGCACCTCGCCGTCACGTGGCTCGTGGCGTTCGGCTCGAACCTCTCGGCGCTGTGGATCCTGGTCGCCAACAGCTTCATGCAGAATCCCCGGGGCGCGGCGTTCGACCCGCTGACCATGCGCATGCAGCTCACCAGCTTCCCGCAGCTGATCTTCAATCCCGACGCGCAGTCGAAGTTCGTGCATACCAGCGTCGCCGGCTACGTCACCGCGGCCATCTTCGTTGCCGGCGTCAGCGCGTACTACATGCTGCACAAGCGGCACGTCGAGCTCGCCAAGCGCTCCTTCCGCATGGCTGCGCTGTTCGGCGTGCTGGCCACGATTGCCGTGATCACCCTCGGCGATGCGCTCGGCTTCGTCGATGCCCGAGTGCAGCCGACCAAGCTCGCCGCGATGGAGGGGCTGTGGAAGTCCGAGGCCGCGCCCATGCCCTTCAACCTCATCGCCTTCCCCAGCCAGGCGCAGCGCAGGAACGTGGCCGACGTGCGCGTGCCGTATCTGCTGTCGCTGCTGGTGACCCATTCGCTCACCGGCACGGTGCCGGGCGCCGATGCGCTCGAGCGCCAGGCGGTGAGACGGATCAAGGACGGCATTCCGGCGGTGCAGGCGCTGCACGTGCTCGCCAGGAACCCGACGGATGCGGCGGCGCTCGCCGAGTTCGACGCGCACCGCAAGGATCTCGGCTACGGGTTTCTGCTCGAGCGCTACGCGCCGGATCTGAACGATGCGACTGCGGCGCAGCTCGAGCGGGCCGCCCGCGACATCATTCCGCCCGTGGCGGCGGTGTTCTGGTCGTTCCGCGTGATGGTGGCGCTCGGGCTGCTGATGCTGGCGTACTTCGTGATCACCGTCCTGTACACGCTGCGCAACCGGATCCAGCGCAAGACCTGGCTGCTGAAGACGGCGGTGTGGATGATCCCGGTGCCGTTCATCGCCAACGAGGCCGGGTGGCTCGTGGCCGAGCTCGGCCGCCAGCCCTGGACGGTGTTCGATGTGCTGCCGACGTGGATGAGCGCCTCGACGCACAGCGTGGCGTACATGGCGTTCTCGCTGATCGGCTTCGTGGTGCTCTACTCGGTGTTCATCGCCGTCGAGATGTACCTGATGGTGCGGGCCATCCGGCTGGGCCCGGCCGAGCACGGCGATGCCGGCGGGCCGGGCCCGCAGGTGCGCCCGTCGCTCTCGCCGCGGCCGCTGCCCGCAGCGCCCTACGGCCGCAGACTGGAGGGTTGAGTCATGGAGCTCTATGCGATCCTGCAGGTGACCTGGTGGCTGCTGCTCGGCGTGCTGCTGATGGGGCTCGCGGTCATGGTCGGCATGGACATGGGCGTCGGGGCGATCCTGCGCTACGTCGGGCGCAGCGACCTCGAGCGGCGCATCGCGCTGAACATCATCGGGCCGCACTGGGACGGCAATCAGGTCTGGTTCATCCTCGGGGGCGGGGCCATCTTCGCGGCGTTTCCGCTGATCTACGCCACGGCATTCTCCGGCTTCTACGTGGTGATGCTGCTGCTGCTGTGGACCATGATCATGCGCCCGCTCGGCTTCGAGTACCGCAGCCAGCTCGCGAGCCCCGCCTGGCGCAACGTGTGGGACTGGGTGTTCCTCGTGAGCGGAGCGGTGCCGATGATCGTCTTCGGGGCGGCCTTCGGCAATCTCTTTCACGGCGTGCCGTTTCATTTCTCCTGGGACATGACCTCGTACTACACCGGCAGCTTCCTCGGTCTGCTCAATCCCTTCGCCATCGCCGCCGGCGTGCTCTCGCTCGCGCTCTCTGCGATGATGGGCTCGCTGACCGTGATGAACGGCGCCGAGGCGGCGCTGTTCCAGCGGGCGCGCCGGCTCGCACAGCTCGCCGCGGCGGTGGCGATCGCGCTGTTCGCGATCTGCGGCCTGTGGGTGCATGCGCTTGACGGCTATCGTCTGACCGGCGGCCCGGGGCCCGGGGTGCCGCAGACGCCGCTGCAGCAGAGCGTCGCGCTCGCGCCGGGCGCCTGGCTCTCGAACTTCGCTGCGCATCCGCTGCTGTGGCTGCTGCCGCTGGCGGGCTTCGCCGGCATGGCGGGCGCGCTGCTCGCGGCGCGCGCCGCTCGCTCGCACCTCGGCTGGTGGCTGGGGGCGCTGGCGTGGATCGGCGTCATCGGCACGGCGGGCGCGGCGCTCTTCCCGTTCATGCTGCCCTCCAGCACCGATCCGTCGATGAGCCTGACGTTGTGGAACTCCAGCTCGAGCCGGGCGACGCTGCTGTGGATGGTCGGATTCGCGGCCTTCTTCGTGCCGCTGATACTGTGGTACACGAGTTGGGCGTTCTGGGTGATGCGCGGCAAGGTCACCCCCGAGCAGATCACTCGAGGCGACGAGCACGCTTACTGAGGAGACGGCCGTGCGTACCTTCCTTTACTTTCTGCTGTACATGGTCATCGCCGTGGCTGTGATCTTTCTCGCCGCCGTTCTCGGGGCGCACGGCGCGTGGTACTTCGCCTGGCTGGTCGGCACCGCCATGATCGTGCTGATCAGCGCCGCCGGCGGCGCGCTGCTCGATACCCAGGAGGAGCACGCCGCGCAGCAGGCCCCCGCCGAGCGCGACCGGTCCTGACGGCACAGCCTCAGACGCCGCCGGCCGACCCGCCCGTGCGGCGCGGCGACCCATCGGCGGGGGAGTGGCTGCGCCGGCAGGCGCGCCAGCTGCGCGCGCCGCTCGCCCGCTCAGGGCTCCTCACCGTGCTGCAGGCGCTCGCCCTCGTGGCGCAGGCGTGGCTGCTCTCGGCAATCCTCACCGCCGCAGTCATCGCGCACGCGCCGCTCGCGCGGCTGTGGCCGCAGTGGCTCGCGCTGCTCGTGCTCGCGCCGCTGCGGCTGGGGCTGGGCATGGGCGCGCGGCGCACCGCCTTCCGCGCGGCGCAGCGGCTGGGTGCAAGCCTGCGCGCGGGGGTGCTGCGCGGCGCCCAGGCGCTCGGGCCCTACGGCCTGCGCGCGCAGGCGAGCGGTGACCTGATCACCCGCGTGGTCGATGGCATCGATGCGGTGCTGGCGTATTTCGCCCGCTACCTGCCCCAGGCCGCGGCGGCGGCCCTGGTCCCGCCCGTGCTCGGCGCGTTCGTGTTCCCGGCGGACTGGCTCTCGGGGCTGATCCTGCTGCTGACCGCGCCGCTCATTCCACTGTTCATGATGCTGGTGGGCAAGGCCGCCGCGCAGGCGAGCGAGCGGCGCTACGGCCAGCTGAGGCGCCTCGGCGCGGCGTTCATCGAGGCGCTCGGCGGACTGGTCACGCTGCGCCAGCTGGGCGCCGCCGCGGATTTTGCCGAGCGCCTCGACGGCGAGAGCGAGGAGTACCGGGCGCTCACCATGCAGGTGCTGCGGGTCGCGTTCCTCTCGGCCCTGGTGTTGGAATTCTTCGCCACGGTCAGCATCGCCGTGGTCGCGGTGCTGATCGGCTTTCGCCTGTTGTGGGGTGAGCTGGCGCTGCGCGCGGGACTGTTCGTCCTGCTGCTTGCCCCGGAGTTCTACCTGCCGCTGCGCGCGCTCGGCGGTCTGCGCCATACGCGCATGGACGCGCTCGCTGCGGCGCAGGAGCTCCTGGCGCTCGAGGCCACCCCGCTCGAGGCGGCTGCGCCGCCTCATGCGGCACGTGTGCCGCGCGAGGCGGCGCCACAGATCCGCTTCGAGCGCGTCGGCTATGCGCACGGCGGACGGGCCGCGGCGCTCAGCGAGTGCAGCTTCACGGCGGCGGCGCGCGCCGTGACCGCGCTGGTCGGCGCATCCGGGGCAGGCAAAACCACGCTGCTCAGCGTACTGCTCGGGTTCGCCGCCCCCTATACCGGGCACGTCTGGATCGACGGCGTCGAGCTGTGCGAACTCGATGTGGCGCAGTGGCGCGCGCGCATTGCCTGGGTGCCGCAGCAGGGGCACGTGTTTGAAGGGAGCGTGCGTGACAACTTGCTGCTTGCCGCCCCCGGTGCCGATGCCGCGGCACTGCGGCGCGCCGCCGAGCGCAGCGGCCTCTCGGCGGTGCTCGAGCGCTTGCCGCACGGCTGGGAGACACCGCTCGGCGAGCGCGGCCTGGGTCTGTCCGGCGGCGAGCTGCAGCGTTTGGCGCTCGCGCGGGCGCTGCTGCGCGAGCAGGCGCGGGTCTGGCTGCTCGATGAGCCGACGGCGCACCTGGACAGTGCCGCCGCGCAGGCCGTGGAGGCGGTGATCCGCGCGGCCGCCGAGACGCGCACCGTGCTGCTGGTGGCGCACCGCTTGAGCGCGGTCCGCGCGGCCGACCGGGTCGTGGTTCTCGGCGCAGGCCGCGTGATCGAGCAGGGGCCGCCGCTCGAGCTCGCCGGGGCGCGGGGCGTGTATGCCGAGCTGCTGCAGGCGGAGCAGTCATGAGGCGCGCGCTGCCGCCGGTGCTGTCTCGGCTGTGGGCCCTGATGCGCCCCTATCGCGGCTGGATGGCCGGCGGCGCCGCGCTCGCCCTGCTGGCCGCGCTCGCCGCCATCGGTCTGATGGCCGTATCGGGGTGGTTCATCGCCGTCATGGCGCTGGCGGGGGCGAGCGGCGCGGCCATCAATTACTTCACGCCGGCGGCGGCCATCCGCGCCTTCGCCATCCTGCGCAGCGGCGCACGCTATGGCGAGCGGGTCGTCACCCACGAGGCGACGCTGCGCGCACTTGCGGGCCTGCGCGGCTGGCTGTTCCGGCGGCTGATTCCGCTCGCGCCGGCGCGGCTGTCGGCGCTGCGCAGCGGCGAGCTGTTCGCCCGGCTGCGCGCCGATATCGATGTGCTCGAGCATTTCTATCTGGCCGTATTGGTGCCCGCCTCGGTGGCGCTGCTCAGCATCGCGACGGCGCTCGTGCTCACCGCCATCGCGCTGCCTGCTGCGGCGCTGGCGCTGCTGCTCGGCACGCTGCTCGCCGCAGTCGTGTTGCCGCTGTGGATCGAGCGCCGCGCCGCGCGCGACTCGCAGCAGACGGTGCTCGATGCCGCGGCGCTGCGGGGTCTGCTGCTCGATGCGCTGCGCGGTCACAGCGAGTTGCTCGCCTGGGGCGGCGTCGCCGCGCACAACGCGCGCCTCGAGTCGCTTGCCGCGCGGCTGGACGTTCGCCGCACGCGCCTCGATCAGCTGCAGGCCGTCGGTGGCGCACTGGCCGGACTGTTTGCGCAACTGACGCTCCTCGCCGTGCTGGTCCTCGGGCTGGCGGCGGTGCACGGCGGGGCGCTCGCGCCGCCCGAGCTGGTGATGCTGGCGCTGCTGACGCTCGCGCTGTTCGAGGCGATCACGCCGCTCGCGGAGGCGCTGGCGCAGTGGCGCGCCACAACCCTCGCCGGGCAGCGGGTGTTCGATCTCGCCGACACGCCGCCGGTGTTCATCGAGCCGGCGCCCGGCACGTCGCTGCCGCAGCGCTGCGACATCGAATTCGACAACGCGCGCCTGCGCTATGCGCCGCATCTGCCCTGGGCGCTCGACGGGGTCGATCTCGTGCTCGCTGCCGGGGCGCGCGTGGCCGTGGTCGGTGCCTCCGGCGCGGGCAAGAGCTCGCTGCTCGCGGCGCTGCTGAAGTTCTACCCGCTGCAGCAGGGACGAGTGCTGTTCGGCGGTGAGCCGGTGGCGGGGCTGCCCGGCGATGAGCTGCGCCGGCGCATTGCGGTCATCGCGCAACAGACCACGCTGTTCGATCTGTCGCTGCTCGACAACCTCCTGCTCGCCGCGCCCGATGCGAGCGCCGGGCAGATCGAGCGTGCCGTGAGCCTGGCGCAACTGGAGGCGTTCGTGGCGTCTCTGCCGCAGGGTTACGACACCGTGCTCGGCGAGGGCGGCGCACGGGTCTCCGGCGGCGAGGCGCGGCGCATCGTGATCGCCCGTGCGCTGCTGCAGGATGCGCCGGTGCTCGTGTTGGATGAGCCGACCGAGGGGCTGGATGCGCGCACGGCGCGCGATTTGTACACGGCGCTGGATGCGGCAGGTCGCGGCCGCACGCTGCTGCTGATCACGCACCGCTTGAGCGGCCTCGAGCGGCTCGTCGATGAGGTGGTGGTCATGGAGGCGGGCAGAATCCGCACGCGCACGCCGGCGAGGGAGTATCTGGCCGGGGAGCGCCGCCGCTGAGGGGCGCCGGTACCCTCGCCCGCGGGTGGCGCCGGAATATGTCGTCTGCGTCATTGGCGAGGGGAAAATCAAGGAGTACAGTCACAAAAACAGAAGCTCGTACCCGTCAGCGGCGCCAAATTCGGGCTTCGGACTCGCTGCAGGCCCCTGGCGCACGGCCTGCACGGCCGACCCGGGAGATCAGAATGAGAAAAGCACTTGGCATGATGCTGCTCGCGCTGCTGGCGGCGGCCGGATCGGCGAGCGCCACCTCACTGACGTTCGGCCAGTGGCGGGTCGCCACCACCGCGGACGGTCATTACACGTATGCGGCCACGATCAATCACCGCGGCGAGGTGTTCGGCGAGTTCTGTGATTTCAAATCGGCCGCGTGTCACTGGCTGCTCGCGGTGCACACGCCGTGCCGCTTCGGCGACGTCTACCCGGTGCTCGCCAATTCCGCCACCGGCGCCAACCCCATCGCGATCTTCTGCGTCGGCGCGCTCGGCGGGCACACCTATGGCATGGCGCTGATGAACCAGAGGAAGCTCGAGGCCAGCATCGCGCACGCCCGGCGGGTCGCGTTCGCCGTGCCGCTCGATGGCGGCGGTTTCGCATTCACGCGCTTTGCGCTCACGGGCAGGCTCCACGCCACCGCGCTGCTGCAGAAGGCCCTCTCGGCGCAGGTCGCGCGGCGCCGCCGCTCGCGGGTCGCCCAGATGGGCCTCTAGCCGCCTCCCTCTTCAGGGGGGCTTGCCCGACCGGCCCGCCGGTCTATCGTTCCGGGCGACGAGCGCCCCGGACGGTGCGCCCGGCGGAGCCGGGCGGGGCCTCGATTCGGTTAAAATAGCAGCCTATACCTTTGGGGATGCGCATGGCGCGGCTCCGGCGGCCCGGCCCCGGTCGGCCCGGTTGCGCGCGGCCCGCCCGAGGACGCAGGAGATTGGGAGTCGTGGACAAACGCGTAATGTGGCGGCGGCTGATCATCGTGATCGTCGCGATGGCTGTCGTATTCGGCGGGGTGACGGCGTGGAACGCCATCAAGGCGCATTTCATCCATAAATTCATGGTGAAGAACGCCGAGCAGCCGCAGACGGTGAGCACCGCGGTCGTGAGTGACTCGCAATGGCAGCCGCAGGTGACCGCGGTCGGGAGCCTGCGCGCCGTGCACGGCGTCGAGGTGACCACGCAGGTGGCCGGCATGGTGGAAAGCGTGGACTTCAGGTCCGGGCAGACCGCCCACACCGGGCAGGTGCTGGTGCAGCTGAACGCCGCCCCGGATATCGCGAAGCTGCATTCATTGCAGGCGGCCGCGCACTACGCGGCGCTGACCTATCAGCGCGACATCCTCCAGTACCACGCCCAGGCCATCGGCAAGGCGACGCTCGATGCCGCCACGGCCGACTGGAAGAGCGCAGAGGCGCAGGCGGCGGCGCAGGCGGCGCTCGTGGCCGAGGAGACCGTGCGGGCGCCGTTCGACGGGCGGCTCGGCATCACCACCGTCAATCCGGGCGAGTATCTGCAGCCTGGCACGGCGATCGTCAGTCTCGAGTCGCTCAATCCGATCTTCGTCGATTTCCGGCTGCCGCAGAGTGATCTGTCGCGCATCCGCGTCGGCGAGCCCGCTCGCGTGTCGACCGATGCGTTCCCGGGCAAGACCTTCATCGGCCGGGTGACCTCGATCGATTCGCTGGTCGATCCCGCGACGCGCAACTTCGAGGCCGAGGCCACCATCACCAATCCGCAGCGCCTGCTGCGCCCGGGGATGTTCGTGGACACGGTGGTGGATGCGGGCGCAAAGCGCCGCTACCTGACGCTGCCGCAGACGGCAATCACCTACAACCCTTACGGCAACACCGTGTTCGTGGTGCACAGGAACCCTGGCCCCAAAGCGCGCATCACCGTCGAGCAGGTGTTCGTGACCCTCGGGCCGACCCGCGGCGACCAGATCGCGGTGCTGAAGGGTCTGAAGGCCGGCGACATCATCGTCACGACCGGGCAGCTGAAGCTGAAGAACGGCTCTGCCGTCACCATCAACAACCGCGTGCAGCCGCTCAACAACCCCAATCCGTCGCCCCGGGAAGAGTGAGGCACCCGGCGTGAAGTTCACCGAGATATTCATCCGCCGGCCGGTGCTCTCGGCCGTCGTCAGCCTGCTGATGCTGGTGCTCGGGCTGCGCGCGATCTTCCAGCTGCCGGTCACGCAGTATCCGAAGACCCAGAGCGCGGTCATCACCGTCACGACCTATTACTACGGCGCCGACGCGAACACGGTGGCGGGGTTCATCACCCAGCCGCTCGAGGCGGCGATCGCCCAGGCCCAGGGCATCGACTACCTGTCCTCCTCCTCGAGCACCGGGACGTCGGTGATCACCGCCACGCTGCGGCTCAATTACAGCGCCAACCGTGCGTTGACCGAGATCAGCGCCCAGGTGAACGCGGTGCGCAATCAGCTGCCGCCGCAATCGCAGCTGCCGGTCATTCAGCTGGCCAAGAACCAGACGACCGACACGATGTACATCGGCTATTTCAGCAGTGTCATCCCCACCAACGCGCTGACGGACTTTCTCTTGCGCGTCGTGCAGCCGCAGCTGAACGCGATCCCCGGCGTGCAGAACGCCGAGGTGCTCGGCGGACGCACGTTCGCGCTGCGCGCCTGGCTCGATCCGCAGCGCATGGCGGCCCACGGCGTCACGGCCGCCGACGTCTCCCAGGCGCTCGCGGCCAACAACTATCTGTCCGCTGCGGGCCAGACCAAGGGTCAGATGGTGAGCATCAAGCTCACCGCCTCGACCGACCCGCACACCCTGCGTGAATTCCGCAATCTCGTCATCCGTGACCAGAACGGCGCGATCGTGCGCCTGAAGGACGTGGCCACGGTGGAGCTGGGCGCGCAGAACTACGACACGGCGGTGGCCTTCAGCGGCCGGCCCGGGGTGTTCATCGGCATCAAGGCCGCACCCAGCGCCAGCGTGCTCACCATCGCCAAGCGCGTCAAGGCGGAGCTGCCGGTGATCGCCGCGCAGCTGCCGAACGGCATCACGCAGAAGGTGGTGTTCGATGCCACCACGTTCATCTATTCCTCGATCGTCGATGTGGTGCGCACGCTGATCGAGACGCTGCTGATCGTCACCATAGTCATTTTCCTCTTCCTCGGCAGTGCGCGCGCCTCCGCGGTGCCCGCGCTCGCCATGCCGCTGTCGATCGTGGGCGCGTTCATCTTCATGCTGGCGCTCGGCTACTCGATCAACCTGCTGACGCTGCTTGCGCTGGTGCTGGCAATCGGCCTGGTGGTGGATGACGCCATTATCGTGGTCGAGAACATCGACCGGCACATGAAGGAGGGCAAGTCCCCGCTCGAGGCGGCGATACTCGGCGCGCACGAGCTCAACGGCCCGATCATCGCAATGACCGTGGTGCTGGTGGCCGCGTACGCGCCGATCGCCTTTCAGACCGGGCTCACCGGCGCGCTGTTCACGCAGTTCGCCTTCACCTTGGTCGGCGCGGTGGTCTGCTCGGCCATCGTCGCGCTCACGCTATCGCCAATGCTCTGCTCGCGCATCTTTCGCAGCGATCAGGAGGACAGTCGGTTCGCGCACCTGCTCGATCGCGGCTTCAACCGGCTGCGCAAGGGGTATCGGCGGGTGCTGTCGAGCTGGCTCGCCACCTGGCCGGTGCTGGTCCTGCTCGGCGTGGTGCTGCTCGGCGGTGTGTTTTATCTGTTCAGGACGTCCAAATCGCAGCTCGCGCCGCAGGAGGACCAGGGCGTGGTGATGTACCAGCTGATCGGGCCGCCGGATGCGACGCTGCAGCAGATGCAGACCTACACGCACCAGATCTTCAATATGGCGCGCACTCTGCCGGAGTACCGCCAGGCGTTCCAGATGATCGGCGTCCCCTCGCAGAGCCAGGGCCTTGGCGGCGTTCTGCTCAAGCCCTGGGATCAGAGGACCCGCACCGCGACCGAGCTGCAGCAGGTGCTGCAGCAGCGCTGGAACCAGATCGCCGGGGCTCAGGTGGCCGCCTTCCAGTTCCCCTCGCTCCCCGGGGCGCAGGGTCTGCCCGTGCAGTTCGTGATCACCACCCCGGAGTCGATCAGCCGCCTGTATTCGGTGTCGCAGAAGGTGCTCGACCGGGCGCGCGCGAGCGGTCTGTTCTTCTTCGTCGCCTCCGACCTGAAGATCGATCAGCCGCAGGATCAGATCGTGGTCAACCCGAACAAGGTGGCCGACCTCGGGCTGACGCAGCAGGATGTGGCCAACACCCTCGGCGCAGCGCTCGGCGGCGGATACGTCAATTACTTCGAGTTGGGCGGCCGCTCGTATGAAGTGATGCCGCAAGTGCTGCAGAAGTACCGGCTCAACCCGCATCAGGTGCTCGATTACTACCTGCGCACCGCGGGCGGCGCTCTGGTGCGGCTCGGCACGGTGGCGCGCCTGAAGCGCGAAGTGGTGCCGGAGTCGATCAATCACTTCCAGCGGCTGAATTCCGCGACCATCGCCGGGGCGGCGGCGGTCCCGCAGGGCGAGGCGCTCGCCTTCCTGCGCAAGACCTTGCGGGAGGTGGCGCCGAGCGGCTTCAGCGCCAACTACTCCGGACAGTCCCGCCAGTTCATGGAGGGCTCGAACAGCTTCCTCGTGACCTTCGGGTTCTCGCTGATCATCGTGTTCCTGGCGCTCGCGGCGCTGTTTGAGAGTTTCCGCGATCCGGTGGTGATCCTGGTGTCGGTGCCGGCCGCGCTCTTCGGGGCGCTCCTGTTCATCAACATCGGCGTCACCACGCTCAACATCTACACCCAGGTGGGGCTGGTGACGCTGCTCGGCCTGATCAGCAAGCACGGCATTCTGATGGTGCAGTTCGCCAACGATCTGCAGCGCGCCGGGCACAGCAAGCTCGAGGCGATCGAGGAAGCCGCCGAGGTGCGGCTGCGGCCGATCCTGATGACGACCGCGGCCATGGTCGTGGGCGTGCTGCCGATGGTGTTCGCCACCGGCGCGGGAGCCGCCGGGCGGAGCGCGATGGGCATCGTGATCGCCACGGGACTGTCGATCGGGACGCTGTTCACCCTGTTCATCGTGCCGGCGGTGTATCTGCTCCTCGCGGCCGACCACGAGCGCGACCGCGCGCGGGCCGCGGGGATGCAGCCGGCCGCCGAGTAGCCGGCAGGCGCGGCGGAAATTGATCCGCGTCAAACCCGCGGGCGGACCGTGCGCTAGCGTGCGCGCGGATGGCATTTCACGATCTGCGCACGTTTCTCGCGCACCTGGACGAGCGCGGCGATCTGCGCCGCGTCACTGTCCCGGTCAGCCCCGAGCTGGAAAGCACCTCGTTCTGCCTGCGCGCGCTGCGCCAGGCGGGCCCGGCGCTGCTGTTCGAGCGGCCCGCCGGCGCGCACCATGCGCTGCTCGGCAACGTGTTCGGTCATCCGCGGCGGATCGAGGCGGCGCTCGGGCGCGAGCGCGCCGGCGCGCTGCGCGAGCTCGGCGAGCTGCTCGCGGCGCTGAAGGAGCCGCACTGGCCCTCGAACGTGCGCGAGGCGCTCGCGAGCTGGCCGCAGTTCGCGCAGCTGGCGCACGTCGCGCCGCGGCGCGTGGGGCGCGCGCCGTTTCAGGAGCATACGCTCGGCGGCGGGCAGATCGACCTCGCGCACCTGCCGATCCAGCGTTGCTGGCCTGAGGATGTCGCGCGGCTGATCACGCTCGGTCTGGTGGTGACGCGCGGGCCGCGCAAGGAGCGCCAGAACGTGGCGATCTACCGCCAGCAGGTGCTCGGCCGGGATCGGGTGATCATGCGCTGGCTCGCGCACCGCGGCGGAGCGGGCGACTTCGCCGATTGGCAGGCGGACCGTCCCGGGCAGCCCTTCCCGGTGCTGATCGCCATCGGCGCCGATCCGGCGACGGTGCTGGCGGCCGCGGCGCCCATTCCCGACACGCTCTCGGAGTACGAGTTTGCGGGCCTGCTGCGCGGGGAGCGCAGCAACGTCGTGCGCTGCGAGCTCACCGGGCTCGATGCGCCGGCGGGGGCGGAGATCGTCCTGGAGGGCTTCATTCGGCCGGGCGAGACGGCCCGCGAGGGCCCCTTCGGCGATCACACCGGCTACTACAATTCCCAAGCCGACTTCCCCGTGCTCACCCTGGAGCGCATGCATCTGCGCGACGGGGCGATCTATCAGGGCAGTTACATGGGCCGCTCGCCGCACGATGAGCCGTCGGTGATGGCGCTCGCGCTGAACGAGCTGTTCGTGCCGATCCTGCGGCGCGTGTTTCCGGAGGTCGTCGACTTCTACCTGCCGCCCGAGGCGTGCTCGTATCGCCTCGCGGTGGTCAGCATCCGCAAACAGTACCCGGGCCACGCGCGCCGCATCATGATGTCGATCTGGTCGTACCTGCGCCAGTTCACCTACACCAAGTTCGTGATCGTCACCGACGAGGACATCGATGTGCGCAACTGGCAGGAAGTGATCTGGGCGGTGGCCACGCGGGTCGATCCGGCGCGCGATGCGATGCTGGTCGAGAACACGCCGATCGACTACCTCGACTTCGCCAGTCCCGTGAGCGGACTCGGCTCGAAGCTCGGTCTGGATGCGACGCACAAATGGCCGGGCGAGACCTCGCGCGAGTGGGGTCGCCCGATCCGGCTCGACGCGGCAGTCGAGCGGCGCGTCGATGCGCTGTGGCGCGAGTGCATGGGTCATGGCTGACCGCAGCGGGATCGAGCTGGTCTGTCCGGCCGGGAGCCTCCCGGCGCTGCACGCGGCGGTCGACAACGGAGCGGACGCGGTGTACCTCGGGTTTCGCGATGGACTGAACGCGCGCAACTTTCCCGGCCTGAATTTCTCTGCCGCCGATGCCCGCAGCGGCATCGAGTACGCCCACCGGCGCGGCGCGCGGGTCTTCGTCGCCCTAAACGTCTATCCGCCTCCGAGCCGCTGGGCGGCAGCCACCGCGGCGGTCGATGCCGCAGCCGAGGTCGGCGCCGATGCGCTCATCCTCGCCGACGCGGGACTGCTCGCCTATGCGGCCGAGCGTCATCCGGGTGTCAGCCGGCACCTCTCGGTGCAGGGGTCGGCGAGCAACTGGCAGGCGCTGCAGTTTTACCGCGAGCGATTTGCAATCCGCCGCGCGGTGCTGCCGCGGGTGCTCTCGGTGGCGCAGGTGGAGCGGGTGATCGAGCGCAGCGGGCTCGAGATCGAGGTGTTTGGCTTCGGAAGTCTGTGCATCATGGTCGAGGGCCGCTGCGCGCTCTCGGCGCACGTGACGGGCGAGTCGCCGAATACCCACGGGGTGTGCTCGCCGGCGCACGCAGTGCGCTGGGTGGAGCGGCCGAGCGGCCGGCAGGCGCGCCTCAACGGCGTGCTCATCGATGAGTTCGCGCCGGGAGAGGCGGCCGGATACCCGACGCTGTGCAAGGGCCGCTTCGAGGCGCTCGGCTCGGTCATGCACGCGCTGGAGGAGCCCACCAGCCTCAATGTGCTCGACATCCTGCCGCAGCTGATGGCCGCCGGCGTCAGCGCCATCAAGGTGGAGGGCCGCCAGCGCAGCCCGGCATACGTGGCGCAGGTGACCCGCGCGCTGCGCGCCGCGCTCGATGCCTGCCGGCGCGATCCGGCGAGCTATCGCCCGCCCGCGGTGCACGCCGCCGCGCTCGAGCGGCTCACCGAGGGCCGCACGCACACACTGGGGGCCTACAGCAGGCCCTGGCAATAGGAGGCGTTGAGCGATGAAGCTGTCGGTCGGTCCGCTGCTGTACTACTGGGAGCGCTCGGACGTGTTCGCGTTCTATCGTGCGCTCGCGCCGGCCGCCGTGCACAGCGTCTATCTGGGTGAGGTCGTCTGCTCCAAACGCAGGGCGCTGAAGCAGGCCGACTGGGCGGCGATCGCGAGCGAGCTCAGCGCCGCCGGCAAGGAGGTGATCTTCTCGACCCTGGCGCTGATGGAGGCCGAGTCGGAGCTGGCGGCGCTTGCGCGCATCGTCAGTGCGAGCGTGACCATCGAGGCCAACGACATGGCGGCGGTGCAGCTGGCCGGCGGCCGGCCGTTCGTCGCCGGCCCCCATCTGAATGTCTACAACGGGCAGACGCTGCGGCTGCTCGGCGCGCTCGGCGCGCGGCGCTGGGTGGCGCCGCTCGAGCTCGATGCGCCGGCGCTCGCCGAGCTGCTCGCCGAGCGGCCCGACGGCATGGAGTGCGAGGTGTTCGCCTACGGGCGCATGCCGCTCGCGTTCTCCGCCCGCTGCTTCAGTGCGCGCGTGCGGCGACACAACAAGGACGATTGCAGCTTCGTGTGCGGAGAGGACCGCGACGGCCTGACCGTCTACACGCGTGAGCACGAGCCGTTGTTCGCGCTGAACGGAGTGCAGGCGCAGTCGGCCCAGGTGCGCAATCTCATCGATCGCGTGAGCGAGTTCGAGGCCGCCGGCGTGCAGATGCTGCGGCTCTCGCCGCATTCGGATGCCGCGGTGCCGTTTGCGCAGGTGATCGAGGCGTTCGCGCATGCGGTGCGCGGCGAGCGCCCCGTGGAGTGTCCGGCGAGCGCATTGCCGGGCGGCTATTGCAGCGGCCCGCTGCTCGAGGCCCGCCGGTAAGCCCCTAGGGCGGCGGGCGATGGCGGCCGAACGGGCCGCGTGGCGGGGGCGGCAGCGGCGGCAGCACTGCCCGCAGCAGCTGCACCGCGCCGTCGGGCACGAGCGCCGCGAGGTGGCGCCGCCAGTCCCACTCGAGCGCATCGAGCGCGTTCTTGATGGCCAGGCCCGTTTCGGTCTCCCCTTCCAGGCTCAGCCGGCGCTGAAAGAACAGCGTGTCGGGATCCTCGGCGCGGGTGGCGAGCCGTGCAAAATCCGCCAGCCGCCCACGCAGGATGACGTGCGGCTCATCGCGTCCGGCGGCCGCCTTCAGGGCCCCGCCGGTGACGAGCAGGTTCAGCTGCAGCGGGGCGTCGGTGAGGCGGATGCGCACCCGCTTGCCCTCGAGCGCATCGAGCGCCCCGCCGATCGCCTGACCGCGCGCCCAGTGATTGAACAGGCGTGCGAAGACTTCGCTCAACGGATCGAGATCCGCGAGCGGCGGCGGACGGCGCGGCAGGAGCGAGATCATCAGCGGATGCTAGCGGGCGGGGCGGGGCAAAACTTGATTCATGTCAAGTACTGATATTCCGCATCGGCGCCGCGGCACGCGGCGATATACTGGCGTCGCGTGAGCACCAAAGGTCAACCGATCGAAGCGACCGCGCCGCCGTGCGTGTCCTGCCGGGAGTGCGCGCTGCAGGCCATTTGTCTGCCGGCCCACCTGCCAGGCGAGGAAGCCCGCGCGCTCGAGGCGGCTGTGCAGCGCGGGCGGCAGCTGCGCCCCGGCGTCACCCTGGTGCGCGCCGGCGAGCCGATGGCCGCACTGTTCGTGGTGCGCAGCGGCTCGGCGAAGCGCTACAGCGTGACGCTCGGCGGAGGCGAGCAGGTCCACGGCTTTGTCCTGCCCGGCGAGGCGGTCGGCCTCGAGGGCTTCGCGAGCGGCCGCTATACGTGCGAGGTCAGCGCGCTCGAGCCGCTCAGCTACTGCCGCGTTCCGATCCGCAAGCTCGAGCAGCTGCTCGAGCGGCTGCCGGGACTGCGGCGCGAGATTCTGCGCCTGCTCGGTCAGGCGCTCGATGAGTCGCAGCGGCTGCGCGGGGATCTGGCGCAAAGCGATGCCCGCGGCCGCGTGGCGCATTTCCTGGCCGATCTGTCGCATCGCCTCGCGCGGCGCGGACTGTCGCCGACCGAGTTCCGCCTGAGCATGAGCCGCGCCGACATCGCGCGCCATCTGGGCCTGACGCTCGAGACCGTCAGCCGCGCCCTCGGCACCTTCAAGAGGGAAGGCTGGCTGCGGGTGCGGGCGCGGGACATCAGCGTTCTGCGGCCCGATGCGCTCGCCGCGCTCGGCGGCGGTATCGCCTGAGGGCTCTCACGCGCCGGGCGCGCTCGCCCGCAGCCGCAGCTCGAACGGCCACGCCTGCGAGAGCATCGAGGCGTGCAGCGAGCCGGTCTCGATCGAGATGCGGTCGGCGAAGCGGCGCAGCCGGCGCAGCAGCCGGCGCATGCGCGGCAGGTCCGCGCCGCTGACCTGATCGATGTTCAGCGTCAGCCGCGCCGGCGTTTCGCGCAGCAGCGCGCCGAGCTCGGCGCCAATGCGCCGCAGCGCGCGGCCGGGCATCGCGTACAGCCGCAGATCGAGCACCAGCGCGCTCTGCTGGGGCGCGCCGGGACTGACCGAGACCTGACCGGCGCGCAGGCGGCGCAGGGTGCGCGCCAGGCGCGCGAGGCGCTCACCGCCGGCCTGCGTGTCCGCGCGGGCTGCGGCGCCGAAGTGGCGGCGAGCGTAGTCCTGCATCGACAGCCCGACAATCCAATCGCCGACCACGAACGGGAACTGCCAGGGCTTGCGCCACGGAAGGGTGCGCAGGAAGTGCCAGTGACGGGCCGGGCCGCCGGGCAGGATGCCCCGCCACAGCAGGCGCGCGAGGATGGCGAGCCCGGTCGCCGCGCGGTACTCCATGCCGCCGGCGGGGCGGCCGAGCGAGCGGCATTTGCTGCGGATGCGCCGCGCGATGGCCGTGTCAGCGAGCAGCCGCCGGTGCAGCTCGCGGTAGCCGTCGATGAGCTCGTCACGGCTCATGTTGAGCGGCTCGACGTTGGTGTCGAGCTTGGTGTTATCGCCGCCGCTGTCGGTCTCGCGCAGGCGGCCGGCCTTGCGCAGCCGCTCGTACAGCGGCGTGCGCGGCATGGCATGCAGCAGGCCGATCATGGCCGTCTGGATCCCCGAGCGCGCGATGAACTGAAACTGGCGATCGAAGGTCGAGACGGTGTCGTTGTCGAAGCCGACGATGAAGCCGGCCAGCACCTCGATGCCGTGACCGTGGATGCGCTGCACCGACTCGAGCGCATCGGCGCGCATGTTCTGCACCTTGCGCATCTCGCGCAGGCTCGCCTCGTCCGGGGATTCGATGCCGATGAACGTCCAGCGGAAGCCCGCCGCCCGCATCAGCAGCATCAGCTCCTCGTCCTCGGCGAGGTTCAGCGAGGTCTCGGTGCCGAAGCTGAACTCGTAATCGTGGCGGCGCTGATAGTCGGCGAGAAAGCGCAGCAGCTGCTTGGCGATGGCGCGATGGCCGATGAGGTTGTCATCGACGAAGAAGACCTTGCGCACGCCGAGGGCGCGCAGCGCATCGAGCTCGCGGCCGACCTGCTCCAGAGGCTTCTGGCGCGGCTTGCGGCCGAACATGACGATGATGTCGCAGAACTCGCACAGGTACGGACAGCCGCGCGAGAACTGCATCGTCGCCGTGGTGTAGAGGCTCAGTCGCAGCAGGTCGAAGCGCGGCACCGGGGAGTCCGCCAGATTGATCACGCCGTCCTCACGGTACAGCGCCTGCGCGGCGCCGGCTTCGAAGTCGGCGCAGAAGCGCGGCCAGATGCGCTCGGCCTCTCCGGAGATGACGGCATCCGCGAGGCCCTCGTAGCGCTCGGGGCACAGCGAGGCGAAGCTGCCGCCGACGACGACGAAGTGGCCGAGGCCGCGGTAGTACTCGATGAGCTCGCGCTGGCGGGGAAACTGCACGCCCATGCCGCCGATGCCGATCACATCGGCCTCGGGGGCGAGCGGCAGCGGCTCGACGTTCTCATCGACGATGCGCACCTGCCAGTGCGGTGGGCACAGCGCGGCGAGGGTGGCGAGCCCGAGCGGCGGATTGACCGCGCGCTTGCCGCCGAGCACCTCGCTCACGGCCCAGTGGAAGTTCCAGAAGCTCTCCGGCGATTTGGGGTTGATCAGCAGCAGGCGCATGAGGTTGTGAGCGGATGCCTTGGATGGGAGGGCCCGGGCCTGGGGCCGCGGCGCTCGAGCGAGCAGTGGCAGAGTAATGCGGTGCCCGGCCGGGCTTTTTGACGAAGATCAAATCGGCTTGCCGCGGGCAGGTCTCGCGCCGGCTCGCGCGCGGCTGCCGCGGCCGCCGGATCGTGCTAATTTTCCGCTCATGTCCCATTGCGAGCGCGCCCGCCGGGCCCCGACGGACCCAACGGTCCGCCGGATCGCGGCGAATTTCAACCGGTCCGCCGACACGCACCGGATCCCGATGGAGCTGGCGCATCACCCGGGAATCGAGCGCTGCCGGAAGGACGAGTCGAGCCGCCCGACCGGCAGCCTCAAGCACAGGCTCGCCCGTTCACTCTTCCTCTCCGCGCGGTGCAACGGCTGCATCGGCACCGACACGACCCTGGTGGAAGCATCGGGCGGCTCCACTGCGGTTCCCGAGGCGTACTCTTTACGCATGCTCGGGCTGTGCTTCATCGCGGTGGTGCCCCGTGCGATCGCGGCGGAGAAGATCGCCGCCGTCGAGTTCCAGGGCGGGCAGTGCCATCTCGCCGGCCGCAGCGTGACCTCGGTCGAGCGCTGTCAGAGCTGCATCGAGGCTATCGGCCGCCCACGGGTCGAACCGTCGTTCATTCCGGACGTGGTCGCTCGCATGGTCGGGGTGCGCGATGCCGACAGCATCGCCGCGGCGCGCGTGCTGAGCGAGCGGCGGGGCGACGGTGCGGGGGCGCCACCGGCACCAATCTCTGCGCCTGCGCGGCTGAGCGGCGAGATGGCCGGGCAGGGCCTCGCCGGCCCGGTCGTGTCGATCCTGTGCGAGCAGGCCGAGCGTTACGCCTCGACGTGTTTCAACGACCCGTGGGTCGCGCGCAACGGGCTCGACCTCGCGCCGGGTAGGCGGACGATGCGCGAGTTCTTCCCGGGCGCGGGTTCACGGCGTCTTGAACGGGGCACTGGTAGGGCGGCACGAGTGGAAAGTGGAGGGGGAGATATGAGCAGTGGCAAGGCGATGCGCGCGCTCGGCGCGGCGTGGCTCGTGGCGCTGGGGCTGATGGGCGGGCCGGCCCATGCCGCCCAGGCGCCAGAGACAGTGAAAACGCAGTACGGCCGGGAGCGCGGGGCGCTCGAGCACGGCGTGCTCGCCTTCAAGGGCATCCCGTACGCGGCGCCTGCGCAGGGCGCACTGCGCTGGGCTGCCCCGCAGCCGCCAAGGCCGTGGCGCGGTGTGCGCCCGGCGCTTCGATTCGCGCCCGACTGCATGCAGCGGCCCACCCCGGGAGACATGGCGCCGCTGCGCACGCGGCCGAGCGAGAACTGCCTGTACGTGAACGTCTGGCGCCCCGCGCGGGCCACGCATAAACCGCTCGCGGTGATGGTGTGGATCTACGGCGGCGGCTTCGTCGACGGCGGCACCTCGCCGGCGGTGTACGACGGTACGGCGTTCGCGCGCGACGGCGTCGTGCTCGTCAGTTTCAACTATCGTCTCGGCAATTTTGGCTTCTTCGCCTTCCCTGCGCTCGTGCGCCGCGGCCTGCCGGCCGGCAATTTTGCCCTCATGGACCAGATCGCCGCGCTGCGCTGGGTGCGGCGCAACATCGCGGCCTTCGGCGGCAATCCGCACAACGTGACGATCTTCGGCGAGTCCGCTGGCGGCATGTCGGTCAATGCGCTGCTGATCAGCCCGCTCGCGCGGGGGCTCTTTCAGAAGGCCATCGTCGAGTCCGGCGGCGGCCGGGCGCTGATGCCGATCCGGCCGCTGCGCGGCGGCGCCGGTTCGGCCGAGGCGATGGGCGTGCGCCTGGCGCGGCACCTCGGGGTATCGGGCGAGGGAATGCGCGCTCTCGAGGCGCTGCGGGCACTGCCGGCGGAGCGCGTCCTCGACCGGTTGAACATGGCGACCGAGTCGCACGATAAGACCTACGTCGGCGGTCCCGTGATCGATCAGAGGACGTACTTCGGTCCCGCGGTGCATGAATACGCCAAGGGGATGGGCGCGCGCGTGCCGGTGATGATCGGCACCAACAGCGAGGATCTGGGCTGGGTCAGGGCAAAATCGCTGCCGGCGCTGTTCGCCAAGTTCGGCCGGTATGCCGGCGAGGCGCGCGCCGTGTTCGATCCGCACGGCACGCTCACCCTGCAGCAGGCCTGCGCCGAGGTCGGCGGCGCGCGCGATATGCTCGAGCCGGCGCGCGCCATCGCGCGGATTCTCTCGGCCCGCGGCCAGCCGGTCTACGAATACCGCTTCTCCTACGTCGCGACCTCCATGCGCCGGGTCTGGGCGAGCGGCGCGCCGCACGCGAGCGAGATTCCCTACGTCTTCGACACCCTCAGGGCGCATTATGGCGCGCACACGACGGGCGCCGATGAGGCCATGGCCCGGGCGGTGCACCGTTACTGGGTCGCCTTCGCCAAGACCGGCCGGCCGGATCCGGCCGGCGAGCCCGCTTGGCCGCGCTACCATGCCCGCTCCGACCGGCTGATGAACTTCACCGAGCGCGGCCCGGTGGCGGAGCGCGACCCGTGGCGCAGGCGGCTCGATCTGGTCAGGCGGCTCGCGGTGGGCGATCCGGATCTCTGAGGCGACCGAGGCCGTGGGGAACCTGGCGCATCGCACGCCGGTCAAGGCATATCAGCGAACGAGCGGGAGGCGTTGGTCATGAGACGCGTGCGAGACATTGCGTTCGTGTGCCTTCTGACGCTGATTCCGGCATGCGCGTCGGCGCGCGGGGCGCCGCCGGTCAAGGCGCAGCCGGCCGTCTGGCGCACGTACGAGCTGGTCGTGGACCTGGACAACCTCTCGCGCACCTATACGTGCGACCAGCTCTGGTACGTGTTCCACGGCATCCTGCTGCGCCTCGGCGTGCCGATCGACACTCTGAACGTGCTGCCCTACGACTGCAGCCGCACGCCTTCAGGTGACCTGCGCTCGCCTCGCGTGCAGGTGAGCTTCCGCATGCCGGCCGTGTTGCACGGGGCGTCGGTCAAATGGGCCGAGCTGTCAGCGGTGCGCCGTGTCATCGCGATCCGGCCGGGCGAGCCGAAGCGGCTCAAGCCCACCGACTGCCGCCTGATGCGCCAGATCCGCGAGACCCTGCTGGCCTCACTGCCGATTAAGGTGGTCCACAGCGACCTCGACTGCGGGGCCGGGAAGCGCTTCGGTGTCAGGGTGCGCGTGTGGGTAGCGCGCCCCGGGTAGGGGCGCGCCGGGGCGCGATCGAGCGGACGGCCTGGGCGGGCGCCGCGCGCGGCGAGGCCTCCAGGCGGACCGCCAGGCCGCTCAGGCCGCGGCGAGCTGCGCGGCGGCGAACTCGAAGTTGGCCAGCTTGGAGAGGAAGTTGTCCGCGAAATCCGCGCGACGGTTGCGGAAGTCGACGTAGTAGGCGTGCTCCCACACATCGAGCACCAGCAGCGCCTTGCCCTCACCGGTGGCGAGCGGGGTGCCGGCGTTGCCGGTCTTGGTGATCTTCAGCCGCCCGTCGCCCGCGAGCACGAGCCACGCCCACCCGGAGCCGAATTGGCCGAGCGCGGCGGCCTTGAAGGTCTCCTTGAATTTATCGACGCTGCCGAAGTCGCTTGCCAGCTTCTTCTCGAGGCTCCCCGGAATGCCCCCGCCCGTGGCCGAGAGAGAGTTCCAGAACAGACTGTGGTTCCAGTGCTGGCCGGCGTTGTTGAACACCGCGGTGAGATCGTCGCGCCTGTAGGCCGTGCGGATGATCTCCTCGAGGCTCTTGCCCTTGAGCGCGTCGTTCTTCTCCACCAGGCCGTTCAGCGTGTTGACGTAAGTCTGGTGGTGCTTGCCGTGATGCAGCTCCAGGGTCTCCTGGCACATGCCGCGGGCGGCGAGCGCGCCAGGCGCGAAGGGAAGCGAGGGTAGTGTGAAGGTCACGGTGGCTCCTCCGTCAGTGATACCGATCCCGGTGGGCGAGCCCCGAAGGCTAGGAGACTTTTTGGAATTTGTCTAGGAGTCTCCTGGTGGGCCTTCAGGGCATAATGCCACGCTCAGGAACGCGTCCCCACCCCGGGGCAGACCGATGCAGCCGAACGCCGAGGCCCGAAAATCCGCGCGCAATCCGCTCGCGCTGCTGCTACGGCTGCGTCTGGCCCTGTTCGGGCACGAGGAGCTCGCGGGCATCCTGTTCTGGTCGACGCTGATCGGCATCGCCGGCGCGCTCGCCGGCTTCGTGTTTCGCGCCGGCATCCGCCTGTGCATCCGCCTCTTCAGCGGCTACTGGCCGCATTCCGAGCACGGCTCGGGACTGGTTGCCGTGGCGATGCAGCTGCCGTGGTGGCACCGGGCGATCATGCCCGTGGCCGGGGGACTGCTCGCCGGCGCGGTGCTGCTGTTCGTGCGGCGCCGGTTCGTCTCCGCCCAGGCCGCCGATTACATCGAGGCGGTCAACGTGGGCGACGGGCGGATCGGCTTTCGCGCCGCGATCCTGAAGAGTCTCGGCTCGATGCTGACCATCTCCTCGGGCGGCTCGATCGGCCGCGAAGGCTCGATGGTGCAGCTCGCCGCCATGCTCGGCTCGCGCATCGGCCTGCTCGCGCGCGCGCCGGTGCCGAGGCTGCGCTTGATGGTCGCGTGCGGCGTGGCCGCCGGCATCGCCGCGGCCTACAACGCGCCCATCAGCGGCGCCCTGTTCGCCTCCGAGATCGTTCTCGGCTCGATGGCGATGGAGAGTTTCGTCCCGCTGGTGATCTCCTCGGTGATCTCCAATGCGACGCTGCATCGGCTCACACATTTCACCCCGGTCTTTTTCGTGCCGCACGTGTCGGTGGCGAGCAACTGGGAGCTCATTTTCTACATCCTGCTCGGCGTGCTGCTCGGACACCTCGCGCCACCGTTTCTCGCGCTGCTGGATTTCAGCAAATCGCGGTTCGTGAAGCTGAAACTGCCGCTGTACTTCCAGCTGGCGCTCGGCGGCCTCGGCGTCGGCATCATTTCCGTGTTCGTGCCCCAGGTCTGGGGCAATGGCTACAGCGTGGTGAGCAACATGCTGCTCGGCAACGTCTTCGGCTGGACGCTGCTCGCGATCCTGCTCGCCAAGGTGCTCGCGACCGCCTCGACCGTCGGCTCAGGCGGCGTGGGCGGTGTGCTCACGCCGTCGCTGTTTATCGGCTCGGCGGTCGGGACGCTCTTCGGCGGCGGGCTGCAATGGATGATGCCGCACGTCATCTCCCAGCCCGTCGCGTTCGGCGTGATCGGCATGGGCGGATTCCTGGCGGCGACCACGCAGGCGCCGCTCACCTCGATCCTGATGATTTTCGAGATGACCGTCGACTACAACGTGGTGCTGCCGCTGATGCTGACGTGTGTGACCGCGTATTTCACCGCCAAAGTCTATCGGCACGGCAATTCGGTCTATACCGCCACGCTCGCTCAGGCCATCGTTGCCGAGCAGGGCGATGACTGGCGCGTGCGCACCGTGCAGGCGCTGGTCAAGCCGGCGGCGGTGGTGGTGCCTCGCCAGACAACGCTCGCCGAAGTGTTTGACCGCCTCTCGCGCCGCTCGGTGCGCCGCGTCTACGTCACCGAAGGCGATCAACTGGTCTCGTGGTTCAGGCCGCGCGATGTGCACGAGCGCCTGCGCAAGGGCGAGGTCGGCTGGGACGCCCCGGTCGTGGCGGTTGCCGAGCCGGTGAACGAGGCGCTCTCGCCCGATATGTCGCTCACCGAGGCGCTCGAGACGTTTCTGCGCGAGAAGGCGCGTACGCTGCCGGTGACGCCGGGGCAATGGCGTTACACCCTGCTCGGGGAAGTGTCGCGCGATGACGTCCTGCTGGCGATCCGCGACCGCCTCACCGTGATCAAATGAGCATGCAATCGCTGCTCGCGACGGTGCCGCGCGGACTCACCGACCTGGCGGCCGCCGAGCTCGTCGCGCTCGGGGCGCAGGACCTGCGCGAGCACAGCACCGCGGTCGCCTTCAGCGGTACGCTCGAAACCGCGTACCGGGCCTGTCTCGAGTCGCGGCTCATCAACCGCGTGCTGCTCGAGATTGCCCGGTTCGAGGCCCCGAGCACCGAGGCGTTCTATCGCCTCGCGCGCGAGGTGCCCTGGAGCGGGCATCTGGCGGCGGGTGCGAGTCTCGCGTGCGAGTTCACCGGGCGCCATCCGACGATCACGCACAGTCACTTCGGCGCTCTGAAGCTCAAGGACGCCATCGTCGATGCCCTGCGCGCCGCGAGCGGCGCCCGGCCCGATGTGGTGCGGGATCGGCCCGGCGTGCGGGTCCATGCGCACGCGCACGGCACTGCGGTCACGCTCTACCTCGATCTGGCCGGGGAGAGCCTGCACCGGCGGGGCTATCGGGGCGAGGCGCTCGCGGCGCCGCTGAAGGAGAATGTCGCCGCCGGCGTCCTGCTGCGCAGCCGCTGGCCGCAGCTTGCCGCCGAGGGCGCACAGTTTCTCGATCCGCTGTGCGGCTCGGGCACGCTGGTGATCGAGGCGGCCCTGATCGCCGCAGACCGCGCCCCCGGCCTGACGCGCAGCTATTTCGGCTTTCTCGGCTGGCGCGGACACGATGCGGCGCTCTGGCGGCGCGTGTGCGAGACGGCGCGCGCGCGCTGCCGGCAGCCGAGTGCGGATCGGCCCGCCCTGCGCGGCCGCGACCGTGATCCGGCTGCGGTGCGGGCCGCCGTGGCCAACGCCGAGCGGGCCGGCATCGGCCCATGGGTGCGCTTCGAGGTCGGGCCGCTCGAGGCGGCGCGGCCGGCCGGCACGGGCAGCGGACTGCTGTGCACCAATCCGCCCTACGGGGCGCGCCTCGCGGACCTGGAGGCGGCGCGCGCGGTGCATCGGCAGCTCGGCACCGTGCTGCGCGAGCATTTCCCGGGGTGGCGAGCGGCGCTGCTCACCGGAGCGCCGCAGCTCGGGATGGAACTGGGCATTCGCGCCGAGCGCACGCACACGCTGTGGAACGGGGCGATCGAATGTCGCCTGCTGCGCATGCGCATCGAGCCGGGGAGCCTTCGTCAGCCGGGCACGCTGGCGCGCGAGGACAGCCCGCTCGCCGAGACGCCGGGGGCGCGGATGTTCGCCAACCGGCTGGCGAAGAACATCAAGCGCCTGCGCGGCTGGGCCGAGCGCGAGGCGGTCGCGTGTTACCGCCTGTATGACGCGGACATGCCCGAGTACGCCTTCGCCATCGACCGGTACGTGACCGTGGATGAGGCGCTCACCTGGCTGTATGTGCAGGAGTACGCTGCACCGCACACGATCGACGAGGAGGCGGCTCGCCGCCGCCGCGGCGAGGTGCTGGCGAGTCTGCCGGCCGTGACGGGCGTGCCGCGCGAGCGGATCAAGCTGCGCACGCGGCGGCGCACCCGCCGCGGCGAGCAGTACGAGAAACTCGGCGGCGAGGGGGCGTTTCACGTGGTGAGCGAGGGCGGGCTGAAGTTCCGGGTCAACTTCACCGATTACCTCGACACCGGACTGTTCCTCGATCACCGCCTGACCCGCGAGCGGCTGCGGCGCGCGGCCGACGGGGCCCGCTTTCTCAACCTGTTCGCCTACACGGGCACGGCCACGGTGTACGCGGCAGCCGGCGGCGCGCGCAGCACCACTTCGGTCGATCTGTCAAACACCTACCTGGACTGGGCACAGCGCAATCTGGCGCTGAACGCGCTCTCGGGCCCCCGGCACGAGTTCGTGCAGGCCGACTGCCTGCGCTGGTTGAGCGAGGCATTGCGCGCCCGGCAGCGCTACGAGCTCATCTTTCTCGATCCGCCGACCTTCTCCAACTCCAAACGGATGCAGGGCGTGCTCGAGGTGCAGCGCGATCATCGCGCGCTCATCGAGCAGTGCATGCAGCTGCTCTCACCCGGCGGAGCGCTCGTGTTCTCGACCAATGCCCAGCGCTTCCGGCTCGATCCCGAGCTCGAGCGGCGCTATGCGCTCAAGGACATCTCCGCGGCGACCCTGCCGGCGGACTTCGAGCGCAACCCGCATATTCACCGCTGCTTCGAGCTGCGCGCGCGCTGAGCCGGCAGCGACTGGTCTTCCGGGCGCCACGACCGCCCCTGCCTCTGCTCGATGTAGCCCCGGATCAGCCGCCGCACCACCTGGGAGGGCGTCGCGTCTTCCTCGGCGCACAGGCGCTCGAAAACGGCCTTCTTGCGCGGATCGATCAGGATGGTCAGGCGCGCGGTGCGGGTTTCGAGGGGCACGGCAGGGAATCCTCTTCACATTTGATCTGTATCCAATGATAATAGCATGCACCGCTTGGTGCGTCCCTAATCACCCCACCCCCCCATGCTCCTCGTCGGCTGCATCGCGCTCCTGCTGGGCTGGACGGGGATCGGCCTCGCCGGGCTGCTGCGCCCGCGCAGCGTCGTGCTGGCGGGGCGGTTCCTGTTCCCCCTCGGCGCGCTGCTCGGGTTTGCGCTGGCGGGGCTGGCCGCGGCGAGTCTGCTCGGTGGCGGGATCGAGCGGCTCATCGTGCCGCTGGGGCTGCCCGGGCTGCCGGCGCACCTGCGGCTCGATCCGCTCTCGAGCGTGTTCCTGGTGCTGCTCGGGGCAAGCTCCGGCGGGATTTCGCTCTTTGCGGGAGGGTATTTCCGCGCCGGGGAAGGCGCGCCCCCGGGACTGCTGTGCCTGCAGTACCACCTCTTTCTCGCGAGCATGGGGCTGGTGCTCATCGCCGACGATGCGTACAGCTTCCTCGTGGCCTGGGAAGTGATGGCGCTGTCGTCCTACTTCCTGGTGGTGACGCAACACCGCATGCCTGAGATCCGCAGTGCGGGCTTTCTCTATCTGCTGATGGCGCACGTCGGGGCGATCTGCCTGCTGCTCTCCTTCGGGGTGATGCAGGGGGGCAGCTGGCTCTTCACCTTCGCCGCCATGCGCGCGGCTCACCTCTCGCCGGGCTGGGCCGCGGCGGCGTTCCTGCTGGCGCTCATCGGCTTCGGGGCCAAGGCCGGGCTGGTGCCGCTGCACGTGTGGCTACCGGAGGCGCACCCGGCGGCGCCGTCGCCGGTCTCGGCGCTCATGAGCGGCGTGATGCTCAAGACCGCCGTGTACGGCATGCTGCGGGTGGGGCTCGACCTGCTCGGCCCACCGGTGTGGTGGTGGGGACTCGCGCCGCTGATCCTGGGGCTGCTCACCATCTTCTACGGCGTGCTCTTCGCGGCCGTGCAGACGGACATGAAGCGCCTGCTCGCCTACTCCTCGGTCGAGAACATCGGCATTGTGTTCACCGGCATCGGGCTCACGATCGTCTTTGCGGGCTCGGGGATGAAGGCGGTGGCGGCGCTTGCGCTGCTCGCCACGCTCTATCACTGTCTGAACCACGCGTTCATGAAGAGCCTGCTGTTTCTCGGCACGGGCTCGGTGCTGCATGCCACCGGCGAGCGCAATCTCGGGCGCCTGGGGGGACTGATTCACCGCATGCCCTGGGTGGCCTGGCTGATGCTCATCGGGACACTCGCGATCGCAGGGATCCCGCCGCTCAATGGCTTCGTGTCGGAGTGGCTGCTGCTGCAGTCGTTCCTGTTCGCCGATCATCTGCCGCACGAGTTCGTGAACCTGCTGATCCCGATGGGCATGGCGCTGGTGGCCCTCGGCGCGGCGCTCGCCGGCTACGTCATGGTGAAGTTCTACGGGGTCATCTTCCTCGGCCAGCCGCGCGAGGCCTCCCTGGCGCAGGCGCACGACTGCGGCTGGCTCGAGCGGGTGGGGCTCACCTGGCTCGCGCTCGGCTGTCTGGCGCTCGGGCTGTTTCCCCTTCAGGTGATCGACGCACTCGGTGCGGTCACCCGCCAGCTGATCGGTGCGGTCGTTCCGCAGGCCTCGCCCCACTGGTGGCTGCTCGCGCCCGTGCCCGGCCGGCCAGTCTCGTACGGACCTCTGGTGTTCCTGACGGCGACCCTCGCCGTGGTGCTCCTGACAGTGTTCGGGGTGCGCCTGACATACCATCAGCGCGTGCGGCGCGGTCCCGCCTGGGACTGCGGCTTCGGCGCCGTGACGCCGCGCATGCAGGACACGGCCGAAGGCTTCGGCCAGCCGATCCGGCATCTGTTCCAGTCGTTTTTCGAGATCGAGCGCGAGCTCCCCGCGCCGGCCGACCGCGCGCCCCGCTACCGTATCGCCATCCGGGAGCGGATCTGGAGGCTGGCATATGAGCCGATCTCGGGCGCCGTCGAGCGGCTGGCCAACACGGCCGCCCGCCTGCAGCAGGGGCGGATCTCGATCTACCTGCTCTACAGCTTCGCGACCTTGCTGGTGCTGCTGGCGGTGGCGTTGTTGTCATGAGTGCGCTCGACTGGATCACCCAGGTGCTCGAGATGGTGGTGGCGCTCGCGGCGGCACCCGCCCTGCTCGGCTGGGTGAACCAGTGCCGCGCGTGGCTGCAGAACCGGCGCGCCCCGAGCCTGTGGCTGCCCTACCGCAGTCTGCACAAGCTCTTCCACAAGGAGGCGGTGATCGCCGAGAACGCCTCGCCGCTGTTTCGCATCGCCCCCTATGTCGTATTCGGCGCGATGGTGCTCGCCGCGGGCATCATTCCGTCGATGGGCACGCGGCTGCCGTTGGTCGTCTCGGCCGACGCCATTGCCCTGGTGGGGCTGCTCGCAGCCGCGCGCATGTTCATGACTCTGGCGGCGATGGATGTCGGCACCGCGTTCGGCACTCTGGGCGCGCGCCGCGAGATGATGGTCGGCTTCCTCGCCGAGCCGGCACTGCTGATGGTCATCTTCGTCGCCTCCCTGGTTTCCTCGAGCACCGCGCTTCCGGCCATCACCGAGCACCTCGCCTCGGGGCATCTCGGGCTCTCTCCCGGGCTTGCCTTCAGCGCCGTGGCCTTCATCCTGGTGCTGCTGGCGGAGAACGCGCGCATCCCTGTCGACAATCCCGCCACGCATCTGGAGCTGACCATGATCCACGAGGCCATGGTGCTCGAGTACTCGGCGCGTCACCTGGCACTGATGGAGTGGGGCGCGCAGCTGAAGCTGTTCAATTACGTCTGCATCGGCTTCGCGCTGTTCCTGCCCTGGGGTGTGGCAACCGGGCACATCGGCCCCGTGGGATTGCTCGTGGCCATCCCGGCGCTCGCGGTGAAGCTCGCCGCCGCCGGCGCGGGACTGGCGCTGATCGAGACGGTGTCGGCCAAGATGCGGGTCATGCGCATTCCGGAGTTCCTCGGCACGGCGTTCCTGTTTGCCGTGCTCGGCCTTCTGGTGCACGTGTTGCTTGGAGCATGAGCGCGATGACACCCCTTCCTTTGTATCACCAGCTGCTCGATGCCTGCGCGGCGCTGCTGCTGCTGCTGTCCTTCGCCATGTTGTCGCAGCGGCGCGTCGTGACGCTCGTCAATCTCTACGCCGTGCAGGGCGCGGTGCTGGCCGCGGCGACTCTGCTGCTCGCGTGGCGCACGGGCGAGGGGCATCTGTATCTCTCGGCCGCCCTCACGCTCGCGCTCAAAGTGGCATTCCTGCCGTGGCTGTTGCACCGGCTGATCCGCAGGCTCGAGGTGTATTGGGACACCGAGCCGCTGCTCAACGTCTCCGGGACCATGATCGTCGGCCTGGTGATCGTGGTGTTCGCCTTCGCGCTGGCGCAGCCGATCACCCGGCTCACGAGCACCGCGACCCGCAGCGCCATCGGAATCGCGGTGAGCGTCGTGCTGCTCGCCTTCCTGATGATGATCACGCGCCGCAAGGCGATGTCGCAGGTCGTGGGGTTCCTGTCGATGGAGAACGGCGTGTTCTTCGGCGCCATGAGCGCGAGCTACGGCATGCCGATGGTGGTCGAGCTCGGCGTCGCCCTCGATGTACTGGTGGCCGTGCTGGTGATGGGGGTGTTCTTCTTCCAGATCCGCGAGCGCTTCGAGAGTCTCGACCTGCATCACCTCGAGTCGCTGAAGGAGCGCGAATAGGATGGAACTGCTGCTGCTTCTGACGCTGCCCATCGCGGGCGCCGCCGTGCTCGGGGTCATCGGCGCCGACCGCCGTGCGCCCGAGGTCAACGCGCTGTTCAGCCTCGGAACCTTCCTCTGCGCCTGCGCGCTCGTGGTGCGGGTCATCCGTCACGGCAATCTGCTGCTCGGGGATGAGCAGTTCTTCATCGATCCCTTCAATGTCTTTCTGGTGGCGCTGACGGCGTTCGTGGGGCTGACCACGGCGCTGTTCTCGCGTCCCTACATGCGCGTGGAGCTCGAGCACGGCCGCCTGAGCGCAGGCAGGCTGCGGCTCTACCACAGCATGTATCAGCTGTTCATGTTCACCATGCTGCTGGCGCTGACGACCAACAACATGGGGCTGATGTGGGTGGCGATGGAAGGCGCCACGCTCTCGACGGTCCTGCTGGTGACCCTGTACCGCACCCCGGGGAGCCTCGAGGCGGGCTGGAAATACTTCATCCTGTGCGGCGTCGGCATCGCGCAGGCGCTGTTTGGGACCATCCTGCTGTACGTCGCGGCCGGAAAGGTGCTCGGCGCGCAGGGCATGACAGCACTGCTGTGGACGCATCTCGATGCGGTCAAAACTCAGCTCGAGCCGACGGTGCTGGCGCTGGCGTTCGTATTCCTGCTGATTGGCTACGGCACCAAGGTGGGTCTCGTGCCGCTGCACAGCTGGCTGCCGGATGCGCACGCCGAGGGTCCGACGCCGATCTCTGCCGTGCTCTCGGGTCTGCTGCTCAACGTCGCCCTCTACGCGGTGGTGCGCAGCAAGGTGCTGGTGGAGGGGTCGCTGCACTCCGAGCTCCCATCGATGATGCTCATGGGCTTCGGGCTGCTGTCGGTGGTGCTCGCCTCGCTCCTGCTTTGGCGCCAGCGCGATATCAAGCGGCTGTTCGCCTATTCCTCCATCGAGCACATGGGCATCGCGACCTTCGCCTTCGGCATGGGAGGTCCGATCGCCAACTTCGCGGCGCTGCTGCACATGACAGTGCATTCGCTGACGAAATCCTCGATCTTCTTCACCGCCGGCCACGCCGCGCAGAAGGCCGGCACGCAGCAGATGGAGCGCATCCGCGGCCTCATCACGCTCTCGCCCACGGTGGGGTGGGGGCTGATGCTCGGCTCGCTCGCCATCCTCGGTGTGCCGCCCTTTGGGGTGTTCACCAGTGAGTTTCTGATCCTGACGACGGCCATGCGCACTCAGCCCTGGGCGACGCCGATTCTGCTGGCGGCGCTCGCCGTGGCTTTCGCGGCCATCTTCTCCAAGGTGCAGCCCATGGTGTTCGGCGAGACCACCGGGCGGCGCCTGCCGCACCCGCCGGCTCTGCTGCCGGTGTTCGCGCACCTCGCCATCGTGCTGCTGCTGGGTCTGTACATTCCGCCGTATCTCGCCGACTGGTACCGCGCGGCCGCGCACCTGATCGGGGGGCCATAGCGATGGACGGCGTGATGCGCTGCATGAGGAGCCGCCCATGCCGCTGAGGCGTTGGTGGGAGCACGCGCAGAAGATTGCGGGCGCATCGAGCGTGCGTGGCCTCGGTGTCGGCGCCGAGCATTGGCTGCAGGTGGCAAGCGATGTCGCCGACGCGGGCGGCTTGCTGCACACGCTGTGGGTCAACCGCGAGCCGGCGGGCGATGCGGCGGTCTACGGCGCGTATCTCACCGAGTTGGGCGTGCTGGTCGCGGAGCTCGCGCTGCCCGCCGGCGGCGAATCCGTCTACTACCCGGGCCTCGAGGACATCTTTCCTGCCGCATCCCGCCTGCAGCGAGCCGCCTTCGACCTCTCCGGCGTGCGCTCCGGCGACCCGGACCGCAGGCCCTGGCTGAATCACGACAGGCCGTATGAATTTGTGCGGGTGGACGGGGAGGGTGTCCATGAGATCGGCGTCGGACCGGTCCATGCCGGCACCATCGAGCCGGGGCACTTCCGCTTCTCGGTGGTCGGGGAGAAGGTGCTGAGGCTGGAGGAGCACCTGGGATACGTCCACAAGGGCCTCGAGCAGCGCTTCACACAGCTGCCCATTCTGCAGGGTCATCGGCTGGCCTCGCGTGTGTCGGGTGACTCCGCGATCGCGTTTTCATGGGCCTACTGCCAGGCTCTGGAGGGCATGAGCGGCCGTGCACTGCCGCCGCGGGCAGCCTGGCTTCGCGCGGTGTGCCTCGAGCTCGAGCGACTCGCCAATCATCTCGGCGACCTTGGCGCGCTCGGGAACGATGCAGGGTTTGCGTTCGGACTCGCGCAGTTCTCCCGCCTCAAGGAGGATCTGCTGCGGGCGGTGTCGGCCGCGTTCGGCCGGCGCTATCTGTTCGACATCGTCGTGCCGGGCGGGGTGGCAGTGGATGTGTCGAGTCAGGCGGCTCGTGCCTTGGCCGAGGTGGTGCGCACCGTCTGCGCCGAGATCATCGAATTGCGCGGCATCTACGACGAGCACGAGGGCGTGCGCGATCGCTTCACGGGCGCCGGGTGCCTGGCGCCAGAGCTTGCCGCGCGGCTCGGCGTGCTCGGGCTCGCGGGGCGCGCCAGCGGGCAGGCGCGGGATGCGCGCGTCGACCTGCCGTGCGCGCCGTACACGGAGCTGGCGGTTGCGAAGATCGTGCAACAGGGCGGGGACGTCGCGGCACGGGTGGCGGTTCGTTTCGAGGAGGCACAGGAGTCCGGCAGGCTGTTGAGGCGGCTGCTGGCGGCACTGCCCGAGGGCGAGCATGCGGTAACGGTCGATGCGCCGGCCGCCGATGCCTTCGGCGTCGGTCTGATCGAGGGGTGGCGCGGGCCGGTGCTTGTGGCGCTGCAGGCGGGGCCGGCGGGCTCGATCCGTCGCTGTCACCCGCACGATCCCTCATGGCAGAACTGGCCGGCGCTCGAGTACGCCATCCTGGGCAACATCGTGCCCGACTTTCCGCTGATCAACAAATCGTTCAACCTCTCCTATAGCGGCGTAGATCTGTAGATCATGCTCAAGACGCTGCGCAAGATCGCCTCCATCGGCCTCGTCTCGGAGCTGCCGCCAGGGCCCGACGAGCTGCTGCGGGTGCGCCGCGCGCTTGACGATCGAATTGCCGCGGTGCTCGGCAGGGCATTGTGCATCCGTCACGTGGATGCGGGGTCCTGCAACGGCTGCGAGCTCGAGATCCAGTCGCTCAGCAACCCGTATTACAACCTGGAGGGCTGCAACATTCGCTTCGTGGCAAGCCCCCGCCATGCGGACCTGTTGCTGGTCACCGGGCCGGTGGTGAAGAACATGGAAGCGGCGCTGAAGCGCGTCTACGCGGCCGCACCGGATCCCAAACTGGTCGTGGCGCTCGGGGATTGCGGCTGCACGGGCGGCATTCTCGGCGAATGCCCCGCCTCGCTCGGCCGGGTCTCGAACGTCATCCCGGTGGACGTGGCGGTGCCGGGCTGCCCGCCGAGCCCGGTGCGCATCCTGCAGGGGATCGTGACGGCCATATCGCCACCGGTGTGAATTTCCAATTCCCGTCTGCTGCTCGGGCGCGCCTCGTTGATGCGGCAATCGGTGCGGATGACGGGTCTGCGGATTGAGCCCGAGGTACGTGAGGCGAGGCCCCCTGAGGCTAATGTGTTGACGGGGGAGTGAAATCGGTCGAGGATCGCGCTAGGCCGGCACGCCACCCGTGCCGCTCTCCCGCCATCGCGCCGTGTCACTGAAAGAGCACCTATTGCTTCGCGCACCCTCGCCCTCGCATAGTGGCCGCCTTCAAGCCAATCCGAGAATTTCCTCGTGAGCCTCCAATCCGTCCGTGACTTTCTGTCCGCGCACGCACCTGATCTGCAGATCGTGCAAAAGCCCACAAGCACCGCGACTGTCGCCGAAGCGGCCCGTGCGCACGGTGTTGAGCCGGCGCAGATCGCCAAGACACTTTCGCTGCGCTTGAACGAGGAGGTAATCCTGATGGTGATGAGTGGGGATGCGAAAATCCATAACCAGAAGTTCAAGGCGCGCTTCAACGCCAAGGCCAAGCTGCTCTGCACCGAGGAAGTGGTGGAACTTACCGGTCACCCGGTGGGCGGCGTTTGTCCTTTTGGACTGCCCAGTCCGCTGAGGGTCTATGCGGACCAGACATTGAGGAAGTTTGACGCCGTCATTCTTGCTGCAGGCGCAACCAATGCCACCGTGCGGATTGCGCCCGATCGGATTGTGCAGCTGGTCCATGCCGAGTGGATTGACGTTGCGCAAACCCCCCAAGGTAATGGCAATGGCGCTTAGCGCGCTGCGGCGCGGATCGTCGTGCCTGGCCGCAGCGCTATCGCAGTGCCGACGGTTTGAGCGCGCCAGTGGCCGCCTTGCGGGAAGTTCGGGGAACGCCGCGAACGGCCGGAGGTGGCCACAGGTTTGCAGTCAGGAGCCGGCGGATTCGTGCCGATCCGTAGCGGGACTCGGCGTTTCTCGATAGCTGCGATGCATCATTTTGTCGGTGGCGACTTTCGCCACAGTGTTCATTGTCACAGGCCTGCAATTGGGACTCCAGACGTATGCGGTCAAGCCGCTCGGCGGTGCTCATCAGCGGTGCATCGGCGAAAACACCCGGCTTCGGGAGCGATCATCCCCTGGCGATTCCGCGCGTGGCGACGGTGCTCGCGCTGTGCAAAGAGCTGGGTTGGCTCGATGCCGGTCAGCTGCGCGAGAGTCCTGAGGCCTCCGAGGCCGAGTTGGGCCAATTCCACGACGCCGAATACCTCTCGGCACTGCGCGAGGCTGAGGCGGCAGGTGTCGCCACCGTGGCGGTACGTGAGCGGTTCAGGATAGGAACGCGTGAGAATCCGCTGTTTCCCGGCCTTTTTTCCAGGGCAGCGGCGACGGTGGGTGGCTCCTTGCTCGCGGCAGAGCTTGCGCTGGAAGGATACATCGTGTTTCACCCGAGCGGCGGCACGCACCACGGGCGACCGGACCGAGCCAGTGGGTTCTGCTACTTCAATGATCCGGTATTTGCACTGCGCCGCCTCGCGGACCACGGTTTGACGCGAATCCTGTACGTTGATCTCGACGCTCATCACGGTGACGGCGTCCAGGATGCCGTGTGTGACGATCCGCGCATTCATACTCTCTCGATTCATGAGGCGGGTCGCTGGCCGTTCACCGGCGGTACGGATGAGCGGGGTCGCGGTCGGTCGGTGAATTTTCCGGTACCCAAGGGGTTTCACGACGCGGAGTTGCGATTTCTGATGCAGGCAGCGGTCCTGCCTTACGCGCGCCAAGTGCAGCCGCAGGCGGTAGTCATTACCTGCGGAGCGGACGGACTGGCGGGCGACCCGTTGTGCGGGATGGAACTGAGCAACGGCGTGTTGTGGAGTGCGGTTGAGGAGTTGATCGAGCTCGCGCCGGCCGCCGTCGTGCTCGGAGGAGGAGGGTACAACCCGTGGACGGTGGCTCGGTGCTGGACCGGTCTGTGGGGAACGCTGAGCGGCAGGCGCATTCCCGAGGAATTGCCACCCGCGGCCCGGCGTATTTTGGCGGGGCTGTCGTGCGATCTGATCGATGATGACGAGGTCGACCCCCTGTGGCTGCGGACCCTCGCAGACCCGTCGCAGGACCGCCCGATCCGGCGGGCGGTCGCCGATCTTGCGCAGCAGGTGCGGCTGCAGGCTGCCCTGTGAACGCCGTGTGTGGGCTGTAATCACCGTTGCGGCAATCGGTGCACTCAGGGGCTCTCCCTGGCACGAGGCTGCCTGGGTCGGCTCGAGGAGCAAATACGCATCAGCGGCGCACTTGCCGGCCTGTGCTGGCAATCCGGCCCAGGGGGCATCGCATCGTGGTTGCTGCGGGGTTCGGCGGCAAGGGAGGTCAGGAAGTTGCGCGACGTCACCGTGGCCGGGTAGCGATACTGCTCCCATCGCAGCTCCTGCGCCCGCCTTGAAGTATGCGGGGTGGGTGACAATGATCGCGCGCTGCAGCGTCCCCGCTCAGTCTGATCAGGCCCATGTTCGCCGCGAGCAAGCGAATCAGGTCACGAGCAGTCGATTTGATGTCGTGCGCTTCGGCGGCCAGCACGCCGGGCGCCAGGCGGCTGCTCAGCGCCGCATGGGACGCGAGCGTCACCGTGAACGTCTTGCTCACGGATCCGATTGCAAACAGCGTATCCGGCGTCACCGGGCGACGGGATTGCAATGATGCCTCGCCGTAATTGAAGACCCGCGTGCGCCCGTCAACGATGACGCCGACCGCCAGGCCCGCAATGCCCTTCTGTCGGCATCAGCGGTCGCATTACTGCGTCAGCCACATGCTTGAGCTGCCCGTGCGAACGATGGAGACAGGGGCTGCCGCCAGAATCATGAGCACCAACAGCTGAATGCTCTTTGAATTCACCGGCTGCCTCACGGTGTCGTCATCACAACAGCATGCCGTCGCGAAGACGCCGCGGTGGCCCATTGTGTGGCGCACGGGCCGTCTTGAGGTCTGATCGCCGCACCGCGCGATGGTGCCTTGTCGTCGCCACGCTCGGGTGGAGTCGAAAAGAACCCTGACCGGCGGATTCGTTACCTCTCGATCCCTGTGGCGCGACGTCTTCTCCTCAAAGCTGGAGTCGGCGGTCGGTGCTCATTCATACGGACGCATGAATCCGGACCAACATGCCGCGAGGTCTGTGCGCGACGAGCGGACTGTTCGGGAAAAACCGCCGGCCGGAATTGACCTGTTCATCCCTCTTGGTCTTGCGTTGCGGCGGGCCGGCGGGCATGTGTATGTCATGTAGGGACGGTCATTACACTGCTCCTCGGCGGGTCGCCGTGCCGGTGAGAACGGGTGTCAATGCGAGCGCGTTGCGTGCGGAGTTTCGCGAGCTTGCGGTGCCCGGCCAATTTGAGCGGAAGCTCCCCTTGGGCCAAGGCGGACCGAAGCGCAGGCCGGCGAGCTCATCATGATGGTTCACGCACACGCCGGCCGCACGGCGCGCGCCGGTCTCGTTCCGTGGCTGGCTCCGGCCGTGTCGCGCCCGGTGGCATGCTTGGGGCGCCGCGTAGTTTCACTTTACAGCGTGCAGTGCTTCCGGTAACTTCCCCTCACCATGTTCACGCAAAAGCGCATGATGACCCTCAAGAAACCCGGCAGCGGGGCTCTGGGGGAACGCGCGCGCTGAAGGCGCCGGAACGTCCCGAGACACCAGAGGCCCCGCCGGAGCAACCGTCGGGGCCTTCGTTTTTTCCCAGCCTGAGAATCGGAGCCTGTCCATGTCATCTGGTCGTTCGGCCGGCGCCCTGCCGGTAGTCGCAATCGTCGGTGCCACCGGGGCCGTCGGTGTCGAGTTGATCCGCTGTCTCGAGCGGCGCAATTTCCCGCTGGCGCAGCTTCGGCTGCTGGCCTCGGCGCGCTCGGCGGGCAAGACCCTGCCGTTTCGCGGCGCGGCGCTGCCCGTGGAGGAGCTCACCGAGGAGAGCTTCCGCGGCGTCGACATCGCGCTGTTTTCCGCCGGCAGCGGCATCTCCAAGCGTTTCGCGCCGCTTGCCGTCGCGCAGGGCGCGGTGGTCGTCGACAATTCATCGGCTTTTCGGCGCGATCCGGCCGTGCCGCTCGTCGTGCCGGAGATCAATCCGCAGGCGCTGAAGACACACCGCGGCCTCATCGCGAACCCCAACTGCTCGACGATCATCGCGATCACGCCGCTGTGGGCGGTGCACCGCCGCAATCCCATCAGGCGGATGATCCTCGCGACCTATCAGGCGGCCTCCGGGGCGGGCGCGGCCGCCATGGAGGAGTTGCGCGAGTCGACCCGCGCCTACCTCGAGGACCAGCCGTACGAGCCACGGGTGCTGCCGCACCCCTACGCCTTCAATCTGTTCAGCCACAACTCACCGATCGATGCGCAGACCGGCTACAACGAGGAGGAATTGAAGGCCCTGCACGAGACCCGCAAGATCTACGGCGATGCATCGATTCGCGTGACTGCGACTTGCGTGCGAGTGCCGGTGCTGCGGGCACACGGCATTGCCGCCACTTTCGAGTGCGAGCGCGAGATCACACCGGGCGAGGTGCGCGCTCTCATGGCGGATGCCCCTGGCGTGAAGCTCATCGACGATCCCGAGCGCAATTACTTCCCCATGCCGAAGGATGCCTCCGGCAACGACCCGATTCTCGTCGGGCGCATCCGCGCGGACATCTCGGACCCGAGCGGGCGGTCGATCGCGTTGTTCATCGTAGGCGATCAGCTGCTGAAGGGCGCGGCGCTCAACGCCGTGCAGATCGCGGAACTGCTCTGATATCGGCGGACACGTCGCGGCTCAACCCGGCCGGGGAGAGACCGCGGACGGGGTGCGCTTCACAACAGGTCGCGGAGTCTGTAGTACAGCATCGCCAGGGCAAGCAGCGGACGGCGGGCGAGCGCGCCGCCGGGAAAGCCGCGGTGTCGGATGCGCGCGAACACGTCGAAGCGCTCGGCCTGCCCGGCGAGCGCTTCGGCGACGAGTTTGCCCGCGATGCCCGCGAGCGCGATGCCGTGTCCGGAGAAGCCCTGGAGAAAGTAAACGTCGGGTGCGAGGCGGCCGAAGTGCGGAGCGCGGTTGGCCGTCAGATCGAGCAGACCGCTCCAGGTGTACTCGATGCGGGCCGTGGTGAGCTGTGGAAACACACGCAGCATGCGCGCACGGTTCGCGGAGCGCGCGGCGAAATGGCCGTTCCCCGCATAGCTGATTGCCCCACCGAACAGCAGACGGTGATCGGCGGTGCGGTGAAAGTAATCGAGCGCCCAGTTCATGTCGCTGACCGCGGCGTTGTTGGCGATCAGTGTGCGCGCGCGGTCCTCGCCGAGCGGCTCGGTCGCGATGAGGTGTGTGGCAACCGGGATGATCCGCTCGGCGAGGGGCGGCGCGAGCGCGCCGAGATAGGCGTTGCCGCAGAGCACGATGTAGCGGGCGTGCACTTCGCCGTCTTGCGTGCGCACACAACCCGGAGAGATTGCGACGGCGCGCGAGCCCTCGAACACGCGGACCCCGGACCGTTCGGCGGCGGCAGCGAGTCCACGCGTGTACGCGAGCGGCTGCAGGTGCCCGGCGTTTGCATCGAACATCGCGCTGACGTATCGCGCACTGCAAATCGAGGCCCGTACCTCCTCGAGCGGCATATAGCGGACCGAGTGGTAATCGTAGCGCGTGTGCAGCTCATCAACCTCGGCGCGAAGCTCGCGGTCATGGCGAGGCTTCAGGGCGGTGAGCATGTAGCCGTCCACCCAGTCGCACGCGATGTCGTGGCGCGCAATCAGCGAGCGCGTGAGCCGCACCGCCTCGGTGGCGACCTCCCACACGGTGCGCGCACCGATCGCGCCGAGCAGCCGCTCGAGCGAGCGCTGCCCGCAGGCGACGCCGTGGATGACCTCACCGCCGCTGCGTCCCGATGCGCCCCAGCCGATGCGGTGCTGCTCGATCAGAACCGTCGAATAGCCCCGTTCGGCGAGGTGCAGAGCGGCCGAACAGCCGGCGATTCCCCCGCCGACCACGCAGACGTCGGCGCTGACGGCGCCGGTGAGCGACGCCCGCCCGGTATCCGGTCCGGCCGCGGCGGCGTAGTAGGAAGGGGTGTACTCGTTGGCCATGGCTGGGCGGTCTCTCACGGATGATAGCGGCCCAGAGGGCTCGAGCGGCTGCGCTTGCCGCCGCGCGAGCCTCAGACGCCATGCCCCGCAGCTGAAATCAGCTGCCCGTCGGCTGGTGAGCGCCGTGCAGCGCTGGACCGCCGAGCCAAGCTGGATATCGATCCAGCCCATCGAATCGCCGATCGCCACCGCGACGCAATTCGGGGCGCACCGGAGGTCCTGCGGCCGCTCGGCGGGGGCAATGAGCGGGAAAAGCCGCAATGCATCACAAGTTTGCCGCGAGGCAGCACGCTTCTGACGGCAGCGCCACCTCGAGAGGCCCGTGTGAGCGCGGTCAGGATTGCGTAGTCCCGCATCATCGGGGATGGATGAATCTTTATATAATCAGCCACACTCCCATGGCATCGCCGCGCTCCCTCATTGGACTTCCCGCTGACCGCCGCATGATAGGCGCGCACGCCTTTCACGCGGCCGCGGAGAAGTACGCGCGCGCGCTGCTCGATGCCGCCGATGCGCTGCCGCTGGTGATTCCCGCGCTCGCCGAGGAATTGCGCTTCGAGGAGCTGCTCGAGCGGCTCGATGGGCTGCTGTTCACCGGCAGCCCCTCCAACGTCGAGCCGCATCATTACGCCGGCCCGCCGAGCGCCCCGGGCACTCTGCACGATCCGGCCCGCGACGCGACCACGCTGCCGCTGATCCGCAAAGCGGTCGAGCGCGGCGTGCCCGTGCTCGGCATCTGCCGCGGTTTCCAGGAGGTCAATGTCGCCTTCGGCGGCACTCTCCATCAGCGCGTGCACGAAGTGCCGGGTTATCTGGATCATCGCGATGATGAGGGCCAGCCGCTCGAGGTGCAGTACGGGCCGGCGCACGAGGTCATGCTCGAGCCCGACGGAGTGTTACGCACGCTCGCCGGCAGCGAGCGCGTGTGCGTCAATTCCCTGCACTGGCAGGGCATCGATCGGCTGGGCCGCGGGCTCATCGTCGAGGCGCGCGCGCCCGATGGGCTGATCGAGGCGTTTCGGGTTGCGCGGGCGCCGAGCTTTGCGCTGGCCGTGCAGTGGCATCCTGAATGGAAGGTCATGGACAACCCTTTCTCGCGCGCGCTGTTCAGCGCGTTCGGCGCAGCCTGCCGCGAGCGGGCGGCTCATCGGTGAAAGGCACGACCATGGTCAGCGAAGTCAGTCAATTCTTCCGTGATCACGGCATCTCCGAGGTCGAGGCCATCATTCCCGACATGGCGGGCATCGCCCGCGGCAAGATCATGCCGGCGGAGAAATTCGCCGAGGACGGTGGCATGCGTCTGCCCGAGAGCGTGTTTCTGCAGACGGTCACCGGCGACTACCCGCCCGAGACCGGGCAGGCGATGAGCCCGGCGGAGATCGACATCATTCTCAAGGCCGATCCGAAGACCGTGCGGCGCGTGCCCTGGGCGGCGGAGCCGACCGCGCAGGTGATCCACGACTGCTTCTACGCCGACGGCCGGCGCGTGACCATGGCGCCGCGGCACGTGCTGCGCAATATTCTCGAGCTGTATGCCCAGCGCGGCTGGGAGCCGGTGGTGGCCCCCGAGCTCGAATTCTATCTGGTCGAGCAGAACAAGGACGCCGATTATCCGCTGCGCCCGCCGGTGGGCCGCTCGGGCCGCGCCGAGCCCGGCCGCCAGTCCTACAGCATCGCCGCGGTGAACGAGTTCGATCCGCTGTTCGATGACATCTACCAGTTCTGCGAGGATCAGGAGATCGAGATCGATACCCTGATCCACGAGGACGGGCCGGCGCAGATGGAGATCAACCTGATCCACGGCCACCCGATGGATCTCGCCGATCAGGCGTTTCTCTTCAAGCGCACCGCGCGCGAGGCGGCGCTGCGCCACAAGATGTACGCCACGTTCATGGCCAAGCCCCACGCCAAGGAGCCGGGCAGCGCCATGCACATTCACCAGAGCGTCATCGACACCCGGACGCGGCGCAACGTCTTCAGCAATCCCGACGGCAGCCCGTCGGCGCTGTTTTTCGCGCACATCGGTGGACTGCAGAAGTATCTGCCGGCCGCCATGGCGCTGTTCTGCGCCAATGTCAACTCTTACCGGCGGCTGACGCGCTACCTTTCGGCGCCCATCAACGTGCACTGGGGCTACGACAATCGCACCGCGGGCCTGCGCGTGCCGATGTCCGATCCCGAGGACCGGCGTGTCGAGAACCGCATCTGCGGGGCCGACGCCAACCCGTACATCGCGCTTGCCGCCTCGCTCGCCTGCGGCTACCTCGGCATGGTCGAGGGACTGCAGCCCTCAGAGCCGATCTCCGGCAGCGCGCACGAGCTGCCGTTCGGCCTGCCACGCTCGCTCGATGAGGCGCTGCGCGAGCTGCGCCGCAGCGCCGCGCTGGTCAAGATCCTCGGCGAGCCCTTCGTATCGGCGTTCACCATCGTCAAGGAGGCCGAGTACGAGGTGTTTCTGCAGGTGATCAGCTCCTGGGAGCGCGAGCATCTGCTGCTGAACGTCTGACGGCGCGCCCGGCAGGCTCGCCCGCGCCCGGGGGGCGGGATGATGATAGAGTCGCCGGCGGCGCTGCGGCGCCCATCCCGGAATGACACGCGAGCATGAGTATGACGGACAATGTGTTGGGCATCGATGTCGGCGGATCCTCGATCAAGGCGGGGGCGGTGGATGTCGGGACCGGAAAGCTGATCGGGACGCTGATTTCGGCGCCGACGCCGAGCCCGGCGACGCCGGAGTCGATGATGCCGGTGATCGCGGCGCTCGCGGCGCGGCTGCCGCAGGCGACCGGCCGGATCGGTCTGGCGTTCCCCGCGGTGGTCAAGCATGGCCGCGCGCGCACGGCCGCGAACGTCGATCACGCCTGGATCGGGGCCGACGGCGCGGCGCTGGTACGCCGCACGCTGAACCGTCCGGCGCTGTTTTTGAACGATGCCGACGCGGCGGGCCTCGCGGAGATGCGCTTCGGGGCCGGGCAGGGCGAGGCCGGCACGGTGATCATGCTCACTTTCGGCACGGGCATCGGCACGGCGCTGTTCACCGGCGGGCACCTCTTTCCCAACACCGAGCTTGGCCACATGGAGCTCAACGGCATGGACGCGGAAAAGTGGGCCTCGGCGCACGTGAAGACGGTGCAGGGCCTCGATTGGGAAGGCTGGATCGAGCGGGTCAACGTGTACCTGGAGCGCATGCACGCGATGTTCTGGCCGGACCTGTTCATCCTCGGCGGCGCGATCAGCGAGCGCTTCGCGGATTTCGCCCCCCTGCTGCGCTCCGAGGCGCGCATCCGAGCGGCGCAGTTCGCCGGGCAGGCCGGCGTGGTTGGTGCGGCGATCGCGGTGGCCGAGGCCGCCGCCTGATGCGCGCGGCGAGCGCCGCCGCCGATCGATGAGCTGGCTCGCTCGCAGCAAGCTTCCCGACGTCGGCACGACGATCTTCACCGTCATGTCGCGCCGCGCCCAGGCGCTCGGCGCGATCAACCTCGGGCAGGGTTTCCCCGACTACCCGATTGATCCGCTGCTCACCGAGCTCGTCGCGCGCTCGATGCGCGACGGCCACAATCAGTACGCGCCCATGGAAGGGGTGCCGGCCCTGCGCGAGGGCATCGCGGCCAAGCTCGCGGCGAGCTACGGGCTTCGCTTCGATCCCGACAGCGAGATCACCGTGACGCTCGGCGCCACGGAGGCGATCTATTCGGGCATTCAGGCGGTGGTCGGGCCGGGCGATGAGGTGATCGCGTTCGATCCGGCCTATGACGCTTACGAGCCGGCGGTGCGACTCGCCGGGGCGCGCTGCATCCGCCTGCCGCTCGCCCCGCCGCAGTTCCGCTACGACTGGGATCGGGTGCGGGCGGCGATCGGCGCGCGCACCAGGCTGATTCTCATCAACTCCCCGCACAATCCTGCCTGCACGGTGGCGAGCGCAGCTGATCTGGAGGCGCTTGCCGCGGCGATCCGCGGGCGTGACGTCACGGTGCTGTCCGATGAAGTCTACGAGCACATGGTGTTCGACGGACGATCCCACGTCTCGGTGCTGACCCACCCGGAGTTGCGCGCGCGCAGTCTCGCGGTGTTCTCCTTCGGCAAGACGCTGCACGCCACGGGCGTGCGCGTCGGCTACGCGATCGGGCCCGAGGCACTCACCGCCGAGCTGCGCAAGGTGCACCAGTTCAACACTTTCAGCATCGCCCATCCGCTGCAGCGGGCCATCGCCGACTACCTCATCGAGCGGCCCGCGACCGGTCTCGACCTGCCGGCGTTCTTCCAGGCCAAGCGCGACCGGCTGCGCGCGGCGCTCAGCGGCTGCGGGCTGCGCCTGCCGCCTGCGCAGGGCACGTTCTTCCAGCTGCTCGATTTTTCCGCCATCGCGCCGCCGGGCGACATCGAGTTCGCCGAGCGGCTGTTGACCGAGGCCGGTGTGGCCGCGATCCCGCTGTCGCCGTTTTATGCCGAGCCGCCACAGCTCTCGTGCGTGCGCCTGTGCATCGCCAAGCGCGCCTCGACGATCGATGCGGCCGCGGAGCGTCTCGCAGCCTTCGCCGCACGGCTGGCTCGCGGCGGAGCGTGATACGCCGCCTCAGCGGCGCAGGATCCAGGCGATGATGGAGATCACCAGGCTCACCAGCAGCATGGTGGTGATGGGAAAGAAGAACTGGAACCCGGGCCGGTCAATGACGATGTCGCCCGGCAGTTTGAACAGCGGCAGTCGCCTGACCCACGGCCAGAGCAGGCCGATGAGGATCAGCACGACGCCGAGCACGATCAGGATGCGGCTCATGGTGCGGGAGTCTACCGTGCGGCGCGGGCCGATCAATGCCCCCGGCCGCAGCGGGGCAGCGCCGCCGCCGGGGCCGGGCTAATCGAAATCCGCAGGCAGCCCCGGGTGCAGGTGATGCTCGTAGAGCCGTGCGATCTGCGGGCCGAGCACGCGCCCGGTGGACAACTCCGGCAACGCGCCCACCGGGAAGAATCCCACCGCGTCGGTCTCGGTGCTGACTGCGGCGTTCCCGCCGGTGAGTTCGCAGACGAACATCAATTTGTAGATGTGATGGACACTCGGCGGATGCGGGTGCTTGCGCCGGTCGACGAGAGCGGCGAGCTTCACCGCCCGGGCGTGGTAGCCGGATTCCTCGCGGATCTCGCGCTCGACCGCCTCGGCCGGCGAGTCGTTGACGTCAACCCAGCCGCCGGGAAGCGTCCACTTGCCGTCGGCGCGCTCGCGCACGAGCAGCACCCCGTCAGCCGTAAAGACCGCGCCCCGCACGTCGACCTTCGGGGTCGCGTAGCCTGCCTCGCCGCTCCAGAACGCCTCGGCCCGCTCGAGCGGGATGTCGAGCTCCCCGGCGAGCAGCGCAGCCGCCAGGCGCTCGAGCTCCCTGTAGCGCTCGCGGTCGAAGGGATCACGGGTGAAGGCGAGGCCGCTTTGGGCGAGCGCGCGCACCTTGCGCGCCCAATCGAATATGGCCGCCCTCCTGTCGATGACTGCGCTCCCGCCACGCCGTTCAGATATTGCGGATCAGGGCGTCGCCGAATGCCGAGGTCGCCACTTCCGTGGCCCCTTCCATCAGCCGCGCGAAATCATACGTGACGATCTTCTGGCCGATCGTCTTGTCCATCGCGCTGATGATGGCGTCGGCCGCCTCGGACCAGCCCATGTAGCGGAACATCATCTCGCCCGACAGCAGCACCGAGCCGGGGTTGACCTTGTCGAGGTTGGCGTATTTCGGGGCGGTGCCGTGCGTGGCCTCGAACACCGCATGGCCGGTGAGGTAGTTGATGTTGCCGCCCGGGGCGATGCCGATGCCGCCGACCTGCGCGGCGAGCGCATCGGAGAGGTAATCGCCGTTGAGGTTCAACGTGGCAATGACGTCGAATTCCGCCGGACGGGTCAGCACCTGCTGCAGGGTGATGTCGGCGATCGCGTCCTTGATGATGACCTTGCCGGCGCGCGTGGCCGCGTCCATCTCGGCGTTGGCCGCCTTCTCGCCCTGCGCGGCCTTGGTGCGCTCCCACTGCTCCCAGGTGTACGTGTCGGCGGCAAAGGCGCGCTCGGCGAGCTGGTAGCCCCAGTTGCGGAATGCCCCCTCGGTGAACTTCTGGATGTTGCCTTTGTGCACCAGCGTCACGCTGCGGCGCTTGTTGGCGATGGCGTACTCGATTGCCGAGCGGATCAGCCGCTGCGAGCCCTCGCGCGAGACCGGCTTGATGCCGATGCCGGAGCTCTCCGGAAAGCGGATCTTGGCGAAGGCCTTGGGGAAGTGCTCCTTGAACAGTGCGAGAAACTCGCGGTTCTCGGCCGTGCCGGTCTCGAATTCGATGCCGGCGTAGATGTCCTCGGTGTTCTCGCGGAAGATCACCATGTCGATCTTTTCGGGATGCTTCACCGGCGAGGGCACGCCCTTGAACCAGCGCACCGGGCGCAGGCACACGTACAGGTCGAGCATCTGGCGCAGCGCGACGTTGAGCGAGCGGATGCCGCCGCCGATCGGCGTGGTGAGCGGGCCCTTGATCGAGACCAGGTAGTCGCGGCAGGCCGCCACCGTCTCCTCGGGCAGCCAGCTGTTGAACTGCTTGAAGGCCTTCTCGCCGGCGTAGACCTCCATCCAGTGGATCTTGCGCCGACCGCCGTAGGCGCGCGCCACGGCCGCGTCCATCACCCGGACGGCCGCGCGCCAGATGTCGGGCCCGGTGCCGTCGCCCTCGATGAACGGGATGATGGGGTTGTCCGGAACGATGAGTCTGCCGTCGCGGATGGTGATCTTCGCGCCGGCGGCGGGCGGTGCAATGTTCGGGGCAGCGGCACTGGGCATGATGATGAGCTCCTCGATCGATCCAGATCCGCCTGCCGAGTGCGGCCGAGCGGGCCGATGATCGTAGCACGGGCCCCGGCTGCCCGGCGCGCGCAGGGCGATCGTGGATCCATCTGGCGGCCCGGGGCGGACGGCCGCTGCGGCGGCGTCGTGCGGCGGCCGGCCGCTCGGGGCGGTCAATCGAGCTCCCTCGAGGGCTTGACTGGATCGCGAAATTCGTCGGGGACTTCTCGGGGGGCAAGCCCTGCCCGAGGGCCCAGGGTGAGGCAAGCTCCCGCGGCGCTCGTCCCCGGTGCACTCGCCGACGGCAGCGCGCGGGCCGGGAAGTCTTCGCGCAACAGGCTTCTCGAGCTTTCTAGGAACGCCGCCGCGGCTCCTTGGAAGACTGGCGGTCGCTTTGTGGCGGCGCGGCCGCGTTGGATCTTGCCCGCGCTATCATCCGCTTCACCTGCGGGTTTGCATGTATGGGAGCCAATTGTATTTCCGGGTGCGTGGCCTGAAAGACCCGAAAGATCTCATCGGCGAATGCTTGCCCGATGGACGGGACTTCATGGAAGTCGAGAATGACGACCTTGAACAGCTCGACCCGGGCCAGGAGGCGTTTGGCTTGGGAGCGTGAGATCAGGTTCTCGTGGCCATATCTGGCCAACTTCACGGGCACCGTGGTCTTGCTGAAGCCGTAGTCATCGCCCGAGGTGTACTGATCGAAGATCTTACCGAGCGTTCTTGCGGTGTGGTTGCTCAGTTTCATCCACACGAACGTTCCCGGGCTCGCCGCTGCGTCTCGCCGGCCAGTCCAATCCCAATCGTCGCGAAACTGGTGGCTGAAGGAAACCCCGCCGGACCGGATGTCGAATTCGTCAAACACTCTCGATGAGAAAAAGATGCCTTCGCCGCTATGCCTGCTTGGATCCGTGGTCAGTTTGCCCTTGGCCAATTCCAGAACCGCGTGCCTTTCGTCCAGCAGATTCAGCGCTGTCTGAATTTTCCTGAATATGCCGATTCCGTCATCGAGGAGCGCCATCTCGGTTGTAACAGCCGTCTTCTTGATGCCAACGTGGATCCACGTTCCCCGGGAATGATCCAGCGCATTGTTGAACATCTCGGTGAACCCGTAATTCCAGATGGTCAGGACGTTATCCGGCAGTTCGCCAAGAACCTTGGCAATCGGATCCCGCCAGACAACATCCTCGGCCATCCCTGCCGAAATCTCGAACGCGCCTCGCCACTGCAGCAGCGCGGCCAATCCGTATGCGCGGCCTCTCGTCCGGCCCGTCTGGATGATCGCGTTCTCCTTGAGAAGCCGATCCAGATGCTTGTTGACCGCCTGCCTCGTGATGCCGAAGTGTTCGGCCGCTACGCGGCCGATGTTCGTCGGATGGCGCTGCAGCTTCTCCAGGATGAAGCGCCGGACATCCGCCCCTCTGGCGCGAACCCTCCTCATCTGCGGCCTCGCCCCGCAATGGCGGGACCCTGCTCATTTAATTGTCAATCTTTTGAATAATTATTGTCAACTCTAAAGGCTATATTGTCAACTTCCTGCGTGAGCTTGCGCGTCATGGATGAGCCCGAACCTGTTGCCGGCTTTCGGCTCAATTGCAGTCTGATCCGCACGACTGCCGGCATCGCGGGCCGAGCCGGGTTCAGGCAGTCGAGCGCGCGCGCCGGCCGCGGTGTCCCGCGCACGCAGTCCGCAGAGCAGGGTCCCTCGGAATGGGCCGGCCGATCGGTTCCACTGCGGGATCCTGAGGGTGTGCGGCTGCGCCGATCACGTTCGCACTGCAAGCGCCGCCCCGGGCAAGGGCGGGCATTTCTGGGCTTCGATCGCGCTGCGATCGGTTCGCAGCGGATCCGATCGTGTCGGCGGTGTGCGATCAGGCCGCCGAGCAATGAGCATTTCCGGCCCCGGGCTCGGGCGGCGGCACATCCGCTCGCGCCCTCGCGCGCGGCACCGTGAATCTGTCACATGATGCTCGCCGGTCTTCGTGCGGCCGCTCGGGCAGTCCCGCCTCATCTATGCGACACTTGCCGTCCATAATTATTGGGTCGATGGGGTTGCCTGGATCATGAACGACGCCACCGAGAGCGACGCACCGGTCGCGCAGGGACACTCGCTGCTGCGCAAGCTCTTCGCCGTGCACCCGGTGGTCGCGCCCGAGCGCGCCGGAGCGGAGCGGCTGAAGCAGGCACTGTCGGTGTGGGCGCTCATGGCGATCGGCATCGGCGCGACCATCGGCACCGGCATCTTCGTGCTCACCGGCACGGTGGCGGCGAACCAGTCGGGTCCCGCGATCACCATTTCACTCGGCATCGCCGCCTTCGGCAGCGGACTTGCGGCGTTGTGCTATGCGGAGTTTGCCGCGTTTCTGCCGGTGCCCGGCAGCGCCTACAGCTACACGTACGCGACGCTCGGCGAGGTGACGGCGTGGTTCATCGGCTGGAACCTGCTGCTGGAATACGGCATCTCCGCCTCGGCGGTCGCGGTGAGCTGGTCGGCGTACGTCGCCAATCTGCTTGGCAGCTGGGGCATTCATATGCCGGCGATGTGGATCAATGCGCCGCTGCAGGAGAACGCCGCCGGGCACCTCGTGGCCACGGGTGCGATCGTGAACGTGCCGGCGGTGCTGATCGTGCTGGCGCTCAGCGCCGTGTGTTATGTCGGCATCCAGGAGACCGCGCGCGCCACGAATTTCATGGTGGCGCTGAAGGTGGCGGTGATCCTCGTGTTCGTCGTGGCCGGACTGAAGTTCATCTCCCCGAGCAACTGGCACCCGTACATTCCGCCCAACACGGGCACGTTCGGCCGCTTCGGCTGGACGGGGGTTTTTCAGGGCGCGGGCATCATATTCTTCTCCTACGTGGGATTCGATACGGCCTCCACCACGGCGCTCGAGGCGCGCAACCCGCAGCGCGACCTGCCGCTCGGCATCATCGGGACATTGGTGGTTTCCACGGTGCTGTACATGGCCATGGCCGCGACCATCACCGGCATGGTGCCGTATTTCAAGCTCAACGTGGCAGCGCCCGTGGCGGTGGCGCTCGATGCGCACCCGGCGCTGTCCTGGCTGCGCTCGCTGGTGATCCTCGGGACGATCATCGGCATGACATCGGTCATTCTGACCTCGATCCTGGGCCAGCCGCGCATCCTGCTGTCGATGGCCGATGACGGGCTGCTGCCCCCGGCGATGAGCCGCTGTCATCCGCGCTTCAAGACGCCGCATGTTTCCACCGCGATCACGGGGATCGGCGCGGCTTTGATCGCCGGGATCTTTCCGCTCGATGTGCTGGCGGACCTGATCTCCATCGGCATTCTGCTGGCCTTCGCCGTGGTGTGCATCGGCGTGCTGGTCATGCGCCACACCCGCCCGGACGTACCGCGTCCGTTCCGGGTTCCCTGGGCGTGGCTGCTCTGCCCGCTCGGGGCGGTGGTGTGCCTCGGCATGACGTACTTCCTGTCCGATGCGACCTGGATCCGGCTGGTGGTCTGGACCCTGGTCGGCGGGGCGATCTACGTGTTCTACGGATTCCGGCACAGCAAGCAGCGCGCATGAGCTTGCTCGATGTCGGCGCGCTGCCCGGTACGCCGGCCGGCGACGGCTGGTGGATGCCGGCGGAGTTCGAGGCGCACGAGGGCTGCTGGATGCTCTGGCCCGAGCGTCCCGACAACTGGCGGGAGCGGGCCGGTCCTGCGCAGGCGGCGTTCGCCGCCGTGGCTGAGGCCATCAGCCGCTTCGAGCCGGTGCGCGTGGGCGTTTCGCCCGCGCATGCCGCGGCGGCGCGCGCGCAGTTGCCCCCGCAGGTCGGGGTGGTCGCGCTGGCGCACGATGACTGCTGGATGCGCGATGTCGGTCCGACCTTCCTCGTCAGCGAACGCGGCGGGCTGCGCGGCGTGCACTGGCGGTTCAACGCCTGGGGTGGGCTCGAGGGGGGGCTGTATCACCCCTGGGATCAGGATGAGCGCGTGGCTGCCGAGGTGCTCTCGCTCGAAGCGCGTCCCCGCTACCGGGCGCCCATCGTGATCGAGGGCGGAGCGATCCATGTCGACGGCGAGGGCACGGCGCTGCTCGCCGAGGAGTGTGTGCTCAACCCCAATCGCAATCCCGGCATGAGGCGCGAGCGCATGGAGGCGGTGCTGCGCGAGTATCTCGGCGTGAGTCAGTTCATCTGGCTCGGTCTGGGCGTGTACAACGACGAGACCGACGGGCACATCGACAACCTCGCCTGCTTCCTCGCGCCGGGCAAAGTGTGCCTCACCTGGACCGACGACCCGGCCGATCCGCAGTATCAGCGCTCGCGCGAGGCGTGGGAGCGCCTGAACGGCGCGCGCGATGCGCGCGGCCGGCGGATCGAGGTGGCGAAGCTGCCGATGCCGGGGCCGCTTTACATGAGCGAACAGGAATCGCAAGGTCTCGCACCGAGCGAGGCCTGCAAGCCGCGCCGCGCCGGCGAGCGACTCGCGGCGAGCTACGTGAACTTCTATTTCGCCAATGGCGGGCTGGTGATGCCGCTGCTCGATGCGCGCACCGATGCGCAGGCGGCCGGGATACTGCGGCGCCTGTGCCCTGATCGGGAGGTGATCGGCGTGCCGGCGCGCGAGATCCTGCTCGGCGGCGGCGGCATCCACTGCATCACCCAACAGGTGCCGGATTCGCGCGCACCGCGGGTGAGGCCTGTGGCGCCTCGCGCTGCCTGAGTCCCGCGCGGCTCAGCCGGCTCGGGCGGCGTCCGAGCTTGCGAGCAACGCGGCGAATTGCGTCAGGTCGATGTTGCCGCCCGAGAGAATCACCCCGACACGCTTGCCGGTGAGGCCGAGCCGGCCGCCGAAGGCGGCTGCGGCAGCCAGAGCCCCGGTCGGCTCGACGACGATCTTCATGCGCTCGGCGAAGAAGGCCATCGCTGCGACCAGCTGCGCATCGCTCACCGTGACGATGTCGGTCACGAGCTCGGCGATCACCGGGAAGGTGTGCTTGCCGAGGTGTTGGGTCTGCGCGCCGTCGGCGATGGTCGAGGGCGTGGCGATGTGCACGATGTGCCCGGCGCGCAGGCTCTGCCGGCCGTCATCGCCCGCCTCAGGCTCGACGCCGAGCACCGCGCAGCCGGGACTGAGCGCGCGCGCGGCGAGCGCGCTGCCCGAGAGCAGTCCGCCGCCGCCGAGCGGCACGAGGAGCGTATCGAGCGGACCTGCCGCCTCGATGAGCTCCGCCGCGGCGGTGCCCTGGCCGGCCATGATGTCGGGGTGATCGTAGGGCGGAATGAGAGTGAGGCCGCGCTCGGCCGCGAGGCGCCGGCCGAGCGCCTCGCGGTCCTCGCGGTAGCGGTCGTAGAACACCACCTCGCCGCCGTAATGGCGGGTCGCGGCAACCTTGCTGCGCGGGGCATCCTGCGGCATGACGATGACTGCGTGGCTCTCGAGCAGCCGGCAGGCGAGAGCGATCGCCTGGGCATGGTTGCCCGAGGAGAAGGCGACCACTCCGGCGGCGCGCCGCGCCGGCTCGAGGCGCGCGACGGCGTTGTAGGCGCCGCGGAACTTGAACGCGCCCATGCGCTGGAAATTCTCGCACTTGAAGTAGAGTTGCGCGCCGCACATCGCATCGGCGGTGCGCGAGGTCAGAACGGGCGTGCGGTGCGCTACGCCATCGAGCCGCCGCTGCGCGGCCCGGATGTCCTCGAACGAGATCGCCAGCTCGCTCATGTGGCGTGCCGGCTCAGGCCGGATCCGGCAGCGCAATGAACTCGTGCTCGTCGCCCGGCACCCTCGGGAAGCGGCCCTCGCGCCAGTCACGCTTGGCCTGCTCGATGCGCTCGAGCGAACTCGACACGAAGTTCCAGTAGATGTGCCGCTCGCCGACCGGCTCGCCGCCGAGCAGCGCCACGCGCGCACCGCTCTCGGTGCGCAGCGTGGCCGAAGCTCCCTCGGCGAACACCAGCATGCGGCCCGGGCCTGCCGGTTCGCGCGCACAGCTCAGGCGTCCCTCGATCACGTAGGCGGCGCGTTGCGAGTAGGCATCCGTGAGCGGAAACTCGCACCCCGGCGGGAGGGAGACGTCGGCGTAAAAGAGCGGCGAGAGCGTCGCCACGGGCGATTGCCGTCCGTAAACCTCTCCGGCGATGATGCGCACCCGCGCGCCGGCGACCTCGACGATCGGCAGCGTATCGGCCGGATGATGATGAAACTGCGGGTCGGTCTCCTCGTGCGCCGGGGGCAGCGCGACCCACAGCTGCAGGCCGTTCAGGCGCGAGCCGTTGCGCCGCCGCTCGGCAGCGGTGCGCTCCGAGTGCACGATGCCGCGCCCGGCGGTCATCCAATTGACGTCCCCGGGGCGGATGGCCTGATGCGAGCCCAGGCTGTCGCGGTGGATGATCTCGCCCTCGAACAGATACGTGACCGTCGCGAGGCCGATGTGCGGATGCGGCCGCACGTCGATGCCGTGCCCGGGCGGCAGGTCGGCCGGGCCCATGTGATCGAAGAAAATGAACGGGCCGACCATCCGGCGGGCCGCCGAGGGCAGCACGCGGCCGACCACCAGGTCACCGAGATCGCGCGGCCGGGCGTCGATGATCGTCGCAAGCTGCGGCGTTGCCGGGCGGTCCGTACAGACCGGCTCGGCGGTGGGCAATGCGCTCATCCTGGACTCTCCCGCTGGATCCCCCGGGTACGATGCTAGCATCGTGGGCGATGGGCGGCGCATTGAACGAGGTGGAGGGGAATATGAACGTGGGATTCATCGGACTCGGCAATATGGGGCGCGCCATGGCCGAGCGGCTGCTCGCCGCGGGTCATGCGCTGCGGGTATGGAACCGCTCGAGCGAGCCGGCGCGACAGCTGGCCGCCCGGGGCGCGCAGGCGATGGCCACGGCGCGCGAGGCGTGCGATGCCGAGGTGGTGTTCTCCATTCTGAGTGATGACCGCGTGGTGCGCGAGGTGCTGCTCGGCGCAGCACTGCCCGCCGCACGAGCCGGCATCGTGCACGTCAACATGGCGACCATCTCCCCGCAGCTGAGCGATGAGCTCGCTGCGCGCCTCGGCGAGGCCGGCTGCGGTTACATCGCCGCGCCGGTGCTCGGCCGCCCGGACGTCGCGGCGGCCGGCAAGCTCAATATTCTCGCCGCGGGAGCGGCGGCGGACATCGCGCGGGTGCAGCCGTTGCTCGATGTCATCGGGCAGAAGACCTGGCGCTTCGGCGAGCGCGCCGCACAGGCGAACGTGGTCAAGCTCGCCGTCAACTTTCTGCTGGCCGCGGCGATCGAGTCGATGGGCGAGGCGGCCGCGCTCGCCGGCGGCTACGGTATCGAGCCGTCGAGGCTGTTCGAGCTCATCGGTCAGACGCTCTTTCCCGGTCCGGTGTATCAGGGCTACGGGCGGGTGATCGCCGAGTCGCGCTTCGAGCCGGCCGGGTTCAGAGCCCGGCTCGGCCTGAAGGACGTACGCCTGGCGCTCGCGGCCGCCGAGGCCGTCAATACCCCGCTGCCGATCGGCAGCTGGGTGCGGGACTCGATGCTCGAGGCGCTCTCGCGCGGCGAGGGGGAGAAGGAGTTCGGCGCGGTGCTGGGGCGCGCGGCGATGCGCCGCGCGGGCCGTTAAGCGAGCCGGGCCGCCGCATCGAGCCAGGCGCGCTGCGCCCGGCGGTAGTGCGCCGGGGCGATGCGCGCCTGATCGAGCAGCTCGCGGACGACCTTGCGCGCCTCCTCCCGCCGGCCCTGCCGATCGAGCAGCTGCGCGTAGCGCACCGCCGCCTCCGCACCCGGATAGGCGGGCGCGAGCGTGCGGTATTCATCCACGGCCCGCTCGAGATTGCCTTCCTCCTCGAGCGCGCGCGCGTAGAGCAGATGCCGCTCCGGGGAGTTGAAACCGGGGTTGTGCTGCATCAGCGTCTCGAGCGTGGCCCGCGCCGCGGGCGCATCGCCCTTGTCGAACTGCGCACGCGCGAGCCCCAGCATGAGGTTCGGATCGTGCTCGTACAGCCCGGTCAGGGTCTGCTGGTACTGGGCGATCGCCTCCTCGTAGCGGCCGTGGCGGGCGAGTTCCTCGGCGTAGCGCTGCCGGCTCGCCACGTTGCCGGTCACTTGGGCTTCCCGCTCGAAGCGGCGCAGATCCCCGAACGGATCCATGGCCTTCTTCAGGCCGCGCGCGGTGCGCTGGCCCGACCGGCTGCGGAACAGCTCCGGCACGATCTCCACCGCCGTGTACGCCAGTGCGCCAAGCAGCGGCAGGAACAACATCACCCAGACCCAGATCCAGTTCCGCCCGGTCTTGATGCAGTGGATGATCAGGGCGATGGACAGGGCGTACGGGAGGATCAGGTACAGCATGAGCGCGGTATCCTACCCCATCCCGCCGGCGACCCGCTCGGGCGGGAGATCGTTCCGTGATGCTGATATTCTGCCGCGCATGAAAGTCCTCACGGCGGCCGGTGTGCGCCTGGGCGTGCTCGGCCTCGCGGCACTGCTCGGCTCGCACCTGCGTGTCGCCGCCGCGGCGGACGCTCCCCATTTGCCGAGACTGCGCGCCGGGGTGTACGTGGCGAACCCCGCTGCGCTGCGCCCGGGGGCAGCCCATCGCCCGCGCATCGGGCTCGTGCTCTCCGGAGGCGGTGCGCGTGGCCTGGCGCACATCGGCGTGCTCAAGGTGTTGCAGAAGCTGCGCGTGCCGGTCGATGCGATCGCCGGCACCAGCATGGGCGCGGTGGTCGGGGGGCTCTACGCCAGCGGGCTCACTGCCGGGCAGATCGAGGCGGTGGTGCATTCGCTCAACTGGCAGGAGGCCTTCCGCGATCAGCCGCCGCGCCAGGACCTCTCGCTGCGCCGCAAGGAGGAGGACGACAACTTCCTCGTCAATTTCCGCATCGGCGTCAAGGACGGCGAATTGGTGCTGCCGCAGGGCCTGATCGAGGGGCAGGGTCTCACCGAGATCCTGCGCCGCCTGACGCTGCCGGTGGCGCGGATCACGAATTTCAACGATCTGCCGACGCCGTTTCGCGCCGTGGCCACCGACCTCGCGACGGGCAAGGAAGTGGTGATGAGTTCCGGCGATCTGACCAGCGCGATGCGCGCGAGCATGTCGGTTCCGGGAGTATTCGCGCCGGTGGCGCGCAACGGACGGCTGTTGATCGACGGCGGCGTGTCCGACAATGTTCCGATCGACGTCGCCCGCGCCATGGGCGTCGATGTGCTGATCGTGGTCGACGTCAGCTACCCGCTGCGCTCGCCGATGCGCCTGAACGGTGTGGCCGGCATCAGCGCCCAGACGCTCGCGATCCTGATGCAGCGCAAGTCCGACGAGCAGCTGGCCACGCTGAGCCGGCGCGACGTGCTTATCCGGCCGAGCCTGCAGCGCATCTCCTCGTTCGATTTCGGCAACGTCAACCGGCTGATCGCCATCGGCGAGGCGGCCGCCTGGAAGATGCGCAGGCGCCTCGAGGCGTTCTCGGTGAGCCCGGCGGCCTACCGCCGCTACCAGGAGCGCCGCGCGCGCATGCGCCGGCCGCCGCCGCGCATCGCCTTCGTCGAGGTGCAGGTCGGCTCGAGCCGCTTCTCGGCCCCCGTCGAGAAGCTCTTCAGCGGCATCATCGGCAAGCGGCTCGACCCGAACGCGATCTCGCGGCGCATCACCACGCTCTACGGCCAGGGCGGCTTCGATACGATCGATTACCAGCTGGTGCGCCGCGGCAAGCGCTACGGCCTGCTGATCGACGCGCGCCGCGCGGCGATCGGCCCGAACTACCTGCGCTTCGGCGTCAGTTTGCAGGATGACTTCGCGGGGGATGCGACCTACGAGGCGGCCGCCCGTTACGTCATGTCGGAGATCACCCGACCGGGCGGGGAGTGGGTGACCGACGGGGAGATCGGCCAGACCTCCAGGCTCGCCACCGAGGTGTATCTGCCGTTTTCCAAGTTCTCCGGCTGGTTCGTCCTGCCGCAGGTGTCGGTCGCGGCGAGCGACCTGCCGTTTCTGGTCGGCCAGAGCGTGCGCGCGCAGTATCGCGTGCACACGTTCAAGTACGGGCTGGATTTCGGCAAGCAGTTCGGCGACTGGGGCGAGATCCGCGCCGGGGCGTACCGCGAGCAGGGGCACTCACGGCTGACGATCGGCGATCCGAGCGACCCCGCGCTGCCGTTCCCGCCGCTGCAGAGCTTCGGCTCGCTCACCTACTTCGTGCGCTTCAGCTACGACACGCTCGACAACATCGATTTCCCGCACTCCGGCGAGCAGGCGTCCCTGCAGTGGAGCAGCGCGCACGATGCGGTCGGCGCGGTGCCGAGCTACAACCGGGTGACGTTCAGTTTTCTCGCGGCGCACACCTGGCGTGACCGCAATACCGTGGCGTTCTCGCTCTCGGGCGGGAGCCTGCTCAATCGCGCCACCAGCCTGCGCATGGAATTTCCGCTCGGCGGGTTCCTGAACCTCTCGGGCCTGAAGCCCTACTCGCTCTACGGACCGCACTACGGCATCGCGCGGCTGCTCGTGTACCGCGAGGTCGACCGCGGGGGCCCGGGCTACCTCGGCGTGCCGATCTACCTCGGCATGTCGCTCGAGGCGGGCAACGTGTGGCAGAACATGAGCGAGGCGAAGTGGAGCGGCCTGCACAAGGATGCGAGCATCTTTCTCGGGCTCGACACCTTCCTCGGCCCGCTCTACCTCGGCAGCGGCTTCGACGACCACGGCAACCAGGCGTACTACCTGTTCCTCGGCCGTACGTTCTGAGGCGCCGCGCGCGCCCGAGCGGCTAGATGCCGTGGCTCCCGATGAGGTTCTCGACCTTCTCGAACAGCAGCGCCGGCTTGTCCCCGGCGCGCGAGTACAGGTGTCGGCGGCTCATCTCGGCGAGCGCCGCGTCGCGCTGCGCGGCCGTGGCGTACCAGTGCAGGCGGTGCCACTCGGGCCCGACCACTTTGCGGAACGGATCCCCGGGCAGCAGGCTCACGCGCACGCCATAGGGCCGCTGCCGCTCGGCGGGGGGCGCTTTGAGGTTCTGTGGCTGGCTGATTCCCATGGCGCGCGAAGCTTACGGTGCGGGCCACGGCGGACGCAAGGGCGCGCCGCGGACGCGGTATCATTTGCCCCGGAGGAGCTCATCATGGCCTCGTCGCACAAGAGAATGACCCTGCCGCAGGCGCACGAGGCGCTGCCCGGGCGCGCCGCAGCGCTCGTGGTGCCCGCCCTGCATTACGTGAGCGGCCATCGCATCGTGCCGCCGTTCCCGCCCGGCCTGCGCGAGGCGCTGTTCGCGATGGGCTGCTTCTGGGGCGCGGAGCGGCTGTTCTGGGAGCTGCCCGGCGTGTACGCCACGGCGGTCGGGTACGCCGGCGGCGCGACGCCCAATCCGACGTACCGCGAGGTGTGCACGGGCCTGACCGGGCATGCCGAGGTCGTGCGGGTGATCTACGATCCGGCGCGCATCGGCTACGAGGCGCTGCTGAAGGCGTTCTGGGAGTCGCACGATCCCACTCAGGGCATGCGCCAGGGAGGCGATGAGGGCACCCAGTACCGCTCGATGATCTTCCCGGCCGATGCGGCGCAGAGCGAGGCGGCCGAGGCCTCGCGGGGCGCGTACCAGGCGCGGCTCACGGCCGCCGGCCACGGGGCGATCACGACCGAGATCGCGCCCTGGCCGACGTTCTATTACGCCGAGGACTACCATCAGCAGTACCTGGCCAAGAATCCCGACGGCTACTGCGGGCTGGGCGGTTGCGGCGTCGCGTATTCCAAGGCGGTCTGAGGCGCCCCGGCGGCGCGCGTGATCCGGCGGTCATGAGCCTATGCCCGCGGGTGCTTGATTTTCCGCGCCGGCCCCCCCGAGAATCGCCGTGGATCGCCCGGCACCGGGCGAGCCTGCTGTCGGCGGCCGCGCCGCGCTCGAGGGGCTCAATGTCACGTCGTAGTTTCGTCGCCTCGGCGGCGATTGTGTGCGTCTGCGCGCTCGCGCCGGGGCCGGTTCACGCGGCCGACCCCGCTGCGGTGCAGACCGCCAGTTCCGGCAACACCGCCTGGCTGCTCACCGCCACCGCCCTGGTGCTGTCGATGACGCTGCCCGGCCTGGTCGCCTTCTACTCGGGCCTCGTGCGCAGCAAGAACGTCCTGTCGGTGGCGATGCAGTGCTTCGCGATCGCCTGCCTGGTGAGCATTCTGTGGCTGGCGGGCGGCTATGGACTGGCGTTCGGCCGCGGCGGTGCGCTGCAGCCGTTCATCGGCTCGCCCGCGGCGGACTGGCTCGGCGGCATCGATCGCAATGCGCTGCACGGCACGACGCCCGTGGCCGCATTCGCGATGTTTCAGCTGACCTTCGCGACCATCACCCCGGCGCTGGTGATCGGCGGATTCGCCGAGCGGATCAAGTTCAGCGCCGTGCTGTGGTTCGCGGGCCTGTGGCTCGTGTTCGTCTACCTGCCGGTGTGCCACTGGGTGTGGGGCGGCGGCTGGCTCGCGCGGCTCGGGGTGCTCGATTTTGCCGGCGGCATCGTGGTGCACGTCACCGCCGGCGTCGGGGCGCTGGTGAGCGCGCTGGTGCTGCGCGAGCGCAAGGGGTTCCCGCACATCGCCATGCCGCCGCACAACATGACGCTCACCATCGTCGGGGCGGGCATGCTGTGGGTCGGCTGGTTCGGATTCAACGGCGGCAGCGCGCTCGCGGCCAACGGCTCGGCCGCCATGGCCATTCTCGTGACGCAGCTCGGCGCCTCGGCCGGGGCGCTGGCGTGGATGAGCGCCGAGTGGCGCAAGTTCGGCAAGCCGAGCGTGCTCGGGCTAGTGACCGGAATGGTCGCGGGGCTCGGCACCATCACGCCGGCCTCCGGTTTCGTCGGGCCGCTCGCCGCGGTGGCGATCGGCGCGGCCGCGGGCCTGGTGTGTTTCTCGGCGACGCAGGTGCTCAAGCGCAGGCTGCTGATCGACGATTCGCTCGATGTCTCCCCCGTGCACGGTGTCGGCGGCGCGCTCGGCACGACGCTCACCGGCGTGTTCGTCGCAGCGCCTCTCGGCGGGATCGGCTATGCAGCCGGGATGAGCATGGGCCGTCAGGTTCTCGTGCAGATCCTGGGTGTGGCGAGCGTGGCGCTGTGGTGCGCCGGCGCCACCTACGTGATCCTCAAGGTCCTGCAGGCCACCCTCGGGCTGCGCGTCAGCGAGGACCAGGAGCGTGAGGGGCTCGACCTCTCACAGCACGGCGAGCGCGCATACAATGAATGATGCGCGCGCCGCGCGCGCAACGCGCCGCGCGCGGGGGCGCGCGGTCGTGCCGGTCACGGGGTGGATCCGTTCGGGAGGGTAATCAGCATGCACATTCTGGTGATGATCCTGTTGTCGGTTCACGCGCTCGCCGGCGTGTTCTGGGTCGGCTCGACGCTGGCCCTGACGCACTCGTATTTCGAGGTGACCGCAAAACTGTTTCGCGCGCAGATGGCAGCGGCGGCGATCGCGGTCGTGGCGGGCCTGGCCTTGTGGGGCATCGTCATCCGCGGCGCGCAGGGACCCATGACGCAGACTCTGGCGCTCGGGGCGGTACTGGCTCTGATCGCCGCCGGCGTGCAGGGCGCGATGCGGCGCGCGCCGGTGCGCGCACAGCGCATCGCTGCGGTGCTCCTGTCCGGGACCGTGGTCTGCATGGTGATCGCGCCGTACGTGACCTGACCGGCGGCGGGCGGTACCGCCGGGCGCGCCGCGGGTCTGAGATCGCGCAGCTCGAATCCGGAGCAAGCCGCCAGGCGCCTCGTCGCCCGGACTCGCCCCATGACCGCAGGCCTCGCCGCGGTGTTGCTCTCGGCGCCCGCGCGGGCCCCGCCGGCTTGCGTGCAGGCGGTGTGGGTGGCGCGCAAAGTTCATTTCGGGCTCTATTGAAAAGCGAGTGGGGGGGCGCCGGGAGATCGGCAAGGAGCAGGTGGTGAAAGTCCGCCGCGATGAAGATGGAGCGAGTCACATCGACCCCGAGTCATGCGCAGCGTTCCGCGAGGGAGCCGGCGAAGCGTTGACAGGGGAACGTGCGGGCCAGCCATCGAGCCGCGAAAGGCTTTACGGTCAGGATGCCGACACTGTCCCACTGGCGGCAGGCAACACGAGCGACTGCGATATCGCGAACGATCGCTCGATCCTGCGTGGTCATAGAACCTGCCATGCACGCCCGCTCCTTGAGCGGGAACCGGGAGATCGTGCAGCGACGCTAGCTGCCATTCCAGCGGGTGTGAGTCCCGTCGGTGGAGATTGCCCAGTTGACACCGTAGTGATATCCAGCGGCGGGGAGGGCGACCGAACCGTCGAAAGCCTGGAAGTAAAAGCTTCCGAAAGGGAGGCGAGCAACTCAGCAGGTTGTAGCGTAAGCGAATCAGTAAGCCCCGAAAGGTTGACTTTGGGAGTGGCCGAACCGTTGAGATCTCTCGGTGAAGGTCAGCGCTCGTCGTGAAGGAACTGGGTATATGCAACGACAGGCTCCCCGGGGACAGTGAGGACGACATGCTGGGAAGGAATGGTCAGCGAAAGCGCGGAACCACTCGCGGGTCGCCGAGGCGCTCCCGCACAGCGAAGGCATCGCATATAAGCCGCTGGGCGGTGAAGTTGTGATGTGCCGGCGAGTGGGGCGGATGGGGCCGGATAAGCGTTGATGGACCGGGACACTATAACCCGGACCGGAGTGAGGGCCCCTGGGGTAGAGCGGCATAGGTCGCTCGAATGGCGGTGCTTGACGACGTGGGAAGCGGACGGCTCAGAACGTCGGCTCAATCGCCGCGAACCGAGAGCACGAAGGACGGAGGCAAACCGCAATCTTGTGATGGGCATGCCGGGAGCAGGCTTAACCGGCCGAGATTTCGGGAAGGCGCTGTCTGAAAGGCCAGCCTTGGAGCCGTACTGGGGGAAACCCGCCGTACGGAATCTTAGGGGGGACAATGGAGACGTCGGCATCATTCGAAGCCCGGTCCGCGCCATTGTCCTACCCGACTCCAGCTTGGCCACCTGCCCCTCGGGGGTGGTCCGCATCGGCACGGCGAGGAGCCGCAGCCGATGATGCACAAGCCGGAGAAGTCAGACCTCTCCGAAGTAGCGAGGAGGCCGACGAACGCCTGCGCGGGATTGCAGGCGGAGCCGGTGGAGCGATGGGAGGGGGCCGCGGGGAACACGGGCAAGACCAGCATGCATCGGACGCCGAGCCGGGCAAGCGTGTTTCCTGGGCTCGCACGTGTACGAGAGCGAGCGAAGCGAGAGAAGAAGGAGCGGCTCACCGCTCTGCTTCACCATGTTGATGTTGATCTGCTGCGGGCGGCCTTCTCCCGGCTGAGGCGGGACGCGGCTGCGGGGGGGTAGCTGGACTGACACGCGGACAATGGGTATCTGAGCCAATCGAACGTCGAGCAATGCGAGGCGGCGAGCATCGAGCCCGTTGATCGCCCTCGGGCGCTGCGCCCATCACCTGACGTGGAAGCAGCGTTTTGCCCACGCTCCGAAATCCCCGCCCGACTCGGCCGCGCCGCTGGAGAAGATGGCGTATCGACTGCGTACCCCGCGCGGGAAGACGCTGTACGGGTTGCGCAAGCAGACCCCGGAACCGTTGTTCGGCGGGTGATGGGCTATCGCCAATGCCTGCTGCGAGGGCTCAAAACGTCAAAGGCGAGTGGAATCTGGTGAGCATGGGCTGGAACATCAAGCGGATGATCGCGCTGCAGGCCTGCTGAGCCGGCATCGCGATCTCTCGGCCTCTCAATATCGATCGAAATCGACATGAATTTCTGCTCCTTATCCGCTCCACCAGACCTCAGTCCGACAGGCTGCTGCGCGGATGACGGGGGTGAGACCAGGGGCGGATCCCCGTCTCCGGAGGTCAGCGTGTGCGCGCCAGCAGCTCCGCCGAAGTTCTGTAAGCGGCAGTGCGTGAGTGAACGGCTCTTGCCAACGAAGCGCTGTCGGTATCGGGTCGATGCACTGGGTGGATTACCGTGAGGGCACGGCAGGTCGCACTTCGCCTCGCCAAGGCGATTGGCGCGCCCTCAACGGGCGGCCCCGCACTGTCTCGGCATGACCGTCGGTGCCATACCTTTGCGGCCGTCAACGCAACCCAGACGGTTCGGTCCCGGGATCTTTAGGCGGCGGATGATCGGTCGTATTGCCTTGTTCACGTTGGTCACTATTATCCCGTCGGTTGTCGTGATGTTCTGTGTGGCCCTCTCGGTGGCGCTCTCGGTTCCCATCGTTCCGGCGGACCATCCAGCAGCTCGACAGAGCAAGGGCGCTCGCAACCACCAGAATGACTGCAACGGGTTTATATGATTTTATCGTGGAACTCTAAGTTGGTTCGTTTATGCCGTCCGACGTTGCCGTCAGATCTGCGATGCGCAAGGGAAGCTCCGCCAGCGACCGAGAGACGCCGAACTGAGGTTCGCGAACGCGGAGGGTCGATTGGTCGCCGTCCGCAAGATCTCCAGCCTCTTTCTCGATACCGTTCTTTGGTGGTACTTCGATACGCGACAGATGCCGTCAGATATGCGCGTAGATAAAGCCTGAGTGCGCTGAATATTCGCGCAGGGGGCCTGCGGGCAACTCCGCAGCAAATCTCGTCCGATCATTCACGATGTCGGCGCTGGATATTGCTGCGGGGCGGCCATTTAAACCCAACACCACCATTGTCACGCTCGCAGCCCTCCTCTGCGAAACACTATTTTCCTTTTCCGGTCACCAGAAGAATGCCACCCAGCACGATGGCGCCGATGCCCGCCCATATGGGCACGCTGACGGATTCCTTGTGCTGTATGGTCAGTTCCATGGGCCCGATCTTGGCCTCGTGAGTTCTCTTCGTATATGTGAAGCCGCCGTACGCCAGGGCCAAAATGCCCGCCACGACGAGTGTCACCGCGAGGAATTTTAGTGGCTTCATTTCAACACTTCCTCATCGACCCGGCGACCTTGCGACGGCTCGGGATCTGCGCTTCGCGACATCCTGACGGCGCGGCGGCGTACCGCCACGCTTAGAGGTTCCTTCGGCCCCGCACGAAATTGATGACGATGATTACGAGCGCGATGACCAAGAGAATGTAAATGAAGCCGCCGAGCGTGTGAGACGTGACCAAGCCTAGCAGCCAAAGAACGATGAGGATGATTGCAATGGTCCACAGCATGTCACGCCCTCCGTAACGTCAGCTTCTATGCCAACTTACCCTCTCGCCAAGTTTACGCAATACGTACAATCATCCCGGAGCAGATTCGAATGATGTCCGCTGCGCGCCAACGGCGGTATCTCTCGCCGCAGCAGCGGGGCCAGCGGGCCCGGCTCATGGGGAATTGGTGCGTCGCGGGTGTGCCGCTGATGCGGATCACCTGTTCTCTCTCGACGTTGCCGCGGATCGCTGCGGAGTATGCGTTTCCCAAGGGTGAGTTCAATGGCGTGATGCGGCAGGATCTCGCGCTGAAGGTGTGCGTGTGGACGTTGCTGAGGCTCTGCTATTTCGTTGACACGCGGCGCCTGGGTCGAAGTGGTATTCAGTCGACACTGCGGGACGACCAGCAGCCGTGGCGTGGATGCGCCGGAGCACACCGATTGGGAATGCGGCGGTGCACCAATCGTCGAAGGAGCATTGTGGGGCGTTCTCGACACTAGCCCGCGCGCCGTGAAAACGTGCGCTCTCCCAGTAGGGGATAGACCCACCCGGCAGACCGTCGCCCCAGCCGGTAGCCACCGGAGCGGTTGCGGGGATAACGAAGCGACCGGAGCCTTCGAGACAAGGGGTCACCGGCGGGTGAGTCTGTGAACATGCGGGCTGCAACGAGCAGTGAACGGTGAGCAGGTCCCGAACACGGAGCCACGGATGCCGACTCTGTCGGAACTCGGCAGAAGGCTGGCACGGCTGGCGAAGCGAGCGCTGAGTGCAGCCAGTCGGTCTGCCGGGATCATGACGGTGGCACGCGTGTCCAGGGGGAGTGGCGCGACACGGGGAGCCCTCGGGTGGCGGACGACGGCGTGCAACCGGATCTCCGAGAGGGGAAGACCGGGCCGCTCGAGGATGGCGGACGGGCTGGTAGGACCTGTGAAGACGGGTAATGCCGGCGGAGGTCAGGAGCCCGAGTTCAAGGTCAACGCAAGACGTGGTGCAGGGCCTGGGGATTGGATCGTATGATCCTCGATGGCCCCCGCCAAGCGCGCCGAAGCGGCCCTACAGAAGGCCCTCGCGCATACTCTGCCTGACGGGACGCCGGCGCACAGTTTTCGCACCCGGCTGGAGGACTTGGGCGCCATGGTGCGCAATACCTGCGTGACGCGCTCCGCGAAGACCGCTTCGCCAGCGTTCCCGATGGTCACCACCGCGAACGCAACTCAACGGCGAGCGCTGCGGCTGCTGCAGCGGATCACCGCGTCGCCAGGGCGCCAGCACCTCAAGCGCACGCAATTCGCTGATTCACCAGGAAATTGTGCTCGAGCTTCAGGGGAACTGAAGACTGGCGGCGTGGCAGCGACGACGCAACGCCGCTCGATGTGGCATCGAGTGGACGTTTACCCGACGAGATGCGGATTGGAGGCTTCAGGGGCACTATGTTTCGCAATTAACGCGTCCCGGTACTAGTGCGCCGCCTCGCGAGGCGGCCGGTCCACCTCGGGCAGGAATCCGGCGAGCAGGCCGATCACCGGCAGCCACGCGCACAGCTCGTACACCAGATCGATGCCGGAGGTGTCGGCGATGTGCCCGAGGACGGCAGCCCCGATGCCGCCCATGCCGAAGGCAAAGCCGAAGAACAGGCCCGCCACCGTGCCGGTGCGCCCGGGCAGCAGCTCCTGGGCGTACACGATGATGGCGGGAAAGGCCGACGCCAGAATCATGCCGATCGGCACCGTGAGGATCCCGGTCCAGAAGAGATTGGCGTGCGGCAGCAGCAGCGTGAACGGTAGCACGCCGACGATCGAGCCCCAGATCACGTACTTGCGCCCGATTCTATCTCCGATGGGGCCGCCGATGAGCGTGCCGGCGGCGACCGACCCGAGGAACACGAACAGGTGGATCTGGGCGCTCTGGATCGACACATGGAAGCGGCTGATCAGATACAGCGTGTAGTAGCTGGTCAGGCTCGCCAGATAGAAGTACTTGGAGAAAATGAGCGCGAGCAGCAGGCTGATCGCCAGGGTCACGTGCCGGCGCGGCGGTGGTGCGGCGGCGGATGCGTCCGCCTCGCGTGGCTTGAGCCGTTGCAGACCGTGCATGCGGTACCAGTGTCCGACCTGAAACAGCACGAACATCCCCACCAGCGCCGCGAACGAAAACCAGATCACGCTCGATTGGCCGTACGGCAGGACGATGAACGCAGCGAGCAGCGGTCCGACCGAGGAGCCGAGGTTGCCCCCGACCTGGAAGACCGACTGCGCCAGACCGTGGCGCCCGCCCGAGGCCATGCGCGCCACGCGCGAGGACTCGGGGTGGAACACCGAGGAGCCGGTGCCGATCAGCGCGGCCGCGGCGAGCAGCAGCGGGTAGGTGCGCGCATAGGCGAGCAGGGCGAGGCCGCACAAGGTAAAGCCCATCCCCGCCGAGAGCGAGTAGGGGCGCGGGCGCCCGTCCGTGTAGCGCCCGACGAGCGGCTGCAGGATCGAGGCGGTGATCTGATAGGTGAAGGTCACGGCCCCGATCTGTCCGAACGACAGATCGTAGTGCGCCTTGAGCATCGGATACAGCGCCGGCAGGAGCGACTGCATCATGTCGTTCAGCAGGTGGCTGAAGCTGATCGCGCCCAGCACCGCGAAGGCGGTCTGGCTGGCGGCGCGCGCGGCGCGCGTGCTGGCGACGGTCTCGTTCAAGGGCGGCTCCGGCTGAGGCGGCTACTGTGCCGCATCTGCGCCGTCGGCGCCTCCCCCGTGTGGCGAGCGGCTGGCCGCAACGGGGCCCCCGCCGGTTCGGGGGAGGCGGGGGATCCGCGGGCCGGCGCGCCGGTCAGTTCGGCGGGTTGGTGGCCGGCGGCTTGGCGCTCGGGGACTGCTCCTGCAGGGGGTAGGCCTGCGCCGCCGGGGAGGATGAGGGTGCCGGCTGAGAGGTGGCCGATGCGGCCGCCGCCGGCGTCGCGGCGCCCGTGCCGGCGGCCGTATAGATCGCGTTCAGGAAGCGGCTCGCCGCGGAATCGTCGCTCGTGACCGACCCGGACATGATCTGCGAGGCGCGCACGTGCGGCTGATGGTAGAAATCCGCGTCCGCGCCGTCATCGACCGTCATTTCGGCGCCGCCGATCGCCACGCCCGCGAACAGTCCCTTGTTGTGCGAGTAGGAATACACGGCGGCATTGAAGGTCTGCACGGTGGAGGCGGAGGCCTGCCGGCCGACGGGCCCGGCCGCCACGGAGGCGGATGCCCCGAGTGTCAGCTTGCCGCCGCTCAACCCCGCCACACCCTTGCGCGAGGTGAACACCAGCACGAGGTCGGTCTTCTGCACGCCCCACTGAAAGCCGAAACTGCCCCCGGTGATGGTGATGAACACGGGGCCGGAGAAACGGCCGTCGGGTTTGCGCACCACGAGCACCCCGTGGCCGCGGCGCGCGCCGAAGAAGAAGGCGACCTTGGTGAGCCCCGGGATGACGGCGATGCCGTAGGCGCGCTGCAGCAGCCACTGCGGGATGCCCTGATCCCGGGTGCCCTTCAGATCGTTCAGCACCTGGGTGGCGAGCAGCAGCCGGCCTTCCTCCAGGGCCTGCGCGTGAGCCGCGACCGTCGCCAGTGCGAACAGCACGCCGGCCAGCGCCGAGAGCAAGCGGGAACGAATGCGCATGTCAGGTTTACTCCAGTGCTCGGGGCCGGGGAGGATCGAGCGTGGCTCGAGCGGTACGCACTGCGGTCGCGCCCTGACCCATCCCGATGCGTGAAGCTTACCGCAGACCGTGCGGCGAGGGGAGTTGGTCGTCGCGGCATCGCCGCCGTTCAGCGCTCGTTCAGCGCGAGCGCGGCAGTTGCCGATCAGGCGGCGAGTCGCTCGAGCGCCGCGCCGGTCAGACGGAAGATCCGCCAGTCCTGCATCAGCTGCGCGCCGAGATTGCGGTAGAAGGCGATCGAGGGCGCGTTCCACTCGAGCACCGCCCACTCCAGGCGCGCGCAGCGCCGCTCGATGGCCAGGCGCGCCAGATGGCCGAGCAGCTGCCGCCCGACGCCCCGGCCGCGCATGTGCGGCTTGACGTAAAGATCCTCCAGGTAGATGCCCGGCTGACCCTTGAACGTCGAGAAGTTGTGGAAGAAGAGCGCAAAGCCGACAGGCGTGCCTTCGTGGCATGCAAGCACCACTTCCGCGTAGCGGCGCTCGCCGAAGAGCCGCTCGCGAAGGCCCGCTGCGCTCGCCACCACCTCGTGCTCCAGGCGCTCGTAGCGGGCGAGTTCGCGGATGAACTCGAGTATCTGCTCGCAATCAGCCTCGACGGCCGGGCGTATTTCGATCATGGCGGCGCTCATCCGGTGCTTTGCAGACCCTGTGCGATGCCGGTGGTGCTCACCAGCAGCGCCTCGAACAGATCACGGTCGGCGCGCCCGCCGGCGCGCCAGCGCTCGAGCAGGTCGACCTGCATGAGATTCATCGGGTCGATGTACGGATTGCGCAGGCGGATCGCACGCTGCAGCATGGGATCGCCGTCGAGCAGCGCGGCGGCATCCTTCACGCGCAACACCTGCTCGCACGTCAGCTCGTACTCGGCGCGGATCACAGCGGCGAAGCGCCGCAGCGGTTGCGGCGCGAGCGCATGGTATGCCGCGGCGATGTCGAGGTCGGCGCGCGCGAGCATCGATTCGACATCGTCGATCAGATTGCGCAGGAACATCCACTCTCCGTACATCGCGCGCAGCGTTGCGGCCCCGTGCCGCTCGGCGGCGGCCCGCAGGCCCGAGCCGGCCCCGAACCACGCCGGCAGCATGTGCCGGGTCTGCGTCCAGGCGAACACCCACGGCACCGGCAGCAGCGCCGCGATGCCCTCGCCGGCGTGCCGGTGCACCGAGCGGGAGCCGACCTGCATGCGCTCGATGACGTCGATCGGCGTGACCGCGCGGAAGAACTCCTGGAAGTCGCGCTCCTCATGCACCAGCGCACGGTACGCATCGCGGCTGGCGGCCGCGAGCGTCGCGGCGCAGTCGGTGTGCGCCGGCGGTGTCGCGCGCGGGGTGCGCTCGGCGGTCGCGAGGCTGAGCGCGTTGAAGGCGCGCTCCAGGGTGCGCATCGCGATCGGGCGCAGGCCGTAGCCCTGCTTGATGGTCTCGCCCTGCTCGCGCAGGCGCAGCACGCCATTGACCGCTCCGGCGGGAGCGGATTTCACCAGCCGGTCGATGCGCGAGCCGCCGCGCGCGAGACTGGCCCCGCGAACGTGCATGATCGCCAGGCTCTGCACGGCCGTGCCGACGGCCGCCTGCAGCGTGTGCTGCGCCTGATGGATTGCGAAGCGCGAGGCGCAGGGGCCCGCCTCCATGTTGCTGTCGGAGTAGCCGAGCAGCACGCTCTGGCGCCCGCCGCGGCCTTCTAGGTGCCGCGCATAGGCCGGCTCGGCGAGCAGCTGCTGCAGGATCGAGCCGCTGTGCTCGAGCGCGCTGATGGATTCGAACTGCGGCGCGAGGTCGAGCGTCACCTCGCCGGTGCTCTTGTCGAACACCGACGCCCAGCGCGCGAGCAGCATGGCGGCGAGCACGTCGTCGACCCCCTCGGCGCCGCTGACGACGAAACAGCCCATCGCCGCCTGGCCGTAGCGGTGGCGGATCTGCGGGAAGGTCTCGAATACGGCGAGATTGCGCCGCGCCAGGGCGTCGAGCTCCACGCGGGGGCCTGTGTCCTTCTCGAGCGCCGCGGCAATGAGCCGCGCGCGCTCGTCGCTCGGGCGGCTCGGCCAGAGCGGATCATCGCTTCCCTGGGCGATGATCTGGTGCAGCACGCTCGCGTGCTGGCGCACATCGAGGCTGGCGAGGTGAAAGCCGAAGGTATCGATGCGCCGCAGCAGGCGGCGAATCTGGAACAGCCCCGCGGTGGCGCCCTTGTTGGCCTGCAGGCTCTCGGCGATCAGCTGCACGTCCTCGCGGAACTGCTGCACCGTGTCGTAGCCGTTGCCGCGACCGTCCTGCGTGCCGCGCAGGCGCAGCGCAAGCTGCATCAGGAACAGCCGGTACGGCATGCGGTCGCGCCGGCCGAGCATCGCAGGGCGCGCACCGGGGGCCAGCAGCGCGTAATCCTCGATGCGCTGCGTCAGCTTGGCCGACACGCTGGTGCGCCGCTCGCCCTGCGAGAGCCGCTCGGCGAGCTTCTGACACTCGGCGATGTAGGCGCCGAGGACCATGTGCTGGTGCCGCGCCAGGGTCTCGCGGATGGTCCGGGCCTGTACGTCGGGATGACCGTCCATGTCCCCGCCCACCCACGAGCCGAAGCGCAGGATGCACGGCAGCTCGAGCCCTTCCGGCGGCACGCTGAATACCTTGCCGAGCGCGAGCGCGATCTCCTCGTAGAACGCCGGCACGACCCGGTAGAGGATCTCGACCAGGTAGAAGACGACCTGCTCGCGCTCATCGCCCACGGTCAGCTGCTTGCGCGGCAGCTCCTCGGTCTGCCAGCTCGTGGTGAGCTCGAAACGGATCCCGCTCCAGAGGCTGCGCAGCTCTTGCGGGGTGAGCGTCGGGTCGAGCCGGTCGAGCAGGCGCTGCGCGACGCGCTGCTGCTTGCGCAGCAGGGTGCGCCGGGTCGCCTGCAGGGAGTGAGCCGAGAATACCGGCTCGATGCGCAGCGTCTCGATGAGCCCGAGGACCTGCTTGAGGCTCATGCCGGCCTCGGCGAGCGCGGCGATGGCGCTCTCGACGCCGCCGGGCTGCGGGTGATCGGTGCTGCGGAAGTACTCGCGGCGGCGGCGGATACGGTGCACGTTCTCGGCCAGGTTCACGGTGCGGAACCACATCGAGAAGGCGCGCACCAGCTCGCGGGCGAGCGCCGGTGGCCGCTCGCGCACCGAGGCGGCGAGCTCGGCGGCGGCCGCGGGATCGCCCTCGCGCCGGGCGATGGCCGCGCGCCGGTCGAGCTCCACCAGCTCGAACAGCGGCTCCCCGCCCTGCTCGCGCAGGATCAGCCCGATGAGCTCCCCGAGCGCGTGCACGTCCTCGCGCAGGGCTGCGTGCTCGGGGGGGAATTGGATGTCGCTTCGGTTCACGGGCGCGCGATTGTAGCGTAGCGCGCCGCTCAGCCGGCCAGCAGTACCGCTTCAGTCCGCTCGAGCTCCTCGGGCGTTCCGTAAAGGACCACGACGTCGCCGTCGCGCAGCTGCGTGCTCTCGGCCGGATTGCGGCCCAGGATTCCGTGGCGGCGCACCCCCGTGAAGGTCACCTGCACCCCGCGCGCCCGCACGTCTCCCAGGGTCCGCCCGACCGCCCAGGCCCCCGGCGGCACCACCACGGATTTGACCTCCTCGCGGAACTCGTGCGACTCATCGAGCGCCGGCGCGCCAGCGCGCCGCACGATGTTGCGCAGCACGCTGTAGCGGTGATCGCGGATCTCTCCGACGGTGCGCACCACGCGCGAGACCGGCACCCGCAGCAGCATCAGCACGTGCGAGACGAGCATCAGGCTCGCCTCGAAGGTCTCGGGCACCACATCGGTCGCGCCGGCCGCCTCGAGCTCCTTCAGGCGCGAATCGTCCTGGGTGCGCACCAGGACCGGCACATCCGGCCGCTCGGCGCGCACGGTGCGCAGGATGCCGAGCGCCGTGGCCGGGTCGGCGAAGGTGATCACCACTGCGGTGGCGGTGGCGAGGCCCGCGAGCGCCAGGATCTGCTCGTCGGAGGAATCGCCGTAGATGACCGGATCGCCCGCCTGGCGCGCCGCGGCGATGCGCGCCGGGTCCAGGTCGAGCGCGATGTACTCGAAGCCCTGCGCTTCCAGGACGCGCGCGACGTTCTGCCCGACACGCCCGAAGCCGCAGAGAATGACGTGTGCGCGCCCTCCGATGGCGCCCGTCGCCGCGCTCTCGCGCTCGAACGCGGTGCGCGGCGGCGGACCGCGCTCGCGCAGCAGCAGCCGGGCGATTCTCTTGTTGTGATTGAGCAGCAGCGGACTCAACACCATCGAGAGCACGAGCGCGAGCAGCAGCGGCTGGCCGAAGCGCTCCGGCAACACCCGATCGGCCAGCGCGACGCTGCCGAGGGCGACGCCGAACTCCCCGCCGATCGCGATCACGATGCCGGTGCGCAGCGCCTTGAACCGGGAAGCGGCGAAGGGGCGCGTCACGAGCGCGGCGATCGCCGCCTTGAGCACGACGATGAGCGCGAGCAGCGCGAGCACGATGCCGGCCTCGCCCGCGAGCTGGCGCACATCGAGAAGCATGCCGACCGAGACGAAGAACACGCCGAGCAGAATGTCGCGGAACGGCCGCAGCACCGCCTCGAGCTGATGGCGGTACTCGGTCTCGGCGAGCATCATGCCGGCGAGAAACGCGCCGAGGCCGGCCGAGAGGTGCGCGAGCCGCGAGACCCAGGCTGCCGCGATGACCACCAGGAGCGCGGCGAGCGTGAACAGCTCGCGCAGGCGGCTGTGGGCGATCTCGTGAAACAGCGGGCGCAGCAGCCAGCGGCCCGCGGCGAGCACCGCGGCGATGGCGAGCGCCCCGCCCAGGGCGGCGAGCAGCGCGGCTCTCAGGTCGAAGTGATTGGTGCCGGGGCCGAGCGCCGAGGCGAGGGCGAGCAACGGCACGAACGCCAGGTCCTGAAACAGCAGCATGCTGAAGGCGAGCCGGCCGTGTGTGCGGTTGAGTTCGGCCCGCTCCCTCAGCTGGTGCAGCAGGATGGCCGTGGAGCTCATCGCCACCGCGCCGCCGGCGACGATCGCCGCCGGCCAGGCGATCCCGGCCAGGCGCCCGAGCAGGGCGAACACCAGCGTCGTGGCGCCCACCTGCGCTGCACCGAGGCCAAACACCTCGCGCCGCATCGCGATCATGCGCGGCAGGGAGACGTCCAGCCCCAGGGCGAACAGCAGGAAGGCGACACCGAGCTCGGCGAGCAGCGCCACTGCGGCCGAGCCGCTCACGACGCCGAGGGCGTGCGGTCCGCAGGCGAGTCCGACGGCGAGGTAGGGCACCGCGGTCGGCAGCCCGAGCCGGCGCGCGAGCGTCACCAGCAGCACCGCGGCGGCCAGCAGAACCAGCATCTCGGTGAGCGGCTGCATGGGCGCTATTGTAGGGGGCCGGCGGCGCCGGTGCCTTTCGCCGGCCCGCAAGGATGTTGCGACGCACATGTCCAAGAACGCACAGAACATGTGCCTGCCCGGGGGCCAAGCTGAGGGGATAGGCAAAAGGGATGAGCGCTACGCGCGGGCCCCCGAATAGTTTTCACGAGCCCGTCATGCAGGCGCCACCCCGCGGGCCGTGGTGGCGCCTCTGGGCGCCTCTTTAGGCTCGAGGTCAGGTGACCTGCACAGTCTCTCCAGCCTCACACGCAATCCGCAGCTGCATGCCATTGGACAGCCGCCGGGTGTCGGCCCGGAACGCGATTTCCACTGCGTAATCGAGCAGGTAATTCGGCTCGAGGTTCAAGTACACACCCTGCTCGGCGCGATCCATGCGCCAGTTGAGCTCCTCGACGAGATTGTTGTTCTCCCCCTGCGGCCCGACGAGTTCTTTGGCGTGCTCGACGGTTCGGTGATCGAGGAAACGGGCGCCGGCACTCGTGTATGCTGGCGAGGTGTCGGTGTTGAGGACGCTCTCGGACTCGGCGACGAAATCGCGGAGGACGGAGTCTGCGCTTGGCTTATCCTCACTCAAGCCCACAGCGACCCGGCCGCGGCTTCTGGCGCGCTTGCGCACCGCGTAGACGATGCGCCGGTCTTTTGGGAGGCGTCGTCCGAATTCGGGATCAATCACCCCTTGGCGCCTGCGACGATCCCGTGCATTTACTTGACCCGCAGTGCTATCGAGTGCGTGCCGCACGGTCGCACCGATGGCCCCTCCGGGAGTACCTGGCGCCGATGCCGGACTCTAGTCCTGAGAGGCGAGCGGGGATTGGCGGATTCTGATCAGGCCGCCGCCAAATCGAGGCTCCGGCTTCGGAACAGCAAAGGGCGCGATCAAGCTCTTGATTCTGCGCTATTTTGGTCAGGTGCGTAGTAACACCCGCCGGAAAGGGTGTTACTACGCACATGGCCAAAAGAGCCGAAAACGTGTTCTTTTGAGACGTGGTCTGGCTGGCCAGCGTCGCTGTGAGCACCACACGCCCAAAACGATGCTACCGGTTTCCGGCTTACTTCCTGGGTGTAACCATCCCCCGGCAAAGCCGGGGGCTTTCGAAATGTGAGCCGCTCAAAGCGGCTATCCGGGGTCGCTAACGCGGCCCCGACCCGATCGGGCCACCAATAGGTGGCCCATCACCTCAACAGGTTCATCTGCTCCAGTCGTTCGTCTTCGCGCTCCTGGTGCTGGATGTACGCTCGGATCACCGCTTCGTCGCGCCCCACCGTGGACACGAAGTACCCCCGTGCCCAGAAGTGCTGTCCCACGAAGTTCCGCCTGCGCTCTCCGTATACCCGCGCCAGGTGAATCGCGCTCTTGCCCTTGATGTAGCCCACCACCTGCGACACCGCGTACTTCGGCGGTATCGAGATCATCATGTGCACGTGGTCCGGCATCAGATGCCCCTCCTCGATCCGGCTCTCCTTCTGCTTCGCCAGTTCCCGGAACACCTCCCCCAGATAGCGCCTCAGCTGCCTGTATAGCGTCTTTCTGCGGCACTTCGGAATGAACACTACGTGATACTTGCACTGCCATTTCGTGTGGCTTAGGTTCTCTGCTTCGTCCACCGTGAAACTCCTCTGCGTGTGCTTGGCGGCTCACGCTGTCGAGTTTCACCGGTGGACTCCCGGAACTGTCAAACTTCTAATGCCTCCCCGGCAGAGCCGGGGGGTCTCCTATTGGACTAGCGGTCAGACTACCACGCATGGCTAAGTCCACAGCAAATGCGGTGGCGGACCCACTGTACGGTCTCCTCAAGAAGCTGTGGCTCTCTGACTTTCGGCACGTTTCACGCCACCGATAATCGCGGTCGGTACCAAAAAGGTGCCGGTCTCGAAACCAGCGTATCCGATCGACGGACGCGAATCGAGGATTCGAATCTACAATCATCGGCTAGCTGATTGCCTGGATGTTCTAAATGCCGTGTGTGACTTCCTGATTCGCTGGTCTGAGAGGCGACTCGATCAGCAGAAGGGTCGAGCCGATTCGACCCCGGCGGTATTCCAAAAGAAACTCCTTGTCAGACCAAATTGCTGTAGTCGCGCAAGTCCCTGCACAGATAGCCGTGAGCCGAGAGCTCTGCGCGTATGCTCGCATCAAACTCCGGTGCAAACAGGACCTTCTCCTGTTGCCACGCCTGAAGCCTTCGATGTTGAGGAGCTTTCAAGAATGCAGCAATGTGTTGTTCGAACCTCGCGAGCTCGGCCCGATCATGCGCGGAGGCACTGCGCTTGCAGGAACCGAACCTGACCCGATTGCGGCCCTCGTCGAGTGCAACGACATCGATCTCGATGCTCCTCAAGGCCTCTCGCGGCCTGTTCCAGTAGCCGAGCTGAATCGAAGAGAGCTCGAAATCGCCTTTTCCCTTTCTGGACATCTCGATGTGCAGTTTGCGGATGAGCTTCTCGAACGCGGAGCCCTCCAGGGTCTCGAGTCTCTTCAGCGCCGGAGCCAGAGCTTTGTCGATAGGCTTCAATCGAGCTGCCTCGCGTGCGGGTTTGGCAATTGCGAGCCACGCCTTCAGGAAGTTGTCGGCGATGTAATAGCGTGCATTGCGATTCTTGCTATCGGAGAACACGGGATGCATTTTGTCGACCATGCCGTACTTGGTGACCAATCGCGTGATATGCGTGCCGAGAGGCGTGCTATCGTGCGGATCATTGAGGGCGCCGACGAGTTCGGCATGATTGCAGCCGGGATGATCTGCAAGGTAATGGAGAATCGATACAGCGCGTCCTCGCAATTCGCGCAGGAACCAGTTGTCGGCCTCCTCGGAGAGTGGGCTCGAGCCGCGGAGGAACATTCTGGTGAGCAGTTCCCGCGCAAGCTCTTGTGGAGGTAACTCAAATAGCCTCTGCTCGTAGGCGTCTGCATAGAACTTTGGGACTCCCTCGAAGAATGTCCAAAGGGTGAGCCACTGTCCGGGCGTGGAGATTCCCTGGTGGCGAAAGACCGTCATCAGGTCCTCGAAATCCCAATGATCGAGCTTCAATTGTCTCGTCACCCGCCCATAAAGCGGGGCTGCCTTGTCCTCGAGCAGCGCCGTCATGTCGGAGTGCAGTGAACCGAGGACGAAGAGCCCCCCGGCAGAGAGAGCGGCGTTGCGCAGCTTGTCCACCTCGGCCTGGAGAAAGGAGTTGAAGTGTTTCAAGGCCGACCGCGTGAAGTATTGAAATTCATCGAGAACAACGACCATGCCAGTGCGGCAGAGCTGGCCTATCGCCGCCGCCATTGATGGGAAGTCGATGACGGAGGCCGCGAGCGCTTTGATTTCGTCCCTGTCGGATTCGGCGAGACTGCGTCGGAACGTTGCGGCGACGTCTCGTTCATCCGAGTCAGGCGTCTGCATGTAGACGATCCGTGAGCCGAAGTCGGGGTTCTGAAGCGCAAGCTGGCTGAGTAGCGTCGTCTTGCCAATTCGCCGCCTCCCTTCGATACGGCAGAAGAACCAGCGACCCGCACCGACGATATCGCGCAGCTCCGCCAGAGCCCCGGTGCGGCCGTAAAAGTGCCAAGTTGGCATCACTTCTCCTTAAGAGACTTTTTTGTATGCTATGCGATTATCTGGGGCAATACAATGATTACACAAAGTTTTTTTGCGCGCGGTCGGCTGGGCGTGAGCCGCCCACGCCGCACCGGATACCGAAGTGTAAGCGCGGCAGGGAGTGTTCTGGCCAGTTGGACCGGCCCCCAGCTGAGGTAAGGGGCACGCTTTCCGAGAACCCGATCTCCGGTGCTGCACCGGCATCGCGCAAGACAAATAATCGCCGCGCGGGTACCTCACCCGACAGGGTTTGACGGCGGATCCAGGCAAGTCCGTTTAACAGTTTAAATCCAGAAAACGGTACTTTCGTTCGCGAGCGCAGTGGGGGCCTTGCTAAGCCATTGATAACTCAACAGATTGGGCATCTGCGTAGTAACACCCGCCGGAAACGAAAGAGCCCCGCTCGGGGCGGGGCTCTTCGGGCATCAGCCGGGCTTTAGGCCTTCTTCTTCTTGGCCATGTGCTTCATGGCCTTCTTGTGCCACTTGGCATGCACGGCCTTCTTCGTCCACTTCTTGTGGGCGGCCTTCTTGGTCCACTTCTTGTGCACCATTTTCTTGTGCACGACGTGGTGAGCCGTGGCAGGGGCGGGAGCCGCAACAGCGGCAATGGGGGCGGCCGCCAGCGAGCCGGCGAGCACCAACGCACCGAGTACAGGGACGAGCTTCTTGAACATCGACATCTCCAGAGAGAATTTGAGCGGTTTTAGAATTGCCCCGGGCGCTCGGCGCCGGAACGGGCCGGATTATTGCAGGAAGACCCGGGCGCGAACCGTTGATGACCAGAACGTAATGTTGCGGCGCCGTCAGTGTCCCTGAAAAGCGACAAGACTGCGGACCGTTACCCCGAGGTCCTCCAGGCGGCGGGCCCCGCCGAGCTCGGGCAGGTCGATGACGAAGCAGGCGGCGAGGATTTCGGCGCCGAGGGAGCGCAGCAGTTTGACGGCCGCCTCGGCCGTGCCGCCCGTGGCGATCAGGTCATCGATGAGCAGCACGCGCTCGCCCGGCACGAGCGCATCGCGGTGCATCTCCATCTCATCGAGGCCGTACTCGAGCGAGTAGGCCACGCGCACCGTCTGGTGCGGCAGCTTGCCCTTCTTGCGGATCGGCACGAAGCCCGCTCCGACGCGGTGCGCCACCGCCCCGCCGAGAATGAAACCGCGGGCCTCGATGCCGGCTACCCGGCCGATGTCCCCCTCGCGCCAGGGTCGCGCCAGCTCGGCCACGGCGAGCTGGAACATCGTTGCATCGCCGAGCAGCGTCGTGATGTCCCGGAACATGATGCCGGGCTTGGGATAGTCGGGAATGCACCGAATGGCGCTCCTCAGCGCCTCGAGGTCACGCGGGTCCATGATCGCGGACTCTACACGGTTTACCTGCCACTTGTGTCAAGATTACCTGATGGATGCCATCGATCTGTTGTTACGGCGGCGTTCGGCCAAGACGCTTGCCGAGCCCGGACCCGACGATGGAGCACTCGAGTTGTTGCTCCAGAGCGCGGCGCGGGCGCCCGATCACGGCCGGCTGCGGCCGTGGCGCTTCATCATCATCCGCGCTGCGGCCCGCGCGCGCTTCGGGGATCTGCTCGCCGCACAGTTGCGTCGCGCGCGGCCCGCCTCGAGTCCCGAGGCGCTCGAGCGCGAGCGGCTCAAGGCGTTTCGAGCCCCGATGATCATCGCGGTCGCAGCGGTGAAGGATCCGCACTCCACGGTGCCGATGGCCGAGCAGATGCTGAGCGCGGGCGCGGCGGCCGAGAACATACTGCTCGCGGCGCGCGCGCTCGGCTTCAACGGCATGTGGAAGACCGGCGGCGCCGCGTACGACGAGGAGGTCAAGCGGGCACTCGGACTCGAGCCGGCCGATGCGCTGGTGGCTTTCCTCTACCTCGGCACCGAGCCCGCCGGCACGGACGAGCCAGCGCTGCGCCAGGACTGGCGCGAGCGGGTTTCCAACTGGAGTGGCTAGCTAGCGCTGCGGGGGCGGACCCCGCGTGCCGGTCCGCGCCGATTCGTGGGCTCAGCGCGCGCCCGCAGCCACCGGAAAGTGCGCGAAGATCTGGTTCACCGCCTCGTCGAGGGAGCGGTCGGGATGATAGAGCTCGTGCTGCGAGACATCCTGGGAGGCGGTCCCGCTCCAGATCACCGAGCGGTTCGAGCGCTCGATGACCGAAATGGTCAGCGCCGCGGAGGTGACCGTTCGCACATCGCCGTAGTAGCCGCTCCAGCCCCAGCCCATCGGCCAGCCCCAGCCGCCCCAACCCCAGCCGTACGGACCAAAGCCGCCCCAGTAGCCGCCGAAGGCCGGCCCCATGCCGCCCTCGATGTGGTCGCGGGTCCTGACGCGGAAGTTCACCAGCAGATCCGGCTCGGCGTCGGCAGCGACCAGACTGTAGCCGCGCGCCTCCATCTGCTGCGTGACGTCGCGCTCGAGGCGCTGCGTCGTCAGCGATTTGTACCGGCCATGATCGGTGCCGGGATGGCGGACGAATGCAAAGGTATGGGCGCCTGAGAGATTGGCTCCCACGGCCATGCGCGTGTGGATCACGGGCGCCGTGGCGCACGCGGCCAGTAACAGACACGCGGTGCCTGCCACGAGGGTCAACGACCCCTTGCTGACCCGGCCAAACGACTTTGCGCCCATCGTTACCACCTCCACGATGTACTGACCCGTATAACGGCCGGAGGTTCCGGCGGTTGACTCCGATCGACGACATGCCCCGCCGCGGTCGCGCGTGCGCTTACGGCTGCCGCGCCGGGCCGGCACTATACGGCCGAGCCCGTCCCGGGAACAGCCGGGACTGCGCTCAGGCAGCCGACCGCACCATGATGCGATAATCCTGCCCGGCCCACTGCCCGTCGGACTGGCGGCGGTAAGTCAGATCGATCCACCGCCCGGCCGCAAGTCCGCGGGTGCCGAGCTCGACCAGGTGCAGCCCGAGCGGATTGGGCTCGGTGGCCCGCTCCTCGATGTCCTGCCAGCCGTCGAAGCCCCAGCGGAACACCCCCGGCTCGGTGAGCGCGAGGGTGAGGGGAGTCCCCTCCGGGAGCCGTCCCACCGGAGCGTGGGGCAACCAGAACACGCGCGTCAGCGCCGGGCGCTTGCCGCCGTAGCGGCGCCACAGCGGCTCGGGGCGGTCGAAGGGCCGGCCGATCGAGCGCGAGACGGCGAGTTTGATGAACTCGGCGTGGGCCCACACCAGTGGCATCGCCCCGCCGGTCGGCCGGCCAAGCTCGAGGAACCGCCGGGGGATGGGCTCGGCGTCCCAGACCTGCTCGGGCAGCATGCCGCCGGGGGAGGCCATGCGCACCATGGTCTCGAGCAGCGGCAGCGGGTCGCGCCCGGCGACGAGCTCGAAGTGTCCGCGCTCGCCGGTGAGCAGCGGCCAGGCCCGCCCCCGGCCGGTGCCGTCGTACGCCGAGCCGTCATCGTGCTCGCCGTAGCCGTCGTCGTTGTAGCGGTGCCAGCTTGGGCCGTTCGGCGTGTCGACCTTCAGCAGCGCATCGACCAGCTTGACGGTGTCCGCGATCAGCGGGTCGTCCGGGGAGCGCAGGCCGAAGCGCACCAGCTGCAGGAAATCGACCCCGACCTGGGCGTCAGCCGGCAGACCCGGATCGATCACCTGATTGCGGATCGGCAGCTGGTCCTGCAGCGCGCCGCGGTCGTGCAGCGCCTCGGCCGGCGCGACGCGCACGTAATACCCGCTGATGCCGTGCTCGCGCGCGAGCGGCGTGTTGCACACGGCCGTCCAGCTCTCGAGGCTCGCGTTCCAGTAATCGGCGATCGCGAGCGCCAGATCGCGCGCCGCGGGCGGCAGGTGCGAGGCACCGCACACGAGCGCCGCGATGCACGCCGAGAGGGTGAAGGTGTTGATGCCGGCATCCTCCTCCCAGCGGTCCTGGTCGGATGCCGGCCCGTTGCGCACGATGAACGAGAGCGCCCGCTGGATCATGTCTGTCACGTGCACCCCATCGAGCACGTCGCGCTCGTGCAGCGCGCAGGCGAGCAGCACCGGGAAGGCGGTCTCATCGAGCTGCACCGCGGTCCAGTAGGGCGAGCCGCCGAGCCACTGGTTCTGGTTCCAGTGGCCGTCGGCGAGCTGCGTGGCGCGCAGGTAGCGCACCGTGTCGAGCGCCTCGCGCGAGGCGCCGGAGGCGAGCAGCGCGCCGGCGCACTCGCACAGATCACGCGGCCAGACCAGGTGATAGCCGGCACGCTCGTCCCGGGTGTTGCCCCATGGCACGCTCAGGCTCGCCACCATCGCGCCGGGAAAGGTCTTGTCCTTGTGGGCGCGCAGTACCATGGTCGAGAGAGTGAACTGCGCGCGGCACTGCGGCGGCAGCGAGCCGGCGAGCGAGGCGCGCGCGGCGCATTCCTTCTGCCAGGCCGTCCAGTCGCCGACCTGCCGCTGCCAGCTGTTCTCGAACGGCTCGAACAGCGCCGACAGCGCCAGCGTCGCGGCCGATTCGGTGCCGCTGCCGATGCCGAGTCCGAGCACCGCCTTGCGCGGCAGCTCGCCGATCAGCGCGACGTTGCCCGGTCCGGCGCGGTCGTATTCCCAGCTCATCGCCCCGTTGCACTTGAAGTCCTGCCAGCCGTCCGAGGTGCCGACGCAGCCGCAGCTCGCGCGCCCCCAGGCGTCGCGCTGATCGGTGTCGACCGCAGCGAGGGCGAGCGCGAACGGGCCCTGCTCGGCGAGCAGCAGCCGGTGGCCGCGGTGGCCGGCCACGCTCGCCGTGTTGTCATGCCCGGTGCCGCCGAGGTGCGGCGCGATCAGCGCGTAGGGGCGCAGCTGCTCATCGCCGGTGAGCTCGATTTCCACCAGCAGCACGTCGCGGTCGGCGGCCGGCGCGATGCGCAGGCGCAGCTCGAAGCGCTCATGATGGTGCACCACGCGTACCGCGGGAATTCCGGGGCCGGCGAGCGTGACGGCGGGATTGCCGAGGCGCTTGACCTCGACCCAGAACCCGCGGCCGTCGGCGACGATGAAGCCCAGATCGCGGATCTGCGGGATGTCGACGCGCGGACAGTAGACTTCGTTGACGATCCCGCCGCCGATGGTGAACCACAGCCGCGACTCGCCGAGTGCGCAGCCCACGATGTCTTTGGCGCTGCTGCACCAGGTGGGCGATAAACCCGGGGCGCCCGGGGCCTCTCCTGAGCCAGATTCGCTCATGATCATCCTCCTCGATCGTGTCGCCCGCTTTTTGGTCAAGCGTGCCGAAGCCGGGTACGATACTGCATGCTCTGGCTCAAGGCATTCCATATCGTGTTCGTGGTGACGTGGTTCGCGGGTCTGTTCTACCTGCCGCGCCTGTTCGTCTATCACTGCGAGACCACGGATGCGCCGGGGCTGGCGCGATTTGCGGTGATGGAGCGGCGGCTGTTCGCGCTGATGAGTCTCGGTGGCGCGCTCGCGGTGGCCTTCGGGCTCTCCATGCTGATCGCCGCGCCGGTGTTCCTCGAGCTCACCTGGCTGCGCGTGAAGCTCGTGCTGGTCGCCGCGCTCATCGCATATCACCTGTGGTGTTACGTGCTGATGCGCTCGCTGATCGAGGGGCGCAATCGCCGCTCGCAGCGCTGGTTCCGCGTGTTCAACGAAGTGCCGGGCGTGTTGCTGATCGCGATCGTGGTGCTGGCGGTCGTGAGGCCCTAACCGCCGCTGCGCTTGGCCTCATAGCCGCGCTGGCGCAGCGCCTCGACCAGCCGGTCGCGGTGCTCGCCCTGGATCTCGATGCGCCCCTCGCGCACCGCGCCGCCGGCGCCGCAGAGTCTCTTCAGCTCGCGGGCGAGCGCCTCGAGCTGCTCGGCCGCGAGCGGCAGGCCGAGGATGACCGAGACCGCCTTGCCGCCGCGCCCGGCGACCTCGCGCGCCACGCGCACGCGCGCGGGGGTGCCTGGCGGGACAGGGAGGCTCGGCGGCGGGCGCTGCGGCGCGGGGGGCGTCTTGCGCAGTACGACGCCGCGGGCGGTGGGGTAGGATTTCACGGCGGGATTATGGCCCGCCGGCCGATCCCCGCCAATCGGGGGCGCGGATGGCGATGCGATGATTATTGCGACGATTGCCCTATTCGCGAACGAATTGGAACATGCGTTGCACTTTTGGGGCGGTAAGATTTGCAATCAGCCGGTTACCGGCGGTGACGAGGCACAGAGCCCATGACGCAGTCGCGCCTGCACGTTCCCCACCCTCCGGCCCGCCCGGGGGAAAAGCCGGACTTCAGCTATCTGGAGATTCCGCCGGCCGGGCGCGCGGCGCGTCCGGACACGCTCGCGAGCGCGCTCGAGATCGAGCAGCTCGGCACCGGCATGGTGCGCGTGCTCGATGAGCACGGCCAGGCGGTCGGGCCGTGGAACCCGCATCTGGAGCCCGAGGAGCTGCAGGTGGCGCTGCGGCACATGCTGCTCACGCGCCGCTTCGATGAGCGCATGCAGCGCATGCAGCGCCAGGGGCGCATCTCGTTCTACATGAAATCCACCGGCGAGGAGGCCGTGGCGGTCGCCCAGGCGATGGCGCTGCAGCCGGGCGACATGCTCTTTCCCTCGTACCGCACGCAGGGCCTGTTCATCGTGCGGGGCAAGAGCCTCGTCGATCTGATGTGCCAGTGCCTCTCGAACACCCGCGACATGTGCCGCGGGCGCCAGATGCCGATCATGTACCACTGGGCGGAAGGCAACATCTTCTCGATCTCGGGCAACCTGGCGACGCAGTTCCCGCAGGCGGTCGGTTGGGCGATGGCCGCGGCCATCAAGGGCGAGGACCGGATTGCATCGAGCTGGATCGGCGAGGGCGCGAGTGCCGAGGCGGATTTCCATCACGCCCTGACGTTCGCGGCGGTGTACCAGGCGCCGGTGATCCTGAACGTCGTCAACAACCAGTGGGCGATCTCGAGCTTCCAGGGCTTCGCCGGCGGCGAGCGCCGTACCTTCGCCCAGCGCGGACCGGGCTACGGGATTCCCGGCGTGCGGGTCGACGGCAACGATTTTCTCGCCGTGCATGCGGTGACCCGCTGGGCGGCCGAGCGGGCCCGCGCGCGCGGTGGGCCCACTCTGATCGAGCACGTGACCTATCGCGCTGCGGCGCACTCGACCAGTGACGATCCCTCGCGCTACCGGCCGAAGGAGGAATGGCAGGCCTGGCCGCTCGGCGATCCGATCACGCGGCTGAAGGAGCATCTGATCGGCCTCGGGGAGTGGTCCGAAGAGCGCCACGCGGCGCTCGAGAAGGAACTTGAGGCGCACGTGACCGCCTGTTGGAAGGAAGCGATCACCTACGGCACCCTCAGCGAGGGCCCGACGCTCGATCCGGTGAGCATGTTCGAGGACGTGTTCCACGAGATGCCGCAGCACCTGAAGCGCCAGCGCGAAGAGCTGCGCCGTCTGCTCGCCGAGCAGCATGCCGCGGCCCAGGCTGCGGCCGCGGAGGGCTGAGCGATGGCGCAGATGAACATGGTGCAGGCGATCAACTCCGCGCTCGATGTCATGCTCGGGCGCGATCCGCGGGTGGTGGTGTTTGGCGAGGATGTCGGCTATTTCGGCGGCGTGTTCCGCTGCACCGACGGCCTGCAGCGCAAGTACGGCGAGCACCGGGTGCTCGACACGCCGATCGCCGAGGGCGGCATCGTCGCGGCGGCGATCGGCATGGGCGTCAATGGACTGCGCCCGGTGGCCGAGATCCAGTTCGCCGATTACATCTATCCGGCCTTCGATCAGATCGTCAGTGAGCTCGCGCGGCTGCGCTACCGCACCGCCGGTGACTTCTGCGCGCCCGTCACCATCCGCACCCCGTGCGGCGGCGGCATCCGGGGCGGGCAGACGCACTCGCAGAGCCCGGAAGGGGTGTTCACGCACGTCTGCGGCCTGAAGGTCGTGATGCCCTCCAATCCGTACGATGCCAAGGGCCTGCTGATCAGCTCCATCGAGAACGAGGACCCGGTGGTGTTCTTCGAGCCGAAGCGCATCTACAACGGCCCCTTCGATGGCGACCCGCACAAGCCGGCGGTGCCCTGGAGCACGCATCCGAAGGGCGAGGTTCCCGAAGGCCACTACGCCATTCCGATCGGGAAGGCGGAAATCGTCCGCCCCGGCAAGGACGCGACGCTCCTCACCTACGGCACGATGGTGCACGTTGCGGAGGCGGCCGTGCGGCTCGTCGGCGTCGATGCGGAGATCATCGACGTGCGCACCATGGTGCCGCTCGATGTGGATACGCTGTGCACCTCGGTGTGCAAGACGGGCCGCTGCGTCATCGTGCATGAGGCGACCCGCTTCAGCGGTTTCGGCGCTGAGCTGTCGGCGACCGTGCAGGAGGAGTGCTTCTGGCACCTCGAGGCGCCGATCCAGCGCGTGACCGGCTGGGATACGCCCTATCCGCATGCGTTCGAGTGGGATTATTTTCCCGGCCCTGCGCGCATCGCTGCGGCGCTGCGCGGTGTGATGGAGGCGCGATGAGCCGCTACGTCTTCAAGCTCCCGGACCTCGGCGAGGGCACCGTCTCGGCCGAGATCGTCGGCTGGCACGTCAAGCCGGGCGATGCGGTCGAGGAAGAGCAGGTGCTGGTCGAGGTGATGACCGAGAAGGCAGCGGTCGAGGTGCCCTCGCCCGTGAGCGGACGGGTGCTGTCCACCACCGGCGAGCCGGGCGAGATGGTCGCCGTCGGCGCCGAGCTGATCGTGTTCGAGACCGGCGCCGCCGCGGCGGGTGAGCCGGCGAAGGCGGCCGAGGTCGCGCGGCCGCCCGCACCGGCGTCGGCCCCGCGGGGCAACGGTGCGGCCGCGCCGACGGCCGCCGCCGCGCACGGCCGAGTGATGACTTCGCCGGCCAATCGCCGCCGCGCCCACGAGGCGGGAATCGACCTGAAGCGGGTGCCCGGCAGCGGCCCCCAGGGGCGCATCCTGCGCGAGGACCTGGAGGCGTTTCTGCGCGATGCGAAGGGCGGCGGGGGCGCCCCGCCCGCCGCACGCCCTGCGGACGCGGCGCCGCTGGCGCCGGAGCGTGAGGAGATCAAGGTCATCGGCTTGCGCCGGCTGATCGCCCAGCGCCTGAGCGAGAGCAAGCGCAACATTCCGCACTTCTCCTATGTCGAGGAGGTCGATGTGACCGAGCTCGAGGCGCTGCGTCGGCATCTGAACGGCCGGCTCACCCCCGCAGAGCCGGCGCTGTCCTACCTGCCGTTTCTGGTGCTGGCGCTGGTGCGCGCGCTCGAGGACTTCCCGCAGTGCAACGCCCACTATGACGCCGAGCGCGGCGTCATCATCCGCCACCGTGCGGTGCACGTGGGCGTGGCGACCCAAACGCCCGACGGCCTGAAGGTGCCGGTGGTGCGCAACGCCGAGCGGCGCTCGCTGCGTGAGATCGCCGCCGAGATGCGCCGCGTGACGGAGGCGGCGCGGCAGAACAAGGCGACCCGCGAGGAGCTCGCCGGCTCGACCATCACACTGACCAGTCTCGGCAAGCTCGGCGGCATCGCCAGCACGCCCATCATCAATGCCCCCGAGGTGGCCATCATCGGGGTCAACCGCGCGCTCGAGCGGCCGGTCGTGCTCGCGGGAGCCGTGGCGATACGGCGCATGATGAACCTCTCCTCATCGTTCGATCACCGCTTCGTCGACGGTTACGACGCGGCCGCGATGATCCAGGCGATGAAGGAGCGCATCGAGCACCCGGCGATGATCTTCATGCGCGAGGGGCGCTGATCAGCGCGAGGTCCCGAGGATCTCGGAGCGCACCTCGTCGATCTCGCGCGCCCGCGAGGGGCGCGCCTTGGCGCCCGCGCAGCGCTCGGGCCGCGGGCAGCGCGAGCTGCGCGGACAGATGATGCGCGCCGGCCGCTCGAGCGCGGTATCGATCCAGGCGATGTTCAGCACGTTGGCGATCGCCTGCAGCGCGGATCTCGCCGCCTTCGGCGGGCGCGCCTCGCCGCCCTCGCGCACGCATTCGGCGAGAATCGACGCCGCGAGAGCGCCGCTCGATGCGCCGTTGGCATCGAGCGCCGGGGCGAGATCCACCCCGACCGACAGGACGTGCGGATTGCCCGCCATGTCGCGCACCCGGCGCGAGTGGCAGCAATACAGCAGCGAGCGCTCCCCGTCGCGCAGCACCGAGATCTGCGAGCCGGTGTCGCGGTCGCCGCCGAGCATGCGGAACACCGCCCAGTTGGGGCACGGATCGCTCACCTGGGCGAGGTTGCCCCAGGGCAGCGGGATGCCGTTGCCGCGGTACACCGCGCGCAGGTACCCCGGCGGATACGCATCGAAGAAATGCCAGTAAGGATACGGGGACACCTTGGTCATGCGCCGCATGATCACCGCGGGGGTGAGCTCGAGACGCGCGCCGGACTCGACGCGGTAGCGCTCGCGCGCCAGGAAGCGCCGGAACGGCACCCGGGGGGCGAGCAGCGCGCCGGCGAAGAAGCTGCACTCGAAGTCGCGCCAGGCGTGCAGGACGTCCTCGCCGTTCATGCCGGCGGCCGAGGCGCCCTCGGGGCTGCCGCCCATCTCACCGCCCGTGGCGTGGGGGGATTTCAGGCCGTCGCCGCCGTGCAGCACCTTGTGGGCGATGTGCGCGGCCAGATCAAACTTCAAGCGCGCCGGGTCGGACAGCAGCGCGCGGTTGGCGTAGATGAAGCGCGGCGGCTCGTAGAACGAGCGCACCATGCTGCGCACCTCGCGGTCCTTGTCGCGCGCCAGCACGGGCTTGCGCTCGAACCAGCGGATCTCCAGGCCGTGCCGCCGGGTGAGGCGCAGCAGATCCTCGACTCCAAGCGGAAATCGCCGCTCGCCCACTTCCTCGGCCGCGCGCTCGAGGTCCGGAAAATCGTTGCGCGAGAACTCCTGGTGCGAGCGGATCAGCAGGTGCGCGAACTGCCGCCCGCTCGTGCCGGTCTGCTGCAGCAGCTCGGGAATCGCCGCCTGCAGCACCTCCTTGGAGAAAAGAAAGGCCGGCTCCAGGGGCACTTTGGCCGCGCCGCCGGCCGGCGCCGATACCGCTCCGAGCTCAGCCCCGCCGGTCTCGTCGAGAAACCAGTTCGGATCGCGTTGGAACACCTGCGCGAGCAGCGCGAGCAGCTCGCTCGAGGGCACGCGCTTGCCGCTCTCGATCATGCTGAGGTACGACACCGAGGGGGCCCGCTCGGCATCGCGCTGGATGCAGCGCGAGGAGAGCTCCTCGAGCGTCAGCCCGTTGCGCTTGCGCAGCTCGCGCAGCTTTGCACCGAGAAAATGGCCTTTGCGCAGCAGTGGCGGCATGAGAGCACCTTGGCGTGGCGGGAACGGCTCCGCGATGTGAAATTAACAATGTGAAGTTTCCTTAGTCAAATTATTCACGTCATCGGGCTTATGCTCGGTCCCATGAACGCGAACACTGCCACCCTGAGCCCATCGGCCGCGCCGGCGGCCGCCCCCATGGCCACGCCCACGCTCGCCGTTGCGCCCACCGGCATCCCGCGCTCCGGCGAGGTGCTGACGGCGAGCGCCCTGGACCTGCTCGCGCGGCTGCACCGGCGGTTCAACCCGCGGCGGCTCGAGCTGCTCGCGGCGCGCGCGCGGCGCCAGCGGGAATTCGACTCCGGGATGCTCCCGGACTTCCTGCCGCAGACGGCCGAGGTGCGCCGCGGGAGCTGGCGCGTCGCGCCCGCGCCCGCCGACCTCATCGACCGGCGGGTCGAGATCACAGGCCCGGTGGACCGCAAGATGATCATCAACGCGTTGAACGCGCCGGTGTGCGCGTTCATGGCCGACTTCGAGGACTCCTGCAGCCCGACGTGGCGCAACCTGGTGCAGGGGCAGATCAACCTCGCGGACGCGCTCGACGGCACGATCAGCCATACCGATCCCACGAGCGGCAAGATCTATCGTCTCGGGCAGCGTCGCGCGACATTGATCGTGCGACCCCGCGGCTGGCATCTGCCGGAGAAGCACGTGTGCATCGACGGGGAGCCGGTCGCCGGCGGGCTCGTCGACTTCGCGCTGTATCTGGCGCGCAATCACGAGCAGCTCGCGCGCTCTGGCAGCGGCCCGTACTTCTACCTTCCGAAGCTCGAGAGCCACCTCGAAGCACGCCTGTGGAGCGAGGTGTTCGCCGCCGCCGAGGATGCGCTGGGGATCAAACGCGGCACCATCAGGGTGACGGTGCTCATCGAGACCCTGCCGGCGGCCTTCGAGATGGACGAGATCCTCTTCGAGCTGCGCCCCTACATCACGGGTCTTAACTGCGGCCGCTGGGATTACATCTTCAGTTTCGTGAAGAAGCTGCGCAACCGGAGCGAGTTCGTGCTGCCGGACCGCTCGCAGGTGACCATGGAGCGGCATTTCCTCAAGTCCTACGTGGATCTGCTGATCCAGACCTGCCACCGCCGCGGTGCCTACGCGATGGGCGGCATGGCCGCGCAGATCCCGGTGCGCGACCCGCAGGCCAACGCGCTGGCGATGGAGCGGGTGCGTGCCGACAAACTGCGCGAGGCGCACGCCGGGCACGATGGCACCTGGATCGCGCACCCGGGACTTGCGCCGGTGGCGCGCGCGGCGTTCGACGCCGTCATGAGCGGGCCGAACCAACTGCACGTGCAGCGGGCCGAGGTCGCCGTGCGGCGCGAGGACCTGCTGCGCGTGCCCGGCGGTACCATCACCGAGGAAGGGATCCGCCACAACATCCGGGTGGGCGTGCAGTACCTTGAAGCCTGGCTGCGCGGCAGCGGCTGCGTGCCGCTCTACAACCTCATGGAGGATGCGGCCACCGCCGAGATCTGCCGCGCGCAGTTGTGGCAGTGGCTGCACCACGGCGCCTACACCGCAGACGGCGCGCAGGTGACGCCCGAGCGCATCGACCGGCTCTTCGCCGAAGAGCTCGAGCGGATCCATCACGAGGTCGGATCCGAACGGCTGCTCGGGGGAGTGTTTCCGAGCGCTGCGCGGCTCATGGAAAGGATGATCAAGCAGGACCGCTTCGATGAGTTTCTCACCCTGCCCGCCTATGAACTGCTCGACTGAGCTGCGGAGACCCCCATCATGAAAGCGACCGAACTGTTGCCGAGCGCGCAGGATCTGCGCCGGACGTGGCAAGACTCTCCCCGCTGGCGCGGCATCGAGCGCGCCTACAAGGCCGAGGACGTCGTGCGCCTGCGCGGCACCATCGCCGTCGAGCACTCGCTGGCGCGCCTCACCGCCGAGAAGCTCTGGCGCACGCTCAACGAGCGGCCCTTCGTCAACGCCCTCGGGGCCCTCACCGGCAATCAGGCCATGCAGCAGGTGAAGGCCGGGCTCGAGGCCATTTACCTCTCCGGCTGGCAGGTGGCGGCCGATGCAAACCTCGCCGGGCAGATGTACCCGGACCAGTCGCTGTATCCGGCCGATTCGGTGCCGGCGGTGGTGCGCCGGATCAACTCCACGCTGCGGCGCGCCGATCAGATCCATCACGCCGAGGGGGACGACAGCGTCGACTGGCTCAAGCCCATCGTCGCCGACGCGGAGGCCGGATTCGGCGGCGTGCTGAACGCCTTCGAGCTGATGAAGCAGCTGATCGAGGCAGGTGCGGCCGGCGCGCATTTCGAGGACCAGCTCTCCTCGGCGAAAAAGTGCGGCCACATGGGCGGCAAGGTGCTGGTGCCGACGCAGGAGGCGATCAACAAGCTGCTGGCCGCGCGCCTTGCGGCCGACGTCTGCAACGTCCCGACCGTGCTCATCGCGCGCACCGATGCCGAGGCCTCGAGCCTGCTCACGGCGGACGTCGATGAGCGCGATCGGCCGTTCATCGATGCCGCGCGGGGGCGCACCGCGGAGGGCTTCTTTCACGTGCGCGCGGGGCTCGAGCAGGCGATTGCGCGCGCCTGCGCCTACGCGCCCTACGCCGACCTCCTGTGGTGCGAGACCGCCAAGCCCGATCTCGAGGAGGCGCGCCGCTTCGCCGAGGCCGTGCATCGGCGCTATCCGGGCAAGCTCCTCGCCTACAACTGCTCGCCGTCGTTCAACTGGCGGCGCAAGCTCGACGATACGACCATCGAGCGCTTCCAGCGCGAGCTCGGCGCGATGGGCTATCGCTTCCAGTTCATCACGCTCGCCGGCTTCCACGCGCTGAACTTCTCGATGTTCGAGCTGGCGCGCGGCTACCGGCAACGGCAGATGGCCGCTTATGTCGAGCTGCAGCAGGCGGAGTTCGCTGCCGAGCCGCACGGCTACAGCGCCACGCGGCATCAGCGGGAAGTCGGCGCCGGCTACTTCGATGAGCTGACGCAGGCGATCACCGGCGGTACCTCCTCGCTCGCAGCGCTCGCCGGGAGCACGGAGGCGCAGCAGTTCGCCACGGCGTGAGCGAGGTGCCGATATACTCGCCGAATGACCGTTGAGCGGCTGTTCGCGACTCTAATCTACTCTCGGCGTGTGGCAGGGGCGGGCCGTCTCGGACCGCCCCTGCTGCGCGAGTGCCGCCAGCTGCGCCTCGACGATGCAGCCGGAAGGCGCTGGTCCGCGAAGAGCTATCCCGGCGGGTATACCTCGTACGGCTCGGTGTGCCGCATGCACCGGCTCTCGCCGACGTTCGCCGCGCTTGAGCGGGCCATCGATCCGCACGTCGTCGCCTTCGCGCGCGCGCTCGAGCTCGATCTGACCGGCCGGGCGCTCGCCATGACCGACTGCTGGGTCAACATCATGCCGCGCGGCACGGCGCACGGGCTGCACCTGCACCCGCTCGCCACGATCAGCGGGACGTTCTACCTCAAGACGCCGCGCGGGTGCGCGGCGCTGAAGCTCGAGGATCCGCGCCTCGAGCGCATGATGGCCGCCCCGCCGCGGCGGCCGGGGGCGAGCCGGGCCAACCGGCCCTGGGTGCAGATTGCCGCCGCCGCCGGCAGCGTGGTGCTCTTTGAGAGCTGGCTGCGCCACGAGGTGCCGGCCAATCCGGCCGGCGAGCGCATCAGCATCAGTTTCAACTACGGCTGGTTCTGAGGCCGGCGGGCGGGGCCGGCGTCGCACGGGCAATCTGCTCGAGCGCCGCCGCCGGCGTGCGGTCGGTCGCGGCGAGGCGCTCAGGCGCTTCAGCCGGTCCGTCAATGGTCGTGATGCCCGTGCGGACCGTGCACGTGGCCGTGAGAGAGCTCCTCTTCGGTGGCCGCACGAACCGCTTCGATACGCACGTCGAAATACAGGATCTTGCCCGCCAGCGGATGGTTGCCGTCCAGGGTCACCATGTCACCGATGACTTTGGTCACCGTGACCGCGCGCGTGCCTTCGGCGGTCTGTGCGTGCAGGCGCATCCCGGTCTTGATGTCCTTGATCCCGCGCAGCGCCCGGCGCGGGACGCTCTGCACCAGCTCGTTGTCGTACTCACCGTAGCCCTCGGCCGGCACTACCGTCACGGTCAGAGCATCACCGGCGTTCCTGCCCGTCAGTTCCTTCTCCAGTCCGGCAATGATGCTGCCGTGGCCATGCAGGTATGCAAGCGGCTCTCCGGGCTCGGACTGGTCGATGACCACGCCGGCCTCGTCCTTGAGCGTGTAGTGGAGGGTGACGATGGAATCTGTGCCAATGGCCATCAAGGGAGCTCCCGGAGTGCAGAAGTAAGGCCGCGCCGCAGGGGTTCTGCGCACAGGTAGCGGCATTCTATCGCGCGGCTGTGACGTGCGTCACGCGGCGCAGGCTGAGCTCTCCCGAAAGGAATACCCGCGATGCTCTCGCTGAGATTACGCCCGGCACCCCCGCGATGGACATGTTGCGGGCCCTGCCGATCCCTACACTTGCGCGCGTTGGTTGGCCCAAAGGAAGAGCATCATGACCCTCGCCGTTTCCCAGTTGATCCTCACCGCCGTGCTGCTGATCGGCTTCTCCGTCGATTCGATCGGATCGCGCCGCCGCTGAGCCTCCCCGCGCGCGCAGCGCGTCCCACTACGGAACGACGCTCTTGACGATCGAGGCGTCGAGCGCCTCGTAATCCGCATAGGCGATCGTCTCGTAGAGCTCCTGGCGGGTCTGCATCTCGCCGATGAGAGCTTTCGGGCCGCCCTCGCGCGCGATCGTGGCGTAGAGCCGCTCGTGCGCCTTGGCGGCGATGCGCAGTGCGCTCACCGGCCAGATCACCATCCGAAACCCCAGCGCCTGGAATTGCTCGGCCGTGAAGTAGGGCGTGCGGCCGAATTCCGTCATGTTGGCGAGCAGCGGCGCCTCGATGCGCCGTGCGAACTCGCGGAACATCTCGGCGCTGGTCAGCGCCTCGGGGAAGATGGCGTCGGCGCCGGCATCCAGATAACGTTGCGCGCGCTCCACGGCCCCGTCGAGTCCCTCGCTGGCTGCGGCGTCCGTGCGCGCAATGACGTACAGGTGACGCCGCGCGCGGACCGCGGCGGCGATTTTCGCCGCCATGTCCTGCACCGGGATGAGCTTCTTGTCGTTCAGGTGCCCGCATTTCTTGGGCAGCACCTGATCCTCGATGTGCACCGCCGCGGCGCCCGCGTCCTCGAACGCGCGCACCATGTGCATCACGTTCAGCGCCTCGCCGTAGCCGGTGTCCCCGTCGACGAGCACGGGCAGTCCCGCGGCGCGGCTCACCTGGCGGATGAACACGCACACGTCTTCCACGGTGAGGATGCCGAGGTCAGGCAGCCCCATCGAGGCGCTCATCGCCGCCCCGGACAGGTACAGCGCCTCGAAGCCGGCGCGCCGGGCCTGCAGCGCCGCAAGGCCGTTGTAGGCGCCGGGAATGCGCAGGATCGGCCCGCGCCGCACCAGCGCCGCGAAGCGCTCGCCGGCGGGCACGGCAGGCACGTCGGCGCCAATCAGATAAGTGCTCAAGGGCTTGACCCTCAGATGACGAACAGGTCGAGGTACTCGTTCACCGGCGTGCGCTCGAGGCGCGCCTGATCGAGCGAGAGCTCCGCGATCGCACGCTGCTGCTTCTCGGGGAAGCGCCGCGCGAGATTGCGGCGGAATTTCTCTATCAGCAGCGGAATCCCCTCGGCGCGGCGACGCTTGTGCCCGATCGGATACTCGACCACCACTTCCGGCAGCTCCCGGCCGTCCTTCAGGCGCACGGTCACTGCATTGGCAATCGAGCGCTTCTGGGCATCGTGGTAGTCGCGGGTGAACTGCGGGTCCTCCACGCAGCGAATGCGCGCGCGCAGCGCATCGATGCGCGGATCGGACGCCACGCCGTCCTCGTAATCCGCCGCGGTGAGGCGGCCGAAGATGAGCGGCACGGCCATCATGTACTGGATGCAGTGGTCGCGGTCGGCAGGATTGGCGAGCGGGCCGCTCTTGTCGATGATGCGCATGCACGCCTCGTGCGTGCGCACGACGACGTGCTCGATCGCCTCGGCGGTCACACCGAGCTCGGCGAGCTCGCGGTGGATCTGCATCGCCGCCTCGACCGCCGTCTGCGCGTGGAACTCGGCCGGATAGGAGATCTTGAACAGCACGTTCTCCATCACGTACGAGCCGTAGCCGCGCTGGAACTTCAACGGCTGCCCCTTGAACAGCGTGTCGTAGAACCCCCAGGTCTTGGCGGTGAGCGCCGTCGGGTAGCCCATCTCTCCGGTGCGCGCCATCAGCGCGAGGCGCACGGCGCGGCTGGTGGCATCGCCTGCGGCCCAGCTCTTGCGCGAGCCGGTGTTGGGCGCGTGCCGGTAGGTGCGCAGGCTCTGCCCGTCGATCCAGGCGAGCGAGACGGCGTTGATGATTTCCTCGCGCGTGAGGCCGAGCAGCCGCCCGACCACGGCGGTCGAGGCCACCTTCACCAGCACCACGTGGTCGAGCCCGACGCGGTTGAAGCTGTTCTCGAGCGCAATCACGCCCTGGATCTCGTGCGCGCGGATCATCGCGCTGAGGACCTCGCGCAGGGTGAGCGGCGCGCGGCCGCTCGCGAGCGCCTGGCGCGAGAGCCAGTCGGCCGTGGCGAGGATGCCGCCGAGGTTGTCCGAGGGATGGCCCCATTCGGCAGCGAGCCAGGTGTCATTGAAATCCAGCCAGCGGATCATCGCGCCGATGTTGAAGGCCGCCTGCACCGGGTCGAGCTGGAACTGCGTTCCCGGTACGCGCGCGCCGTGCGGCACCCAGGTGCCGGGCACGATCGGGCCGAGCAGCTTCGTGCAGGCGGGGTACTCGAGCGCCTCGAGCCCGCAGCCGAGCGTATCGAGCAGGCAATAGTGCGCGGTCCGGTAGGCGAGCTCGCCGCCGGGCTCGCCGCCGAGCACATAGTCGGCGATGTCGGTAAGGACCCGATCGGGCGCGGGCCGGGTGCAGTCGTGAGGAGTGGGCATGGTTCGGATCAGTCCTGCAATGCTCAGGGGCGCTGCTCGATGGGCAGCAAGCGCCGGGGTTCCGGGCCGATGTAATTGGCGGTCGGACGGATGATCTTGCCGTCGGCGCGCTGCTCGAGCACGTGCGCGGCCCAGCCGGCGGTGCGCGCGATGACGAACAGCGGAGTGAACATGCCGGTGGGCACGCCCATCAGGTGATAGGAGACCGCAGAGAACCAGTCGAGGTTGGGGAACATGCGCTTCTCGCGCCTCATCACCGACTCGATCCGATCGGCGATCGCCCACATCTTCAGGTCGCCGGTCTCCTCGGCGAGCGCCCGCGCGAGGCGCTTGACCACCTCGTGGCGCGGATCGGCCACCGTGTACACCGGATGGCCGAAGCCGATGATCACTTCCTTGTTCGCGAGCCGCGCGCGGATGTCCGCCTCGGCGCCGTCGGGATCCTCATATCGCTGCTGGATCTCGCACGCCACCTCGTTCGCCCCGCCGTGCTTCGGTCCGCGCAGCGCGCCGATCGCCCCCGCGATGCACGAGTACAGGTCCGATCCGGTGCCGGCGATCACCCGTGAGGTGAAGGTCGAGGCGTTGAACTCGTGCTCGGCGTAAAGAATGAGCGAGGTGTGCATGGCCCGCACCCACGACGGTGGTGGCGGCCGGCGGTGCAGCAGGTGCAGGAAGTGCCCGCCGATCGACTCGTCCTCGGTCTCGACGCCGATCCGCTGTCCGCCGTGGCTGGCGTGATACCAGTAGGTGAGCATCGAGCCGAGCGAGGCGATCAGCCGATCGGCGATGTCGCGGGCGCCCGCGGCGCCATGGTCGTCCTTTTCCGGCAGCGCGCAGCCGAGCGTCGAGACGCCCGTGCGCAGCACGTCCATGGGGTGGGCCGCGGCGGGCAGGCTCTCGAGCACCGCGCGCACCGCCGCCGGCAGGCTGCGCAGCTCGCGCAGCTTGGCCTTGTAGGCCGCGAGCTCCGTGCGGTTCGGCAGCTTGCCGTGAATCAGCAGATAGGCGATTTCCTCGTACTCGCACGCCTCGGCGATCTCGAGGATGTCGTAGCCGCGGTAATGCAGGTCATTGCCGCTGCGTCCGACCGTGCACAGCGCAGTGTTGCCCGCCGCAACGCCCGAGAGCGCGACGGATTTCTTCGGTTTCGGCGCGGGGGCCGTCTGTTGGTTGTCGTTCATGAGCGAACTGTAGCCCCACCGCAGACCAGACGAAAATATATTGAAAATGGAAACTCGATATGTAAAAAATATCGTCATGGAGCTTCGCCACCTGCGCTACTTCCTGGCCGTCGCCGAGGAGCTCAATGTCACGCGTGCGGCGCGGCGGCTGAACATGTCGCAACCGCCGCTGACGCAGCAGATCAGGGCGCTCGAGAGCGAGCTCGGCGTGGCGCTCATCGACCGATCGGGTTATCGCATCCGCCTCACCGATGCCGGGCGGCTCTTTGCCCTCGAGGCCGGGCGCATTCTCGAGGAGGTGCGCCGCGCGGCGCAGATGGCGCGGGCGGCCGCGAGCGGCGCCTCGGGGCGCGTGCGGGTGGGCTTCACCGAGTCCGCCTCGTTCAATCCGCTGGTCACCGCGGCGCTGCGGGTCTTTCGCGCCGCATACCCCGGCGTCGAGGTCTCCCTCGAGGAGCATCCCTCGACCGAAACCGCCGCGGCGCTGCGCGAAGGGCGGATCGATGTCGGGTTCGTCCGCCCGCCGCTGCGCGAGGGGCGGGGTCTTGCATTTGACCTGCTCGAGCGCGAGCCGCTCGTGGCAGCGCTGCCGCTCGGTCATCCCCTGGCGCGGCGCAAACGCCTTGCGCTCGGCGAGCTGGCCCGCGAGACGTTCATCTTGTACCCGCGCGCGGTGCGCCCGGGACTGGCCGACGAGGTGGTGAGCGGCTGCGAGGCAGCGGGCTTCACGCCGCGCGTCGGGCAATACGCCCCGCAGCTGTCCTCGACCATCAATCTGGTGGCCGCCTCGCTCGGGGTCTCCATCGTGCCGGCGAGCATGCGCTCGCTGCAGCCGCAGCTGGTGGTGTACCTGCCGCTCGAGGGTGAGCCGCTCGAGGCGCTGCTCGGGGTCGCCTATCGCGAGGAGGAGCCCTCGAGCGCCGTACGCAACTTCATTGCCGCGGCGAGCGAAGCCGCCGCGAGCGCGCCGCGGCGCGAGCGGTAGCACGGCGCGCATTTCGGTATCATCCAGTCCTCTGCGCTGGGCGCCCCGGGGCGAGTCATGAATGCATCCACCGTGTCCGCCGAGCCGGCCAGGCTCGATGCCGAGCTGGCCGCGCGGATTCGTCGAGTGTTCGATGCGCAGTGGCCGGTCGCGCTGCGGCTGCGCGAGACGACGGTGGCGGAACGCCTCGCGAAACTCGAGCGGCTGCGAGCGGCGATTCTGCGGCAGCGTGAGGCGATCATCGCGGCCGTTTTCGCCGACCTCTCCCGCCCGGCGGCCGAGACCGAGCTCGCCGAGCTGCTGCCGCTGCTCGGGGGCCTCACGCACTACCGTCGCTACCTCGCCCGCTGGCTTCGGCCGCGCCGCGTGCCTGCGACCGTCGTCACGCTCGGCACTCGCGCCTGGGTCCAGCGCGAACCGCGCGGACGCACGCTCATCAAGTCGCCGTGGAATTATCCCATCGTGCTCACGCTGGGGCCGCTGATCCCGGCGGTGGCGTGCGGCAATACCGCGATCATCAAGACATCCGAGCTCGCGCCGCACAGCTCAATGGTGCTCGCGAACGTCGTGCGCGATGCCTTCGACGAGAGCGAGGTGGCGCTCTTCGAAGGCGACGCCTCGGTGGGCGGGGCCCTGCTCGAGCTCCCGTTCGATCACATTTTCTTCACCGGCTCACCCGCCGTCGGCCAGGTCGTGATGGCCGCCGCCGCGAAGCACTTGGCGAGCATCACCCTCGAGCTCGGCGGCAAGTCCCCGGCGATCATCGATGCGAGCGCCGATGTGAGGCGCGCCGTCGACACCATCGCCTGGGCGAAATGCCTCAACGCCGGCCAGACCTGCATCGCGCCGGACCACCTCTACGTGCATGCCGAGGTCTACCAGCAGGTAGTGGATCGGTTCAGGCGGCGACTGTCGAGCTGGTACGGCGCGGACGCGGCCGAGGCGCCGGACCTGGCGCGCATCGTCAATGCCCGTCACACACGGCGCCTGGCCGATCTGCTTGCCGATGCGCGCGCGCGCGGTGCGGCGCTCCTGCACGGCGGACAGATCGATCTCGAGCGGCGCTTCGTCGCACCGACGTTGCTCGGCGACATCCCCGACGCGGCGCACATCATGCAGGAGGAGATCTTCGGGCCGCTGCTGCCGATCATCGTCTACCGGAGCGAGGAGGAGGTGATCGAGCGCATCAACGCCGCGCCGAAGCCGCTTGCGCTGTACATCTGGACCCGCAAGCGCGAGCTGGCGCGCCGCCTGATCCGGCGCACCAGTGCCGGCGGCACCTGCATCAATCAGGTCGCCCTGCAGTTCCTGCACCACAATCTGCCCTTCGGCGGCGTCAACCATTCGGGCATCGGCAGCTATCACGGCGAATGGGGCATCCGCGCGTTCTCGCACGAGCGGGCGGTCCTTGACGCCAAGCTGCAGCTCTCGGGCGCGTTCTTCCCGCCTTACGGCGCTCGCGTCAAGCGCATGCTCGCGCTGCTCACGAAGTGGTCCACGTAGCGCGGCCGGATGCGTGGCGCTTGCGCGCCGCCGCTCACTGCGAGGTCTTGCCGAGACCTCGCGTCACGCTCGCGGCCGTCTGCCCGAACAGAATCCGCCGCGACTCCTCGGTGACCACCGGCTGAGTCGCGAACTGCGGCGCGCGCGCGTAGGCGCGCACCGTCGCCGGTCGCGCCGCGATGTGCGTGAACCAGCGCTTCAGGTGCGGGAAATCATCGAGGCTCTGCCGCTGGCGCTCGTGCGGCACGATCCACGGGTAACTGGCGATATCCGCCACCGTGTAGCTCTCGCCGGCGATGTAGGGCCGGTCGGCGAGGCGCTGGTTGAGCACCCCGTAGAGGCGGTTGGTCTCCTTGACGTAGCGGTCGATCGCGTAGGGGATCTTCTCCGGCGCGTATTGCGTGAAGTGGTGGTTCTGACCCGCCATCGGGCCGAGCCCGGCGACCTGCCAGAACAGCCACTGCAGAGTCTCGGTCCGTCCGCGCAGATCCGGCGGAATCAGCTTGCCGCTCTTCAGGCCGAGATACCACAGGATGGCGCCGGACTCAAACACCGACAGCGGCGCGCCGCCGTCGGCCGGCTCGTGATCGACGATCGCCGGCATGCGGTTGTTCGGCGAGATGGCGAGAAACTCCGGCCGGAACTGCTCGCCTGCGCCGATATTCACCGGCACGATGCGGTAGGCCAGTCCGGCCTCCTCCAGAAACATCGTGATCTTGTGGCCGTTCGGCGTCGGCCAGTAGTACAGCTCGATCATGCTACCTCCGTCGATGGACCGCAGCGGCGCGCGAGGCGGCTCGCGCGCTCACCCTAGCACAAAAGCCGAAGCGGCCGGTCGGACCGCGCGGCGCGCTTCACTTGCGCGCACTTCCTGCGTACGATCGGCTGGCGGCGCGCTGCGCCTGGAGGAACCAACACCGTGACCATCGATTTGCCGATCATCTGCCTCGTCCGGCACGGCGAGACGGCCTGGAGTCTCACCGGGCAGCACACCGGCCTCAGCGACGTGCCGCTCACCGAGCGCGGCGAGCAGGACGCGCGCGCCCTGGCGCAGCGGCTGCGCGAGCCGGCGTTTTCTCTGGTGTTGACGAGCCCCCTGCAGCGCGCAGCGCGCACCTGCGAGCTCGCGGGATTTTCCGCCACGGCGCAAGTGGACGCGGATCTGTGCGAGTGGAACTATGGAGCCTACGAGGGGCGCCGCACGGCGCAGATCCGCGCCGAGCAGCCGGACTGGGAGCTGTTTCGCGACGGCTGTCCGGGCGGGGAGTCGGCCGCCGAGGTCGGCGCGCGCGCCGATCGTATCATCGCGCGGGCCCGGGCCGCCGGCGGCAACGTGCTGCTGTTCTCGAGCGGGCACCTGCTGCGGGTGTTGACCGCGCGCTGGCTCGCTCTGCCGCCCGAGGCAGGCCGGCTGTTGCTTCTCGGGACCGCCAGCGTGAGCGCGCTCGGCTACGAGCACAACGCGCGCGAGCCGGTCGTGCGGCTCTGGAATGACACGCGCCATCTCCCTGTATGAACTCACCCCCGCGAGCTGACGCGCGCGGCCGGGATATGCTAATCTAAAGGTCTACGGAGTAGCGCCGGTTGGCGTCGCTCGAGGCCGCGACAGCGGCCGGGCGGCCCCTGCGTCGTCCCCCGCGGCGATCGTCCCGGTCGTACGAATCGATTCCCTGCGCCAGTACGCTTCGCCCGCAGCGGCGCTCGATCCGGTTTGCGATGGAGGTTAGATCATGAAAGCGACTCAGCTCCTGCACGAGTTCGGACAGAGCATCTGGCTCGACAATATCACCCGTGACCTGCTCGACAGCGGAACGCTGCGGCAGTACATCGCCGAGCTCGCGGTCACCGGCCTGACCTCGAATCCCACGATCTTCGATCAGGCGCTGAAGTCGAGCGCCGCCTACGACGCCTCCCTCCGCGCTCGCCTCAAGCAGGGCCGCTCCGGCGAGGCGCTGTTCTTCGATCTGGCGCTCGAGGACATCACGCGCGCAGCGGATGAGTTCCGTGCCACCTTCGACCGGACCAACGGCGTCGACGGCTGGGTCTCGCTCGAGGTCTCGCCGCAGCTCGCCTATGACACCGGCAGCACCATCGCGGCGGCGAAGGATCTGCATCAGCGCGCGAACCGACCGAACCTGTTCATCAAGATTCCCGGCACACGGGAAGGACTGCCCGCCATCGAGGAGGCGATCTTCGCCGGCATTCCGGTCAATGTGACGCTGCTGTTCTCACGCGAGCAGTACCTGGCGGCCGCCGAGGCGTATCTGCGCGGCATCGAGCGGCGTATCGCCGCCGGCCTCAATCCCGCGGTCGGATCGGTGGCCTCGGTGTTCATCAGCCGCTGGGACGTGGCGGTCGCGGGCAAAGTGCCCGCTGAGCTCACCAACCGTCTCGGCATCGCCATCGCCGGGCGCACCTACCGCGCCGCGCAGCAGCTGTTCCTCTCGCCGCGCTGGCAGCGCATCTACAACGCGGGCGCACGGCCGCAGCGGCTGCTGTGGGCCAGCACCGGGACGAAGGATCCGAAAGCCGACGCGCTGCTGTACGTCAAGGCGCTGGCCGCGCCGTTCACCGTCAACACCATGCCCGAAGCCACGCTGAAGGCTCTGGCCGGGCGCACCGAGATCGGCTCGGGGATGAGCGCCGATGGCGGTGAGTGCGAGGCGGTGCTCGCGCGCTTCGCCACGGCGGGGGTCGATGTCGCGGCGCTCGCCGCGCAGCTGCAGGACGAGGGCGCCAAGGCGTTCGTCAAGTCCTGGCAGGAGCTGCTCGGGGTGATCGGCGCGAAGAGCTCGGCGCTCGGCGCGGCGGCCTGACACATGGACGTGCTCGTCCTCGATGTCGGCGGGACCCATGTGAAGATTCTCGCCACGGGGCAGACGGACAAGCGCGAGTTCGCCTCCGGACCGAAGATGACCGCGCGCCAGATGGTCACGCAGGTCAAGCGTCTGGCGCGCGGCTGGCGCTACGATGCCGTGTCGATCGGCTATCCGGGGCCCGTGCTGCACGATCGGGTGCTCGCCGAGCCGCATAATCTCGGCCCGGGCTGGGTCGGATTCGACTTCAAGCGGGCCTTCGGCCGCCCGGTGCGCATCCTCAATGACGCGGCCATGCAGGCGCTCGGCAGCTACAGGGGCGGCAGGATGCTCTTCCTCGGGCTCGGCACGGGGCTCGGGACTGCGCTCATCGCGGACGGCATCGTCGAGCCGATGGAGATCGGCCATCTGCCGTACCTGAAGCATACGTACGAGGATTACGTCAGCGAGCAGGCGCTCGAGCGCATGGGCAAGAAGAAGTGGCGCAAGCACGTCGCGGATGTCATCGAGCGCCTGTCCGCCGCGCTCGAGCCGGACGAAATCGTCATCGGCGGCGGCAATGTCAGACATCTGAAGGAGCTGCCGCCGCACTGCCGCGCCGGCGACAACGCCAACGCCTTCGCGGGCGGCTTCAAGCTCTGGGAGAAAGCGGGCGCCGGGACGCGCGGCGCACCCCGGGGGCGCGCGCGCAAGGGCAAAGGAGGCCGCGCATGAGCGCCTCGAGCCCGTCGCTGACCGAGCGGCCCGCATGGCGGGCGCTGGCTGCGCATCACCGCGAGGTCGCCAAGGCCCATTTGCGCCAGCTGTTCGCCGATGACGCCCGGCGCGGCGAGCGGCTCACCGCAGAGGGCGCGGGCATCTTCCTCGATTACTCCAAGAACCGGGTGACCGACGAGACGCTGCGTCTGCTGGTGCGGCTCGCCGAGGAGTGCGGCCTGCGCGAGCGCATCGAGGCGATGTTCAGTGGCCGCAAGATCAACGTGACGGAAGATCGGGCCGTGCTGCACGTGGCGCTGCGCGCGCCGCGCGATGCGAGCATCCTCGTCGACGGCACGAACGTCGTTCCCGAGGTGCATGCGGTGCTCGAGAAGATGGCCGCATTTACCGACCGGGTGCGCAGCGGCGAGTGGCGCGGCCACAGCGGCAAGCGCATCAGGAACGTGATCAATATCGGCATCGGCGGCTCGGACTTGGGGCCGGTGATGGCGTACGAGGCGCTGCGCCACTACAGCGAGCGCTCGATGTGCTTCCGGTTTGTCTCCAACATCGACGGCGCGGACTTCCTCGAGGCGACGCGCGATCTCGACCCGGCCGAGACGCTGTTCATCGTTTCCTCGAAGACCTTCACGACGCTCGAGACCATGACCAATGCGCACACGGCGCGCGATTGGCTGCTGCAGGGCCTCGGCGGCGAGGCCAAGGCGGTGGCGAGGCATTTCGTCGCGGTGTCGACCAACGCGGAGAAAGTTGCGGCGTTCGGCATCGATACGGCCAACATGTTCGGCTTCTGGGACTGGGTCGGCGGGCGCTACTCGATGGACTCGGCGATCGGGCTGTCGACCATGCTCGCGGTGGGCGCGGAGAACTTTCACGCCATGCTGGCGGGCTTTCATCAGATGGACGAGCATTTCCGCGCGACGCCGTTCGAGCGCAACCTGCCGGTGCTGCTCGGGCTGCTCGGGGTGTGGTACACGGATTTCTTCGGCGCGCAGACCATCGCCGTGCTGCCGTACGAGCAGTATCTGAAGCGCTTCCCGGCCTACCTGCAGCAGCTGACGATGGAGAGCAACGGCAAGCACGTCACGCTCGAGGGCGCCCCGGTCGGCATCGACACCGGGCCGATCTACTGGGGAGAGCCGGGAACCAACGGGCAGCACTCCTTCTATCAGCTGATCCATCAGGGCACGCGGCTCATCCCCTGTGACTTCATCGCCTTCGCGCATGCGCTGACGCCGCTCGGACCGCATCACGACATGCTGCTCGCGAACGTGTTCGCCCAGGGCGAGGCGCTCGCATTCGGCAAGACTCCCGAACAGGTGCGCGCCGCGGGCATTCCCGAGTGGCTGGTGCCGCACCGGGTGTTCGAGGGCAACCGCCCCTCGAACACCATTCTCGCCGAGCGTCTCACTCCCGAAACGCTCGGCAGGCTGGTCGCCCTGTACGAGCATGCCGTGTTCACACAGGGGGTCATCTGGAACATCAATTCGTTCGACCAGTGGGGCGTCGAGCTCGGCAAAGCCCTGGCGCAGGCGATCATTCCGGAGCTGCAAGGCGAGGCCACACCGACTCTGCGGCACGACAGCTCGACGAACGGTCTGATCCGCCGCTACCGCAAGATGAAAGGCGCGCCGTGAGCGTGTGCGCCGGCGCGGCGCCGCTGCGGCGTCGGCGCCGGTAATCCGTCGTCAACAGACAAAGGAGCGAATCATGCAACTCGGAATGATCGGCCTCGGACGCATGGGCGCAAACATGGTGCGGCGGCTGCTGCAGGGCGGCCACGACTGCGTTGTATTCGATCGGTCGGCGGCGGCCGTCGCCGAACTGGTGAAGGAGAAGGCCACCGGCGCCGCATCGCTCGCCGAGTTCGTCCACAAGCTCCAGACCCCGCGCGCCGTGTGGCTGATGGTGCCGGCCGCGGCGGTCGATGACACGCTCGCGGATCTGGTGCCGCTGCTCGGCAAGGGCGACATCGTCATCGATGGCGGCAACTCCTACTATGTTGACGACATTCGCCGGGCGCAGACGCTCTCCGGCAAAGGCATCCGCTACGTCGATGTCGGCACCAGCGGCGGGGTATGGGGCCTCGAGCGGGGCTACTGCATGATGATCGGCGGCGAGAGCGCAGCGGTGAAGCGCCTCGACCCGATCTTCGCGTGCCTCGCACCCGGCATCGGCTCCATCGCGCGCACACCGGGGCGCAAGGACCCGCCCGCCACCGCCGAGCAGGGCTACCTGTACTGCGGACCGAACGGCGCCGGCCACTTCGTCAAGATGGTCCACAATGGGATCGAGTACGGCATCATGGCCGCCTATGCCGAGGGACTCGGCATCCTGCGCGCCGCGAACGTCGGCAAGGGGGCCAAGGAGATCGATGCCGAGACGACGCCGCTGCGCGATCCGCAGAACTACCAGTACGATCTGAACCTGCCGGACATCGCCGAGGTGTGGCGGCGCGGCAGCGTGATCGCCTCCTGGCTGCTCGACCTGACGGCAGCGGCCCTGTGCGGCGACCCGGGGCTCGCAAAGTTCGCCGGCCACGTTTCGGACTCGGGCGAGGGACGCTGGACGATCAGGGCTGCGATCGACGAGGGGCAACCGGCCCCGGTGCTCACGACCGCGCTGTACGAGCGCTTCAGTTCGCGCGGCGCGGCCGATTTCCAGGCGAAGATCCTCTCGGCGATGCGCTACGGATTCGGCGGCCATCTCGAGAAGCCGGAGAAGTGAGTCGAGACCCGACGAGGTTCGCATGAGCGATACCCACAGCGATGCGCTGGTGTTCTTCGGCGCCACCGGCGATCTGGCTCACAAGAAAATCTTCCCCGCGCTGCAGGCGATGATCAAGCGCGGCAGGCTCACCGTGCCGGTCATCGGCGTGGCCAAGGCCGGCTGGGGCATCGGGCAGCTGCGCGAGCGCGCCCGCGACAGTCTGGAGAAGTTCGGCGGCGGCGTGGACGAGGAGGCGTTCGCGAAGCTGACCTCGCTTCTGTCCTACGTGGACGGTGATTACGCCGACGCGGCGACCTTCGCCGCGCTGCGCAAGCTGCTCGGCGCGGCGCGCCGTCCGGCGCATTACCTGGCCATTCCGCCGTCGCTCTTCGGCGCAGTCGTCGAGCAGCTCTCGAAGGCCGGATGCACCGAGAAAGGCACCCGGGTGGTGGTGGAGAAGCCCTTTGGCCGCGATCTGCTGTCGGCGCGGGCGCTCAATCAGATCCTGCTCGGCTCCTTCGACGAGGAGCACATCTTTCGCATCGATCACTACCTCGGCAAGCGCCCGGTGCACAACATGGTGTTCTTCCGCTTCACGAACGCGCTGCTCGAGGCGTTCTGGAATCGGGACTACATCAAGAGCGTGCAGATCACGATGGCCGAGAACTTCGGTATCGCCGGGCGCGGTGCGTTCTACGATCCGGTCGGCACGGTGCGCGACGTCGTGCAGAACCATCTGTTCCAGGTGATGGCCAATCTCGCCATGGAGCCGCCGGCGCGCACCGACAGCGAGTCGATCCGCGATGAGAAGGTGAAGGTCCTCAAGGCGATACCGGCGCTCGCGCCGACGGATCTGGTGCGCGGGCAGTTCCGCGGTTATCTCGATGAGAAGGGAGTCGCGCGGGGATCGAAGACCGAAACCTTCGCAGCCGTGCGGCTCGAGATCGACAACTGGCGCTGGCAGGGCGTGCCGTTCTTCATCCGCGCCGGCAAGTCGTTGCCCGTGACCTGCACCGAGGTGGTTGCGCATCTGCGCCGCCCGCCCGCGGTGTATCCGGGCTGCACGCCGCAACATGACTACTTCCGCTTCCGTATCAGCCCGCAGAACGAGATGGCCATCGGCCTGAACGTCATGGACGAGGCGGAGCTCGGTATCGGCCAGACCAATGAGCTGCTGGCGAGCCGGCATCCCGGATCCAACGAAATGGACGCCTACGAGCGGGTGCTCACCGATGCGATGTCGGGCGATCGGACGTTGTTTGCCCGCGAGGATTACGTCGAGGAAGCCTGGCGGATCGTCGATCCGGTCCTCAAGGCGGACACGCCCGTGTATCCGTACGAGCCCGGCAGCTGGGGCCCGCAGGAAGCGGTGCGCGTGGCACCGCCGGAAGGCTGGTACGATCCGGACGTTGCGGTCTAAAGCGCCCATCCCCTCAAGACGGACGACGCGGCAATCTCCTACACGTGAGCGCACGCGCGCCGCTGCGCGCGACGTAAATCGCCCCGTGCGGCTTGCAGGCCCCAACCCGTCGGCGCAGGCTCGCTGGCGCGAGAGGGGCGAGTGGCGGCAGTGGGCTTGATATCTTCTCGAGGCGCTCGTGTTGTGGGCGATGCGGCGCCAGGGCGAGCGCTCAGTCGACCTTGAACAGGCCGCGCAGCCGCGCGGGCTCACAGCGCAGATACTGTCGCGGCGCGCGCACCTGCCCGCCAAGCTCGGCGGCGGCATGCCAGGGCCAGCGCGGGTCGTAGAGTGCCGTGCGGGCAAGGGCGATCAGGTCTGCATCCCCGGTGGCGATGATGGCCTCGGCCTGCTCGAAGCCCGTGATCAGCCCGACGGCAACCACCGGGATGCGCACGGCGGCCTTGACGGCGCGCGCCAGCGGCACCTGATAGCCGGGTCCCGCGGGGATGCGCTGGGCGGGGTGCAGCCCGCCGCTCGAGACATGAATCGCATCGCAGCCGCGCTGCTGCAGCTTCTCGGCGAATGCGATGGTCTGCTCGAGGTCCCAGCCCCCGTCGAACCAATCCGTCGCCGACACGCGCACCGAGACCGGCCGCTCGGCCGGAAACGCGGCGCGAACCGCCTCGAAGATCTCCAGCGGAAAGCGCAATCGGTTCTCGATCGAGCCGCCGTATTCGTCAATGCGGTGATTGGCGAGCGGGGAGAGGAACTGGTGCAGCAAATAGCCGTGAGCGGCATGGATCTGCACGGCGTCAAGACCAATGCGGGCCGCGCGCGCCGCGGCCGAGGCGAACGCCTCGCGCACCGAGCGCATGGCGCTGTGATCGAGCGCCGCCGGTGGCTGCTGTCCCGCGGCGAAGGCGATGGGAGAGGGTGCGGTGGTCTGCCAGCCGTGCGGATCGCCGGGCGCGAGCTGCCTGCCGCCCTTCCAGGGCACCTCAGTCGAGGCCTTGCGGCCGGCATGCGCCAGCTGTACGGCGACCGGTATCGCCGACCAGCGGCGGATGCGCTCAATCGTGTGCCCCATGGCCGCCTGGGTCTGCTCATCCCACAGCCCGACGTCGGCGTAGGTGATGCGGCCCTGCGGCATCACGGCGGTCGCCTCGATCGTGAGCAGTGCGGCCCCGGAGAGCGCCAGATGACCGAGGTGGATCAGATGCCAGTCGCTCATGCGGCCTTGGTCCGCCGAGTACTGACACATCGGTGCGATCACGATCCGATTGACGAGATCGAGATTGCGGATGCGCAGGGGGGTGAAGAGAGCGGGTGTATTCATCGCGACCTGGCTGTTCGCTTCGACGGTGGACGGCAACGGTGGATGGCGCGGATTCTAGCAGCGCGCGCCGTCGGGAACGAGTCGGTGCAGGCGCGACCGTCCACGGCAGCATGGGCCCGAGTCAACGGCGCACGCGATGCTCGTGGTCCTGCTCGCGGGCGACGATGTCGGCGAGGGTCGCCGCGTCGGCCGCCAGTCGCCGGATCAGATCGTCCAGAGAGAGCACGCCGACGAGTTTCGAGGCGTCGTCCACCACAGGAACGCGGCGCACACCGTGCACTCGCATCCGCTCGAGTGCGTTCTCGGCTTCTTCCGAGGCGCGCGCGATGACGAGAGGAACGCGCATGATATCGCGCACGGTGACCTTGGCCGGATCGAGATCCTTGGCCAGCACCTCGACCACGATGTCGCGGTCGGTCACGATGCCGATCGGCGCGGGGTCTTCGCTGTTCTCGTCGACGACGACCAGGTCGCCCACATGCCGCTCGCGCATCAGCCGCGCCGCGTGCAGCGCCGAGATCTCGGCGCTGCAGGAGATGACCTCAGGCGTGCAAATCTCTGTCAATTTCATGATCACCGCTCCTCGGTATGGAATGCGTCGCAGTGGCTTCGCCCGCTCGCCTTGGCAGCGGGCTCAGCGCGAGAGCACGTGCGCCAGATGCAGCCACTGCGGCTCCAGCGGCTTGACGGCTCGCACCGCCTCGCGCAAGGTGCTGGTCACGACGCGTGTCCCGGCAAGACCAAGCAGAATCCCGTGCTCGCCGGCGCACAGGCGCTCGACGGCCGTCGCGCCGAGCAGGGTCGCGCTCAACCGATCGAAGGCGCCGGGGCTTCCGCCGCGCTGTACGTGGCCGAGCTTCGTGACCCGCAGCTCGAAGTTCAGCCGCTCGGCATGCTCGGTGAAGTGGCGGGCGAGCGCATCGGCGTTGTGCCTGGCGCCCTCCGCAACGACCACGATGGCGTGGCTCTTGCCGCGCTGATAGGCCTCCTGGATCGCGGTTGCGACCTCCTCGGGCGACTGCTCCGCCTCCGGAATCACGATCGCCTCGGCGCCGCCGGCGATGCCGGCCATCAGCGCCAGATACCCGCACGTGCGACCCATGACCTCGACGAGAAAGACGCGCCCGTGCGCCGAAGCGGTCACGCGCAACCGGCTGATGGCCTCGAGCGCAACATCAAGCGCCGTGGTCGCCCCGAGGGTGACTTCCGAGCCGGCCAGATCGTTGTCGATCGTCGATGCGATACCCACTACGGCAACTCCCCGCTCGGACATTGCGAGCGATCCGTGCTGCGAGCCGTTGCCCCCGATGACGATCAGCCCCGATATTGCCCGCTCGGCGAGCTGCCGCACGGCCGTCTGCTGGCCTTCGTCGGTCAGAAAGGGCGGGCATCGGCTCGTGCCCAGCATGGTGCCGCCGCGGTCGATGATGCCGCCGACCTCGCGGGCGCCGAGGCGCAGGAAATCACCCGCGATCAGCCCGCTGTAGCCGTGACGGACGCCGAACATCTCGAGCTCGCGCGCGATGCCCGTGCGTGCCGCCGCGCGGATCGCCGCGTTCATCCCCGGAGCATCGCCCCCGCTGGTCAGTATCGCAACACGGGTCTGCATGCCTCACCGCGGTTCCGTGCATCGATCGGGCAGGCGGGTTGCTTGCGCGCGCGCCCGCGGCGCAGATGCGCCTGCGGGCTGAGCCTGCGGATGGCACACGCGCACATCAGCGGCGTCTCGGCTGCCGGCCAACTAGCGCAGCCGGGTCTCGATGCGCTGCTCGTTGCGCACCGTGCCGGACACGTCGCTGATCTCACCGGACAGCACATCGAGCACGTCATCGAGCGCGAGAATGCCCGTCAGCATGCCCGCGGAGCCGACGACCGGCAGGCGCCGCACGCCCATGCGACGCATGGTGTGCAGCGCCTGATCGAGCGGATCGGTCTCATCGACCATCGCCGGGTACTGCTTCATGACATCCGCGACCGTGAGCAGCTTCGGATCTGCTTCGCGCGCCACGACCGTAATGACGATGTCCCGATCGGTCAGAACGCCGACGGGGCGGCCGTACGTCGTGTTCGGTTCGGGTTCGACGACCACGAGAAAGCCGACGTGCTGTTCACGCATCAGCTGCGCCGCCGCGACCAGATCGGTGCGCGGCGTCACGGTGACGACCTCGTGTCTGCAGATGCTTCCGACATTCATAAAAGCGCCATCCGGTGGAGTGGTTCAGGCAGTGGTGGGGCCGGCTATGCCGCCGACTGTTTGCCGCCGGCGGCGAGCTCGCGCTCGAGCTCGAGCACGCGCAGCGTCGTCGGAATGAGCGCATCGGGATTCAGGCCGATCGAGTCGATCCCGAGACGGACCAGCTCGGCGGTGATCTCCGGGTAATCCGACGGCGCCTGGCCGCAGATCCCGGAGTGCCGTCCGTTGCGGCGGCAGCCTTCGACCGCGAGCCTGAGCAGCTTGCGCACGCCCGGGTCCCGCTCGTCGAACTCGAACGCAACGGTGGCCGAGTCGCGGTCGACGCCGAGCGTGAGCTGAGTGAGGTCATTCGAGCCGATCGAGAAGCCGTCGAAGATGCGGCTGAACTCATCGATCAGCAGCACATTGTTCGGGATCTCGCACATGACGTAGATCTCGAGCCCGTTCTTTCCCCGCTCCAGGCCGAGCTCGCGCATGCGGGCGACGACGGCGGCGCCTTCCTCGACACGCCGGCAGAACGGGATCATCGGCGTGATATTGACGAGCCCCATGACCTCGCGCGCGCGCTTGATCGCCGCGCACTCGAGCGCGAACCCCTCGGCATAGGCCGGGTGCGTGTAGCGGGCGGCGCCGCGGAAGCCGAGCATCGGATTGTCTTCCTTCGGCTCGAACCAGCGCCCGCCGAGAAGCCCCGCGTATTCGTTGCTCTTGAAGTCCGACATGCGCACGATGACCGGCTTCGGATAGAACGCGGCTGCGATCGTGCCGAGGCCCTCGGAGAGCCGTTCGATGAAGAACTCGCGCGGCTCGGCGTACCCGCGCGTCAACTCATCGAGCGCGCGCCGTTCGGCCTCCTCGGCGACACGCTCCGGATGCAGCAGCGCCATCGGGTGCGCCTTGATGTACTCGGTGATGATGAACTCCATGCGCGCGAGCGCCACGCCGTCATTCGGCAGAAAGCTCAGCTGAAAGGCGGTCTGCGGATTCGCCAGAATGAGCATCATCTGGGTGTGCGGCCGCTCGATCGTCGCGAGGTCGGTGCGGCGCACCTCGAAGGGGATCTTCCCCGCGTAGACCTTGCCGATGTCGCCTTCGGCGCACGAGACGGTCACGAGCTGACCGCTCGCCAGCCGCTCGGTCGCGTTGGTCGTGCCGACGACCGCGGGAATGCCGAATTCACGCGCGACGATCGCCGCATGGCAGGTGCGCCCGCCGCGGTTGGTCACGATCGCCGCGGCACGTCGCATGATCGGTTCCCAGTCCGGCGTCGTGCTGTCGGTGACGAGAACCTCGCCGGCGCGGAAGGAGGCGATTTCCGCGGCGTTCTTGATCAGCCTCGCCGGTCCGCTCGCAATGCGCGCCCCGACCGCGTGGCCGCTCACGAGCGGCTCGGGTCGCGCGCCGAGCCGATATTCCTCGAGCAGCGCGCCGTGGCGGCGCGAGGCGCCCGTCTCGGGGCGTGCCTGCACGACATACAGGCGCTCATCCAGCCCGTCCTTCGCCCACTCGATGTCCATGGGCATCGGCCGACCGGCCTGCCGGCTGTAGTGATGCTCGATCTTGATCGCGTAATCGGCGAGCACGAGCGCCTCCTCGTCGGCGAGGCAATAGCGCTGCTGTTGCGCCGGCGGCGTCGGCACGTTGCGGGTCGGCTCGCGCGCCTCGGAGTCTGAGTAGATCATCTTGATCTGCTTGCTGCCGAGCGAATGACGCAGCACCGCGCGATGCCCGGTGAGCAGCGTCGGCTTGAACACCACAAACTCGTCGGGCTCGACGGCACCCTGCACGATGTTCTCCCCGAGGCCCCAGCTGCCGGTGATGAGCACCACGTCGCGGAAGCCACTCTCGGTGTCCAAGGTAAACATGACGCCGCTCGCACCGCGGTCCGCGCGGACCATTTTCTGGACCGCGATGGACAGAGCGACCTTGAAGTGATCGAAGCCGTTGTCGACGCGATAGTGGATGGCGCGATCGGTGAACAGGCTCGCGAAGCAGCGCCGGCAGGCATCCAGCAGCCGTGTCTCGCCTGCGACGTTGAGAAAGGAGTCCTGCTGCCCGGCGAAGCTCGTGGTGGGCAAATCCTCCGCGGTCGCGGAACTGCGAACCGCAACGCTCATCGGCTCACCGGATTCCTCGCGCAGGCGGCGATAGGCGGTGAGGATCTCATCCTGAAGGTCGCGCGGCAGTCCGGCGCCGTAGACGATCTGCCGGGCGCGCTGAGCGCGCCGGGCGAGGTCGTCGGGGTCATCGACCCGCAGATCCGCGAGCAGCGCGCGCAGCGGCTGCCATGCCTGCGCCTGCTCGAGCATGTCGCGATATGCGTCGGTGGTGATCGCAAATCCGTTGGGAATGAGGACACCTTGCGGGCGCAACGCGCGATACATCTCCCCGAGAGAGGCGGTCTTGCCGCCGACGAGACGCAGGTCCGAGCTCGAGAGCTGCTCGAAGAACCGGGTATAACGTGGTGCGGGAGACATCATCACCCCTGTGGCCTCAGGCGAAATGACAGGCTCGCCGGCATCGACCGGCGCGGCGCATATCCTGCCCCTGAACGGACGTTACGCGCCTCGCGCATAGCGGGAATCCGCAGTTGTGCCTATCGGCAGCGCGGCGGCGGCCCACGGCTGCGGAAAATGCGGATCGCGGCGGCGCAGGTGGCCGGGGGACAATTGCTTTTCGTATGGGTGAGCCGGGCCCGGGCAGTTCGCGCGGCGCCCGGAGGCTGCGCGAATGAAACCCATTGCGTCGCGGACTCGCGCCGCGCGAGGCACGCTGCAGGAGAAGGTCGCCTTTCTCGCCGATGCGCGTCACTATCCGCACCGCCCGCGCGCGGTTTGGAGCATCGAGACGCATTTCGCCTGGGTCTTTCTCGCCGGCGAGCGCGCCTACAAGCTGAAGAAGCCGCTGCGCCAGGCGTCCATGGATTATCGTACCGTCGCGCTGCGCGAGCGGGCCTGTCGGGCCGAGCTCGAGCTCAACAGGCGTCTCGCTCCGCAGGTGTATCGGCGCATCGTGCCGCTCGGACGCACTCGGGACGGACGGCTCGCGCTGCGCGCCGGCGCGGGCGGCGTGGTGGATTGGCTGGTGCAGATGCGCCGGCTTCCCGCCTCCCGCCTGCTCGATCAGGCGCTCGCCGAGCGGTCGGTTGGCGCGCGCGACATCGAACGCGTCGTGGCCCGCCTCGTCGCATTCTTTCGCGGTGTTAGGCGGCGGCCGATGACCGATCGAGCCTATCGCGCCCACATGCGCGAACAGATCCGGCGCGGCGCGCGCGAGCTGCTGGCGCCTGATCTTGCGCTGCAGGCGCGTCGTGTGAATCGAGTGATGCAGCGGCAGCTTGCCTGGCTTGCGCGCCGCGGGCGGCTGCTTCAGGGGCGCGGGGCGATGCTGCGCGACGGACACGGGGATTTGCGCCCGGAGCACGTGTTCCTCGGCACTCCGCGGCACCCGTGCTGTGTCATCGACTGTCTCGAGTTCGACCCGCGGCTGCGCCGGCTCGATCCGGCCGAGGAGATGGCTTTTCTCGCGATGGAGTGTGCCCGGCTGGGGGCGGAGCGGCTGGGCCGCGATCTGCTCGACCGCTACGCGCAGGCCATGCCCGATCCGATCCCGCAGCCGCTGATCGAGTTCTACATGAGCCGCCGGGCCATGGTCCGTGCGCAGATCGCCGCCTGGCACGTGCGCGATCCGGAATTCGCCGGCCACGCGCGGCAGTGGCGGGCACGGGCGTACTCCTACCTGGACGATGCGCTGCGCTACGTTCGCCCGGCCAATGCGCGGGATTGAGCGAGGGCCGCCGCAGCCGCGGGGCCCGGTGCTCAGGCCGGCCAGCGCTCGAGAAGGGGCGCGACCGGCTGGCCGGCGAGCATGCGCCTCACGGTCTCACCGAGCAGCGGCGCAGTCTGCAGCGTGATGAGCCGATCGGCGGCGGCGCCGGCGAGCTCGGCGGGCAGCGCGAACCCGACGCTGTCGGTGACCGTGATGCTCGCGATCGATTCCGCGGCGATGAGCGCCGCGACACCTGTGGGCAGTGGGGTGTGAGTGACGGCGACGTGCACCGCCGTTGCGCCACCGTCGCGGCAGGCCGCCGCCGCCCGGATCAGCGTGCCTCCGGTGGCACACAGGTCATCCAGGACGATCGCCGCCCGCCCGGCCATCTGCCCGGCAAGCGTGCCGCCGGAGACGATGCCCTTGGCGCGGCGCTTTTCGACGAACGCCAGCCCGACTTCCTGGTCCGAGCGCGCGGCGAGCAGCTCGCGGAAGATCTGCGCACGCTTGATGCCGCCCACATCGGGCGAGACGACGGTGAGCGCCACGTGTCGGGTGAGGCGGCGCAAAAAGTGCTCCGCGAGCATCGGCAGTGCGGTCAGATGCACCGTGGGGATGCGAAATGCGTTGTCGAATGCGGCGGGATTGTGGACATCGAGGCCGATGAGGCCGCTGGCGCCGGCCGCCTCGAGCAGCTCCGCGACATAGCGCGAGGTGACCGGATCCCGGATCTGGGTGCGCCGGTCCTTGCGCGCGAACGCGAAGTAGGGCAGGAGCACCACGCGGGTGTCGGCGCCGGCATCGCGCAGGCATTGCAGCAGGAACAGCAGACGCACGAGCCGCTGCGGCGCCGGCGCTTGCTCGGTGGCCGCGAGGGACTGCACGACGAACAGCCGTCGTCCGCGGGCCGACTCAAGCGGCCTCAATTTGAACTCTCCGCCGTCGAACGCCCGCTCTTCGATGGGCAGCAGCGCTACGCTCGCTTCGCGGGCGATCGCGGTCGCCAAAACATGGCTCTCGCTGAGCCCGACAACCGCCGGTGGTGTGTGGTTCGGCTGCATGGGGACTGACCGGATGCGCCGAGCCGATTGCGACGCCGGGTGGGCACCGCACAATCGGTCGGAACGCATCTGTGCGCAGCGAGTCTCGCGCAGGTGCCCCGGCGCCGGTATCCGCAGCACTGCGTATACCGTCGGTAAACACACGGATGGGCAGCCGGCCGGCGAGACGTATTCTGAAGCACGATCCGGCGCGAAATCAGGAGGCCGGAGCCGGCCGACATGAGCATTCACAACGCCGATATCGCAGCGGCATTCGATGAGATCGCCGATCTGCTCTCGATCCAGGGGGCGAATGCCTTTCGAATCCGTGCCTACCGGCGCGCAGCACAGAACATACGCGGCCTGCCGCATCAGATCGCCGAGGCGGCCGACCTGGCGGCGTACGAGGCGGTGCCCGGCATCGGCGCGGATCTGGCGGCGAAGATTGCGGAACTGACCCGCACTGGCCACCTCGCGGCGCTGCAGAAGCTGCGCCGCCAAGTCCCGCCCGGTTTGCGCGACCTGTTGAGTCTGCCGGGCCTGGGTCCGGTGCGGGTGCGCGCGCTCATGACAGCGCTCAAGATCAAGAATCCGGCGGATCTGCGACGGGCTGTGGCCACCGGCCGGCTCGCCGAGGTGCGCGGCTTCGGTCCGGCCGTGCGCGCGCGCCTCGAGCAAGCCCTCGCGCGCGCACCGAGCGAGGCGCTCAAGCGGATGCCCATCGCTCAGGCCGCCGAGTACGCCGAACCGCTGCGGCGCTTCCTCGCCGCCGTGCCCGGTGTCGAGCGTGCCGAGATCGTCGGGAGCTACCGGCGGGGCCGCGACACCGTAGGCGATCTTGACGTGCTGGTGTGCGCGCCACCGACAGTCGATCCGGCCGCGGCGCTGCGCGGGTATTCCGATCTCGGCGCGCTCAACGCCTCCGGCCGGACCAAAGCCTCCGGAGTGTTGCGCAACGGACTGCCATTCGATCTGCGGGTGGTTGCCTCCGAGAGCTTTGGCGCCGCGCTGCAGTACTTCACCGGCAGCAAGGAGCACGGCATTCGCCTGCGCCAGCGGGCCAGGGCGCGGGGGCTGAAGCTGAGCGAATACGGGCTGTTCCGCGGCCGGCGGAGCCTGGCCGGGCCGAGCGAGCGGGACGTCTACGCAACGCTCGGACTCGAGTGGATCCCGCCGGAGCTGCGCGAGGACCGGGGCGAGCTGGAAGCGGCCGAGCGCCATGCCCTGCCGCAACTGCTCGAGCGGGCCGATCTGAAGGGCGATCTGCACGCTCATACCCGCGCGAGCGACGGGCACGACTCGCTCGAGGACATGCTGGCCGCAGCGCGCGCGGCCGGTCTCACCTACGTCGCGATCACCGACCACAGCAGATATCTGGGCATCGTCCGGGGTCAGGACGCCGCGCGTCTCGCGCGTCAGTGCGACGCCATCGATGCGCTCAACGAGCGGCTGCGGGGGTTCACGGTGCTCAAGGGCGCCGAGGTCGATATTCTCGAGGACGGCCGGCTCGCGCTGGCGGATGCGGCGCTCGCGCCGCTCGATGTCGTCGTCATCGCGGTGCACAGCCATTTCGATCTGCCTGAGGCGAAGCAGACCGCGCGGGTCCTGCGCGCCCTGGAGCGGCCGCACGTCACGATACTGGCGCATCCGAGCGGCCGCCTGCTCGGCGAGCGCGAGCCCTATGCGCTCGACTTCGAGCGCGTGCTGTCCGCGGCGCACGAGCGGCCATGCTATCTCGAGGTGAACGGACAGCCTCTGCGGCTCGATCTGGATGACGTGCGCGTCAAGGCGGCCGTTGAGCGCGGCGTGCTGCTGTCGATCGCCAGCGACGCGCACTCGGTCGGGCAGTTCGCCAACCTGGACGGGGCGGTCCGTCAGGCGCGCCGCGGCTGGGCGCGCAAGGCCGACGTGCTCAATACCCGTCCCATCGCGCAACTGCGCAAGCTGCTGCGGGCGACCCGGCGATGAGTCTCGCCCGAGCCGCTCGGCTGGCGCTTCCCTGGCTCTAGGTGCTGCGCAGCAGGCGCGGGTCGATGGGCAGCGAGCGGATGCGCTTGCCCGTGGCGATGAACAGCGCATTGCACAGCGCCGGCAGCACCGGCGGCAGTGCAGGCTCGCCGAGGCCGGTCGGATCGTTGTCGCTGCGCAGGAAGTGCACTTCGAGCGGCGGCGCCTCATCGATGCGCAGCAGCCGGTACGTGTTGAGGTTGCTCTGCACGACCCGGCCGTCCTGCACCGTGATGTTCAGATGCAGCGCCTGCCCCAGCCCGTCGAGGATCGCGCCCTGTGCCTGGTTGTACGCCCCGGCGGGGTTGATGATCTGCCGCCCGATGTCGACCGCAGCCCAGATCTTGTGGACGTGCGGCGTGCCGTCGCGGTTCACGCTCGCCTTGACGACCTCGGCGACGTAGCCGAAGTGGCTGTAGTAGAAGGCGAGTCCCATCCCCATCCCGGCCGGCAGCGCGCTGCGGCGGGCCCAGCCGGACTTGTCCGCGACGAGCTCGAGAACCCCTCGGGCCCGACCGGTATCGAACGGCGGGATCTTCATCCCGAATTGCGGTGGCGGTGCCGGCAGGACGCGCGGCGGGCCATAGAGCTCGAGCCGCAGCTCGAGCGGATCACGGCCGCCCGCATGCGCCAGCTCGTCGATGAAGGACTCGAAGGCGAAGGCGAGCGCATTGCCGCCGGGGTTGCGCATCGGGCCGGTGGGCATGTCCAGCTCGATCAGCGACTGGGCGAACTCGAGGCTCGGGACGTAGCCGGCCGGGAAATGATCGCGCGGCAGGCCGGCCGAGGAGGCGACCTGCCCGTTCTGACCGAAGGTGATGAAGTGATCGCGGAACGCGACGGGCCGGCCCGAGGCGTCGAGTCCTGCTTTGAAGTGATGAAAGCCCGCCGGGCGGTAGGAGTCGTGCTGAATGTCCTGCGGCCGGCTCCAGAGGAGCTTTACCGGGCGGCCGGCGTGCCTGGCAATCATCGCGGCCTCGACCATGTAGTCGTTGTTCAGCCGCCGGCCGAAGCCGCCGCCGACCCGGGTCATGTGCACGCGGATCCGTCCCGCATCGATCCCCAGGGTGCGTGCGACCAGCTTCGCTCCCGGGCCGGGGTTCTGTGTGGGCGCCCAGATTTCCACGCTGCCGTCGTGCTTGACGTGCGCGGTGCAGTTCATCGGCTCGAGCGTCGCGTGAGCGAGGAACGGATAGGAATACGATGCTTCCACGACCTTTGCGGCGTGCCCGATCGCCGCATGGAAATCGCCGTCGCGGCGGATGATCGATTGCGGCGCATCGCCGGCGAGCCGCGCCGCCTCGCGCTCGAAGGCGGGTGTGCTCTGCTGCGTGACCGAGCGCGGCTCCCACTCGACCCGCAGCTTCTGCAGCGCCTTCTGCGCGTCCCACCACTTGTCGGCGATGATCGCCACACCATCGACCAGCCCCATCCGCACTGCCGCATCGCGCTCGGTCGCGTGCAGGATGAACGCGTCGCGGATCCCCGGCAGCGCCTTGATCTGCTCGATGTTGGCGCGCACGGCGCGGCTGCCGAACACCGGCGATTTCTCGTAGACCGCGTAACTCATCCCCGGCAGCATCGTGTCGATGCCGAACAGCGGCGCACCCTCGAGCACGCGCGGGCTGTCGACGCCGCCGGTGAATTTTCCGATGATCGTGTATTGCTCGGGGCGCTTGAGCCTGACGGAGTCCAGATCCGGCGCGGCGAGCGCCGCGGCCTTGCTCGCCAGAGCGCCGTAGGTCAGTGTCCGGCCGCTCGGGCGGTGCCGCACCACACCCCTGCTGGCCTCGCACTGCGTGCGCGGCACGCCCCAGGTGCTCGCCGCTGCGCTGATCAGCATCTCCCGCCCGGCCGCACCGACCCGCTGCATCGGAAGCCAGTTGAGCGGCGTGCCGAGGCTGCCGCCGGCGAACTGCGCGCCGTAGATCGGATCGAGCATCGCCTGCTCGACGCGCACGTTCTCCCATTCGACCTCGAGCTCATCGGCGATCAGCATCGGCAGGGTCGTCTTCATGCCCTGACCGATCTCGGGGTTCTTGGCGGTGAGGGTGACGATGCCGTCGGGGGCGATCTTGATGTAGGCGCCGATCAGCGCGTCGTCTGCCGAGGCCTTTCCCACGAATCGCAGCGTCAGGAGCAGGCCGCCGCCGATGGCGGCGCCGGTGGTCAGAAATGCACGGCGCGAGATGTGCAGGCCCGACCCCGCCTCCGCGCCCGCCTGCTGCGCGGTATGTTTGCCGCTCATGCCCGTTCCTCCCGCGTGTCGGCCGTGGGCAGGCCGGCGGCCCGCTTGATGGCGGCCCTGATGCGTGTATACGTGCAGCAGCGGCAGATGTTGCCGCGCATCGCCTCGTCGATGTCCTGGTCGGTGGGCCGGGGATTTTTCGCGAGCAGCGCCGTCGCGGCCATGACCTGACCGGCCTGGCAGTAGCCGCACTGCATGACGTCGAGCTCGAGCCAGGCCGCCTTGACCTTGCGGCCCCATTCGCTCTCGCCGATTCCCTCGATGGTGACGATCGGTGCATCGCCGACGGCAGAGATCGGTGTCACGCACGCGCGGGCGGGGACCCCGTTCAGATGCACGGTGCAGGCGCCGCAGGCGGCGATGCCGCAGCCGAACTTGGTGCCTACCAGATGCAGATCGTCACGCAGGACCCACAGCAGCGGTGTATCGGCGTCTTCCTCCAGCGTGCGCCGCTTGCCATTGACCAGAATGGAAAATCTCATCAGCGCCTCCGCTTCAGTGGCGCCGTCGAACGACGGCCCGGCGTTCGCGTCGCAAAATTATAGGAGATCGCGGAGGGCCGGTCAGCTTCGCCGCATCGTGGTGCCGGATTTCCCGGTGTGCCCGCCGGCCGGGCGAGGAACCGAGGCAAGGCAAGCGTTGCCTCGGGCGACGCGCCGCCGGTCTCAGCGCATGGCGGAATTGACCATCACGGCGAGGTCATCGGGGGTGTCGAGGTCGAATTCGGCACTCGGCATCGGCACCGAGCGCACCTCGTCGGCGTGATGCTCGAGGACTGTCCGTGCGCCCACATCGCCGCGGAGCCGGCGCAGCTCGGCGAACAGCCGGCGCGGAAAGATTGCCGGCGCGCCGTGTCGCTCGCGGTATTGCGCGGCGGCGATGCAATCCGGCGCGTCGCGCCAGCTCTCGGCAAGCCGGGAGAAATCCGCAGCGCTGATCAGCGCCTGGTCGGCCAGGACCAGCATCACCCCGGCGCAGGAGGGCGGCAGATGCTCGATGCCTGTGCGAATCGATGCCGCGAGTCCCTCGCTCCACTGCGAATTGACCCGCACCGAGACGGGCGCATGTGCCAGGATCGGTGTCAGCTCGTGCGCGTGGGCGCCGAGGATGACCCAGGTCCGGTCCGCGGCTGCGGCGGCACGGCGCACGACACGCAGCAAGAGCGGCTCGCCCTCGAGGGGGGCAAGCTGCTTGACGGCGCCGAATCGGCGCGCCGCGCCGGCGGCGAGCACGAGCGCATGCAGTTCGATGCGAGGCGCGGGCATGTGGCGCTTGCGTCGGCTCAACCTGACGGGGCGGCCGCCTTCAGCCGCCCATGCAGGAAGGCGAGGATTTCGGCGACGATCGACACTGCGATTGCCTCCGCAGAGCGGCCGCCGAGGTTCAATCCCACCGGGGCGTGCAGCCGCTCGCGCAAGGCCGACGCGTGCGCCGCGAGTTCGCCCAGCAGCCGCGCCGCGCGCGCCGGCGGGCCGAGCAGGCCGATGTAGGGCAGCCTCGTTGCAGACAGCACGCGCAGGTATTCGCGGTCCATCTCGATCTGGTGCGTCATGACGACCGTCGCGTCAAATGTCGATGGGTCCACGCACTCGAGGAGTGTCTCCGGGCGGGCCTGCACGACCCGCTCGGCAGCCGGGAATCGCGCGGGCACGGCCCAAGCGGGCCGATGGTCGAGGACCGTCACCTTCCAGTGCAGTTCGGCCGCGAGACGCACCAGGGGCGCAGCATCGGGCCCGGCGCCGAGCACCAGCACCCGCGGCGGCAGCGCAAGCGGCAGCAGAAAGAGGCGGCAGCGTCCGGGCTCCTCGAACCAACTGGGCGCGGCGGAGCCGCGCGCGGACTCGAGAGCGGCGCGTGCCGCGGTTGCGAGCGTGTCCGTCGCATCGCCGGGGAGCATCACCGAGCCGAGCGCAAGGCGCGCATCGTGAGACTCGGCGATGAGGCCGACGGCCGTCGGCGTGTGTGCAGCGAAGGCCTCGGCAAAATGCGCAAGCGGTTGCCAGTGCTCGAGCGGCCCGACGCGCAGCAGCAGCACCTGCATCGCGCCCTCGCAGCCCGCCCCGAGTCCCCACACAAGATCGTCGGGGTTGCGCAGGTCGTAGGTGACCTGACGAGCATCGCCTGAGTCGATTACCGCGCGGGCGTGCTCGGCGAGATCCCCCTCCAGACAGCCGCCGGAGAGCAACCCGGCGTACTCGCCGTTTGCGGCGATCAGCAGCAGCGTCCCAGGGCGCTGGTAGGTCGACCCCACCGTGCTCAGCAGCACGGCAAGCGCGGTGGCGCGGCCGGCAGCGCGCTCACGCGCGAGCAGCGGCAGGAGGGCACCGAGGCAGGATTCCATGCCGGGATCGTAAGCGGCAGGACGGATCAGGAGCAATGCGGCGGCTGAGGCCGGCGCACCGGGATTGCCGGCAGACGCTCACCTCACCAGGCACTTGCACAGGCCGCGGACCCGCTGTCCTCGGCCAGGCTTGCGCCCCTGCAGAATGAGGGAGTCGGCTCTATGACATTTGCAGGCGATCGCAGTGGCGAGAATCCCACGTCTCACTCGGCTCGAGCTGCAGGTCATGGAGTCCCTCTGGGCCGGCGGGGCGCTCTCGATCCGCGAGATCCAGCAGTCCTTTCCGGCCCAGAGGCGTCCCGCCTGCACGACCGTGCAGACCATGGTCTATCGGCTCGAGGGCAAGAAGGGGGTGCACCGCCTGAAGAAGATCAGCAATGCCCGCATCTTCGAGGCGCTGGTGTCCCGCCAGGCGGCGCAGCGCCGCCTGATCGATGATTTTCTCGCGCTGTTCGGTGGCAAGGCGCAGCCGGTCGTGGCGCAGCTGATCGAGACCGGCAAGCTCAGCCTCAAGGACATCGAGGAAGCCCGGAGCACGCTGCGGCGGTTGGCCAAACAGGGGAACCAGCCATGATCGGTGCGCTGTTGGATCAGCTGTGGCAATCGACTGTGTTTCTGTGCCTGGCCGGTGAGCTGACGCTGGCACTGCGCAGCAACGGCGCGCACGCTCGCGACTGGCTGTGGTTCGCCGCAGCGATGAAATTCCTGGTCCCGGTCGCGGCGCTGAGCGCGCGCGTGCCGCGCCCAGCGGCCTCGAGCGCCTCTTCGTTACACAGTCACCCCCGGCGGGGCTGACGCCTATCTGGCCACGTTCGCGCACGAAAAGCTCGAGATCTTCATTCCGCCGCTGTTGCCCGACGGGAAAGTCGTGGGGATTTTCGATCACCCCATCCCCTGAGGCCCGCGTGCAGCGCCGAAGTGCGGCGCACGGGCCGTTGCGCCGTTGAGCCGGCAGGCTGTTCGCGGTGCGATTCGGGCGTTGATCGAGCCCGCGCGCATCGGATGGCGCCCCGGTTCGGGCCGGGGCGCCATCCGCTACGGCATGCTCGTGGCCTGCCGGTCCGCGGGCGACCCGATGAGGTCACCGTGGTGCGAAGCGCTTTCGGCACTCATGGGCGCCGATGCCCCCGGCTCGCTTCACACGCGAGCGACCCTCGGCGCATACTCTTCCGGGAGACCTCGAGACTCACGGGTGCGAGATGATTGCTCTCATCCTGAACGGCCGTTCCGTCGAAGTCGACGACGAGCCCCGCACGCCTCTGCTGTATGTGCTGCGCGATACGCTCGAGCTCAACGGGGCGAAGTTCGGGTGCGGCCTCGGGCAGTGCGGCGCGTGCACCGTGCTGGTGGACGGCGCACCGGTGTTCTCCTGTGTGGTGCCGGTCGGTGACCTCGCCGGTCGCCGGATCACGACCGTGGAGGGACTGGGCACTCGCCAGCGCCCCGGCGCGCTGCAGCAGGCCTTCATCGAGGAGCAGGCCGCACAATGCGGCTACTGCACTGCCGGGATGATCCTGCGGGCCCAGGCGCTGCTCGAGCGCAACGCATCGCCGACGGACGAGCAGATCCGATCGGCGCTCGAGCCGAATCTCTGCCGCTGCGGCACGCACATCAGAATCGTGCGTGCGGTGCGCCGCGCGGCCCGAGAGCGACAACGTGCCGCGGCGGATGGCGTCTCCCGTCTTGGCGGGGCCGGCTGATGGCCGTCACCGGCTTGAAGGTCTCCCGCCGAGCGGTACTGTCGAGAGCCGGCGCGCTGGTCGTCAGTTTCGCGCTCGCGCCGTCGCTCGCGGCCGCAGCGGCGCGCAGCTCGGGCGAGGCGGCGGACCGCTCGCTGCCGGGAAGCCTCAGATCCACCCCGCTGCTCGATTCGTGGTTGCGCATCGATGCCGGCGGCATCACGGTCTTCACCGGCAAGGCCGAACTCGGGCAGGGCATCAAGACCGCGCTGATCCAGGTCGCGGCCGAAGAGCTCGCCGTGCAGCCGCAGGCGATCACGCTCGTGACGGCCGATACCGCGCGCACGCCGGATGAGGGATACACGGCGGGCAGTCTGTCCATGGAGGACAGCGGCACGGCGATCATGAATGCGGCGGCTCAGGCGCGCGAGATCATGATTGCCCTGGCCTCCGAGCGTCTGCATCAGCCCCGCAGGGATCTGACGGCCGGGCAGGGCGCGGTCATCGCCCCCGGCGGGCGGCGGATCGCCTATGCCGACCTCGTGTCGGATCGAACGTTGCACGTTCGCGCCGAGCCGCGCTCGCCGCTCGGAAATCCCGCGCACCGTCGCGTGATGGGGCGTTCCTGGCCACGCGTCGATATTCCGGCGAAGGTCTTCGGCGAGAGGGCATTCGTGCAGGACCTGCGCCTTGCGGGCATGGTGCACGCCCGGGTGGTCCGTCCACCGAGCTACGGCGCTCGACTGCGCTCGGTCGAGAGCGCGCCGATTCTTCGCCTTCCAGGCGTTCTGCACGTCGTGCGCAACGGCAGCTACCTCGCTGTGGTGGCCCGGCGCGAGTATCAGGCTGTCGTTGCGATGGAAGCGCTCAGCCGCGCCGCGCGCTGGGAGGAGAGCGCGAATCTTCCACAACAGAGCCGCCTCTTTGCAGACTTTCTCGAGTGGCCGTCGCGCGAGGTGCCCGTCGCGACGCGGGGCCGCCCGCCGGACCTGCGGCGCTTGCACGCGGCAACGATGCTCGAGGCCGAGTACCGCCGCGGTTATCTCATGCACGGATCGATCGGGCCATCATGCGCCGTGGCCCATTTCGATCAGGGCGCACTCACCGTCTGGACGCAGACCCAGGGGGTCTTTCCGCTGCGCCGCGCGCTGGCCGAGCTCATCGGGCTGCCCGAGAGCCGTGTACGGTGCATTCAGGTCGAGGGCGCCGGATGCTACGGGCACAATGGAGCCGACGACGCGGCCGCTGATGCGGCGCTCATTGCCGAGCAGGTGCCGGGGCGCCCCGTGCGCGTCCAGTGGATGCGCGCGGATGAGCACAAGTGGGAGCCCTACGGGAGCGCGATGCTGGCGCGTGTGCGCGGGGCGCTCGATGAGGCTGGCCGCATCGTCTGGTGGGAATATCGCGTCTGGAGCAACACTCACTCCACACGCCCGGGCGGTGCCGGTGAGCTGATGCCGGCCTGGTATCTCGAGCGCCCGCTGAGCCCGCCTGCGCCGAGGCCCCTGCCCCTGCCGGCGGGCGGCGGCGATCGCAATGCGCTGCCGCTTTACCGGATACCGAGCCTGAAGGTCGACTACCGGTTCGTCCCGAGGATGCCGCTCAGGGTCTCGGCGCTGCGCTCGCTCGGGGCCCATCTCAACGTGTTCGCCATCGAAAGCTTCATGGACGAGCTCGCGCGCGCCGCCAGGCTCGATCCTGTCGAGTTCAGGCTGCGGCATCTCGACGATCCCCGGGCCGTCGCCGTCATTCGTGCGGCGGCGGAGCGCTTCGGCTGGAGGGAGTATCGCCGACTCGCCGGCGGCGGGAAGGGCTTTGCGTTTGCGCGCTACAAGAATCTCGCCGCGTACCTGGCGATCGCCGTCGAGGTCAGTGTGGATCACGGCGGGCCGATGCCGCGGGTGCTGCGGGTGGTCGCTGCGGTGGACAGCGGCGAGGCCGTCAATCCCGATGGAATCCGCAACCAGATCGAGGGCGGCATCATTCAGGCGTTGAGCTGGACGCTGCTCGAGTCGGTCAGGTTCGACCGCACACGGATCACGAGCCGCGACTGGGCGAGCTATCCCATCCTGCGATTTTCAGCTGCGCCGCACTCGGTCGAAGTGGTCGTGTTGAATCGCCCGGGTCAGCCGTTTCTCGGCACCGGCGAGGCCGCTCAGGGCCCGGCGGCCGCGGCGCTGGCGAATGCGGTGGCGGATGCCACGGGACTCAGGTTGCGGGATCTGCCGCTCAGCGGCGATCGCATCAAGGGGGCGATGAGGTCCTGAGAGAGGCGGTTGTGGTTATTGCGTGGGCAGGCGCTAGCGGCGTGCGTCCCTGCGTGTCTCGCGCTGGGGAAAATCGAGGCAAAGGGTCGAGCGAATCCGGTCCCGTTGGGTCGGCGACACCCCGGCGCGCTCGGCATAGTCCGGCCAGCGCGTTACCGCAGCGCGCACCTCATCGAGAATCGTCTCGGCCCGTCCGCGCTTCAGTCCCGCGGTTGCGGCGCATGCGCGGAAATCCTCGAGCGTGAAGCCCTCCTGCTTGCCGTTCACCGTCATCTGGTGAGACCGGGTCCAGCGGCCTTGCGGGTTGTAGGCGTAGGTGACGTCGAAGGCGGGGGCCAGCGACCACGCGCCCCGCAGATTCATCAGAAACGCGACGTTCTTGACGTGATCGTCCTGGTTGCGCGCAACGACGTTGAAGATCATGCGCCGCAACTGCTGCTCGAGGGCGCTCATCGGGAGCTTCAGCCGCCGCATGGCGTCGAAGGCCTGCTCGTAGGAGTGCGCTCCGGCGGCGTTGAAGTCGAGGTGGGCAAGCGCGGCGAGCGATTGCATGTGCATCTTCCCGCCGTCTGCGGTGCGGTCGAAGCGCCGGGTCATGAAGTGCCGCCGCCCGCCTTCCTCAAGGAGCCGGCACTCGGTCATCTCGATCCCGGCGTCTGCGGCCATCAGCGAGTACGCGTACTCGATGACGGTATATCCCTTGGGATCCTCCAGCTCCTTGTCCCGGTTGCCGCTCACGCCGTCGAACTTCAGCAGCCAGTACTCGAAGCCCTCGGGGGCCGTCACCTGGCCCGAGCGGACTTCGTTCGTCTCGGGGTTCCAGGCGATGATGGCCTTGGCGCGTGCCCCGCCGGCGGAGGTGCCGACACGGAGGATATCCTGCAGCGGCGCATCGCGATGCTCGCAAGAGAGGGATTCGTGCAGCCCGTCGCGGCGTGTGAGGATGGCGGATGCCAGCGCAGTGAGCGCATCGACCCGGATCTTGGTCGACTGCCGGGGCCGCGGGCCCGTGGCGGGGGCGAATTCGAGGGCCCCCATGCCGCGCGCGCCGATATAGCAGAGCCGCTCGACGGGATTGAAGCTCTCGGGCGTGCGGCCTTGCGTGGCGAGCCAGGCGTCGATGAGCGCGTTGCCGAAACGGTCGGGCAGGGAGTCGGCGAGCAACCCCGGCAAGCCGTGAAAAGACGTCCTCGGCAGCGCGGGAAAAGTGTAGATGCGCGGCGAGAGCGGCATGACGATCGGCGAGACCTCGATGCCGCTGGCCGCGAATTCAGGATCGTACTGGAAGGCCGCGACATCGCTCCCCTCGTCCAGGGACACCGCCGCGATGCGCCGGCCCCAGAGTCTCACCTCGGCAATCGTGGCCACGGCTCACGCTTTCTTCTTCGTGGAGCGCGGCATTTTGCTCACCGGCGTCGTCGTCGCGGGCTGAGTGCCCCACGTCCAAGGCCTGTTGGGTGCGCCCCCTTGTGGGCGGCCAGAGCTCTCGCGCCCGCGACGAGGACGGAACGCTCGCTGGCGCTGCTTGCCGCGTAGCTTGAGCTGCTCGATCGGGCTCGCAGGCCGCTGCGGAAGCAGCCTCTCGAGACCTTCCAGGTTGTTCAGTATCCGCAGTACCCGGATCAGCGTCACCAGCTCGGTGCCGCGCCCCGCCTCGAGACGCTCGAGGGTGCGCTTGCCGATGCCGGCCCGCTCGGCCAGCTCAGCCTGGGTCAGGCCCGCCTCGATCCGGTACCGTCCGACCCGCTCTCCCAGGATTGCGAGTATCGCGTTGTCCGTTGCCTCAGGCTCGATATTCATAGCTCGTCGCTCGTAACGAGTCATCTCAGCTTTGTCGACGAGATTCGTCAGATATGACGAATGATACCTTTAATCCATGAAAACCACAATTCGTCAATTGTGGCTTATATTACGGATAAATACGTTATAATCGTCAAATACGACGATAATTGTAATATCGCTTCGAGCATTCTCGGCGTCGCTTCCCGGGACTGCAGTCTGCGCGGCGCGCGGGCATCGGCTTGCGCGGCGACAGACCTGTGGCACTCGAAGGTTTGGCTAGAATGGCCAAAATCTGAAGCGCATGTCGACAAGTCACGCAAAGAAACAACGCGCCCATCCGATGTCATTTCAACGCAAAGCGCTATCTTCGCTGTCGCAGGGTGCGGCTTGACTTGGTGGACGGCCCCGTTAGGATACCTCAGCTGAAAACGTTTACACCAGGGTCTTCTCTTTGTCTACTAGCATACGGGATGTCGCGGCGCTCGCGGGAGTTTCGATAGCGACTGTATCGCGGGTCATGAACGGCTCCTCGCTGGTGAAGAACGAATCCCGGGAGGCGGTATTGCGGGCAGCGCAGCAGCTGAACTACGTGCCGCACGCGGCGGCCCGTGCGCTGATCACCGGCCGGTCGCACACGATCGCGGTGGTGCTGCCCGATATGCACGGTGAGTTCTTCTCCGAGCTGATTCGCGAGCTGGATCAGTGCGCCCACGCTCACGGGCAGAATCTGCTGGTGACGAGCTTGCACGGAAACCTCGCCGAGGTGAGGCGGATCCTCGGGCTCATTCACGGGCAAGTCGACGGCGTGATCCTCATGGTTCCGTTCAACGACGCGCGGGCGCGCTTGGCCCCTCTGTTGATGACTGTTCCGACGATTCTGCTGAACGCACCGTGCCCGGTTAACGGCTGCCCGGCGTTGACGGTGGACAACGCGGGCGGCGCACGCCAGGTAGTGCGGCATTTCCTGTCGATGGGATACCGCAATATGGTGCACATCGCGGGCCCGTCGGGAAATTTCGATGCGAGCGAGCGCGCGCGGGGGTTTCGTGCGGCCGTCGAGGAAGCCGGATTGCCGGTACATCGTGACATTGCGGGCGATTATTCGGAGCGCGCCGGCTACTTGGCCGGACAGCTCATTGTGAGCCGCTCAAAGCGTCCCCGCGCCATCTTCGCCGCAAACGACAACATGGCGGTGGGCTGCCTCGAGGCTCTAACGGAGGCCGGTGTACGGGTGCCCGAGGACATAGCCGTCGCCGGGTTCGACGACATTCCGATCGTGCGATTCACTCGGCCGCCGTTGACCTCGGTGCACCCCCCGATCGCGCAACAGGGCATCGAGGCCTTCGAATGGCTGGTCAAAGCCGTCAACCGCAAGCCGGACGAACCGCCTCCCTCCGGACCGCGCGAGCGGCCGTTGCCTACGACCCTGATCGTTCGCGGGTCGACCGATCCCCGGGCCCCAGCCCGGCCGAGCGCGCAGCCGGGCCGATGAGCAGCGCTTTCGGCCGAGCAGGGGCGGTCGCCGCGCTCGGCGCGACGATTCTTGCTTGCGCCGGCTGCACGCACGCGCCGTGCGGACTGAGCGTGTGGGCGATCGGCTCGGAGGCGGACGCGCTCGAGCGGATGGTGCCCGGCTTCGAAGCCAGTCACCCGGGGGTCTCGGTCTGCGTGCAGGAGCTCGCCTGGAGTTCTGCGCAGGTGCGGCTGCTGTCGGCAGTCGCGGCCGGCGACCCGCCCGACGTAGCTCAGGTTGGAGATACGGATCTGGCGATGCTGGTCACTCTGCACGCGCTCCGGCCGCAGCGGCATATCGCGGATGACTTTTTCCCTGGGGCGCTGCAGGTCACGCGCTTTAACGGAGTTTCCTACGGCGTGCCCTGGTATGTCGACACGCGGCTGCTCTTTTACCGCCCGGACATTCTGCGGCGGGCGGGGTTCGACCGGCCGGCCCGGACTTGGAGCGGATGGCTGAAGCAGATGCGCGCGGTGAAGCGGATCCTCGGCCCTGGGCAGTACGCGCTGCTCGCGCCTACCAACGAGTATGAGTTTCTCGAGGTCCTCGCATTGCAGGAGCCGGCGCCGATGTTGCGCGATGGCGACCGCTATGGCAACTTCGCGAGCGCCTCATTCCGGCGGGCGCTGTCGTTCTACAAGAGCTTGTATGAGCAGCACCTGGCGCCGCGCATCGACGACCGTCAGCTCGTCAACCTGTGGTGGGAGATGGCGCGCGGGGACTTTGTGTTCTATGTGTCAGGTCCATGGAACATCGGAGAGTTCCGCCGCTTCCTCCCGCCTCGGGATGAGGACCTGTGGATGACCGCGCCCATGCCCGGCCCCAATGGGCCGGGCGTATCGATCATCGGTGGATCCGACTTCGTGGTCTTGCGGGCCTCTCGCCGCGCACTGCTGGCGCGCGAGTTCATCCGCTACATGCTGGCCGACAGGCAACAGGTCCGGTTGTACGAGCTCACGGGCGATTTGCCGGCGCGACGCGGCGTCTGGCGGCTGCCGCCGCTCGCGAACGACGTCAAGCTGCGGGCGTTCCGCTCGCAGCTCGAGCGGGTACGGCCCTTCGAGGCGATTCCCGAGTGGGACGAGATCATGGACGGAATGCGCCGCATGGCCGCACGAGTCGCCGCCGGCGATGCGTCAGTGCGGGGCGCGACGGCGGGCTTCGACCGCACCGTCGACGATTGGCTCGCGAAGCGGCGCGAACTTCTGGCGCGCTCAGCGACCCCGACCGCAACGCCCCCGAGAGGGGGGAGCCGTGCGGCGGAGGAGCGATGATGCGCAAGCGTCCGTCGGGCGCGCTTTTCGTCCTGCCTGCGCTCGTGCTGCTTGCGGTGTTCGTTTTCATTCCGCTGATCGGCGTCTTCGGGCTGAGCCTGACCGACTTCGATGTCTATTCCGTAGCCAACCCGGCCAATCTACATGTGATCGGCGCCGCCAATTACTGGCATTTGCTTCGGGATCGGCAGGCGTGGCAGGCACTGGAGACTACGCTCGTGGTCGTCGTCGTGGGTGTGCCTGCGACGCTGCTGCTGTCGCTGATCTCGGCGCTGATGATCGAGTCGATCGCCGAACGATGGCGTGGTCTGTTTCGCACGGCGCTGTTCGTGCCCGTGGTGTGCTCGACGGTCGCGATCGCGATCAGTTGGCGCTACCTGCTGAACACACGCTTCGGCCTAGTCAATCACCTGCTCGGGCTGCTTGGCCTGAGAGCTGTCGACTGGCTCGGCAGCCCGCACCTGGCGATCCTCGCAATCACGATCGTCGTCGTCTGGAAAGGGTTCGGCTATGGGATGATCATCGTGTCCGCGGCGCGCAAGGAGATACCCGACGAACTGTACGACGCCGCCCGCATCGAGGGCGCGGGCGTGCCTCACCGGCTGCTGCGGATTACGGTCCCAATGCTCGCCCCGACTCTGGGCCTACTGGCGCTGCTTGATGTCAGCGGCTACTGGCAGCTGTTTGCCGAGCCGTATGTGCTGACGCAGGGCGGACCCTTGGGCAGCACCACGAGTCTGCTGTTGCTGATGTACGAGCGAGGCTTCCGTTGGTGGCGTTGGGGGGCTGCGAGCGCAATCGCGATGGCGCTGACGGCAGTGATGTGGCTGTTCGCGTGGGTGCAGCGTCATACCCGCGCCGGCTGGCGGGGAGACTGATGTGAGCCTGCAGAACCGCACGCTGCGCGCCGGCACCTATCTCGGCCTCGCCGTGCTCGCCGGCGCCACTCTCTTTCCGCTGCTTTGGGTGACCTCTATCGCGCTAATGCGCGCGCCGGAAGCCGCTGCCGGTACTCCGTCGCTCTGGCCGCACCATCCAACACTCGTCAACGTCATCAACATCATCAGCCGGCAGCACCTCGGGAGGTACTTCTTCAACTCCCTGGTGGTCGCGATCGCCACCATGGCGCTCTCGATGTTGGTCGCCGGTTCGGCTGGCTATGGGCTGGCGCGGGTCGAGTTCCGGGGCCGGCGCATGGTGTCCTGGCTCGTGATGCTCGGCGTGCTGATTCCCAATCAGGCTCTGGTGCTGCCGCTGTTCGAGATGTTCCGAACGGTGCACCTCGTCAATCACTATGCGGCGCTGGTGCTCCCGGCAGCCGCGAACCCCGTGGGCATCGTGCTGGTGCAGGCGTACATGCGAGCCATACCCGCGGACATCCTTGATGCGGCGCGCATCGACGGCGCGAGCGAGTGGCGCATCTACCGATCGATCGTGGTGCCGCTGATGGCCCCGATGCTCGCCGCGGTGGGCGTGCTGATCTTCGTGGTGAGCTGGAATGACTTCATGTGGCCTATGATCGCCATGCAGCAGGAGAGCATGCAGACGCTGCCGGTGGCTCTGGCTGCGATCGATCGTGAGCACTACCAGGACATCGGCTTGATGGCCGCCGGCGCCACCATGACCATGCTGCCGATGGTGTTCGTGTTCCTGGCATCACAACGCTATTACCTGCGCTCGGTGATCGCTGGGAGCCTCACGGACTGACCAGATGGCTGCCCTCGAGATCGAACACGTCGAGAAGACCCTGCGCAGCGGCCAGTCCGTGTTGCGCGACGTGTCCTTCACGGCGCGCGATGGTGAGTTGCTGGCTGTGGTCGGACCTTCGGGATGCGGAAAATCGACCCTGCTGCGCCTCGTGGCCGGCCTCGACTCGATCACCGCGGGCGTGATCCGCATCGGTGGACGCACTGTCAACGAGGTGCCGCCGCAACAGCGCGACGTCGCGATGGTGTTCCAGAACCACGCGCTGTACCCGCACATGACCGTCTACGAGAACCTGGCGTTCGGACTGCGCGTGCGGGGCACGCCCCGCACCCAGATCGACCGGCGCGTCAGGCAGACCGCGGCGCAGCTGGGTCTCGAGGCGATGCTCAAGCGCTATCCGCGCGAGCTTTCCGGCGGCCAAAGACAGCGGACGGCCCTCGGTCGGGCCATGCTGCGCAATCCGGCGCTCTTTCTGCTCGATGAGCCGCTCTCGAGCCTCGATGTGCCGCTGCGCGCCGAGCTTCGCCGCGAGCTTGCCGCGCTGCACCGCTCCCTTGGGACAACCATGGTCTACGTCACCCATGATCAATCGGAGGCGCTTTCGCTCGGCCAGCGCATGGTGGTGCTGGCCGGCGGCCGTGTGCAGCAGATCGACACGCCGATCAATGTCTACCACCGGCCCGCGAACCGATTCGTTGCGGGATTCGTTGGTTGGCCGCCGATGAATTTTCTCACAGCCGAGTCCTTTGACGATGGCGCGCGCGTACCGGCCGGCGCGAGCGGACTGGAATACGGCGTGCGCCCCGAGTCCTTTTCGACCCAGGCCGGCGGTCCCGATGATCTGCAACTGGCTGGACGCATCGAGCGAATCGAGTCACAGGGCAGCGAATGTCATATAGAGCTGACACAGCGCTTCGGGCGAGTGCTGGCTCGCCTTCGGTGCGAGAAGTTGCCGCGAGTCGGAGAGCAGATACGACTCTGGGTCAGACGGAGTGACTTGCATGCGTTCGATCGCACGAACGGACAGCGCGTGGAGCTGATGGGGCTCGAGCGCTCGGGGCCTCGCCCTGAAGAGCGGACTCAATGAGGGTGGGTGCCGAGCCGGCTTGCGATCTATTCAGTAGCCGCTAAGGGATCGCATGTGAGTCGTTCGCACGGTGCGCAGCGCCGGCGCACAGAGCTCACCCCAGGGGGGAGTGGATTTCCGGCGGCAAGTGGCCGAGAGGATCGCCGCTCCTCTGAAATACGTAATTGTCGAAGAGGTTTCGCCACACGGCGCGCTGCTCGATCGGCAGATTGCGAAGGGCGAATATCGCGTACAGCGGGTCGGGGTGACAGAGGGGATTGGCTGGGGTTCCACCAGTCGTTCACGAGCACGTTGAGCGCGGCCAGTGAGTCGGCCCGATGCCACCACGCGGAGGGAATGAGCAATGCATCAGCGGGCCCAGGCTCGGCCACCTGGAGGTGCTCGAGTGCGAGCCGAGACCGAGGGTGGCGAATACAATCCATGTCCTCCAGTCTGATCATGCTGATCGGCACCCCCGCCAGAGTAACGTCCATTGGGCCAGGGTACAGATCGGGTAGTTGCTCAGGTGGAAACAACGTGAGGCGGCGACGCCCGGCGAACACACCTGCAATATTGCTGTACAAGTCGTCATGAGGCTGCAGGGCGGCCGCGTTCCCGATCCGGATTCGCGGCACGATCGATGCATCCAGCAGTTGCGGTCTATGAAACCTCAAGATGGTCGGCAGAAAGTCGGGCACCGACGCGGGTGCTATGCACCTGGGGGGCAATCCATTCAACCCGTGAGAAGACAGGCGGGACCGTCTCCAAGGGCGCCGCTCCCTCGGCCACATCGAGCAGGCTTGGCTCGGCCAAAGCCAGTCTCGCGATCGCCTGATGTTGTTTTGCAAGAGCCTTTCAGACTACAAAAAATGCCCTCGCGTTTCTGCGGACTCTGGCCTTCTTCGCCCGCTGCCCGACGCTGTCTCCCTAATGGTGGCTGAGGATCATCACTGGATTCTGCGGCGGGCTCAACAGGCTCTCTGCCGTGGTCGTGGCGGGATTGCAGGGCGGACGAATCGACTGGGCGCTCACCGAGATCGGCATTCACGTCACCGCGTCGCTCGCCACGATCCTTTGCCGGATTCGTGACGGTAGTCGGGCACGGGGGATCCGGCTGAGAAACGCAACGGAAATTCCCCGCCCCCGCTTGCGGGGGCGGGCTTGTGCCTCAAAACCGCCAGATCAGCTCATCCTGCGGCGGCGCCTGAACGCGAGCAGCAGCGCCGCGAGACCCGCGCCGAGCAAGGCAAGGCTGGAAGCCTCTGGAACGCTGCCCACCGGCTGCCCCCCCACCTCGACGCCGGCGAACGCCAACCCCGAGTCGTAGTTCATATCAGTGGCATTCGAAACTCCGAATTCGAGCGTGTAGGAACCGGCGGCCTCTCCGGTGAACTGAGACTCGATCCATCCCGTGAGTCCGCAGCCAACATCATAGCAGGACCCTGAATATGTGCCGAGTTCCGTCCAGACCGGTCCTCCAGAAGCGCCCGATCCCGGCTCGATCGCCGAAGTCGACGGCACCAGCGCGGTGCCGGGCGCAAGCGCCGGCAACGTCTCTCCGGGAACGGTATTGCCCGTCGGCTGGGTCTGCGCCGAGAAGATGAGGTAATTGGCACCCCCATCCGTGCTCATCAATCCGGCCCACGCATAGTCCGGGTAGGTGCTCGATCCGTCCGATGTCACGTAGTTGAAATTGAAGTTGATCAATTCGCCCGCGGTCGCCGTGAACGCATCGGTCGTAAACGTTGATCCATTGGTCGAAGTCACCCCTGGTGACCCGAATAGAGAGGGCAGAGTACCGCCGCCCGTGGGGCCGTTGGCGGTCGTCACATAGTTATAGGAGCTGAATCCAGGAGGAAGCGTCACGTCGCCGTTTGCCGTGTCCGTCCCGCAGGAGCCGACACACGTGGACGCATGAGCGGCCAGCGGTGTCAGCATCAAAAGACCCACACCAGTGATGAGGGTCAAGATCTTCAATTTGAAGCTTCGCGTTCTCATGTATGTCTCTCCCGGGCCAAGCATTGACATCGCACGGAAAGCTGCAATCCTCGTGCCATCCACCTAGATCAATGAGATACGCCGTTCCCGTCCGGATTATGCAAAATTTCCTGACACACGCCGACATCGTTTTGCTGTTGGATGTGTCGTAACTAGTTAGATCCGCTATGCCTCGACTAGCGGAAACCATTACACGAACTCAACTCTGAGCGCCCGGTGCGATTCCTGAAGCGCATGACCCGGCGCCTGAGCGAGTCGTGGAGACTCTCGTGCCATATCAGCCGCACGGCATAGCCGGGTTCAAACAGGGTGAATCTTCTTCGGCACAATCATCGCTGCGAAATTCACGCGAGGCGAGCCCATTTAGGTGCCTCAGCGTGGTTCTGCGGAACGCTGAGATGGCGCTGGGAAGCTGAACAGGCGGATCGGTGGATTGCTCGGCTCTGGCAGGCGAACTAACCCGCAGAACTCGACGTAGCCAATCATCGGCGCTCAAGGCGAAGATGGCCTTACCGGCCCTCAAAGGCGAGGCGACCCGCGCCGAGCTGGCCTGGCGCTTCGACCTGTGTCCGCACCAGATCGTCCAGTGGAACTCCCAGCCGCTCTCTGGCGCCGAGGAGATCCTCACCTCCGGGCAGTCCGCCGAAGCACGAAGCCCCGCGCTGGAAGGAGTTGCACGCCAAGATCGGCCAGCGGGCTTTGGAGATCGATTCGATGCAGATGGCCGGAGGATCCGGATTGCCGAGATGCGCAAGCTGGGCGCGAGGACCGGCCGCGAGCGGCGCCGAGCTTCGCGGGAAATTCGGGCTGCGCAGGTCGTTCGATAGGAGAATCGATCCTTGATGCAAGGTGGGGCTCTCAAGAGCGGATGCGGACCGCTTGGTTCCATGCGCAGTGGGTCATCAGCCGTCGCCTGCGGTGACTTTCTGCTCTCGACCACCGCCGGCCACGCAGCAGCCTAGCCGCGCAATACCGCTGGTCGAATGCTCAAAAACATGCGTTTGCGAAACGTCCGCGGATCGACATCTGCAGGCGGTGCCGCGCGGGTGCGGATTGTATCGTGCCGCGAGGCAGGTGAAGGCCTTCCGGCGAGCTTCTTCGGGACTTGAGAACTGATGTCATCGCAGCCTTTTCCTCAACAAAAGCAGATTGGCACTCATGGGTGCGGCTCCCGGTAGGTCGGTGATGAACGCGCACGAGCCCGAGGACCTGCACCTCGTGTCCGCGGGCGCCGCGGCTACGAAGACTCGGATGCCGGCGGGGACCTTCAGCATCGAAACGACGCCAGCGCGCGTAGCACCACAGACAGCTCACCAGGGGCAGCTTCCGGCGACACTGGCATGAGGTTGCCCCAAGAATCAGCGCAGAGACACGACGGCTGAAGTTGCCGCAGCGTCCGGTGTCAAGGGCCTCGACACGCCGGCGGAACCGGACTTGGTACCGCCACCGATGCCATATGCGGCGAGTTGAACACCCGTGCTTCGCGCAGCTTTGGCATTTCACAGCGTGAAGTGTTTGGGGTCCAACCCCGCCCCGCCCGCCCGGCAGCATGCGGCCCGAGTCAGCACTGAAGCGCGCTCGGCGGCTAGCTGTTCGGCGCATCAGCCACGGATATGTTCATGACGCCTGGAGCGCGAGGATTGTCTCGTCTTCAACGGCGCACTCCTGTCTGAGCACACGGCACCGAGTGCTTCCGAGGCTGAGCCCATGGGCGCGACGGGGAATTCCGGGCGTACACGATCTGCGCCGCAGTATCGGCGGTCATCGCTCTGTCACCCAGTAGTGCATGTGAAACCATCTTGCGCTGAGCCCACAATGAGGATTGCCCTCGGCCCCATCTTCAGCTGTCTGGCCCACCCTCCGTTCAGCGGGGTTCCGAGGGATATTGACAATTCGCATGCCGAGGAATATAAACATCACAAGAACAGTGTAAACGTTTACACCCAGCGGTAAGCGTTTACAAATGGTCACTAATTGGGGGGGGGGGTCCGCGAAACTAGTCCGCGTTGCAGATCGCATTTGACGCGATCTCGCGTCAGCGATTTCGCTGATGCCGCGGAAGGTTGCCCGGGAAGTACACCAAGAGGTCCGCAATCGCGTCCGCCGTGCGCCACAGCGCCGGTTGGGCGCGCCGCGCCGAGCTTGCGCAACGTCACCCGCGCAATGTGCTCGTGATCGCCGGTTTGTCACACTGAGGGGGAAACAAGATGTCGAGGCACTGCAGGTCACGCAAGAATCTCGTCGCCAGCTTTGTGGCATCCACGCTCGCGGCCAGCGCCGCCGCGCTGATTCCGCACACGGCTCAGGCGCAGATCGCGAGTGCGACACTCGAAGGGCATGCGGCGGCGGGCACGAAAATCATCGCCACGAACATCGCTACCGGCGCTCGCCGAGAAGCCATCGCATCGTCGGCCGGCACTTACATCCTGGTCGGATTACCGCCCGGCCGCTACCGGGTGAAGGCGGGAACTGAGGAACAGACCCTAACGCTGAGCGTTGCCTCGACCGTCGTCTTCGATTTCACCAACACGACGCTTCGCGCCGCGACATTGCAGCAAGTGGTCGTCACCGGCCGGCGGCTGGTCGAGATGCGCACTCCGGCGGTCGGTGGCATCGTCACGGCGCGCACCATCGCGACTATTCCGCAGATCACTCGCAACTTCCTTGAGTTCGCCGACATCATCCCGGGTGTAACCTTCACTGTCGATGGCAACGGCAATACCGCATTTCGCGGTGGCGCGCAGGAGTCCGAGAACGCCAACGTCTACATCGATGGTATGAGCATGACCGATTTCGTGCAGGGCGGAATCGCCGGCCAGTCGGGTCCGACAAAAAACCCCAATGTGGGAGATCCCGGCAATCCCTTCCCGCAGTCGGCGATCGCGGAGTACCGGGTTATCACGTCGAACTACAGTGCGGAGTATGCCCAGGTGGCGAGCGCTGCCATTGCTGCGGAGACAAAATCTGGCACGAACAAGTTCCACGGCAGCTCCTTCGTCGATTTCACCAATCAGAATCTGCGTGCAGACACACCAGCGGAGGCGAACTCGACGACACCGGGTGACCCAAAGGCCTTAGGAGGTGAGAGTCTGGAGTACGGTGCGTCGGTCGGCGGGCCCATCGTCAAGAACGTCGCGCACTACTTCGTCGCCTACGAGCACAAGGACCTGGCACTGCCCAATGTCGTATACCCGTCGACGGGAAACAATATTCCAACCGTGGCCGGCTTGCGGTCACTGATGCCCGCAGATGTTTGGTCGCAGTTCGGCCCGACCACCAATCCGTTCAGCGAGGACCTGCTGTTCGCCAAGCTCGACTACGAACCCGGTGTCAATGACCGCCTGGAGCTCACCGAGCTATACCGCTTCGAGAGCCAGATCAGCGGCGCTAACGGTCAGACCGCCGCTTCGGCTGCCAACTCGATAGACAACCGCTTCAGCCGCGTGGGGCTCTACTGGCTGCATGCGGGGAGAGACTGGACGAATCAGGCTCGCGTCAGTTACGAATCGTCGGGACAGACTCCGTTTGCGAGCTCCACCAGACCCGAACTCACCTACCAGTGGTTTTCCAGCACCGGTAACGCGACGCTCATCAACGTCAACGGCGAGAGCGTCTACTCCCAGTTCAAGAATGAGCAGCAGGTCTACACGGTTTCCGATGACTTCACGCTCGCGAACTTGAGCTTCGCCGGGACGCATACCTTGAAGTTCGGAGTGAGTTACACCGGAACCAAGCTCAGCTACCAGGACGCAGGCGCAGGCTCGCAGTTCTACTATGCGGTTGACCCGACGGGCACCCAAGCCACACCCTATCAGGTCAGCTACACGGCTCTCTATCAGGGCAATAAAAAAATCCTCGCGAACTCGAACGACCAACTGTACGGCATCTATTTTCAGGACGACTGGAACGTCAATTCGCATCTCGAGCTGAATCTTGGGGTGCGCTACGACTACGAGACGGTGCCGGCATGGGAGAACTTCGTCACGCCGCAAGCCATCGTTAATGACATCTACGGCCCGTACTCGCCGGGATCTACCGAGACCTACGCGCAGGCGCTCGCGCTCGGAGGCGAAAACATCGCCAATTACATCGGTAACGGCCACAACCGCTCGCCGCAGAGCAACGAGATCCAGCCGCGCATCGGCTTCTCCTACGATATCGAGGGGAATCAGCGCTACGTCATCTTTGGCGGCTACGCGCGCGCCTACGATCGCAACATATTCGACCTGATGTCGCTCGAGCTTACCAAGTCGGCGCTCGCCGAGCCGAACGTGGACTTCTACGGCGGCGGCTACAGCAATTTCGGCTGCGTGACGGCGGCAAACGCCAATCCGACCGCGACCAACGGCAATCCGCCGTGCGTGGCATGGAGCCCGTCCTACCTAAATCTCGCCAATCTGCAGTCGCTCAACACGACACCGTATGGCGAGATCGACATGGTCAACAACCATATCCAGAACCCGTACTCCGACCAGTTCAGCCTGGGCTTTCGCACGCGCCTTGGCGAGTGGGACGCGAGCATCACGTTGTCGGAGGTCAAGAGCTACAACCGAATCGTGGGCGAGCTCGGCAACCGCGCGGCCAACGGCTCCTACTTCGTGCCCTGCGGTTGGGGCAGTGCGGGAGTCTGCCCCGCCTGGGGCGGCGTGCCTGGTACCACCGGCAATTTGGTGTTGTGGAACAACGGTGGCAAAGACGTCGACAAGGAGGTCCTGCTGTTCCTCGACAAGCCCTACACCCGGGAGTCCCGCTGGAGCGCCACGATCGCCTATACGTATTCGGATGCGTACCAGAACGACTACTACTCTTATTTCACGAACAACAACTACCTGTTCGACTTGCCGAAGGTGTCGATGTACCCCATGGTGCCGAGCAGCGTGATCCCCAAGCACCGCATAGTGATCACGGGCTCGATCAATGGCCCATGGAACATCATCTACGGTGCGAAGCTGACTCTTGCGACGCCGATTGGCTTCGGCGGTGCCGCGCCCTGTCCGACCACGCTGCAGCAGTGCAACGGCTACTGGGACTTCCCGGTGACCGGGTTCCCGCGCGATACCTGGGGTGAGCACAACCTCGATCTGGAGGCGACCAAGAATTTCAGCCTGCGCGTCTACGGGATGAAGGGTTACGTGCGCCTCGACGTTCTCGATCTGTTCAATACGCCGCAGTATGCGGCTGCGAATTTCAGCCCGAAACTCAGCGGTTCGGTTCCGCCGCAGTACGTAACGAATGGACCGATATACGGAGTGCCGCTGACGCTCAAGTTGACCGCGGGCATCAATTGGTAGTGCGTCGTGCGGTCGCCGCGGCGAGGTCGCGGCGGCCGCCGGCCGGCAAGACGCCGAAATTCATGCCCGGGAGATCGGCTCTTTCGGGGATTGCGGCTGCGCGGCGCGGCGCGCCGATTTGAGCGGCGCCGAGGAGGTACGCGAGATGAATGAGCACAGCATCCGCCGGCTGGTGATCGTCGGCGGCGGAACGGCCGGCTGGATGACGGCCACGGCGCTGCGGCAGCTGCTCTACCCGGAACTCTCCATCGAGGTGATCGAGTCCGAGGAGATCGGCATCATCGGTGTCGGCGAAGCCACGATTCCTCCGTTCCGCAGGCACAACGCGCTGCTCGGGATCGACGAGCGTGAGTTCGTGCGCGGGACTCAGGCGACCTTCAAGCTTGGCATCGAGTTCCGGGATTGGGCGCGCCCTGGGGATTCGTACATCCACGGCTTCGGTACGCTCGGGCTGGACCTGGATGGGCAGCCCTTTCATCAATACTGGACGCGGGCCCTGCAGATGGGTGTGGCCAAGGATCTCGGCCTGTATTCCTTCAACGTTCTGGCTGCCCGCCAGGGCAGGTTCATGCCGACGCCCACGGACGCGCCGAAAGACACCCCGCTCGAGGACATCGTCTACGCGTACCACTTCGACGCGACGCTCTACGCGCGGTACTTGCGCCGGTTCGCTGAGGCGCACGGCGTGCGGCGCATCGAGGGACGGATCGTGGAGGTGGGCCTGCGGCCGGACACGGGCTTCGTTGACACGCTGGTGCTGCAGGACGGCCGCACCGTCTCGGGGGACTTCTTTATCGACTGCTCGGGATTCAGAGGCCTGCTGATCGAGCAGCGACTGCAGGCGGGTTACGAGGATTGGTCGCACTGGCTGCCCTGCGACCGCGCTTGGGCGGTGCCCTGTGAGAACGTGGTTCCGCCCACACCCTACACGCGCGCCACCGCGCGGCCGGCGGGCTGGCAGTGGCGGATTCCTTTGCAGCATCGCGTGGGTAACGGCCACGTCTTCTGCAGCCGCCACATGAGCGAGGACGAGGCGAGGACGGTCCTGCTTGAGAATCTCGAGGGACGGCCGCTCGCGGAGCCGAAGCTCATTCCTTTCCACGGCGGCAAGCGGCGGCGGGCATGGATCCGCAACGTCGTGGCGATAGGACTCTCGGGCGGCTTCCTCGAGCCCCTGGAGTCGACGGCCATCCACCTGATTCAGACGGCGATCGCGAAGCTGGCTCTGCTGTTTCCCGAGCGCGACTGCAGCGAAGCGCTCCGGAACCGCTACAACGCGCAGATGGACGAGGAGTTCGCATGGGTGCGCGACTTCCTCATCCTGCATTACCACGCGACCGAGCGCGCCGACACGCCGTTCTGGAATTACTGCCGCACCATGGAAATCCCGGAGTCGCTCCGTGAGGTCATTGCTCTGTTTAGCGACAGCGCACGGATCATCCCGCGCACCGATGAGCTGTTCAAGACCGTAAGCTGGGCGCAAGTGATGATCGGGCAGCGCATCAAGCCGCGCCGTTATCCGCCCGTGATCGATCGCTTGACGGATGCCGAACTCACGAAATTCGTCAAGCATGTGGAAGAGGTCGTCGGCAGCTGCGTGGCGGTCGTACCTGCGCATGAGGCCTTCATTGCCCGGCACTGCAAGGCGCCGCCTCCATAGGAATCGGAAGCAAAGCCCCAATGCGCCCGTGCAAACTAGGTCTTGCCCACCGACCATGGCGGGCAGCGCTCGCCGCCGTTGCCCTCTCGGTGCTGCCGTCGTTTGCTGCGAGAGCGTTCGCCGCGCAAGTGGTGCGCATCGACGCTACAGCGCCGGGTACGCGCTTTCCGCACTTCTGGGAAGAGACGTTCGGCTCGGGTCACGCGGCCCTGGCGATGCGCGCGGACTACCTGCGGGATCTGCGAGCGGTCAAGCGGATCACCGGCTTCCGCTACGTCCGGTTCCACGGGATTCTCGACGACGGCGTCGGCGTGTACACGAGGAACTTTCGGGGCAACCTCGTTTACAACTTTTCGAACGTCGATACGATCTACGATGGGCTGCTGAAGAACGGGGTGCGACCCTTCGTCGAGCTCAGTTTCATGCCCCGGGCAATTGCGGCCAATCCCGACGCTCGTTACGACTTCTGGTACAGGCCGAACGTGTCGCCGCCGCAGACGTTCTCGAAGTGGGCGGCCGTGATTCGCGTCTTTGCGCGGCATCTGATCGCGCGTTACGGCATCGCTGAAGTCTCCACGTGGTACTTCGAGGTCTGGAACGAGCCGAACGAAAATCTCTGGGGTGGCCCGTGGCGGCAAAAGACGTATTTTCATCTTTATGACAGCGCAGCCCGGGCGCTGAAGGCGGTGAGTCCGCGCCTTAAGGTCGGCGGACCGGCGACGGCACATGCGGCCTGGATCCGCGCGTTTCTGCGGCACGTCGCCTCGAAGCACGTCCCAATCGATTTCATTTCGACGCACGCCTATGCAGACGACACAACCCAGTCGCTGTTCGGCCACCGCCGGCCGGTTCCCTATGACGATCGTCTTTGCCTGGCCGTCAAGCAGGTCCGCAGCGAGATCGATCACTCTCGATTGCCGAACCTGCCGCTCTATCTCACCGAGTGGAGCGTGATGGGCAGAGACAACGCGCGCGATACGACCTACGTGGGTCCCGCGGTAGCCAACACCATTCGTGAGTGCGACGGCAGCGTGCAAATGATGTCGTTCTGGACGTTCTCGGATGTGTTCGAGGAAGGTGGGCCGAACCCCGGCCCCTTCACGGGAGGGTTCGGCTTGCGCGCCTACGGCGGGATCAACAAGCCGAGCTTTTACGCATTCGAACTGCTGCACCAGCTGGGACACGAGCGCCTCGCGAATCCCGCCAGCGACGTCATCGTGACCCGCACCCATGACGGCAGCCTGGCTATTGCGCTGTGGAATCTCGTCGATCCCGGTGTGAAGGGGAAATCCAAGACATTGCGCCTGAAGATCAGCGGCGTGCTCCCCGATGCACCCGTTGCAATCGAGCGCGTCGATGACGATCACGGCAACGCGCTGCCGGTCTATCGGTTTATGGGCAGCCCGCGCTACCCGACGCTCAAGCAAGTCGCACAAATGAACGTGGCGACGGCGCTGCCGCCCCCGAAAGTCGTGCGCCTGCGCGGAGGCGATCTGTCCGTGACTTTGCGGCCCGACGCGCTTTTCCTGCTGAGAATTGGTCGGAATGCCTCTTGAGCCGATTTATCCCCGCCGGCGCTCCGGGGCGCCGATGCTGCGGCGGGCGGATCTTGCCGACTGGGGGATCGAGACGTGGAGAGGACCTTGAGACAGGCATGCCTCGAGTGGCGTGAGCAGCGAACGTATGGTGGGCAAGCCGTGGCTGCGAGGAGGCCGTCCGTGTGGCCTGCGGTGACGACCTTGCGTCTCCAGCGGATTGTCTCATTGCTGGTTCTGGCCATTCTGGTGCTCGCGCCGCAGAGCGGTTGGTGCGCAGGCGAGCGGCTGGTCGCGCCGGGGCCGGATAGCACTGCGTTGAAGTTGGGCCAGGGCGCGGTCATCGCCACGGGCAACGACTGGATCGCGCTACCCGAGATCCGCGCGAGCGACGGAGCGATCGTCAGCTTCAACGTCCTGTCGATGCGCGACCGCGGAGTTCTGCAGGTCCAGGGCTCGCCGACCGTCAATTCCGGTCCCGAACAGAACATGATTCCTGCAGTGGAGCCCTGGGTCGCAACCGGCGCTGCGCCTACCGGCCTGCATATCTGCAGATGGCGCCTGCTCGACTATTGGATCCCGGTCGCCACGGCACGCAGCGGCCCGTTGCGATTCACGATCATTTACGCCACGCCGCCTCACTCCAGGGCGGCCTGGATCCGCATGGTGGCCGTTAACGACGGACCCGTCGCCCGCAAGGTCCGCTTCGGTGTCACCGCCCGTTGGGGCGGGCTGGCTCGCATCGTCTATTCGCCATCGATGATCATCGGGCAACGCCTGCAATCGGACGCACCGCCTTGGATTCCGAGCACTCACGTGTTCCGTTTCGTGGAGAACGAGACGGTGTTCGCCTGGTCGCTGGGGCACCCCGATTGCACCCACGCCCGCCGCGCTGGCGATGCCTACACCGTTGCGTGCCAGCGCCTGCTCGCGCCTGGCCGGCGCGCGGTCGCCAATTTCATCGTCTCCGTCGGCCTGGACGAATCGAGCGCCGGATACCAGGCCAAAGTGCTGGCGGCGCGGATCCTGCACTTTGGCGCCGCGGCGCTTCTCGGCGAGGAGCGCGCCTGGCTCGCACCGCGGCTTCGGACCACGGGCAATCCGGCGCTCGATGAGTTCATGAACCGCAATCTCCTGTTCTCCTCGTTCTTCGCCTGGGGCAGAACGTATGACACGGAACAATTCGTCGGCGTGACCTCGCGCTCGCCGCGCTACTACGTTTCAGCGGCCTACTGGGACCGCGACGCCATGCTGTGGAGCTTTCCGGCGCTGTTGGACACTGATGTCCGGAGGGCCCGTGACGCGCTGAACGTGGCGCTCGGCATGCAGCTGCGGGATGCCGGCACGCACAGCCGCTTCATCGATGGAGTCACGCTCGAGCCCGGCTACGAACTCGACGAGAACGCTGCGCCGATCATTGCCCTGGCCGAATACTGGCGCAGAACGGGCGATACCGCCTATGTCAGTCGACATCGCACCGCGCTGGTGATGCTGCTCGCGAAATTGCTCAGGCATCGAGGCCAAGCAGGCCTTTACTGGACCGAGCAGGATTCGCAGGACGAGAATCGCCGCTGGTCGTACGAGACTTACGACAACGCTTTGGTTTGGCGCGCATTGCGCGATGCGGCCGCGATGTACCGTGCGATGGGCGAGAGCGCGGCCGGAAACAAGCTCGATGCGCGTGCACGGCACCTGCATGCAACGATCATGCACCTCCTCGTGGCCAGCGGTGCGCCCGGAGCGAGCGGCCCGATATTCGCGTTCGGATGGGACGGTCAGCATTACAAGTTCGATGACGTTCCCCCGGGATCGCTGCTGAAGCTGCCGGCGCTCGGCTTCATCAGCCAGCGCAATCCGCTGTTCCGCCGCACCTGCTGGTGGCTGCACTCGAAATTCTTCAAATATTCCAATGCCGGCGATCCATACGGCCTGCCGGGCAGCTACCGGCTGCCGGAGACGACCAGCTGGTCGATTGCCGATCACCTGCGGCTGCGCAGCGGACGGTCTAAGGCGCTGAAGATCCTGCTCGCGAGCCCATGGGACGGTGGCATTGTCTCGGAGCAAGTCGATCCCAAGACGGACGCAACCATCCCGGGCGGCGGCGCTTTCGCGACCGCGGCGGGCTACGTCGCAGCAACGGTATGCGATCTGTATTGCCGCCCGCGGCCGGCCGGTCGGGCGATTTCTCCTTCGCTATCCGGTGGTACTCACTGAGGGAATGCCCATCATGAGCCGTGTCTTCAACGCCTTTCCCGGGAAGGGCGTAATTCTGTTCTCGTTCATCGTGGCCCAGGCGTGCGTCAACCCGGCACATGCCGTGGCCGTGCGCGCGTCGCCCGCGAGGGTGGTGGAGCATCTCGTGATCAATGCGCGCGCGCCGGGGCGGCCGTTCCCGCATTTCTGGGAGCGCATGTTCGGGTCCGGCCGGGCGGTGTTGACGTTGCGCGCAAACTACCAGCGTGACCTTACGATGATGCGGTCGGCAACCGATATTGCCTATGTGCGCTCTCACGGCGTGTTGGATCGTGGCGTCGGCTTGGTCGAAGGCAGTACGGCCTTGTTCTACAACAGGGCATCCGCGAAGCGCTCGCCTTACAACTTTTCGTATGTCGATCAGATATACGATGCCTTGCTCGCGCACGGCGTGCGCCCGTTCGTGGAGCTCGACTTCATGCCGAAGGCGCTTGCTGCCGACCCGCGCATGCGACAGTCTTTCTGGTACCGCCCGATCGTCTCCCCGCCGCGCAGCTATGCAGCCTGGGACAGGATGATCCGCGCATTGGCGAGGCATTTGATCTCGCGTTACGGCATCGACGAAGTCTCGAAGTGGTATTTCGAAGTCTGGAACGAGCCGAACCTCGACTTCTGGGGCGGCGTGCCGAAGCAGCAGACCTACTTTACGCTCTATGACAATACGGCGCGGGCGCTGAAGGAAGTCAATCCGCGGCTCAAAGTCGGCGGCCCCGCGACGGCCCAGGCGGCCTGGGTAAGCGCTTTCCTCGCCCACGTATCTGCAGTCAAGGCGCCCATCGATTTCGTGAGCTCCCATGTTTATGCCAACGACACGGCGGAGAACGTCTTCGGCACGCACGAGAGGATTCCGCGGCGGGCGATGGTGTGTCGTGCGGTGCGCAAGGTGCACCAGGAGATCGAGCATTCGCCGTATCCCCATCTGCCGCTCATCTTCTCCGAGTACAACGCCAGTTACGCCAACGAGCCGGATGTGACCGACACGCCGTATATGGGGCCATGGCTGGCAACCACCATTGCCCATTGCGACGGCCTGGTGCAGATGATGAGCTACTGGACGTTCTCCGACGTCTTCGAGGAAGGCGGCGTCATTCGCAAACCGTTTTACGGCGGCTTCGGCCTGATCGCCGAGGATGACATACCGAAGGCTGCGTTCAACGCCTTCGCAATCCTGCACAAACTGGGCGATACCAGGCTGGATCGGGCGGCACGGTCGGCTCTCATCACCCGGACGGTGAGCGGCGCCGTGGCCATCGCTCTGTGGAACTACGCGCCACCGGACGGCACAGGGCCACGATATACCCCGCCGCCTGCTACCCGGCAACTGCGAACCTTCAAGATCACCGTTCTCGGCATATCGCACTCGGCACATGGAGAGCTGTGGAGAGTTGACGATCGACACAGCAATGTACTGGAGGCGTTCGACGCGATGGGACGTCCCAGATGGCCGACGCCGGCGCAGATCAGGGAGCTCAGGGCGGCGGGGCAGCTTGCGCCGCCGCGACACGTGACGTTGAGGGGCGGACGAATCCAGGTCACCGTGCCGCAGCACGGCCTGTTTTTGTTGCTCCTGGACGGGCCTCGGGGACGATAGAGCTCGCGGCATCAAGATCCGGTCAAGGCCGACAACGCGACGCTGCGCGGGCGCTTGTCAGGGGGCGGACCTGATGAGGCTGGGTGTGGCACCGAAGTCAATTGACCAATTGAGCAGTGGAAGAACCATAGTGAAGATCAAAAGCGTTCGCGCCCCTCGGCGCGAAGCGAATTTGACGGCGCTGAGAGGACAAGTCGCGGCGTGCGTCCTGGCATTGCCGGCATTCGTTGGCGGATATACCGGTGCGGGCAATGCGCCGTCGAATCACGCCGCGGTGGCTCCATTGCCGAAAGCGGCCGTGATGCGGCTCGCCGCTCATCCGCGCCGGATGTTCAACGATATTGAGCGCCGTACCTTCGAGTACTTCTGGAACACGACGGACCCGCGAACGGGTCTCACGCCGGATCGCTGGCCGACCCCGAGCCCCTCGAGCATTGCGGCCGACGGCTTTGCATTGACCGCCGATGTCATCGGGGCGTATCGCGGCTACGTGAGCCGCGAGGCGGCCGCCGAGCGTGCGCGCACCACACTGGCATTTCTCGCCAGCCGTCCGCAGGGCTCGGCAGCGGTGGGGTTTGCCGGATACCACGGTCTCTTCTATCACTTTCTCGACATGAGTACCGGCCTCAGATCGAGGAACAGCGAGCTGTCCACCATCGATACGGCTTTGCTCATGGCGGGCGTGCTCACCGCCGAGAGCTATTTCGATCGAGATACTCCGGTGGAGCGCAGCGTGCGGCATTTCGCCGACCGGTTGTACCGGAATGTGGACTGGCGGTGGACGGAGCGAGGCGGCCACCGCGTGCGCATGGGATGGTTGCCTGAGACCGGGTTCTACACTTCGACCTGGGACGGATATTCGGAAGGCTCGCTCCTGTACATTCTCGGCTTAGGATCGCCGACGCATCCATTACGCAGCGATGCGTGGAAGGCCTGGGCCTCCACCGATCCGGGAGAATGGAGGAGCCTGGACGGGCAGACCTTCCTCGCCTTTGGGCCGCAGTTCGCCAATCAATACACGGCGATCTGGGTCGATTTCCAAGGTATCGCCGATCCGTTCATGGCGAGTCATCAATCGAACTACTTCCAGAATGGAGAGCGGGCGACGCTGGCACAGCAGCAATTCGCGATCGACGACCCGCACTACTGGAGAGGCTACAGCAAGTACATATGGGGTTTGACCGCGTGTGATGGGCCAGGAAACGTGCGCGCCCCTTTCCATGGAAGAATGCGGGTATTCCATTCCTACGCCGCCCGCGGCATCACGAGCAGCGACGTCGACGATGGAACTCTCGCGCCCACGGCGATGGTTGGCTCGCTTCCTTTCGCTCCGAGGGTCGTGACCTATTCGACGGTTGCGCTGATGCGCATGTATGGCGACATGATCTACACGCGGTACGGTTTCCTCGATTCTTTCAACCCCAGCTTCACCGACGCGGCGCTCGCTGAGCACGGACATGTCATCCCTGGGCGCGGCTGGGTGGACGGGGACTTCATCGGGATTGATCAGGGACCCATCCTTGCCATGATCGAGAACGAGCGCAGCGGTCTTATTTGGAAGCTGATGCAGCGCAACCGCTACATCAGGGCGGGTCTGCTGCGGGCGGGCTTCATCGGCGGTTGGCTCTATCAGCGCAAGGCTTCGGCTGCCCTGGAGCCGACGCCGGGGGCTCGCAGTACAGAGTCGGCGCGCCGGGCGGTAGCGACGGCATCGAAGTCTCCGATGGCCCGCCGTCCGTGAGGTGACGGCTTGGCTTGCGCACGGCAGGACAAACCCTCGACAACGATGGAGTTGCGCCGCCGGCGTTGCCGCTCCACTGGGGGTGGACAGTTTCAAGTCCCGAAGGGTTCGAGGCACAGTGTCGGGTACAGCTGCGCGCGTTGTGCGATGAGCTGGGAAGGACCGGGAAGCGCCGCCTGCCTTTGCGCGGCGCTGGGTTTACGGCCATCGATCGATCGTACTGCGCGAGCGCGAGCTGCGGCGCATCCTCGCCGAACAACGCGATCGACCGCCGCGCCGTCGAGCTGGGCGCTTCGCAGGGCGCCTGGCCGTGCCGCTCGACGCAAGGCCATCCGCCTCCTGCGGTGCGCAGGCAGGCGCTTCAGCACGAGTGCGGGATTGCGCGACATACGTGGCCGAATGTCCGGCAAACCAGCGGGTCTGCCGCCGGGTGCTCGCAGAACTGCGCCCGGCAACGGTCCGCACATCCGCTAGCCGCTAGCGGCGGGACAGCTTGCCGCGGCCTTTCGGTGCCTGGCTGTGCCGTTGCGCTGCGCCCTTGCGATGAGGTGGGCGGATTCGGGGCCCAGCGCGCGGGGGGCGCTCGGAATGCGCGAGCCTCGAATGCGCGCGGCTGATGCGCAACTCGGTTCCGCGCACCCGTACGGTATGCAGATTGTCGAAAATCTCCTTCGGCATTCCGGCGGGGAGGTCAACGAAACTGTGGTCCTCACGGATGTCGATGTGGCCGATGTCGCGGCCGTCGAGGCCCGCCTCGTTCGCGATGGCGCCGACGATGTTGCCGGGCTGCACTCCGTGCGCGTGGCCGACCTCGATGCGGAACGTCTCGAATCGCGCACCACGCTTGGAGCTGCGGGGCGAGTGGCGCTCGCGCGCTGCCGTGGCATCCCGCGCGGCGCTGGCAGTCTCGCTTGCGGATTCGTGATGGACCCAATCGCCCAGGGCGTCCTGGTTCGCTGTGCCGGGTTTGGGCGTCAGGAGAAACGGCGTCGAGCCCTGAAGCAGGCTGGCCAGCGCCGCGGCGATCTCGAGCGCGGGAATGTTCTGCTCACGCTCGATCTGCTCGATGAGCGGCTGGAACACCTTGCCTTCGCCGCTTTGGACCGTGTTCGTGATGGATTCCTTGAATTTCGCGATCCGCTGCTCGTTGACGTCCGCGACGCTGGGCAAGCGCATCTGCTCGATGGGTTGCTTGGTTGCGCGCTCGATGACGCGCAGCATGTTTCGCTCACGCGGCGCGACGAACAGAATCGCCTCCCCGCTGCGCCCGGCGCGGCCGGTGCGACCGATGCGGTGAACGTAGGTCTGCGAGTCGTAGGGGATATCGAAGTTGACGACGTGGGAGATCCGCTCAACGTCGAGTCCCCGGGCGGCGACATCGGTGGCCACGACGATGTCGACTTGCCCCGACTTCAGACGGGAGATCGTGCGTTCGCGCTGCTGCTGTGGGATATCCCCGTGCAACGCAGCGACGTTGAACCCGCGTGCCTCGAGCCGCTCGGCCAGCTCGGTGGTCTCGATCTTCGTCCGCACGAAAATCAGCATTGCTTCGAAGCGTTCCGCCTCGAGAACCCTTGTGAGCGCATCGAGCTTGTGCAAGCCGCTCACCAGCCAGTAGCGCTGGCGGATCTTCGGCGCCGTGCTCGCGCGATTCTGGATGGTGATCTGTGCGGGCTCGCGCATGTGCTTGTGTGCGATCCGACGGATCTGCGCGGGCAGGGTGGCCGAGAACAGGGCGATCTGCCGCTGCGGCGGTGCCTGCTCCAATACCCACTCGATCGCATCGACGAAGCCCATTTGCAGCATCTCGTCGCCTTCATCGAGCACGATGAATCGCACGGAGTCGAGCTTCAACGTGCCGCGCTTCATGTGGTCCATGATTCGCCCGGGCGTGCCCACGATCACGTGCGCACCGCGCTTGAGGCCCTTGATCTGCGGAACGTAGCTTTGGCCGCCGTAGATGGGCAGGACGTGGAAGCCTTTCAGATGCGCCGAATAGCGCTGAAAGGCCTCCGCCACCTGAATGGCGAGCTCGCGGGTCGGCACGAGCACGAGGGCTTGCGGGCCGGCGAGCTGCAGATCGATGCGCGCGAGAACCGGCAGCGCGAACGCTGCCGTCTTGCCGGTGCCGGTCTGCGCCTGCCCCAGCAGGTCGGACCCGGACAGCAGCAGCGGAATGGTCTGCGCCTGGATCGGAGTAGGTGTCTCATAGCCGACCGCCCTCAGCGCTTCGAGGATCGGTTCAGTCAAGCCCAGCTCGCTAAAGCCGGGCGCCATGGGTTCATCGCTCATGTGGGATACCGCGGATCGTCATTGCGGCCGAGACGGCGGCGGATCGCCTCTTCGCGCGCGTCATCGATCACTTGCAGAACGCTGCCCGCGTTGGCCGGGGCCTCGTCGCGCACGACCGCGCCCGTCAGGGGGACCTCCGGATGCAGCTCGCCCTGCTCGTACAGCGACCACATTTCCCGCGCGAATTCCGTCTGCAGTAATTGCGGTGCGAACCGCCCGAGCGTGGAACGGATGTTGTTGACATCCCGCTCGAGCATGGCAAAGGCGGCGTTGTTGCCGGCGGCGTTGACGACTTGTGGAAAATCGATGATGACAGGCCCTTGCGGCGCAAGCAGGACGTTGAATTCCGAGAGGTCTCCATGGATAAGCCCGAGGCAGAGCATGCGGACGATCTGCCGCATGAGAAAGCCGTGATACTCGAGAGCGACATCCGGCGTGAGCTCCACCTCGCTCAGCCGCGGCGCCGGATTCCCCGATGTGTCCGTGACCAACTCCATGAGCAACACGTCGTTGAAATACCCGATGGGCTGCGGGACCCGCACGCCGGCCGCCACGAGTCGGTAGAGCGCATCGACTTCGGCGCTCTTCCACTCATGCTCTTGTTCCCTGCGGCCGAAATGCGTATTGCGGCTCATGGCGCGTGTTTCGCGGCTGCCGCGGACTTTGCGCCCCTCCTGGTACTGCGCTCGCCGTTGAAAGCTCCGCTGTGCCATGTCGCGATAGACTTTGGCGCAGCGCAGGTGCGTCCCGGAGCGCACCACGTAGACGGTGGCTTCCTTGCCGCTCTTCAGCGAGCGGACGACTTCATCGATGACGCCGTCATCGATCAACGGCTGTAAGCCTCTGGGAACTCTCATGATCTCCGTGGGCGCGGATTCTCGGCCCGCGAAGCTGGTGTAGGAGGACGTGCGCAAGAGGCACATCGAGCACTCTGAACTACGTAGTCTACCACGCTGGAAGGGGCGGGGGCGGTGTTGCTGGCGCCGCTGCACCGCGGCTGGATCTGCGCGCGGCGCCTGAACTGCTCAGGACCCGCGCGGAGGTTCTTCGCTGAGACGTTTTCCCCCGCGGGCTGCGCGCTCGAGGCTGCTGCCAAAGATCATCCACGCGCGCAGCGCCGGCTGCGCGTTCTTGACCGTGACGCGGCGAGGGTTGATGCACCGGGGGTCGAGGTGGTGCGGGCGTATGAGTGGATGGCTCACCCCGCCCGGTTGAGTTCGCCGCTCGCCTGGCGAGCTGAATCTGGGTCTTGTCCAGGGGGTGAGCTGCCTCGTGTTTTCAAGTCGCTTGGTGAATGGTCGGGGTGACAGGATTTGAACCTGCGACACCTACGTCCCGAACGTAGTGCTCTACCAGGCTGAGCTACACCCCGAACTGGCGGTCCCGCGCCTCCGGGCGGGGCCAAAGCCGGCACGCGAGGCAGGGCGGCGAAGTGTACTGAAGCGGGCCGGTCGCTTCAATGGCAATGCGGGCGAAGGGTCCTTCGGGACCGGGCAGCCGCTTCGCGGTATGCTTTGCGTCATAAGAATGAACAGAGGGAAGGGGAGCCTGATGGCAAGCCCGATCAGCGTGGGGCGTCGTGTGCGTCTCTGGGGCGTGTGGGCGCTGGTGGCCGGCGGCCTGGCCGGCCCGCCGGCGCATGCGGACCTCTACGGGGCGCTGAAGGCGTTCAAGCAGCACGACTACTCGGCCGCTTTCCAGGAATTTCACGCGCTCGCCAAGCTCGGCCAGCCGTTCTCGCAGCTCGATGTCGCGTACCTGTACGTGACCGGAGAGGGCACGACAGTCAGCGCCGCGCGCGCCGACGCCTGGGCGCAGCTCGCGGCAGAAAATGGACAGGCGACCGCAAAGAAGCTGCTCGCGCAACTGCAGCCCCTGCTGAGCCCGGCGGACCGGCGTGCAGCGGCGCGGATCGTCGCCCGCTACAGCCCGGCCACGCTGCGCCGGCGTCTGCTTCCGGTCGCGGTCGGCAGCTGTGGCGGCTCCCATCCTTCGCAGCGGGCCGCGTCATGCCCCTTCGTCATCCATGCGAATCCCGCCTGCAATGCGGTGAACTACGACCGGTACGCGTATCCGGCCATGGAGGGAATCTTCGAGAACATGCAGAGTCAGGTGGTCGTGCAGTTCACGCTCATGCCCGACGGCACGGCCCGCCTGCCGCACGTGGTCTTCGGGCTGCCCGAGCCCGGCTTTCGCTCGGCGGTGCGCACCAGCATCCTGCGCTCGAAATTCCGTCGTCTGCCGCCCGGCGTCCAGTCCGTCCAGTGCGACCTCGACGTCAGTTTCGTCGAGCGGGATATCGAGGATCTGTCCGCCTATCGCCGCTTGGACCGCAATCTGCTCAGGATGCGCCTCGCCGCTCGGCAGGGGAACCCGAGCGCCGAGGCGACCTACGGCACGCTGCTCGCGGGCTTGCCGCAGGTCGGCCGGTGGCGTGGCCGCAATTTCCTCAAGTGGCTGGTCAAGGCCGCCCAAGCCGGTGTTCGGTATGCGCAATATGAAGTCGGGGAGAGCCTGATGGCAGGCTGGGGATGCCGGCCGGACCCGGCGAAGAGCCTGCGCTGGCTGCGCCTCGCGGCCGCCCAGCATGAGCCGCACGCCGAGGCTGCGCTCGCCGCCCGACTGCTGCGCGGGGAGCCCAGAGCGGCGGCGATGGAGAAGGCGCGCCGCTGGCTTGCGGGCGCCGCGGCGAGTCACGACAAGGCCGCCGCCGTGTACCTCTCGGCGCTGCTCGCCGCCGCGCCCCAGAGCGGGCTGCGTGATCCGGCGCGCGCGCTTCGCCTGGAAAGAGAGGCTTTCGAGCACGTCGGTGTGGACCCGACCGGCTACGAGATCCGTGCCGCCGCCTATGCCGCGGAAGGTCACTTCAAGCGCGCGGTGCGCCTCGAGCGCCGGGCGATTGCCCATGCGCGTGCGCTGGGCTGGTCCCTTGCACCGCTTCAGGCGCGCCTGAGGCGCTATCGGGCCGGAAAACCCTGGTTCGGCAACCTGCTGAATTTCGGGGTGCCGGCGAGTGAGCTGCCCCTGCCGCCCTGCCGGGAGGGGAAGTGCTTAAGTCGTGTGCCCGACGGCGAAATGGGCCAGCGACGCGAGGCCGCGCTTGTAGGGCGTATCGGGGAGGGCCTTCAGCGATTCCAGCGCCTGGTCGGCCGCGTCCTGGGCCAGACGGGCCGCGTAGTCGAGCCCGCCGGTCGACTCGATCGCCTCGATGATGGGATCGAGCTCCGCGCCGCCCTGCTCGATCGCCTGGCGGATGACCGCCCGCTGCGACTCGGTGCCCCGGCGTAACGCATGAATGAGCGGCAGCGTCGGCTTGCCCTCGGCCAGATCATCCCCCAGGTTCTTGCCCCGCTCGGCGGGGTTGGAGCGGTAGTCGAGCACGTCATCGACCAGCTGGTAGGCCGTGCCGAGGTGGCGGCCGTAGGCGGCGAGCGCCTGGCGCAGCGGCCTCGGTCCGCCGGCGAGCACCGCGGCCACTTCGGCGCCGGCCTCGAACAGCTTGGCCGTCTTGCGGTAGATCACCTCGAGATAACGCTGCTCGCTGGTGTCCGGGTCGTGCGCGTTCATCAGCTGCATCACCTCGCCCTCGGCGATCACGTTGGTCGCCTCGGCCATGATTTCCATCACCGGCTGGGAGGTGAGGGAGGCCATCATCTGGAAGGCGCGCGAGTACACGAAATCCCCGACGAGCACGCTCGCCTGATTGCCGAAGACCTCGTTGGCCGTGTAGCGCCCGCGGCGCAGCGAGGAGCCGTCGACCACATCATCGTGCAGCAGCGTCGCCGTGTGGATGAATTCGATGAACGCCGCCGCCTCGATGTGCGCGGGCCGATGGCCGCAGGCGCGCCCCGCGAGCACCACCAGCAGCGGCCTCAGCCGCTTGCCGCCGCCGGCGATGATGTGCTCTGCGACCTGGTCTACGAGCGGGACCGCGCTCTTGAGGCGCTGGCGGATGGCATCGTCAACGCCGGCCAGATCGGCCTCGACCAGCGCTCGTATCTCTTCAAGGGTCATTAGTGGGCGACTTTCGACACAGCCGCGCATCGTAGCCGACCGGGAGGAGCACCGCACGCCGAAGCGCGGGAAAATGCATGCCTGCCGAGCGGTCCCGGCGGCGGCCGACGGGCCCTGCAGCGCTCGCCCTCATGCGGGCTGTGCAGCGGCGTTTGACCGGCGCGGGGCGCCCCAGTAGAATGCCCGCCCTTTCGTCAAGCCCCTCGTTCCGGTTCAATAGCTTATGTACGCAGTGATCGCCACCGGTGGAAAGCAGTATCGCGTGACCCAGGACGGGGTGCTGCGCATCGAGAAACTGGACGCCGAGCCCGGCGCCACGGTCGAGTTCGACCGGGTGCTGCTCATCGGCGAGGGTGCCGAGGTCACACTCGGCAAGCCGCTCGTTGCGGGCGGCAAGGTGACCGCCACCGTGGTGCGCCACGGCAAGGGCCGCAAGGTCTCGGTGGTCAAGTTCAAGCGGCGCGCGCATTACCTGCGCCAGAAGACGCACCGTCAGCCCTTCACCGAGGTGAAGGTGACGGCGATCAGCGCGGGTTGACGCGCATCCATTCGATCGGAAGACTGCACACATGGCACACAAAAAGGCAGGCGGCAGCACCAAGAACGGCCGCGAGTCCCATTCCAAACGCCTGGGCGTGAAGCGCTTCGGCGGCGAGCACGTGCTGGCCGGCAACATCCTCGTTCGCCAGCGCGGCACGCACATGCGCGCCGGCGCCAACGTCGGCATCGGCACCGATCACACGCTGTTTGCCAAGGTGACCGGCACCGTGCAGTTTCAGCGCAAGGGGCTCGAGCAGCGCACCTTCGTGAACGTGCTGCCCGAGGCGGCGCAGGCCTGAGCTCGGCGCCCGGCGCCGCGGCGAATCGCTGAATACCCCGGCCTTCGCGCCGGGGTTTTCGTCTCTGGATCACACGCATGAAATTCGTTGACGAGGCGCGCCTGCGGGTGCAGGCCGGCAACGGCGGGCGCGGCAGCACCAGTTTCCGCCGCGAGAAATTCATCCCCTTCGGCGGCCCGGACGGCGGCGACGGCGGCCATGGCGGCAGCGTCTTTCTGCGCGCCGCGGCGGGCATCAACACGCTGGTGGATTTTCGCATCGAGCGCATCTGGCGCGCCGAGCACGGCGAGCCCGGCTCGAGCAACGACTGCACCGGGCGCAGCGGCAGGGACCTCTACATCCCGGTTCCCATCGGCACCGTGGTGCGCGATGCCGACACCGGCGAGACGCTCGGGGACCTCTCGCGCGAGGGCGATGAGCTCGCCGTGGCGCGCGGCGGCAAGGGCGGCTGGGGCAATCAGCGCTTCAAGTCGAGCACCAACCGCACGCCCCGCCAGTTCGGGCCGGGCCTGCCGGGCGAGAAGCGCACCTTGGAGCTCGAGCTCAAAGTGCTCGCCGACGTGGGTCTGCTCGGTCAGCCCAATGCCGGCAAGTCCACCCTGATCCGGGCCGTCTCGGCCGCCCGGCCGAAAGTCGCCGACTATCCCTTCACCACGCTGCACCCGCACCTCGGCGTGGTGGCCGTCGGCGAGCATCGCAGCTTCGTCATGGCCGACATTCCGGGCCTGATCGAAGGCGCGGCCGAAGGAGCGGGGCTCGGGATCCGCTTCCTGAAGCATCTGCAGCGCACCCGGCTGCTGCTGCACGTGCTCGACATTGCACCGCCCGATCCCGAGACCGACCCGCTCGCGCAGGCGCGCGCCATCGTCGCGGAGCTGAAGAAATTCAGTCCCGAGCTCGCGGCGAGGCCGCGCTGGCTCGTGCTCAACAAGTGCGATCTGCTCACGGAGGAGGACGGTGAGCGGCGTGCGCGCGAGATCGTACGGCGGCTGCGCTATCGCGGCCCGCGGTTTCTGATCTCCGGGGCCACCGGCCGCGGCACGCGGGAGCTGTGCGAGGCGGTTATGCGCTTTTTGGAGGAACAGGCCGCTGCTGCGCGCGCAGCCGAATCTGCTCCAGGAGATAGCGGCGCCGGGCAGCCGGCCTGAGCTTCAGCGGAACCGGCGTGGGGGGCGGGACGAGGAGGGTCGTACGCGTCTTGACGCTGACGTCCACGGTGCGCCTCTCAATGCATCGCGCGGATGCGAGCGGCCAGATGGCTCTTGTGCCGGGCCGCCTTGTTGCGGTGGATGATCCGTTTGTTGACCAGGGTATCGATGACCGGCACGGCCGCCTGGTAGGTCGCCTGAGCGGCAGCCTTGTCGCCGCCGCCGATGGCGGTGGTTACTTTACGTACGGCCGAGCGCATCCGCGTGCGCAGCGCAACGTTGCGCGCACGGTGTTTTTCAGCTTGGCGGGCCGCCTTTTCGGCGGACTTCGTGTTGGCCACAAATGCTCCGTATCACCTGGTCCCCGTCGCGGGGGCCGATAGTCTGCTCAGCGCCGGTCACGTTGTCAACGCCCGCCGCCGGGCGTGCGCGCTCGCCGATCGCGAGCGTCTGCCGCGGCGGACATAAAATCCTGTATTCTTGAACTCTTTTGTGTGGCAGTGACGGCTCGGGCGGCCGATGGAGCTGATTCGCGGACTCAATGGCTTGACCGAGCCCCGGCGGGGCTGCGTCGTCACCATCGGGAGCTTCGACGGGATTCACCTCGGTCACCAGGCGCTGCTTGAGTGCCTGGCGGGGCACGCGCGGCAGCTCGCTCGCGCCTCGATGGTGCTCACCTTCGAGCCGATGCCGCGCGAGTACTTCGCGCCGGCGCTCTGCCCGGCGCGCCTGACCACCTTGCGCGAGCGCTGGAAGGTGTTCGAGCGGCACGGGGTGCAGGTGCTGTGGCTGCTGCGCTTCGCCGAGCCGCTGCGCTGCCTCTCCGGCGAGGCGTTCGCCCAGCTGCTCGCGCGGCAGCTGCGCGCGCCGCTGGTCGTGGTCGGACACGACTTTCGCTTCGGGCGCAATGGCGAGGCGACCGCCGAGTCTCTGTGCGAGGCCGGGCGCCGGTTGGGGTTCGCCACCGAGGTGGTGGCGCCGGTGACGCTCGATGGCGAGCGCGTGAGCAGCAGCGCCGTGCGCGAGGCGCTCGCGAGCGGGCAGTTTGCGCGCGCCGAGCGGCTGCTGGGGCGGCCCTACAGCATGAGCGGGCGGGTGGTCGGCGGCGAGCGGCTCGGCCGGCGCCTCGGTTACCCGACCGCGAACCTGCGTCTGGAGCGGCGGCGCTCGCCGCTCGAGGGCATCTTTGCCGTGCGGGTGCACGGCATCGCCGCCGGGCCCCTGCCGGCGGTGGCGAGTCTCGGCCGGCGGCCGACCGTGGGCGGCGGGCCGATGCTGCTCGAGGTGCACGTGTTCGATTTTTCCGCCGACCTGTACGGCCGGCGGATTGAAGTGGAGTTCGTGGCCAAGCTGCGCGACGAGGCGCGCTTCGAGGACCTCGGGGCGCTCGTGGCGCAGATGCACCGGGATGCCGAGGCGGCCCGAGCGATTCTGAGGGTTTGATCCGGCCGCGGGCCGGGGACGGCGACGGCGAGTTCATGTCCGATTACAAACACACGATCAACCTGCCTGCAACACGCTTTCCGATGAAGGCGGACCTCGCTCAGCGCGAGCCGGCGATGGTGGCCTCCTGGGACGAGCGCGGCATCTATGCCAAGCTGCGCGAGCGCTCGCGCGGGCGGCCGCGCTTCGTGCTGCACGACGGGCCTCCCTATGCCAACGGCGTGATCCACATCGGACATGCCGTCAACAAGATCCTCAAGGACATCATCGTCAAGGCGCGCTCCCTCGAGGGCTTCGATGCGCCCTACATCCCCGGCTGGGACTGCCACGGCCTGCCGATCGAGCTGCAGGTCGAGAAGAAGCACGGCCGGGCGGGCGGGCGGCTTGATGCGGCCGCCTTTCGCGCCGCCTGCCGCGCCTACGCGGCCGAGCAGATCGAGCTGCAGCGGCGGGACTTCAAGCGCCTCGGGGTGCTCGGCGACTGGGAGCGGCCCTATCTCACCATGTCGCCGCGTTACGAGGCGCAGCAGATCCGCGCCCTCGGGCGCATCATCCGCAACGGTCACGTCTACAAGGGCGTCAAGCCCGTGCACTGGTGTCTCGATTGTCGCTCGGCGCTCGCCGAGGCGGAGGTCGAGTACGCGGACCGGACTTCTCCGGCGGTCGATGTGGGCTTCCGGGTCGTCGACCTCGAGGATCTCGCCCGGCGTTTCGCGCTTGCGCCCGAGGCGCTGGGCGGTGAGCCCGTCGAGCTCGTGATCTGGACCACCACGCCGTGGACGCTGCCGGCGAATCAGGCCGTGGCCCTCGGCGAGACGCTCCGCTATGCGCTGCTCGAGACCGAGATCGCCGGCCAGCGGCGCCGGCTGATCCTGGCGTCGGAGCTGATCGAAGCGTGCCTCAAGCGCTACGGTGCGGCTGCCCACCGGGTGCTCGCCGAGGGCGAGGGCCGCGCGCTCGAGGGGCTCTTGCTCGCGCATCCTTTCCAGAACCGGCAGGTGCCGGTGGTTCTCGCCGAGCACGTCACCCTCGATGCCGGCACGGGCGCGGTGCACACCGCGCCCGGCCACGGCCAGGAGGACTTCGCGGTCGGGCAGCGCTACGGGCTCGCGGTGCTGAACCCGGTGGGCAGCGACGGGCGCTTCCTGCCCGGCACGCCGCTCGTGGCGGGGCTGCGCGTCGATGAGGCCAACCCGGTGCTGATCGAGGCGCTGCGCGAGCGCGGGCGGCTGCTCGCGCACGAGCCGTTCCTGCACAGCTACCCGCACTGCTGGCGGCACAAGAGCCCGGTCATCTTCCGCGCCACGCCGCAGTGGTTCATCGGCATGGACACCAACGGGCTGCGCGAGCACGCGCTGCGCGACATCAAGCAGGTGACCTGGACGCCCGAGTGGGGCGAGCAGCGCATCAGCGGCATGATCGAAGTGCGCCCCGACTGGTGCATCTCGCGCCAGCGGCTCTGGGGCGTGCCGATCGCGCTGTTCGTGCGCGCCGGCAGCGGGGAGCTGCATCCGCGCACCGCCGAGCTGATCGAAGCGGTCGCCGCGCGCGTCGAGCGCGAGGGCATCGAAGCCTGGTTCGCGCTCGATCCGGCGCAGCTCCTGGGCGAGGAGGCGAGCGAGTACGAGAAGGTCACCGACGTCATGGACGTGTGGGCCGACTCGGGGCTCTCGTTCGAGTGCGTCGGTCACGAGCGCCCCGAGATCGCCTCGCCCGTCGATCTGTACCTGGAGGGCTCGGACCAGCACCGCGGCTGGTTCCACAGCTCGCTGCTGATGTCCGAGGCGCTCTATGAGCGCGCCCCGTACCGCGGCGTGCTCACCCACGGGTTCACGGTCGATGAGCAGGGACGCAAGCAATCGAAGTCCCTCGGCAACGTGGTCGCGCCGCAGAAGGTGATGCAGAGCCTCGGGGCGGACGTGCTGCGCCTGTGGGTTTCGGCCACCGACTACGCCAACGAGATGAGCGTGTCGGACGAGATCTTGAAGCGCATGTCGGATTCCTACCGGCGCATCCGCAACACCGCGCGTTACCTGCTCGGCAACCTCGATGGATTCGATCCGGCGCGCGATGCGGTGGCGCCGGGTGAGCTGCTCGAGCTTGACCGCTGGGCGCTCGGGCGCGCCGCGGCGCTGCAGCAGGAGATCCGCGACGCCTACCGCCGCTACGCGTTTCACCTGGTCTACCAGAAGGTGCACAACTTCTGCAGCGTCGAGCTCGGCGCGTTCTACCTCGATGTGCTGAAGGACCGCATGTACACGCTGCCTGCGGCCTCGCGCGCACGCCGCTCGGCGCAGACCGCGATGTACCACATCAGCGAGAGCATGGTGCGCTGGCTCGCCCCGATCCTCTCGTTCACCGCCGAGGAGATCTGGCAGTACCTGCCGGGCAAGCGCGAGGAATCGGTGTTCCTGGCCAGCTGGCATGAGCTGGGGCAGGTGCCGGCCTGCGCGATCGACTGGACGGCGCTGCTCGCGCTGCGCGCCGATGTCACGCGCGAGCTCGAGAAGCTGCGCGATGCGGGACAGATCGGCGCGCCGCTCGATGCCGAGGTCGACGTATACTGCGGGGCCGGGCAGTACGAGCGGTTCGCGGCGCTCGGGCAGGAGCTGCGCTTCTTTTTCATCACCTCGCATGCCCGCGTGCACCGCCTCCCCGGCGCTCCCCCGGCCGGCGCCGCCCCGGCGGTCAACACCGGGCGCGAGGATGTGTGGGTGGCCGTCAAGGCCACGCATGACGCGAAATGCGTGCGCTGCTGGCAGCGCCGCCCCGATGTCGGGGCCAACGCCGCGCACCCGCAGCTGTGCGGCCGGTGCATCATCAACGTCGAGGGCCCGGGCGAGGAACGGCACTTCCTATGAGCACAGAGAACGAACCGCGCGCCACCGGCACTGCTGCCTCCGGGCCGCGCCCGCTCAGCGGCCGGGTCTGGCTCGCGCTCTCGCTCGGGGTCATCGGGCTCGACCAGTGGAGCAAGGCCTGGGTGGTGCGGCACCTGAGCTTCCATGTCGCGCGGCCCATCCTCCCGATGCTCGATCTGACGCTCGCCTACAACACCGGCGCGGCGTTCAGTTTTCTTGCCGACCAGACCGGCTGGCAGCGCTGGGTGCTCACCGTGCTCGCGCTGGTGGTGGCGGTGCTGATCATCGGCTACCTCGGCCGGCTCGAGGCGCGCCGCCAGAGCCTCCTGTGCGCGGCCCTTGCGCTCATCCTCGGCGGGGCGCTCGGCAATCTCATCGACCGGCTGCGCCTGGGGTACGTGGTGGATTTCATCAGCGCGCACTGGCACGGACACTACTTTCCGGCGTTCAATATGGCGGATTCATCGATCACCATCGGGGCGGCGCTGCTGCTGATCGATCTGTGGCGCGAGAGCCGCCGCGCCGCGACGAGCCCATCCCGACAGGAGGACATCTGATGCAAGTGCTGCTGGCCAATCCGCGCGGGTTCTGCGCCGGCGTCGACCGGGCCATCGACATCGTCGAGCGGGCCATCGACATGTTCGGGGCGCCGATCTATGTCCGCCACGAGGTGGTGCACAACCGCCACGTGGTCGATCGGCTGCGCGAGCGCGGCGCGGTGTTCGTCGAGGAGCTGCGCGAGGTGCCCGCCGGCGCGACCGTCATATTCTCCGCCCACGGGGTGTCCCATGCGGTGGAGGACGAGGCGCGCGAGCGCGGCCTGAAGGTCTTCGATGCCACCTGTCCGCTCGTGACCAAGGTGCACATGGAAGTGCAGCGCTACGCGCGGGAGGGGCGTGAGGTGATCCTCATCGGGCACGCCGGGCACCCGGAAGTCGAAGGCACCATGGGACGCTTCGACACCTCCTTCGGCGGACGGATGTACCTGGTGGGCAATGCCGAGGAGGCCGAGCGTCTCGCGGTGAGCGATCCGGCGCGGCTGGCGTTCGTGACCCAGACCACCCTCTCGGTCGATGACACCGCGGAGATCGTCGGCACGCTGAAGCGCCGGTTCACCGAGCTCGCCACCCCGCGCAAGGAGGACATCTGCTACGCCACGCAGAACCGCCAGGATTCGGTCAAGAGGCTGCTCACGGAGTGCGACATCCTGATCGTGGTGGGCTCGCGGGCCAGTTCCAACTCCAACCGTCTGCGCGAGCTCGCCGAGCGGGCGGGAGTGCCCGGATACCTGGTCGATGGGCCCCAGGACCTCAAGCGCGAATGGTTCGAGGGCAAGCGCTGCGTGGGGCTCACCGCGGGCGCCTCGGCGCCGGAGGTGCTGGTGCGTGGTGTGCTGGATCAGTTGCACGCGTGGGGCGCGCAGATGCCGCGCGAGGTCGCCGGGCGCGAGGAGAAAGTGACGTTCGGCCTGCCGCGGGAGCTCAGGCGCGCCTAGCGGCCGGCGTAGAGGGACTTCTTCAGCTTCCAGCGCTTGTGCGACCAGGGCCAGTCGGAGGGCGTCTCGATGATCTGCTGCTCGACGGCGCGCACGTAGCGCTCAGTGAGCTCCCCGGGCGCAAGCGCCTCGCCCGGCGCCGACAGCGGCCGGAATTCCATCTCGTAGTAGCCGCGCCGCACGCGCCGCATGGCGATGAAGAACACCGGGAAGCGCGTGACGCGGGAGATCTCCTCCGGGCCCATGAAGAAGGCGGTGTCGCGGTTGAGAAAGCGCGTCCAGTGCTTGCGCTCGCTCGTGGTCGGCTCCTGATCGGCCACCATCGCGACCGCGCGCGCGATACGGCCGCGCTGGATGATGTCCGCGAGCAGCTGCTTGGCCGGAATCAGCCGGCAGCCGAAGCGGCTGCGGACCTTTCTCATCTCGCGCTCGGCCCACACATCGACCAGCGGCTTGTAGGCGGCCTCGAGCGGATAGCCGAGCTCGAGCGAGAGTGCGAGCAGCATCCACTCCCAGTTGCATTGATGCGCCGCGGCGAGCAGTACCGAGCGCCCCTCGGCGAGGTGCGAGCGCGGCGCCTCGAGGTTCACGATGCGCACGCGACGGCGGAACTCGCGCTCCGACAGGCTCGCCGACTTGATCACCTCGACCAGCATCTCGGCGAAGCCCTGGTAATAGCGGCGGCGGACCTCGCGCATGCGCGCCTCGCCCCAATCGGGGAAGGCGCGCGAGAGATTCTCGCGCACCACCGCATCGCGGTACGGGAAGACGCGGAAGGCGAGCCAGCCGAGCAGGTCCGCCAGGCCGTACAGCAGCGCCAGCGGGACCCGCGAGACCAGCCGCACCCACCAGGCCGGCGGCGCCTCGCGGGGGGCCGGCCGTGGCGGGGCGGGATCGGGCGGTTGCACAGGGGTGGCTTGCGGCTCGGCGGACATGTTGGCGACGGTTTGCGATCCTGCGGCCCGTTCGCCGCGCGACTGGGGCATGGTAGCGGCCCGCGCCGCGCATGCAAGCGCGCTGGGCTGCGGTGCGCGGGGGGGCACTGCGCGGGGTGATCCGGCCGGTATCAGGCCGGCGCGGCGCGGCCTATACTGCGACCCGGGTCACGCGGGCGCGTAGTGCGACCTGCTACGGTCAGTGCCGATGTCACGGCGGGTTACCCCTTGCGCCGATGAGTTGAAGCGTCTGCTGGGGGGGTTGCTGTGTCTGCGGACGGGCAGCGCAAACCGCCTGCCGGGCTTTGCCGAGCCGATCCTGGTCTATCTGGGGACTCGGCCCGATGCCGCGGTCAGGATGGGTGAGCTGCGCGAACGGCTCGGCCTCGGCCAATCGCGTGCGAGCCGGCTGTGCGCCGCGCTCAAGCGCGCCGGCCTGGTGGACATCACGACGGCCGAGGAGGACCGCCGGGCTTCGTGGGTGCGGTTGACCTCAGCGGGGCGTGAGCTCGTCGAAGAATGCACGAGCGCACTGCGCGCCAGCCTGCCTCCCGGCGCATAAATCCGTTTACGGCTCGATCTGCAGGCGGATGGGTTGGCGGGCAGGGCGACCCGCCGGACACCCCTTGACTCGGGAGCCGGCTCCAGACCGTAGGATGGCGTTCATCCGGCGCCGTTCCGGCGCTCAACCACCCAGGAGCCGAGCGTGGCCGTTCCTGCCGTCCACATGGGATCCGATCAGGTGAGTCTGCCGATCGAGGGCATGACCTGCGCGACCTGCGCCTCGCGGGTGGAGCGTGCCCTGAATGGCCTGCCGTCGGTGAGCGCCACGGTGAATCTCGCGACCGAGCGGGCCGATGTGCGCTTCGATGCCGCGCAGGTGAGCGCTGCGCAGCTCGCCGATGCGGTCCGTGCAGCCGGCTACGAGGTGCCGCAGGAAACCCGTGAGCTCGCGGTCTCGGGCATGACCTGCGCCACGTGCGCGCTGCGTGTGGAGAAGGCGCTGCGCTCGGTCCCGGGCGTGCTCGGGGCGACGGTCAATCTGGCAACCGAGCGGGCGACGGTGCAGGGCATTGGCGCAGCGGCCGCGCCGGCGGCGCTGATCGGCGCGGTGCAGCGCGCCGGCTACGACGCCGAGCTCACCGGCGATGCGGCTCGCGAGGCGCGCCTCGAAGCCGAGCAGGCCGGGCGATTCCGTCGTGAGAGCCTGCGCCTCGGCGCAGCGGCGCTGCTCAGTGTTCCGCTGCTGCTGCCGATGCTGGGCGTGGCGCTCTCCCCGTGGCTGCAGCTCTGCCTCGCCACCCCGGTGCAGCTGATCATCGGCGCGCGCTTTTACCGCGGCGCCTGGAAGGCGCTGCGCTCGGGGGTCGGCAACATGGATGTGCTGGTCGCGCTCGGCACTTCTGCGGCCTACTTCTACAGTCTCTGGCTCCTGCTCACGCGCACGCACCCGCCGCTGTATTTCGATTCCGCCGCCGTGGTGATCGCCCTCGTGACTGCGGGCAAATGGCTCGAGGCGCGCGCCAAGCGCGCCACCACTGCGGCGATCCGCCAACTCATGTCGCTGCGTCCGCAGCGTGCGCGCGTGCTGCGCGAGGGCGGGGAGGTCGAGATTCCGATCGAAGCGGTCGCGATCGGCGACCTGGTGATCGTTCGACCCGGCGAGCGAGTCCCCGTCGACGGCATCGTGCGCAGCGGCACGAGCGAGCTCGACGAGAGCCTGCTGACCGGAGAGAGCCTGCCAATCACGCGCTCGGTGGGCGATCCGGTGACCGGCGGGGCCATCAACGGCAGCGGCCTGCTGCGCATCGAGACCCGCGCGAGCGCCGAGCACTCCGTGCTGGCGCGCATCATCGCGCTGGTCGAGGGCGCCCAGGCGCGCAAGCCCCCCGTGCAGCGGCTGGTCGATCGCGTGGCCGCGGTGTTCGTCCCGGTCGTGCTGGCCGTGGCGCTCGCGGCGTGGCTCGGCTGGTGGCTGCTCGCCGGGCAGTTCGGTGCCGGGCTGATCGCGGCCGTGTCCGTGCTGGTGATCGCCTGTCCGTGCGCGCTCGGGCTCGCGACGCCGACGGCGCTGATGGTGGGCACGGGCGCCGCCGCGCGGGCCGGCATTCTGATCCGCGACGCCGAGGCGCTCGAGGGAGCCCATCGGCTCGATACCGTGGTGTTCGACAAGACCGGCACGCTCACTGAGGGGCGTGCGGCGGTGGTGGCGGTGGTGGCCGCGGGCCTGCCCGAGCGGGATCTGCTCGCCCTGACGGCGGCGGCGCAGAGCGGCAGCGAACACCCGCTCGCCCGCGCCGTACTCGCCCGTGCGCAAGCCGAGGGTGTGGCGCTTGCGGCGCTCAAGGATTTTCAGGCTCACCCCGGCGAGGGACTGACCGCGCGCCTGACGGACCGACGCGTGGCGGTGGGCAACCGGGCCCTCATGCGCAGGCTCGCTGTGCCGATCGCCGGCGGTGAAGCCGAGGCCGCCCGTCTCGAAGGGCAGGGACGCACGCTCATGTGGGTGGCGGACGTGACCGATGCGCCGCGCTGGCTCGGGCTCCTCGCCTGCGCCGATCCGGTCAAGCCCGCAGCGCTCGCCGCGGTGCGGCAGCTGCAGGCCATCGGTGTCGAGACCGTGCTGCTCACCGGCGATCACGCGAGCGCCGCGCAGCCGGTGGCCGCCGCGCTCGGCATCCGGCACGTGCTGAGCGAGGTGCCGCCCGCCGGGAAGGCCGAGCAGGTGCGGCGGCTGCAGGCCGCCGGGCGGCGTGTCGGCATGGTCGGCGATGGCGTCAACGACGCGCCGGCGCTGGCGGCGGCCGATGTCGGCATGGCCATGGGCACCGGCGCGGATGCCGCGCTAGAGACGGCCTCGATCACGCTGATGCGCGGCGACCCGCGACTGGTGGGCGATGCCATCGCGGTGAGCCGCGCGACCTACCGCAAGATCCGCCAGGGGCTGTTCTGGGCGTTCTTCTACAATGCCATCGGCCTGCCGGCCGCAGCCCTCGGCCTGCTCAACCCGATGATCGCCGGCGCGGCCATGGCGCTCTCTTCGGTGAGCGTCGTGTCAAACGCGCTGCTGCTGCGCCGCTGGCGCCCGGCGGCCGGCCGCTCGTAGGCGCGCGCCGCCTCAGCGCCGCGCCGCCGGGGGCTGTGCGTAGGCGTCGAGCCACCGTTGCGTCGGCAGGCCGACCTGGGTTTTCCAGGCACCCTTTCGCGCTCGGTAGAGCAACGTGGGCGTGCCGTTGCCGCCGATATCGCTCATGGCGTTCAGATGGGTCTTCAGCACCGTCAGGATGTCCGGCGCGATCCGCCGCGCCGGGGCGATGCCGCCATGCTCGCGCGCCACGTCGAAGCGGTCCTCGTCGATGCGCAGTGCGAGCGCCGGGTTCGCGGCCCCGAGGATGGCCGCCGCGCGCGCCTGGCTGGTGCGCTCGAGAAAGCCCACCAGCACCCAGCGCACCTGCAGCCGGCCGGCGCCGATGAGCGGCTCGGCCATGTGATAGAAGCGGTAGCAGAAGCTGCAGTTCGGATCGATGATGGCGTAGAGCAGCGGGGCGCGCGGGGAGCCCTCGACGATCAGGTGACCGGCATGCTCGAGCCGGCCGATGACGGCGGCGGTATCGACCGGCGCGTAGCGCTGGCTGTACACGGCGTTGAGCGGGACGCTCTGCGGGGAGATCAGCTCGCCGGTGAAGAGGTAACCGTGCGAGCCGTAGACCACCTGGGTGCTGCCTCTGAAGCGCACCACATAGCCGGTCAGTCCCGGAACGTCGCTCGCGAAACGCGTGAGCAGCTTGACCGTGCCGCTGTGGATCAGCGACGCGAGCGCCGGCGGCGGCGGCGGCAGGTTCGAGGCGCGCTCGGCGGCCCGGGTGGCGGGCACCGGGGCGATCAGGAGCGAGGCGAGGCCGAGTGTGGCGATGCGCGCCGCGTGCGGCGCGCGGTTCAGCGATGTGAGCACGGATTCTCCGGTGCCATTTATGGAGTGGCGCGCCGGGACCGGGTCCCGCACAGCGCGCGCCGGCGGCAGTGTACGTGAACCCGGCGCATGCCGCTGCCGGGGCTTGACCCTGGAGTGCGCTCCAGGGCGTATCGTGGCATCGTCAGGAATGGGAGCAGACCATGCAATCGGTGCTGTTGAAGATCCAGGGCATGCACTGCGGCGGCTGCGCGCAGTCGATCAAGCGCCTGCTCGAGCGCGAGCCGGGCGTCGAGTCCGCCGAGGTGAGCTTCGAGAGTGGCGAGGCGCGCGTGCGCTTCGACCCGGCACGCCTGGGACCGGAGCGTCTGGTGAGCGTGCTGGGGCCGCCGGGCTATCACGCGGAGGTTCATCCGCAGCCCTGAGCAGGACCCCCTGATTCCTGCGGGGCGCCCGTCAGCAGCGCCTTGAGCAGGCTCAGCAACTCGTCGGCCCGGATCGGCTTGCTCGCCAGGCGCAGCCGGCTGCTCTCGAGGCGGCGGATGGCGCTCGAGGTATCGCCCGTGACGAGCACCGCCGGCAGCCCCTCGCCGAGGCGCGCGCGCGCGCGGGCGATCACGTCGGTCCCGGTCTGATCGGCGCCGAGGTGATAGTCGGTGATGATGAGGTCGATGCGCTCGGCGCCGTCGATGCACTCGAGCGCCTCGGCGAGCGAGGCGGCGGGGCGCACCTGGTAGCCTTCCAGGCGCAGCAACAGCCCGGTGGCGTCGCGTACCGCCGGGTCGTCTTCCACGAGGAGCACGCAGGGGGATTCGCGCGGGCGGGTGGGCGCGGCCTGCGCGCTCGATTGCTCGAGCGGCTCAACGCAGCGCGCCCCCGGAGGCAGCCGCAGCGTGAACACCGACCCCTTGCCGGGCTCGGAGCGGGCCTCCAGGCGAAGGTCGAGCAGGTCCACCAGGCGCCGCACGATGCTCAGGCCGAGCCCATAGCCCTCGCGGCGCGCCGTGCCGACCGGCTCGATCTGATAGAACTCGTCATAGATGTGCGGCAGCAGCGCCGCATCGATCCCGATGCCGCTGTCGATCACCTCGATGAGCACCTCCTTCGCGTCGTGCGCCGAGGTCAGTCGCACGCCCCCGGTGTGGGTGTATTTGATGGCGTTCGAGAGCAGGTTGCGCACGATCTGCCCGAGCAGCGCCGGGTCGCAGTGCACGCACTCCCCGCCGTGGACGACCTCGAGGGTGAGCTGCTTGTTCGCCGCGACGCCGGCGAATTCCTGCTCGAGCTCGGCAAAGAGCGGCCCGATGTCCATGTCGGCCAGCTGCGGCCGCACCGCACCGGACTCGAGCTTGCTCACATCGAGCAGCGCGTTCAACAGGCGCGACATCGCGCCGATGGCCACCTCCTGGTAGCGCAGCGCCTCCTGGGCGTGTGTTTCGCCGACCATGCGGCGCAGCGCGCCGTTCAGCAGCGCCAGGGACTGCAGCGGCTGGCGCAGATCGTGGCTGGCGGTGGCGAGAAAGCGGCTCTTGGTCTGATTGGCCCGCTCGGCCGCCTGACGCGCGGCGAGCAGCTCGAGCTGGACGCGCTTGTGCTCGGTGATGTCGCGGATCGCCACCGCCATGAGGACCCGCTCCCCGTCCTGAATCGGGCTCAGGCCGATCTCGACCGGGAACTCCGTGCCGTCCTTGCGCCGCGCGAGCAGCTCGAGCCCGCTGCCCATCTGGCGCACCCGGTGTTCGCTGAGGAACTCTCCGCGGCGCTGGCGGTGGCGCGCGCCGTAGCGCTGCGGCATCAGGTCCTCGACCGTCAGCGCCGCGGCCTCGGCGCCCGAGTAGCCGAACAGCGCGTTCACCTGCCGGTTGGCGAAGAGGATTGCACCGTCAGAGTCGACGATGAGCATTGCGTCGGGGGCCGACTCCAGGGCGCTGCGGATCAGCTCGGCGGTGAGCGTCGGCTGCATAGCGCCTCATTGCCACAGCGCGGGCGCACACGCAGAACTCGGCGGCGCTGTGCGCGCGGCGGCCGCCATGGCATCAGCGCCGGGCCGGCGGCGGCAATCGCAGCAGGAAGCAGGCGCCGTCGGGCGTGTTGGGTCGATGTTCGAGCGTGCCGCCGTGCGCGCGCGCGATGGTGCGGCTGCTGGCGAGTCCGAGCCCCGTGCCGGCCGTTTTGGTCGTGCAGAACGGGTCGAACAGCCGCTGCGCGATCTCGGGCGAGATGCCCGGTCCGTTGTCGCGCACTTCGATCAGCACATCGCCGTCGGCGGCCCGGGCGGTGGCGACGACCACCTCGCGCGCGCCGAGCGGACGCTCATCGAGCGCCTCGAACGCGTTGCGCACCAGCGTGAAGATCACCTGTTGGATCTGGGCGCGGTCGAGGGTGAGCGGGGCGAGCCCGTCGGCGAGCTCGAAGCGGCAGGCCGACTCGTGCAGCCGGGCGTCGGACTCGAGCAGATCGGCGAGCTCGAGGATCAGGGCGTTGACGTCGGTGAGCTCCCCGAGCGACTCGCGCGCGCGCGTCAGGCCGCGCAGGCGGCTGATGATGTCCCCGGCGCGCACCGCCTGGGCGGTGATCTGCCGCAGCGCATCGCGCACTTCCTCGAGGTCCGCATCGGGCATGCCGAGCAGCCGCTCGCACGCCTGGGCGTAGTTGGCGACTGCAGCGAGCGGCTGATTCAGCTCGTGCGCGACTCCGGCGGCCATCTCCCCAACCGCTGCGAGACGCGAGACGTGCATCAGACGCTCCTGCAGCCGGCGATTGGCATCGTCGATGCGGGCGTTCGAATGATTCATGAGCAATACTGGCGCGGCCTTCCACCGCGAGTCTCTACGTATTTTCCCAGACGCGCGGTGGATACTACGGTGATCCGCGGCCTCCTCAGCCGGCGAGCTTCACAAGTCGGGCAATGACCTGCGGATCGGGGGCGCCCTCAGCGCGCGCCAGATCGTAACAGGCGGCGATCAGGGTGGCGTGTTTGAAGGCCGGCAGCGTGGTGCCGGACTGGCGCAGCTCGGCCTCCACGGCCCCGACGACGGCCTCGAGCAGCGCGAGGTCGAGAGCCTGCCCGCTCGCTGCCCCATAGTGAGGACTCGGGTCGCGCAGCACCGTGGCCTCCTCGGGTGAACCGCGTCCCGTGACCAGCCAGTCGATGCGGGTCTGGGTGACCTCGCAGATCGCCCGCAGGTCCGTCACGCTCGGCTCGGAATGTCCGCGCAGCCATTTGCGCACGGCGCTCTCGGAGCGCTGAATCGCCAGCGCCAGCGCCTGGGCGCTGCCGAAGCGACCGAGTCTCTCCCGCAGTCGGGCCGGGAACCCGCTGGCCTGGCGAGCCTCGATGGGGGATATCGACATGGCGTACTAATGTAATGAATCGGATCCTGAAAGTCACGAACTTCGTGTGAAAGTATTGCATACCTTCGAAATCAGGGGTAATCTGTACAAAAGTACAGATTTCCGGGGAGACCTTGGGTCTGCTCGGGGTTGCAGCGGCGGTTCGATGCCATACGAGGCAGTCCAGTGATCGAAAGACGGCGTGTGCGCCACGCCTGCGGCGGCAATGAGGCCCGGCTCGAGGAGGCGCTCGCCCATCTGGAGGAGATCCGCTCGCTGGTGGTCACGGCTGCGGCCGCACTGCGCCAGCAGAACTGCGACCTGGATGCCGACATCGCTCGCGTACTGCAGCGCAGCATCGCGGGCGGCATCGCCGATCAGATGGAGCGGCTGGCTATAATCGCCGGCCGACCCGGGCTGCGCGAGCGCAGCGCAGCGGGTCGGGCGCGAAAGTGGCGGAACTGGTAGACGCGCTGGACTTAGGATCCAGTGGGGTAACCCGTGAGAGTTCGAGTCTCTCCTTTCGCACCATCGCACCGGCCGGCGACAGCTCGGCAGTGGGCCCGTTTGAGCCATGTCCGCTCGCCTTAATTTCGGGTGTTCTGATAAAGGCGGATCATCCGTACCGCCGTTTCCCCGAACGGGCGAGACGTGATCTGCAAGGACGGATGGATACGGCAAGAATTGCGGGACAGGAATGAAGTGCAGGGCCACAGGATGCCCAGGGTTCTCCGGCTTGGAAGCAATTCGTGAGGCAGGGAAGCTGACGCCCGGGCGTGCGCGTCGTGAGGTTCTGGCGCCAAGTCCTGCCTGAAAATGACAGGCAAACCCCTCGTCCCCAGGAAGCTGGGCATGAGCCCATCCCCCGCCGGACGCGGGGCCGGCCGGGACGACCTGAATCCCAGGCTGATCCACGACCACCGGCGGGACGGGCGTGCCAACGGGGGCGCCCTATGGCAAAATACTAAGTCCTGCGCGGTTGCCGCCCGACAGTCACCGGGCTTGCTTGATGCTCGCCGTTTGGCCTGGTCCGCAGCCGGGCCGTGCTAACGGTGTGATCGGGCGGAACGCCGCTGCACACCCCAATTGGTTCGAGGTTCACGAATGCAGGTTTCGTTGTCCAACCGCGGGGCTCTCGAGCGCCGTCTGGAAGTGGCCGTTCCGGCCGACGAGGTCAACCAGGAGTTCGAGCAGCGTCTGAAGAAGGTGGCCCGCTCGGCGCGCCTGAAGGGATTCCGGCCCGGCAAGGCGCCGCTGCCGGTGGTGCGCAAGCAGTTCGGCGAGCAGGTGCATGCGGAGGTGGTCGATCACCTGATCCGCAGCTCGCTCGCCCAGGCGCTGCGCGAGCAGAACCTCACGCCAGCCGGCGGGCCGCGCATCGAGCCGATTGCAATGGCTCCGGGGGCGGAGCTCAAGTACGCGGCGGTCTTCGAGATCATGCCGGAGATCCACGTGAAGTCCCCGCAGGGCACGGAGATCTCGCGTCCCGGCGCCGAGGTCACCGAGGCGGACATCGATGCCATGGTCGAGAGCATGCGCCGGCAGCGACCCGTGTTCACGCCCGCGGAGCGGCCTGCCCAGGAGACCGACCGCGTGACGGTCGATTACACGGGGCTCATGGACGGCCAGCCGTTCGAGGGCGGCGACGGCACCGACGTGACGATCATCCTCGGGCGTCAGGAGAACCGTCCGGAGCTGGATGCAGCGCTTCGCGGTGTCAGTGCGGGCGATACCCGAACCGTGAGCGTGACTTTTCCTCCGGAGACGAGCAGCCCGGCGCTCGCCGGCAAGACAGCCGAGCTGAAGGTCTCGGTGAAGCGGGTGGAGGCGCAATCCCTGCCCGAGGTGGATGAGACGTTCTGCCGCGCCTTCGGCGTCGAGGACGGGAGCGTCGAGGCCCTGCGGGCCGAGGTGCGCAAGAGCATGGAGCGGGAGCTGGCCGACCTGGTGCGCGGCCGGCTGCGCGCGCAGGTGCTCGATGCGCTGTACGCGCAGAACCCGATCGAGGTGCCGCGCACGCTCGTCGAGGAGCAGGTGCAGCAGATGCAGCTCGATGCGGCCCGCAGCATGGGTGTGCGCGAGATCTCGCAGCTGCCGCCGCGCGAGCCGTTCGAGGCCCCGGCGCGCAAGCGGGCCGCCCTCGGGCTGATTCTCGGGCAGATCATCCAGAGCGAGAGCCTGCAGGTCGAGCGGCAGCGGGTCGATGCGCGCCTCGAGGATCTGATCACGACCTATCCGGATCCCGAGGAGGCCCGCAGCGCCTACCGCAAGAGCCGCGAGGCGATGCGGCAGATCGAGTCCGCGGTGCTCGAGGACCAGGTCATCGACTGGTTCCTTGAGCGTGCGAAGGTGAGCGAGCAGCCTATGTCGTTTCAGGAGCTGACCGGCTTCGGCCGTGAAAGCCAAACCCGTTAGCGCCACCGGACTCCCCGGGCGCCTGCCGCACGCGGCGAACGCCTGAGCGAGTCGCGCCGCGCCGGGCTTGCGCACGGGGCGGGATTGCGTAGCGTAATGGGGCCAAGCGTGGAGACCCGAGCATGAACGAACGCGGATTGAACCTGGTGCCGATCGTCGTCGAGCAGACCGCCCGCGGCGAGAGGTCCTACGACATCTACTCGCGGCTGCTGAAGGAGCGGGTGGTGTTCGTCGTCGGCCCGATCGACGATTATGTCGCCAACATCGTGGTGGCGCAGATGCTGTTTCTGGAGTCGGAGAATCCCGAGAAGGACATCGCGCTCTACATCAACTCCCCGGGCGGAGTGGTGACCGCGGGGCTGGCCATGTACGACACCATGCAGTTCATCAAGCCTGACGTGAGCACCATTTGTGTCGGCCAGGCCGCCAGCATGGGCGCGGTGCTGCTCGCCGGCGGCGCGGCCGGAAAGCGCTACTGCCTGCCGCATGCGCGAATCATGATTCACCAGCCGCTCGGGGGCTTCCAGGGTCAGGCCGCGGACATGGAGATCCACGCCCGGGAGATGCTCGAGACGCGCGACCGTCTGAATCACATCCTGGCCAAGCACACCGGCCAGAGCGTCGAGCAGATCAAGATCGACACCGACCGCGACCGCTTTATGGACTGGACCGAGGCGAAGCGCTATGGCCTCATCGATGAGGTGCTGGAGAAGCGGGGTGACATGAGCGCAGATGCCGGTAAGCGCGCCTAAGAGCCCCCAGGGACGCTGTACGGCGGGCTGCGATATGCCGGAACCGCCCGCGGCGCGCCACTCATTTGTCAAGTAGTGAAATCCGTCAAACAATTCCCGCTGAGACAACGACTTGGCCGTGCGGCGGTGCTTTGCTTCGCGGCCGGACCGCGTGCTATAAGAAAGCCGTCTTTTCCGGGGAACCGCGGGCATTAGGACGCTGTGAGCGACGTCTCCGCAAGACGATTGAAGACTATGCCTCCTGAGGGCTATTAAATGAGTGATGATTCCCGCGGCCGCCACGACGACGGCAAGCTCCTTTACTGCTCGTTCTGCGGGAAGAGCCAGCATGAGGTGCGCAAGCTCATCGCCGGCCCCTCGGTGTTCGTGTGCGACGAATGTGTTGAGCTGTGCAACGACATCATTCGCGAGGAGCTCGAGGACCGGGCCGAGCGCGCCCGCGACAAGCTGCCCAAGCCGCATGAAATCAAGAAAGTGCTGGATGATTACGTGATTGGCCAGGAGCGCGCCAAGAAGGTGCTCTCGGTGGCCGTCTACAACCATTACAAGCGTCTGCAGACCCGCAGCGCCGGGGCGCGCGCCAAGGATGAGGTGGAGATCGCCAAGAGCAACATCCTGCTGATCGGGCCGACCGGCTGCGGCAAGACGCTGCTCGCCGAGACGCTCGCGCGGCTGCTCAATGTTCCGTTCACCATTGCCGATGCCACGACCTTGACCGAGGCAGGATACGTCGGCGAGGACGTCGAGAACATCATCCAGAAGCTGCTGCAGAAGTGCGATTACGACGTCGAGAAGGCGCAGACCGGCATCGTCTACATCGATGAGATCGACAAGATTTCGCGCAAGTCCGACAACCCCTCGATCACGCGGGACGTCTCCGGCGAGGGCGTGCAGCAGGCGCTGCTGAAGCTCATCGAAGGCACCATCGCCTCGGTGCCGCCGCAGGGCGGGCGCAAGCATCCGCAGCAGGAATTCCTCCAGGTCGACACCGGCAATATCCTGTTCATCTGCGGCGGGGCGTTCGCGGGGCTGGAGAAGATCATCCTCAACCGCACGCAAAAGAGCGGTATCGGCTTCACCTCCGAGGTGCGCACCGCCAATGAGCGGCCGCACGGCAGCGACCTCTTCCACGACGTCGAGCCCGAGGATCTGATCAAGTACGGCCTGATTCCGGAGTTTGTCGGCCGCCTGCCGGTGGTCGCCACGCTCGATGAGCTCGATGAGGCGGCGCTGGTGTCGATTCTCACCGAGCCGAAGAACGCGCTCACCAAGCAGTACCGGCGGCTGTTCGAGATGGAAGGCGCCGAGCTCGAGTTCCGCGACGAGGCGCTGCGCGCCGTGGCGCGCCGGGCCATGCAGCGCAAGACCGGCGCCCGCGGACTGCGCACCATCCTTGAAACGGTGCTGCTCGACACCATGTACGATCTGCCGACGCTGCGCGACGTGGCGAAGGTCGTGGTCGATGAGACCGTGATCGACGGCTCCAGTACTCCGTACGTCGTATATCGCTCCGAGGAAGGCCGCACTGGCGGCGCCGAGGAGCCCCGGCGGGCCGCGGGACACTGACCGCGCGGGGCGCGCCAGCGGCGCGCCGACCGCCAGCTCAAACAATCGAGGCTTCGCGCGTGTCAGAATCCAACACCTCCACTCAGCCCGTGCCCGCCGCGCGGGGCGTACCCGTGCTGCCGCTGCGGGATGTCGTCGTCTACCCGCACATGGTGATCCCGCTGTTCGTCGGCCGGGAGAAATCCATCGAGGCGCTCGAGGTGGCCATGCGCGCCGACCGGCGCATCATGCTGGTCGCGCAGAAGCAGGCCGACGTCGATGACCCCAAGGCCGACGACCTGTACCGCGTCGGCACCGTGGCGACCATTCTGCAGCTGCTGAAGCTCCCCGACGGCACGGTCAAGGTGCTGGTCGAGGGAGTCGATCGGGCGCGCATCGACCGGCTCAGCCCGGGCGAGTACTACTCGGCGGAAATCGAGTCGCTGCCGGACGTCGAGGCCTACGACGAGCGCGAGATGGACGTGATGACGCGCTCGGTCATCTCGCAGTTCGAGCAATACGTCAAGCTCAACAAGAAGGTGCCGCCGGAGGTGCTGACCGCGCTCGCCGGCATCGAGCAGGCCGGCCGCCTCGCCGACACCGTCGCGGCGCATATGTCGGTCAAGCTCGCCGAGAAGCAGAAGGTGCTCGAGATCCTCGACGTGAAGAAGCGCCTCGAGCATATTCTCGTGGCCATCGAGGGCGAGCTCGATGTGCTGCAGATCGAGAAGCGCATCCGCGGGCGCGTCAAGGCCCAGATGGAGAAGAGCCAGCGCGAGTACTACCTCAACGAGCAGATGAAGGCGATCCAGAAGGAGCTCGGCGAGATGGACGAGGGCGGCAACGAGCTCGCCGAGCTCGAGGGCCGCATCGCCCGCGCCGGCATGCCGAAGGAGGCGCGCGAGAAGGCGACGAGCGAGCTCAACAAGCTGAAGATGATGTCGCCGATGTCCGCCGAGGCGACGGTGGTGCGCAACTACATCGACTGGCTGGTCAAGGTGCCGTGGAAGAAGCGCACCAAGATCATCAAGGACATCGCCCGCGCCGAGCAGGTGCTCGATGAGGACCACTACGGGCTCGAGAAGGTCAAGGAGCGCATCGTCGAGTATCTGGCCGTGCAGCAGCGCGTCGAGAAGCTGAAGGGCCCGATCCTGTGCCTGGTGGGGCCGCCGGGGGTCGGCAAGACCTCCCTTGGGCAGAGCATCGCGCGGGCGACCAACCGCAAGTTCGTGCGCATGTCCTTGGGCGGGGTGCGCGACGAGGCGGAGATCCGCGGCCACCGGCGCACCTACATCGGCTCGCTGCCGGGCAAGATCGTGCAGAACATGTCCAAGGCCGCCGTGCACAACCCGCTGTTCCTGCTCGATGAAGTCGACAAGATGTCCATGGACTTCCGCGGTGATCCGTCCTCGGCTCTGCTCGAGGTGCTGGACCCTGAGCAGAACTCCACTTTCAACGATCACTACCTCGAGGTCGACCTCGACCTCTCGGAGGTCATGTTCGTCTGCACGGCGAACAGCCTGAACATCCCGCCGCCGCTGCTCGATCGCATGGAGGTGATCCGCCTGCCGGGGTACACCGAGGATGAGAAGATGAACATCGCGCGGCGCTACCTGGTGCCGAAGCAGATGAAGGGCAACGGCCTGAAGGACGATGAGCTGAAGGTCTCCGACGCGGCGCTGCTCGACATCGTGCGCTACTACACGCGCGAGGCCGGCGTGCGCAATCTCGAGCGCGAGATCGCCAAGATCTGCCGCAAGGCGGTCAAGCAGCTGCTGCTGCACAAGAAGGACGAGCGGCAGGTGAGTGTCACGCCGCGCAATCTCGAGAAGTTTCTCGGCGTGCGCCGCTTCCGCTACGGCAAGGCCGAGGATCAGAACCGCGTCGGGCAGGTCACCGGGCTCGCCTGGACCGAGGTGGGCGGGGAGCTGCTCACCATCGAGGCGGCGGTGGTCCCGGGCAAGGGCAAGCTGCAGCACACCGGCCAGCTCGGCGAGGTGATGCAGGAGTCCATCCAGGCCGCGATGACCGTGGTGCGCAGCCGCGCCCGTGTGCTCGGCCTCGAGAGCGAGTTCTACCAGAAACTCGACGTGCATCTGCACATCCCCGAGGGGGCGACGCCGAAGGACGGCCCGAGCGCCGGTATCGGCATGTGCACCGCGCTGGTCTCGGCGCTGACACGCATCCCGGTGCGTTCGGACGTGGCGATGACCGGGGAGATCACGCTGCGCGGGGAGGTGCTGCCGATCGGCGGGCTGAAGGAGAAGCTCCTGGCGGCGCACCGCGGCGGCATCAAGACCGTGCTGATTCCGGACGAGAACCGCAAGGATTTGGTCGAGATTCCCGACAACATCAAGGGAAATCTCGAGATCAAGCCGGTCAAGTGGATCGATGAGGTGCTCGCACTGGCGCTGACGCAGCAACCGGTGCCGCTGACGCACGATGTTCCGCCGGCGCCGGCCGCCGAAGCACCCGTGGCCGCCGAGGTGCGGCGCGGCCGACGCAACGGACGCAAGCAGGTTCCGCCGGCACATTGACCGAAGGTGAACGCCACGCCATGCTCTGGTCAGCATGGCGTGGCATTGGTTTGCCTGGCGCGTGCGCGGGTGCTTAGCTCAGTTGGTAGAGCGTCGCCTTTACACGGCGAATGTCGGGGGTTCGAGTCCCTCAGCACCCACCATAAAATCAACTAGTTAAAGCGATAAAAGGGCCTCGCGCCTTTCGGTACGGAACGCGGTACGGAAACGTTTGGATAGATTCCGGTACACACGTATTGACGCGGGTGGACCCTCTTGCGAGGAACCGGCCCGAGTGGGACTCGATTGGGATGACACCACCCGCTCACCGATCGCGATCGCCTGCCCTGGTGCCACGAGCATCGGCCCCCAGAAGCGTCGCAAAAGGCCCGGGTCCCGCGCACGCCGACGGAGAAGCCGCCACAAGCGCCGGCCTCAGACGACCCGATCTGCTGCGGGAACCCCAGTTCTCGGCAGAGGTGCCGTTGCGCGGGCGAGCCTCCGCGAGCGCCTTGTGCTCGCCAGATCTCCGCGGCCCTGCATGCCTGGGAGTTACGCAGCTGCCCTGCTAAGGGTAAGGTCTGAACACCGCCTTACCTTCCCCAAATCAAGGGCTTACATGTTTCATGAGCCGGTTGCATAATCGCCAGCAGTTCTGATCCTCGCATGACCGCAATCCCCATGAGCAACGTCACCCGCCTGCCCCCTTCCGGGAAGAAGGTCCATCTCGAGGCCGACATCCCGGCAAGCCAGCTCGATGAATTCGAGCGCACCATCACGGCGATCGCCGCCGGGGAGCGCCCACGGATGGACACCCTGGCACGGGATGACGGCGAGATCGTCAGCCGCGCCATGGCCGCGCTGCAGCGGATCGAGGCGGCGATCGAAGCGCATCCCGGCACCGGGCCGGCACGCCGCCTGGTGAAGTTCCTGGCCGGGCTCTACAACGGCGAGGATTACCCGTTCGACCTCGGGGAGCTGCGGGCGCCCGACACCGAGCTCGCCAATGCGTGTCTCGATGACCTGAGCTACGACCGGCTGGGTAAGCGAGAGGTCCACGGACACCTCAGGAACTGCGATCGCGATCGGCATCGCTGGCTGGAGCGCTATGACCTCCTGCCGCACGATTCATGAGCGGCACCGTGTCTCGATCGCTCTCCGAGGCCGAGATCGAGCGCCTGGCGGCGCTCCTCGCTGCGAATCGCAACCCGGGCGCGCTCTCGCTCGAGGGGATCGACGGCCTCTTCTGCGCGCTCATTGCGAGCCCCGCCCTCGTCATGCCGCACGAGTACCTGCCGGTGATCCTGGGCGGGACCCTCGGCGAGGGCGGGCTGCTCGGCGACCTCGCCGGAGTGCAGGAGATGATGGGGCTCTTGATGCGCCTCTGGAATGCCATCGCTCATGACTTCGAGCACGAGACCATCCACGTTGCCCACCGTGACGAACCCGGCATGGACGGTGTTCCAGGCCGCGCCTGGGCGCGCGGCTATATGCACGGCATCCGTCTCGCCCGGGAGGGGTGGAGTCGCATTCTCCATGATGAGCGTGAGGAGCTGGTGCGCTACGTTCCGATCGTGGCCGGGGAGGTCGATCCCGACTGGCCGAAGGAGCCGCTCACGGAGGAGCAGTCGAAGGCGATGTGGACGGACATGCTCGCCGGCGCGGCACGCGCGTACCGGTACTTCAAGGAGGACCGGCTCGCGTATGCGCAGGCGGCCGCTCGGCGCGCACCGCCCGAGCCGTACGAACGCGCCACGCCCAAGGTCGGGCGCAATGACCCTTGTCCCTGCGGCAGCGGCAAGAAGTACAAGCGCTGCTGCGGGGCCCCGCAGTCCGGCGACCGGGTCGTGCACTGAGGGGGCGCATGATCAAGTCCTGGGTCATCGATCTGCGCCATTTCCTGTTGCCGGATGGCAAGGTGGTGCCCTTGCCGCCGCGGGCGGAGCGCCTCTTCGCCTACTGGACGGAAATCGTCTCCCAGGCGACGCAGTACGACGATCCGACGACGCTGCGCTGCCGGCGCCGCCCGGGACGGAAGCCCTGCGGCACCCTGCTCACCATCTTCTTCGACATCGATAACAACGATGTGCTCTGGTTCTGTCCCCGCTGTCATGACGAGGGACGCATCGCTGGGTGGGAAGGCACGTTCTGGGACAACGGGGACATCGCCGAGCATCCCTCGTGAGGTCACCATCATGGAACTCGATACCGACAAGATCGATCAGGCCGTCCTGGCGTTGCTCTCCCTCGGCCGGCACGATGGGTACCGGGTCTGGAAGGGTTTCGACTGGGCGGTCATGAACCGGCTGCACGAGCAGGGCTACATCACCGACCCGGTCAGCAAGGCGCACTCGGTGCTGCTCACCGAGGAGGGCGCACGGGAGTCAGAGCGGCTGCTCGAAGCCCTGTTCTCGCGCACCCCGGGCGCTCGGTAGTTGATTCACCCGCCGGGCGTCGATGCGTTCCCTTTGATCGCCGGCAATCAACGTGAATAGAACTGTGCGCGTCCCTTTCTTCACCATCGGGGTTGGCATTATCGTACCCAATCATGGAAACACGATTTTCCCCGAGCGAACTTGAGGCAATTTCCGCCGCTCTGGCCGACACGTCGGAAGGATTGACTGGATCGGAGATCGGTCATCGACGCGCAACCCTGGAGATGGCGGACCCGACCCCCGGCATTACAAAGTGGAAGCGCCTCCATAACGCTTTCGTCAAGCGACAGAAGGATAGCGGGAACCGCCGTGCTATTCTGGAATTCATCCGGCGGGCCATGAAGCCTGAGCGGTATGCCAAAACGCCGGATCGATTTGAGCAATTGCGCGCGAACCTGAATCGCGCCGTAGCATTTTCTGGTCTGGCCGTCGATGTCTCCGGCCAACTGTACTGTGTGGATCGCGCAGAGACCATCTCCGATGCCCAGCGTCGCGCCGACGAACTGCGTGTCGATCTAACGACGCGCGGCGTTCATCCCGATGTCCTGCGATTTTGTCGTGCCGAACTCGTTGCTGATAACTATTTCCACGCGGTACTCGAAGCGACCAAAAACGCATAGCGGACAAACTCCGAGCGAAATCCGGTGTGAACGCGGACGGAGCGTCCTTGGTTGATTTGACGCTTTGTGGTGAGGCTCCACACATCGCTATCAACGATCTGCGCACCTACAGCCACCGGAGTGAACAGACTGGCTTCGCCAAACTTGTGAAGGGACTCTTCGGGATGTTCAGAAATCCGGCGGCGCACGAAGCCCATATTCTCTGGCCTATGAGCTAAAGAGGACGCAGAGGATCTACTCTTCGCTGCGTTCCTAGTACACCGGCGACTTGACGCGGCTCGGTGATTCTCCCGTCAGAAACGCCGGCCGCTGGCGGCCCTACGTCTATGACACTTCCAGCCCAAGCAAGGGCGGCCCGCTCCACGAGTACCGGAGGCGCTGCCTCAAACGGACCCAGGGCGTCTGTCTGCGTGCCGACCGATAAGTAATACACAGTGTCGGTGCGATCCTGTGCGTCTTGTCTTTCTCCGCCTGTGATCAGCATGGACTCGGTGCCATCCGCCGAGCTGGATCCGCCGTCGCGCATCAAACGCGCGGCGAGAGGCGCAAAGACGCCGTACTTTGACAGGCTGCTCTTGCCGATCTCGCCCAGGTGCGTCCTGGTGAGGTGCGACATCAGAACGGCCTCTCAGTGAATATGACTTCGAATCGGGCACCACACGGCGCCCTCGGCACCGTTCAAGCAGTGCGACAGCGAGGTTTGCCAGCCGGGAATCGGGAAAAATCCCGACAGGTGATGTCTGGCGGTTTCAGTACGTTACCGTACGGACAGGCTGAGATCGCGCGCGCAATATCTCTCGTGCCAGGCAGCGATGGAACCATGCGCGGGTCAATGAAACCCCCCAAACGGTCATGCACGGATACGCGACCGGAGTTCGCGCAGCGCAGGAGCACGGTGCGAATTGCGCCGGATCGGCGCGTCGAGGCGAAATCAGGATGATTCCGCTTCGACATTTCTGGCCTCGTGCTCCTCGTGATGCATCGAGTGCTTCCCGGGGGATGCTCCGGAGCCTGGGCGGTGATTGCCGCGCTTGCTTCTGAAATTTCAACGCCCTCAATACCATGGAGTAATGACATGACCACACAAAACCCAAGTGATGCGAACAAGTCGACGCCGGATTACGAAAAGAAGCGCGATGCCGCGCCGCCGGCGGGTGGCAAGAGCGATAAGCAGGAATCCCACGAGCAGGGGAAGACCCGCGATGGCGGGCCGAATGAAGCCAAGGGATCGTTCAATAAAGGAGAGCATTCCACGGGACCCCGGTGAGTTTGAGGAAACTTGCACTCGGTTTTGCCGAGGCAATCTGTGCGGGGCTTCGGAGCGTTTCGGGCTCCACCGCGCATTGTGCAGGGCCGCCATCTTGGTGGCCCTGCCGTCCCGAGCATAGGAGTACACCATGAAAACACGTTATTTGCCGATACTGGGCTTGGTGGGCATATTTGCCGCGAGCGCAATGATTCCACGTTACGCGGTGGCCGCCGGAAGTACGTTGCAATGCAAGATGCGATTCCGCACCACGAGTTGGTCGGCCATCTACAAGCAGATGAAGGGGACAGGAACTGTGACCTGTTCGAACGGCACTGTAATGCGCGTAAGAATCAGCGCGGAATCCGTTGGTCTCACGGCTGGCAGGTCACGCATCAATAATGGGGTCGGTACGTTCACGGACGTGCACTCCATTCGTGACGTACTGGGCTCGTACGCACAGGGCGAGGCCAACGCGGGCATGATGAAATCAGGCTCCGTGCAAGTGCTGACGAAGGGAACGGTCTCGCTGGCGCTGTCAGGATCGGGTCGTGGTATCGACCTTGGCGTGAGCGTCGGCAAGTTCACCATCAGCAGGCTGAGGTAGGGTGATAGGGCCTTCGCGAGGCTTGCCTAGGGTTGCTATCCGGAGGCAGGCATGGAGTGCGTGTTGCAAGAGCGCTGCGATGAAGAAGCGGCGATTGACATCGGCCCACAGTCATTCGCGGATGCATGTGAGTACAGCGGGACAGTGTTGAGGAGGCGCGTGCCGGCCAGTCATGCGGGTGCCATGACGCCGCAGGACCGCGATCCCGGCACTGTCCCTCGGGAGGCGTCTCGTCCGGCGTCCTCACGGCTCTTGAGCGGCACGGACGCTGAACGCACCAGGGCGTTATTCCAAGCGAACGGGCGACGTGCAGTTCGCGAGTGGCCCGGGTGAATGGATGCGCCGGGTGCGCAGGCGCCGGCAGTCCTGCGAGTGGCATGAGGCGCCACGCAGGAGGAGCGGACGAGAGGCGGGCCGGCATGGTCGTCATCTAAACGCGTCAACGCCAGTCAATGTCAATGCAATCAGAGAGAGAAGTTGTGCGACTGCGAAATTCTTTGCTTCTATGCCTTCTCGCCGTGCCGGCGATAGCCTGCGCTGGCCAGTGGGATCATTGGTACATCACCCCACAGATTGGGGGTATCTCGCCGAACTATCAGCGATCGCTCGAAAAGAACGATTGGCTCTATGGGCTCGCGTTCGGCCGCGAGCTCAACCGTTACGTGAACCTCGAGTTGAACGTCGATGGTACCCGGCTCTCCGGTCGGCGCGGGGCGGACTCGCTCAAGATCTACGGCACGACGCTCGATGCGCTTGCGGTTTTCAATCGCAGCGGGACGATTTCGCCGTATCTGCGCGTCGGGGCTGGATTCGTGCACGACATTCCTGACGTTCCTGGGGGTCAAGTCTCGAACCAGACCAACTTCGCGACGGATGCCGGCGTCGGGTTGTACTGGAACCTTTGGCGCAGCGCCGGGGGCACTCGGGCGTTCGCCCTGCGGCCGGAAATCAAGGCGCGTTGGGAGAACCCGGGACATTCCCCGGATCTGCGGGACTACATCGCTGAGCTCGGATTCCAGTACTCCTTCGGCGGCTCGCCCGCATCGAGCACACCGGCTGAGTCAGCGCCACCGCCGCCCGCGCCGACGCCCGCCGCACTGCCGGCAGCCACGCCTGCGCCTGAGGCGCTGCCGCCGAGCGGGCTACGCAGCACCTTTACGCTGCCGAGTCGCGGCTCGGTGACCCTCAAAGGAGTTACCTTCGCGTTTGACTCTGCACGGCTGACGGCTTCGTCGCGCTCGGTGTTGCAGCAGGTTGCGGCCGGCTTGAAGCATCATCCGCTCTTGAAGGTGGAAATCCAGGGCTATACCGACAGCACTGGAACGGTGGCCTACAACCTGAAGCTCTCGCAGCGCCGTGCCGAGGCGGTGCGCCAATTCGTTCTCGCCGAGGGCGTCGCGCCGGGGCAGCTGCGGACCCGGGGTTACGGTCTGGCCGACCCGATTGCGAGCAATCGTACGGCGGCGGGTCGGGCGCTGAACCGCCGGGTGGTCATGAAGGTGCTGAGCAACCCCAACGCCGTCAAGGTCAAGGGGCAGCGCACCGCGAAGTCACGGTAACGGCGCGCACCCCCGGTGCGTAGTGGCGGCGCTCCGGGGGATCTGCCGGGGCGGGCTTCGCGCTCAAGTAATTGATGTTGCGCCGTGCCCGGGGGTTTTCGCGGCAGACCGCGACAAGCGCCTATCGACCGATCTGCCGCCCATGCGTATCCGTGCGGCGCATGAGCGATTTCGCGGATTTCCGGGTGGCGCCGGGCGCTCGGGTGAAGCTCAGCGACGTCGCGCCGCCGTACAAGGGCCGCCATCCGGACCACCCATCGGCGGCCGCCGAGCGGCAACACTACACGGAGCGCCGGCGCGCGCTGCAGGAGCTGCTCTAGGCCGACCGCCGCCATTCGCTGCGGATCGGTAAGGCCATGTATCGGCGCTGCAGCTGCCACTCGTCGTTCTGCTCGAGTCCGCACGGTCGTGTATGAGGGGGAGGATGGGGTGCTGCGCTATAGCGGCTCTGGGCGCATCGAGCGTTACGAGGCACTTGCCGAGGCCACGGACGCGGCGCTAAAGATCTGATTGCAACCACAGGGGCTTTGTGGCCCTGAGGGCTCTTTCTTATGCACCGCGACATGTGTCGCACATGCGAGTAGGCCATTGAGCATGACAAAGATGATCCAGCTGCGTAACGTTCCGGATGCGCTGCATCGGCAATTGAAGGCCCGCGCGGCAATGGCAGGATTCTCCCTATCGGATTTCCTGATCCGCGAGGCGCGCAAGATTGCCGAGCAGCCAGCGCCAGAGGAAATGGCTGAGCGCTTGCGGCAGCGGGAGCCGTACCGCGGGAAGCTGTCGCCGACCCAGGTGCTGCGCGAGCAGCGCGACGCCCGTTGATTGTGCTGGACGCCTCGGCGGCCGTAGAGCTGGTGCTGCAGACGCCGCGGGCGGAGCGCATCGTCGCGCGTGCGCTGCGTCCGGAAGAGAGTCTGCACGCGCCGTGCCTCATCGACATCGAGGTGGTGCAGGCCATGCGGCGTCTGGTGCAGGCGAAGGAAATCACAGCGACGCGTGCGGATGAGGCGCTTTCGGACTTCGAGGATTGGGTCATCCAGCGCCACGAGCATCGCCCGCTGGTTCGCCGTGTGTGGGGGTTGCGCACCTCGCTTTCGGCATACGATGCGGCGTACGTCGCCTTGGCGGAGGCCCTTGCCGCACCGATGCTTACGTGCGACGCCAAGCTTGCACGGGCACACAGGTGCGAGGCCAAGATCGAGCGTGTCCGGAACGACCCCTGAGCATATTGGAGGCGACTCGAGTTCAGCGCACGCGCGGGCCACCGTCGAGGCGGGCTGATACTCGTCCCTCCACGAGTATGCGTGCAGAATGCAACACGTCGATCAAGACCCGCCTATGAGGGGCGCTGCGTAGGGACCACTTCACCTAGACTTCGCGGCCTCGCGGCCGCGCCCGCCCTACGGGGCAGAGCTAAAAGGCTCGGATCGTAAGATCCCTCGTACACCACTCCCGGGGACGTCAGCTGCCGTGATTGTCGCCGATCCCGTATCGGCATGTCCGACAGGCTGCCAGACGCCAAAAGACGCCTTTCCGCCCTTGACCCGACGAATGTCGGGGGTTCGAGTCCCTCAGCACCCACCATGGTGCGCTGAATCGCGGCCCGCGCAATGGATGCGATCCGTCCTGGCGGGGCGGCAGCAGGCTTTGACGGCAGGGCGCTCGCCGGCGGCGTCTGTTACAAAACTGAGGTTTCTCGGGCAGGCGTCTTGAGCGTAATCTTACCCCTTTGGCTACAACAGTGGGGGGCGTCAATGCCCGACGATGATTCGAATCTGGCTGCCGAACGGCCGGTGCGCCCGCCGGGCGGTGTCGATCTGCGCCGCACCGCCGCCAATCCCGATTACTGGTATCCCCTGGCCTGGTCCGATGAGCTGAAGGCCGGCCATATCCTGGGACGCCGTTTCGCGGGCGAGCCGATCGTGCTCTATCGCGGCACGAGCGGCCGGGTCTTTGCGCTCGAGGACCGCTGCGCCCATCGGCAGGTGCCGCTGCACCTCGGCGTCGTCGCGGGCGATGTCCTCAAGTGCCACTACCACGGCTGGGCGTACGACTGCACCGGGAAGTGCGTGGACGTCCCCTACCTCGGCAAGGAGCGCAGGCCGAACGGGGTGCGAAGCTACCCGGTGCGCGAGATCGATGGGCTCATTTTCATCTTCCCGGGAAACCCGGACCTGGCCGGCGAGCGGCTGCCGTCCTCGCTCGGCGCCTCGCAGCGCCGCGACTACAAGACGCGGCGCCTGAACCGCGAGGTGGCCTGCCACTACACGTTCATGCACGAGAATCTCTTCGACATGAACCACCAGTTCATGCATCGCAAGCAGATGGGCTCGATCCGGGCGAGCTGCCTCGGGCGCGGGCACGGGGATCAGTGGGCGCAGGTCGAGTACAGCTTCAGCCGCACGGAGGGGAAATCCTCCGTCGGAGAGCGCGTCATCGTCGACCTGATGCGCACGCGCGGGGAGGAGCGGCAGGACTTCCGCGACCACATGCGCATCCGCACCGACTATCCTTCCCAGAGCCTGAAGGTCTGGGTGGGACGCAACATCGATGAGACCCAGGATCCGGTGCTCGATGTGTGGCTGTGCTACACGCCGCTTGATGCCGAGCACCGCACCAACCGCACCTTCGGCTACCTGTCGGTGAAGAAGCCCCCGATACCGGGCCTCATTCACGTGGTCTGGCCGTTCGTGGTCTGGTTCACCGAGAACATCTTCCGCGAGGACAAGGAGATCGTCGAATACGAGCAGCGCGCCCACGATGCGCAGGGCAGCGATTGGAACAACGAAGTGTTTCCGCCGCTGCGGGACCTGCGCGAGGTGCTGGCCCGCTGCGGCGTGCCGCTCTGAGGCGGGCGCCGATGCGTCGCGGAAACGCTGCGACAAGCGCGTATCGACAGCGCCGTGCCGCGAGCGTATCAGCCCGCCCATGGACCATCTGAAGCAATTCAGGGTCGAGCCCGGCGCGCGCGTGAAGCTCTCGGGGCTCGATCCGGCGTTCAAGGGCCGGCACGAGGACCACGAGTCGGCTGCGGCGGAGATTGAGCATTACAGCCAGCGACTACGCGCGCTGCAAGAGCTCCTCTATGCCGAAGGCCGGCGCTCCCTGCTGATCTGTCTGCAGGCGATGGACACGGGCGGCAAGGACGGAGTGATCAACCACGTGCTCGGCGCGATGAATCCGCAGGGCTGCCGGGTGGCGCACTTCCGCAAGCCCTCCGACGAGGAAGCGGCGCACGATTTCCTCTGGCGCGCGCACCGCGCAGCGCCGGCCCGCGGCGAGGTGGTGATCTTCAACCGCTCGCACTACGAGGACGTGCTCATCGTGCGCGTGCACCAGCTGGTGGCCAAGTCGGTCTGGTCCGAGCGTTACGGCCGGATCAATGAGTTCGAGCGCGCGCTCGGCGAGGACGGGACGGTCATCCTGAAGTTCTATCTGCACATCTCGAGCGACGAGCAGCTCGCGCGCTTCAAGGAAAGGCTCGATGATCCGACCAAGCACTGGAAGATCAGCGAGGCCGATTACGCCGAGCGGCGGTTCTGGCCCGAGTATCTGCGCGCCTACGAGGAGGCGCTGTCGCGCTGCAGCACCGAGCAGGCGCCATGGTACGTGATACCCGGCAATCACAAGTGGTACCGCAATCTCGCCGTGGCGCGCATCGTGGTCGAGCGGCTCGAGGCGATGGGCCTCGCGTATCCCGAGCCCACGGTCGATCTGGCGCGCATCCGCCGCGAATACCACGCGGCCGCGAAGAAATAACAGCGCGCGGGCCAAATCAGGGGGAGTTCAGGCCCCGTGCGGGCCTGTCAATACAGGCGGCCACGCAGCTGAATCCGCGCTTCAGAGCGCGGGCAATCGCTGACCGCTCGATCCAAACGCCGCAGCAGGGTAGGATGCGCCACGCGCGGGCGTGGCCGTCCGCGCGCGTGCGGCCGAGCGGTGACGGGGTCCCCTCGGCCGATCCCGTATGGGCTGAACCTGGAGGAACCTGCCGCATGCAACGTATCCTTGCGCCGCTGTTTGCCAGTGCCGCGCTCACTCTGGCTCCCGCCGTCTACGCCGCACACGCCCCGGCCAAGGCACACGGTGCGACCGTGGCGCCCAAGGCCAGAGTATCGGTCACGCACGGCAGTGTGGTGATCGAGGGCAAGCACATCGACTATACGGCAACCGCCGGCACGATCATCCTGAAGAACAAGCACGGCAAACCCACCGCCAGCATGTTCTACGTCGCCTACACCAAGGACGGCGTGCGCAACCCGGGCAGCCGCCCGCTGACCTTCGCGTACAACGGCGGGCCGGGCTTCGCCTCGGCGCTCGTCGACATCGGCGGGTTCGGGCCGCGGCGCATCGACTGGCCCGCCCCCGGCGAGGTGCGCGCCGAACAGCCCCCGTACCGGCTCGTGCCCAATACCTACAGCATCCTCAACGCGACCGACCTGGTGTTCATCGACGCGGTGGGCACCGGCTACAGCCGCATCGTCGGCGTCGGCAAGCCGGCGATGTTCTACGGCATCAACGGCGATGCCCGCTCGTTCACGCAGTTCATCGAGCGCTACGTCCAGAAGTACAACCGGTTCGAGTCGCCGAAGTTTCTGCTCGGGGAGAGCTACGGCACGACGCGCTCGGCGGTCCTGTCGCGGGATCTGGTGGGCCACGGCATCTATCTCGACGGAGTGATTCTCTGCTCGACGGTGCTGGATTTCGCGACGCTGAACAACACGCCGGGCAACGACCTGCCCTATGAGCTGTACCTGCCGTCCTACGCGGCGGTGGCCTGGTATCACCACCGCCTCGAGCCGCCGCCGCCGAGCCTGCCGGCCTTCCTCCAGCGGGTCGAGCAATTCGCCGGCGGCGCCTATGCGCACGCGCTGTTCCAAGGCGCAGCGCTGCCCTCGGCGCAAGAGAGCCGCATCGCCGTGCGGCTCGCCCGCTACACGGGCCTGCCGGCCTCACTCTGGCTGAAGGCGGACCTGCGCATCCCGCTGTCGGTGTTCCAGCGCCGCCTGCTCGGCAACGGCGCGAGCACGGGCCGCTTCGATGCGCGCTTCAGCACCCCGGAGCTGCAGCCGCTGGTCCCGGAGCAGGGCGAGTCGGCCTCGGGGGCCGCCACCACGGCGATCTGGGGCGCCTTGAGCGCGACTTTCGATGAGTATCTCGAGCACGGGCTCGATTACCACAGCAGCCGTCTGTACGTGCAGAGCAGCGCCAGCGTGTTCAGGGCCTGGGACTGGGGGCGCTACCAGCCGCCGTTGAGCGCGCTCGATGAGGGGGTGGGCAGCGGCCAGAGCCTCGCCCGCGTGCGCAACGTGGCGCCGGCGCTGGCGCGGGCGATGAGCAATGACCCGGCGATGCAGCTGATGCTCAATAACGGCTGGTTCGACATGGCCACGCCGTTCTTCGCCACCAACTACACCATCGGCCATATGGGCCTGCCGGCGGGGCTCGAGCGCAATATCCACGAGTACTACTACGAGGTCGGGCACATGCTGTACCTCAACCCCGCCGTGCTGCCGCAGTTGTCGAAGAACATCGACGCGTTCATCGCCAACGCCACGAAGCGCGGCTGAGCGAGGCCCGGCTCGCCCGCGCCAGAGCGCGGTGCGAGCGGCGCGGCGTGATCCGGCCGCCACCGGGTCGCGCTGCGCCTCAGGCCGCCTGCGGAATCTCCAGGCCGCGCGCAACAGCCGGACGGGCGACGAAGCGCCCGAGCGCGCCCGTCACCGCGGGGAACTCCTGGATGCCGACGATCTCGCCCGCCTCGTAGAAGCCGATCAGGTTGCGCACCCACGGAAAGATGGCGATATCGGCAATGCTGTAGTCCCCGCCCGCCACCCATGCGTGACGGGAGAGCTGGCTCTCGAGCACGCCGAGGAGGCGTCGCGACTCGGCGACGTAGCGGTCGCGGGGTCGCTTGTCCTCGAATTCCCGGCCCGCAAAGCGGTGGAAGAAGCCGAGCTGTCCGAACATCGGCCCGATGCCGCCCATCTGGAACATCAGCCACTGGATGACGTGGTAACGCCCGGCGGGCTCAGCGGGCAGAAACCGTCCGGTCTTCTCGGCGAGGTACAGCAGGATCGCGCCCGATTCGAACAGTGCGAGCGCTTTGCCGCCCGGCCCGTTCGGATCGATGATGGCGGGGATCTTGTTGTTGGGATTGAGCGAGCGGAACTCGCTCGAGAGCTGCTCCTGGCGCGCAAAGTCTATCCGGTGCGCCTCATAGGGCAGGCCGGTCTCCTCGAGCATGATCGAGACCTTCACGCCGTTCGGTGTGGGCATTGAATACAGCTGCAGCCGCTCGGGATGGCGGGCGGGCCACTTGCGGGTAATGGGAAAGTCGGCGGCGTCGATCATGGCTGCTCCCTCGGCGGTCGCGCAGTTGCGGGCGTCTCCCGTGGCCGCATAGCATGAACCGCGAGGCGCGGCTGCGGCAAGGTCGAGTGCCTCCCTGTGCGCGCAGCCGCCCGATCCGACAGCAGCGGGCGCACGAGACGGTGCGTGCTGCGGCGCTCTCGTCCTGAGTCATTGATTCGTCGAATTAATATGCGCCCTCGATGTCCGAAGACAGACGGGATTTCGAGCGGGATGCGATGCGCCGCGGGCGAAAACTTGAGCCGATTGTGCTGACGAGTGACGCGAACAACCGACTGCTGGAGTGGACGCGCCGGCAGAAGACTTCGCAGGCTCTGGCGCTGCGGGCGCGGATCGTGCTGGCCTGCCAGCAGGATCGTTCCAATCGGGAGATTGACCGAGAGGTACGCGCGGCGGCCGATTTGCGCGCGGACATGCGTTCGAGAGGCCTCAGTCGCGCACCTACAAAGGGTTCACCACCTTGATGCCGGAGATCGCCTGGCCGTCGTTCAAATCCTCACTCAGAAGTTCAGCGGCACCGACTTCCTCTGCCGAGGCCACGATGAGCGCATCCCAGAACGAGATCCGGGCCAGATCGGAGAGCTCTGCAGCTCGTGAGACAGTGTCAACCGTCGTGGCGCGGTGTATCCAGACGCCGTATGTCTTGATGACTGCGCGCGCCGTCGAACGTGCGATAGGTGTAGCGAGCTGTTGCGTCGCGTTCACATAAAACTCCTGTAACACCTGGACGGAGAGCCGACCCATCCCTGAATCCCACAGCTCGCGCAGCTTCGCCACGGCCCGCTCACGCTTCACACCTGCGTCCAGGTCGTGCGCGTAGGTCAGGATATTGCTGTCAACGAACGCGACGTCGCTCATGCAGCTCTTCGCGCCGCAGAGGTACTCCCCCTAGGGACAGAGCGTTCTGACGGAGCGACAGCGCCGACTTGCGCGCCGATGCATACCGCTTGTCTTCATCGACGAGCTCGCGTAGCTCACTGAGCAGAAGCCTGCGTCAAGTGAGCTCCTGTGTCAACGGACCAAAAATCGCAAGCATTACGGTCGCTCCACGGGCTTCATGTTCTGCGCTCTCAACGGCACGGGCCGCGAGGCTCACTGCAAGTCTCGGCGTGTCTGCCAATCAACGCGACGGCGCGGCGGATCGCCGAATGCCGCGGGCCGCTGTGCTACAGGTGCGCGCGCGGCCGCATGTTGAATTTATCGTGCAGATGCCGTGCGAATCATTGATGGCCGACGTGGTGGTGCCGGTGCTCGCGCTTCATCACCCATCGAGCGGCGCATACGCCGGCGAATGCGCACGACGCGGTGAGTCACTCGGGACATGCGTGCCTCACGGGCGCGCAGCGGCGTGGGGCGCGGTACGTCAGCGGCGCTGTGGTGGTGCCGGGCGCGCGGGCAAGAGCGAATCGGCTGCCCATTGGGTGCACGCACCGCCGGGGCGGCGGCGCGGGCCAGGTGATATAAATGTCATGATTCCGATAGTTTTGCCTCGCGAGTGGACACGGCCAGTGGCTGTTTGCCCGCCAGTGGTGACCTAGGATGACCCCATCGACCCCCGGCGTGGCGGGGACCCCGGCGCAGACCCTCATGAGCGACTCCAGCATCGATATCGATCGGCCTTATCCGCTCAGCGTCCGGCAGATCGAGGCGTTCACCCGCGACGGCTTCATCAAGCTGAAGGAGGTGTTCGCCGGGGCCGAACTCGATTATTTCGGCACGGAGATCACGCGCCTGACGTGGGCCCTGAATACCCAGACCCTGCCGCTCGAGCAGCGCAGCACCTACGACAAGGCGTTCGTGCAGGTGATGAATCTCTGGGAGCACAGCGACATCGTGCGCACGTTCGTCTTCGGTCGGCGCCTCGCCGCGCTGGCTGCGCGGCTGCTGCAGGTCCGGGGCGTGCGGCTCTACCACGATCAGGCGCTCTACAAGGAGCCGGGCGGTGGCTTCACCCCGGCGCATGCCGACCAGAGCTACTGGCCCCTGGCGAGCGATCGCTCGATCACCGCCTGGGTGCCCCTGCAGGCTGTTCCGCGGCAGATGGGGCCGCTCGCCTTCTATGCGGGCAGCCACCGCGTGCCCTACGGGCACGATCTGGCGATCTCGGACGAAAGCGAGCAGGCGATCGGCGAGCACATGCGCCGCCATGATGTGCCGCTCGTCGATGAGCCGTTCGATCTGGGGGAGGTCAGCTTCCACCTGGGCTGGACCTTCCACCGGGCGGGACCGAACCGCTCGAACCGCGCGCGCGCGGTGATGACCGTGATTTACATCGACTGCGACATGCGGCTGAAGGCCCCCGGCAATCCCATGCAGGAGGCCGACCGGGCGCGCTGGTGCCCGGGGGCCGAAGCGGGTGAGATCATCGCCTCACCGAAGAACCCGGTGCTGTTCGAGTCATGAGCGGCGGGCGCTGGCGCTGGGCGCGGATCGCGCTGTGGGTGGCGCTGCTCGGCGCGCCGCTCGCCCCGGCGGCCATGCCGCCCCGCGCCCGCCCCTCGCATGAGATCTTCTATCAGATCTTCGTGCGCAGCTTCCGCGACTCCAACGGCGATCGGATCGGGGATCTGCGCGGCATCACCGAGAAGCTCGGCTATCTGCAGCACCTCGGGATCACCTCGATCCTGCTCACCCCGCTGCAGCCCTCGCCCTTCTATCACAACTATTTCGCCAGCCACTTCACCGGCATCGATCCGGCCTACGGCACGATGGCCGATTACTTTGCATTCGTGCACGCGGCGCACGAGCTCGGGCTGAAGGTCTACCTGGACGAGGAATTCCAGTACGTCGCTCAGGGCAACCCCTGGTGGCGCAAGGCGCGCGCGCACCCCTACGGGCGCTACGGCAACTATCTGCTGTGGCGCAACCGCGCGCGCGGCATCGCCGAGCCGTTCCTCAACCGCGCGAAATGGCAGGACTACGACGGCCGCTCGATCGGCATCGCGATGGTCAACCTGAACGATCCGGCGGTGCGGCGCTACTTTCGTCGGCTGCTGCTCTTCTGGGCCGATCCGCCCGGTCATCCCGGCGATGGCGTGGACGGCTTTCGCATCGATCACATGATGGACAATCTCGATCACAAGGGGCTCGAGACCCATCTGTTCTCCCGGTTCTGGGCACCGCTGTTCCGCACCCTGAAGGCGCGCCGCCCGCACCTGCGCATCCTCGCCGAGCAGGCTGACTGGGGCTACGGCCACCGGTGGCTGACGCGCGGTCACGCCGACATGGTGTTCGCCTTTCCGCTGCGTGCGGCGCTGGTCTCGCTCAGCAAGCGCAGTATCGCCGAGGCCATCCGCGCGACTGCCGCGGCGACCCCGCCCGGCAAGGCGCAGGTGCTGCTGCTCGAGAACCACGACACCGACCGCTACATGTCCGCGGTCGGTGACACCATGGCGCGCGCCCGCGCGGGCGCGGCCATCGAGCTGGTGCTCAAGGGCGAGCCGCTGATCTACTACGGCCAGGAGCTCGGGATGCGCGGGCGCGTGATCGCGCACGACATGAACGACGAGGCGCAGATCCCGGAGCGCGAGGCATTCCGCTGGCGCAACAACCTGCTCGCTCCCGGCTCGGCGATCTGGTATCGCAGCGATCCGCGCGTCTGGCAGCGCCGGTACAATCGCTCCGATGACGGGGTGTCGCTGCAGGCCGAGCGCGCGAATCCGCAGTCGCTGTACCACTGGTACCGCAAGCTGATCGCGCTGCACCGCTCGCGCCCGGAGCTCAACGGCGGCAGAGAGCAGCTGGTCTGTCCGCGCGATCCTCAAGTGCTGTGCGTGCTGCGCCGCGAGGGTGCGCAGCGCACGCTGCTCGAGGTCAATCTGGGCCATACTGTGCGCCGGCCGCGCATCGAGCGCTCGGCGCTATCTGGGGCGCGCTGGTCCGATCTGCTGCACGGCGGATCGGCTCATCCGCACGCGCCGCTGCGCCCGCTTGAGGTGCGCATCCTCGGGACCACATGAGCGGCGGCCGCCGCGGCCGCTTGAGGAGGGGGACAGCTTCGATGCCACGCCTGCCCGTGGAGCAGCCGATCTGCGAGCCGGTGCAGCTGCCGCCGGGCGCGCTCGTGCGCGCGCTGCACGTGCGCCAGGGTCGGGACGCCGTTCGCTCGCAGCCGTTCGTCCACTTTCACGACGTGCACGAGCTGGTGCTGTTCGTGCGCGCTGCGGGCCACTTCGAGACCTCGGAGCGGCGCTTCGCGCTTGCCCCGCGCTGCATCGCCTACGCCCCGTCCATGTGCGAGCACAACTTCATCCTCTGCGGCGGCAAGCGCGAATGGGTGCTGGTGCAGTTTGAGGCGCATGCGGGGGCTGCGCTGGCGGCGCGGCCGGGACTGCAGCGCCTGCGGCGCCCCTTCTGCGTGCGCGCCGAGGCGCCACTGTTCGCACACCTGATGAATCTCGCAGCATGGCTGTGTGAGCTCGATCCGGCCGATCCGCTGGCGCACCCGCTGCTCGAGACGCTGCTGCGGGCGAGCGTCGGCGCGCAGGAGATTGCGGGCGAGCCGCGTCCGGGCTCCGTCCTCGCGCTCGAGCGGCTCCGGCCGGCCGTCGCGCGGTTGCGGCAGGATCCGGCGCGGGCCCCGAGCGCGCGGCGCGCTGCGGCGCTGTGCGCGCTCTCGCCGGCATACTTCAGCCGACGCTTCAAACAACAGTTCGGCATGAGTTGGAGCGAGTACGTGCGCACGCACCGGCTGCATCTGGCCAGCCGTCTGCTCCTGGAATCGGCGCTGCCAATCGCGCGCATTGCCGCCGACCTCGGCTTTGCGACGCCGTCGCACTTCGGCGAACAGTTTCGTCACAGTTTCGGGCTCTCGCCACGGACCTACCGTCAGTACGGTGTGTCACGCACCAGGCTGGAGCCTCGACCCGACGCGAAGCCGCAGTAGGTGCCGGTGCGCGCTGCATCGCCCGCGGCCGGCTCCAGGGGGAACCGGGGCGATCCGGCAGAGTGCGTCCAAGCCGGCTGTCTGAGCGCCGTATTGCGATCCAGGAGACGGCTTCCTGCGAAGGGCGCATCACGAGTCGGCGGATCACTCCGGCCGCGGCTGGGTGCAGCGCCGGCCTCCGGCACCTGCGGAGCACTGGCCAGCTGCCGGACCGGGCACAACCAGCGGAGGGCCTCGGCGGTCCCGCGCCTGCGGCGCCGGGCAAGAAATTGAAATCGACCGTTTGGGTCGGGGGGTGACATGAAGATCGGGGGAAGCCTCATGCAGCGCACCGCGGGCGCGGATCGGATCGCGGCCGGCCGGATCGGTGGCGCACCGCGCGCGGGAGGCACGGCGCTGTGAGCGAGAAACCCAGACTCTCACTCGTGCAGATCGTCAACATGTCGGTGGGCTTCTTTGGCATCCAGTTCGCCTTTGGCCTGCAGACCGCCAACGTCAGCCGCATCTTCCAGACGCTCGGGGCGCATCTGCGGGAGATCCCGCTGCTGTGGATTGCCGCGCCGCTCACCGGACTGGTGGTGCAGCCCATCGTCGGTTACGCCTCCGACCGCACCTGGTGCCGCTTCGGACGGCGCCGGCCGTACTTTCTCGGTGGCGCGATCCTCACCACGCTGGCGCTGCTGGTGATGCCCGATTCGCCGGCGCTGTGGGTGGCGGTCCTGATGCTCTGGCTGCTCGATGCGTCGGCGAACATCTCGATGGAGCCGTTCCGAGCGTTCGTCGCCGATCAGCTGCCGGTTTCCCAGCGGCCGACGGGATATGCGCTGCAGAGCGTGTTCATCGGGATCGGCGCGGTGCTCTCTTCGGCGCTGCCGTGGATTCTCGATCGCTTCGGCGTGTCCAACGTCACCCTGCCGGGAGAGATTCCGGGCACCGTGCGGATCTCGTTCTACATCGGCGGCGTACTGTTGCTCGCGGGCGTGCTGTGGACGGTCGTGACGACCGTGGAATACCCGCCGGAGCGGCTGCGCGCCTTCGGCGACTCGCTCGCTGCCGGGCCGGAGGAGGACGTCTCCGGCGCACAGATGCCCGGGCTCGCGCTGCTGCTGTGCGGGGTGATCGGGCTCGCCGCAACCGAGCGCTATGCCCTCGATCCGGAGCTGTACCTGCTCGCCGGCGGCGGGGCGGTCGTCGGCGGACTGCTGCTGTGGCTGAGCAGGACGCACAGCCGCGGCATGCTCCGTCAGGTCATGGCGGACCTCTATGCCATGCCCGGGCCCATGCGCCGCCTCGCCTGGGTGCAGTTCTTCTCGTGGTTCGCGCTGTTTGACCTGTGGATCTATGCGACCCCGGCGGTGACTGCGGTGCAGTTCGGCAGCAGCAATCCGCTCTCGGCGGCCTACAACGCCGGCGCCAACTGGGTGGACGTGCTGTTCGGCGCCTATAACGGCTTCGCCGTGCTGGCGGCCGCCGCCCTGCCGCTGATGGTCCGTGCGCTCGGCCTGCGCTGGACACACGTGGTGAACCTCACGGCCGCGGCAATCGGGCTGATTGCCTTTCTCTGGATCCGCAATCCGCACTGGCTGCTGCTGCCGATGGTCGGCGTGGGGTTCGGCTGGGCCTCGATCCTGGCGCTGCCCTACACGTTGCTGGCCGACAATCTGCCGGCGCAGAAGATGGGCGTGTACATGGGAATCTTCAACTTCTTCATCGTCCTGCCGCAGCTGCTGGCGGCCAGTGTGCTCGGCGTACTGCTCGCGACCTTCTTCCACGACCGCGCGATCGATGCTCTGGTGCTCGGCGGGGTGAGTCTCCTGTTTGCCGGGCTGTGCACGCTGCGCGTCCGTGAGCCGCATGTGGGCGCGCATCAGGCGGGCGGCTGAGGCCCCCGCCCCCGAGGGGCGGGCCTGCTCGCCCCGCCGGGAGCGAGGAGAGCGCAGGTGAGGCGCGAGTGGCCCGAAGCAGGACGGCCGAGCGCGCTTGCGCGGGCTGGAGTCCGATGGCGCCAGCGCGCCGCGCCGCCGGGCGCGCTCTGCGAGCCGGGCGCGGCGAACGGCTGGTACGGTGCTATTCGGACCCGCCGCGGCCGCCCGCAGCGTTGCGATGCCCCGTGCGCGCGCGCGGAGCGAGCAGGAATGTCATGGGGATCGCCAGCCGTGCCGCCCAGGACTTCTCGCTGTGCTCGGCGCCGGGGAAGACCCGGCTCTCGAAGTGCCGTCCGGTCCAGCCCTTCGATCTCAGCAATCGATCGACGCGGCGCTGCGCCGGTCCGTACAGGGCATCCAGCGTGCGCGTGCCGCGGTCGAAATAGATCCGATGATGCGCGGGCGAGGGGAAATGCTCGCGGATGAAGCGGATGAACGCCGCGCTCGAGGGGTTGTGCGGCTGCGGCTTCATTGACAGCGAAACGCCGGGCCAGTGCGTCGAGAGGCAGGCGGCGCCGCCGAAGACCCGCGGGTACTGCGCCATGGCGTACCAGGCGAGAAGCCCTCCCATGCTCGAGCCCATGACGAACGTCGCATCGCGCTTCGCGTCGACGGCGAATCTGCGGTCGATGGCGGGCCTGAGCTCCTGCGTCATGAATTTCAGGAACTGATCCGAGAAGGGCGCCACCTGCAGGATGGGCTGATGCCAGAACCGCTCGGCAAACAGCCTGCGGCGCTGCGCGCCGGTGAGCGATTCCCAGGGCCTCTGCGGGTAGTACTCGCTCATGCGCAGCGGCGTGCTCCAGATGCCGACGATGATGAACGGGCGGGTCTTGCCGGAGGCGATGAGTCGTGCGGCCGTGCGCGCTGCATGCCACGACTCGTGATTCCACGTCAGGTGCGCGTCGAAGAGCATCTGGCCGTCGAACATGTAGAGGACCGCATACGGCGCCTGTTTCGGGTACCCGGGCGGCAGCCAGACATCGACGTTGCGCGGCTCGACGTATTGCGACGGAACGCGGCGCAGACGCACGATGCGCCCGACGGAAACGTGAGGCAGCGGCGCAAGGTAGGCAAGCGCGCCGCGCCCGGGGCAAAGCGCCGCCAGGCCCAGAAGCAGCGCGAGGCCGCTGGCGCGGAAGGCCCCGTGACGTCGATGCAGGCTCATGGTGATCACTCTGCGTGCCATTCTAACGTGATTCGGAGACTCTCCTTCTCAGCCGAGGTCCTTCGCCCCGGCCCCCCGCGCGGCGACCGAGCGGCCTGATCGGGGCGGATCTTTTCTGCAAGCCCATCGATCCGTTCGGGCAGACCATCGCGGACTACCCCTTTGATTTCGCGGCGGCCGGCTACCCGGTGCCGACCGACCCGCAGACCGGCAAGCCGTACCGCAACGGTGAGCTCCAGGCCGCCTACGACACCACCCAGGGCGGCTCTGTCGCGGGCGTCGAGTTCCAGTTCCGCAAGACGCACTTTCCGCCGGGCATCGGGTCGGGCCTCGGCATCGCCTTGAATTGCGCGTGCAGCCAGAGCGGTACGCGCGTGACGCCGGATCTCGGCAGGTCCCCCCCCGGAAGCGGAGTCTCCCGGGGCTCGCGAGCAGTGTCGCGAGCGCGGCGATTCTCCACCACCACGGCCCGTTCTGCACGCGGCTCGCAGCGAATGACCCCTCGGCGCTCGTTTGCGCCTCGCAGGTCTCGTTCAACTTCCAGGCCGTGGACTTCGCCGCCGAGACGGTGCCGGATGACCCGGCGGCATGCCGCATCACGCAGCACCTGAGCGCGCTGTTGCGGGTGCCGAACCCGGCCGATCGGCCGAGCCGAAGGTACTTCGGCAATCCCCGGGAGACGAGCACGCTGCAGTGCGTCGGGCGCACGCGGTATGCGGGATTCAGCCTGACGCTGTAAGCTCGGGCAATGCCCGAGCGCAGGTGGCGTCGCGCGGGGCCCGGCGCCGGTGCGCCGCGGCGGGGGAGGGCTGCCCGGGCGGCGGCCTCTGCAGGCGCGCCGCACATGCGGTGCAGAGCGCAGAGGTCAGGGGGGAACGGATGATGAGAGCGGCGCGCAGCGGGTTCGCACTCGTCGGGGTTGCAGTGCTCGGCGCAAGCGGCGCGTTCGCGGTGCCGACTCCGGCTGCGGCGGCGGGAGCCCCCGGGCCGCGGGTCGTTCGCGTGAACGTCGACGCCCGCGCACAAGGGACGCCCTTCCCGCATTTCTGGGAGAAGATGTTTGGCTCCGGGCATGCCATCCTGGCGCTGCGGGCGGACTATCGGCGCGATCTGTCCATGGTCAAGCAGGTCACCGGCTTCACCTACGTGCGCGCGCACGGAATTCTCGACCGGGACGTCGGGGTCTTTCACCTGACCAGGCAGGGCCGACCGGTCTACAACTTCTCCTACGTCGATCAGATTTACGACGGCTTGCTGGCGCGGGGTGTGAAGCCGTTCGTGGAATTGAGCTTCATGCCGCCGGCGCTCGACAGTCATCCGCAGGCGGCCAAGCCGTTTTTCTATCACCTGATCGCATCGCCGCCGAAGAGCTACCGGCTGTGGGATGGGTTGATCAGGGCGTTTGCGCGCCACCTGGTGAGGCGCTACGGCATCGATCAAGTGGCGAGCTGGTATTTCGAGGTGTGGAACGAGCCGAATATTGCGTTCTGGAACGGCACGCCGGCGCAGAAGACCTATTTCAAGCTCTATGATCACACTGCCCGGGACCTGAAGTCCGTGAGTTCCCGGCTGCGCGTCGGCGGACCTGCGACCGCGAGCGCCGCCTGGGTGCCGGCATTTCTGCGTCACGTCTACCGGCATCACGTGCCGGTGGATTTCGTGAGCACCCACGCCTACGGCGACCCCTGTGGCGCGGTGCGCAAGGTCCACGCGCAGATCGCCGCCTCGCATGATCCGCACCTGCCGCTCATTCTGAGCGAGTTCAACGCGACGGTTTACACCGTGCCCGACATGACCGACTCGGCCTATATGGGCCCGTATCTCGCCCGGACGATCCGCCAGTGCGACGGATACGTCGCCATGATGAGCTATTGGACGTTCTCCGACGTGTTCGAGGAGCAGGGGGTCATCCAGTCGCCGTTCTACGGCGGCTACGGGCTGGTGGCGGAAGGCGGCATCCCGAAGCCCGCGTTCAATGCATTCGCCATGCTGCACAAGCTCGGCGATACGCGCCTGCCGGCCGGAGGCGGCCCGGTGCTGGCGACGCGTGGACCGCATGGCGGTGTGATCCTCGCCCTGTGGAACTACGCGCCCCCGGTGAGCACCAAGACGACCTACGTGTACGGCGCGCCGAGTGGCAGGATCAAGCGCTTCGTGGTGACGGTCGCTCATCTGCCGGCGGCGCGCCATGCCACTGTGTGGCGACTCGACCGCCGCCACGGTGATGTGATCCCCGCATTCGATGCGATGGGGCGCCCGCGCTATCCGACCCGCCGGCAGATCCTCGCGCTGCGCCGCGCGGGCCGGCTGGCCGCGCCGCAGCGCATCCCGGTCCGCCAGGGTCGATTCAGCCTCGACGTCCCGCCGCAGGGCCTCGTGGTCGTGCGGCTGCACTGAGGCGGTGCGAGGCAGGAGCGTGCGCGGTCAGGCCCAGCCGCCGTCGACGATCATCTCCTGCGCGGTCAGCATTGCGCTGTCGTCCGCGGCCAGAAACAGCGCGCAGTGGGCGATGTGCTCCGGGAGGATGCGGCCTTTCACGTACTGAGTGGCCTGGATGATCTTCTCCTGCGCGGGCGATACCCACAATTGGAGCTGCCGTTCGGTCATGACGCAGCCGGGACTGAGCGTGTTGACGCGGATGCCGTGCGCTCCCAGTTCGCGGGCCAGGCTGCGCGTGAGGCCGTGCATGGCCGCCTTGGCGGTGGCATAGGCGGTGAGATTGGCCGCGCCGATCCGCCAGCAGATCGAGCCCAGATTGATGATCGAGCCCCCGCCGAGCTCGCGCATGTGCGCCATGACCGCCTGGGAAGCGAAGAAGGCGGGCCTGAGGTTGAGTGCCATGCGCTCGTCCCACTGCTGCGGGGTGAGCTCCTCGAGGCGGTGCCGGTCGTCGCTCGCGGCGTTGTTGATGAGGATCCCGATGGGGCCCAGCCGCTCGCGGACCGAGGCGATGCTCGCGGCGAGCATCGCAACGTCGCGCACGTCGCACGGCAGGAAGAGCGGCGGGACCCCGCTCGCCCCGTGCACCTCATCGACCAGGCGCCGGCTGGCCTCCTCGGCGATGTCCACGAAGGCGACTTTCGCCCGCTGCCGGGCGAATGCCTGCGTCATGGCCGCGCCGATGCCGGACCCGCCGCCGGTGATGAACACGACACGGTTCGCGAGACTCGGATAGACCGCTGAGCTCAAGTGCATCGAGCACCCTCCTCGGAACTGACACTCGGGCGCTGCGGCATGCCGCTCAAGCGGCGCGATGCGCCGGCTGTTTCCCCGGCTTCGCGCAGACGGCGATGGCGTCTCGCAGGCTACGGCAGCGCCGGGACAAGCTTACCGGCGCGGCGCGGGCCGCAGCACATGCATACGTATGCGATGAGTTGAACGCCCCGCGCAGCGCTCGCGAGACCGTGCACTGCGCGACCCCGCCGGCTGCGCGATGGCGGGGGAATCGGGCTTCTCTCGGATCGACATGACCGCACAACAGTGCCCTCGCACGCGCATGCTGACGCCGCCGCAGCCCGCCGCCGGGGTTCGCTGCGCATGGTGCGGCGCATGGGCCCACATGATCCGGCTCGCCTGTCCATCGTTGCACGCGCGGCGAATCAGGCCTGGCGCGCGGTCCGCGCGAACATCGCTCCCGCGGGTCCGAAAAACACCCCGGGGCCGGCCGCAGCGCTGAAGCGCCCGCTGCGCCGCCAGCGTGCGTATCCGACGTGTGCGGCCGCGGTGCGCGGGTTGCGCCGCGCGGGTACGCAGGTCATCATGCCGACTCGTGCGCCGCCGCCATGCTGCAGGGGAATCT
>JAKAXA010000036.1 GCA_021816775.1 Pseudomonadota bacterium
AGATCGACCCGGCGCTCGCCGAGCGCGCGCGCGCGCCCCTGGCGCGCATGCTCGAGCTTGCGTAAGCGGCGCGATGCGCACGATTGAAACCGATGTGCTGGTGATCGGGGCGGGCGCCGCGGGCCTGTGCGCGGCGCTTTCGGCCGAGCCGCGCCGGGTGCTGGTCGTCTCGGCCGGCGATCCGCGCGTGGCGAGCTCCACCGCGCTCGCCCAGGGCGGCCTCGCCGCGCCCCTCGGGGAGGGCGATTCCATCGAGGCGCAGATGGCCGATACCCTCGAGGCAGGCTGCCACGCGAGCGAGCGGCGCGCGGCGCTGCGCGTGATCCGCGCCGCGGGCGATGCGGTGAGCTTTCTTTGCGATCTGGGCGTGCCGTTCGATCGCGACACGGCCGGCTGGCGGCTGCACCGGGAGGCCGGGCACAGCCGCGCGCGCGTGCTGCACGCGCACGGGGACCGCACCGGCGAGGCGATTCTCGCGGCGTTGCTGGCAGCGGCCGTGCGCGCCGCGCACATCGAGATCCTCTGCGGCGTATCGGTCCTGACGCTGCGCGAGAGCGGGGAGGGGCGCATCTGCGGTGCCTGGGGCGCGGATCCGGCCGGCGGCGCGCTGCGCATCGAGGCGCGCGACACGGTGATCGCCACCGGCGGCCTCGGCCGGCTGTTTCCCTTCACCACCAACGGCGAGAGCGCCCAGGGCGATGGGCTCGCGATGGCGCTCGGTCACGGCGCGCGCGTGGCGGGGCTGGAGTTCATCCAGTTCCACCCGACCGCGCTCGCCACCGGCGAGGACCCGGTGCCGCTGCTCACCGAGGCACTGCGCGGCGCAGGGGCGGTGCTGCTCGATGCCGAGGGCCGGCGCTTCATGCGCGAGCTGCATCCGCTCGCCGAGCTCGCCCCGCGCGACGTGGTGGCGCGGGCGGTGTGGTCCCGCCGGGTGCGCGGCGAGGCGGTGTGGCTCGATGCGACGCCGGTGTTCCGCTGCGAGCGCGCCGAGGAGTTCCCGGCGGCGCTCGCGGCCTGCCGCGCGCACGGCATCGATCCGGCCCGCGAGCCGATCCCCGTGACCGCCGCGGCGCACTACCACATGGGCGGCATCGTCGTCGATGTGCTCGGCCGCAGCGGCCGGGCCGGCCTGTGGGCCTGCGGGGAGGTGGCCTGGACCGGCATGCACGGGGCGAACCGGCTGGCGAGCAACTCGCTGCTCGAGGCCGTGGTGTGCGGCCGCACGGTCGGGCACGCGCTCGCGCGCGAGCACGATCCCATGCGCCACGTCTGCGTACGCAGTCACGGGGATGCCCCGCCGATGGTGCAGCCCACCGCGACGGACGGCCATCGCCTGCGCGCGATTCTCGGGCGGTGCATGGGGCCGCTGCGCCACGGCAGGGATCTCGAGCAGGGCGAGCGCGAGCTCCTCGCGCTCGGCTCGAGCCTCGCGCCCGAGGCGCTCATCGCGCGCCGGCGGCTCGAGCTCGCGCTCGCGATGGTGCGCGCGGCGCTCGATCGGCGCGAGAGCCGCGGCGCGCACTGGCGCGAGGACTATCCGCGGCGCGATCCGGCCCGCGACACGCGCTAGAGCACGGCCGGGCTGCATCCGCGGCCGGTGTTGGATACCATGGGCCCCCCTTACCGCGAGGTCCACCATGGCTCTGACGCTTTACGCGGCCACCGTGCCGTCCTACCGGCAGATCCTCGCTGCCGTTGCGGGACTGCTCACCAAGGCCCAGGCCTTCTGCGCCGAGCGCGGCCTCGCGCATGCTGAGATCATCCAGGCGCGCCTGGCGAGCGACATGTTTCCCTTCTCGTTCCAGGTCCGCTCCACCGTCGGGCACTCGATCGGCGCCATCGAGGGGCTGCGCCGCGGCACGTATTCCCCGGACCGCTCGCCGCTGCCGGAGACCTTCGCCGAGCTCGAGAAGCTGATCGCGCTCGCCGACACGGGGCTCGCCGCGCTCGATCCGGGCGAGCTCGACACGCTCGCCGAGCGCGAGGTGCTGTTCGTCTCCGGGGAGCGGCGCCTGCCGTTCACCGGCGAGAACTTCCTGCTCTCGTTCTCGCAGCCGAACTTCTACTTCCACGCCGCGACCGCCTACGACATCCTGCGCTGGAAGGGCGTGCCGATCGGCAAGCGCGATTTCACCGGCCAGCTGCGCGTGAAGCGCTGAGCGGTGCGATGCGCTCGATGGATTCGGGCGCGAGCGCTCGCTATCCTTCCGGGCACGCATTCATTGACACGAAGGCACAGCAGGGTGGCTAAAGTACCTCTTGGAGTCGGTCCGCGGCTTCCGCAAGTCGTCGTTCTCTTCGGCGCCACGGGCGATCTGGCCCGGCGCAAGCTGCTGCCGGGGCTGTTTCACCTGAGCGCCGCGGGGTTCATCCCGGGCTGCCGCATCATCGGGGTGTCGCTCGATGACCTCGACGCCGACAGCTTCCGCCAGCTCGCCCGCTCCTCGATCGAGGAGTTCTCGACGCACCAGCCGATGCCCGATGCGTGGGCGGCGTTCGCCGAGGGGATGGACTACGTGCCGCTCGCCACCGGGGCGGCGGGGCTCGCCGCGGCGGTCGAGCGGGCCGAGCGCGCCTTCAAGGGCGAGTGCCAGCGCCTGCACTACCTCAGCGTGCCGCCGAGCGCGGCGCTCTCGACCGTGCGCCTGCTCGGGGAGGCGCGCCTCGTCGAGCGCTCGCGCATCATCATGGAGAAGCCCTTCGGCACCGACCTCGCGAGCGCCCGCTCGCTGAACGCGAAGCTGCACGAGGTGTTCGACGAGACGCAGATCTTCCGCATCGATCACTTCCTCGGCAAGGAGCCGGCGCAGAACATCCTCGCGTTCCGTTTCGCCAACGGGCTGTTCGAGCCGATCTGGAACCGCAACTTCATCGAGCACGTGCAGATCGATGTGCCCGAGACGCTCGGGCTCGAGAAGCGCACCCGGTTCTACGACTCGATCGGCGCCTTCCGCGACATGGTGGTGACGCACCTGTTTCAGATCCTGGCGTTCGTCGGCATGGAGCCGCCGACGGCGCTCGAGCCGACCTCGATCGGCGAGGAGAAGAACAAGGTCTTCCGCAGCATGCTGCCGATCAAGCCCGCCGACGTGGTGCGCGGGCAGTTCAACGGCTACCGCGCCGAGGAGGGCGTGAGCCCGGAGTCCGACACCGAGACCTTCATCGCGCTGAAGGTCGCGATCGACAACTGGCGCTGGGCCGGGGTGCCGTTCTATCTGCGCACCGGCAAGCGCCTCGCCGAGGGCAAGCGCATCATCTCCATCGCCTTCCGCGAGCCGCCGAAGAGCATGTTCCCGCTCGATTCGGGCGTCGGTGCGCAGGGCCCGGATCATCTGACCTTCGACCTGGCGGACGTCTCGAAGATGTCGCTGTCGTTCTACGGCAAGCGCCCGGGGCCCGGCATGCGGCTCGACAAGCTGAGCCTGCAGTTCGCCATGCACGATACGGCGCTCGTGGGCGAGGTGCTCGAGGCCTACGAGCGGCTGATCCTCGATGCCATGCGCGGGGACATGACGCTCTTTACCACGGCCGAGGGCATCGAGCGGCTCTGGGCGGTCTCAACCCCCCTGCTGGAGTCCCCGCCGCCGGTGCGCCTGTACGCGCCGGGCTCCTGGGGGCCGAACTCCATGCATCAGCTCATCGCCCCGCACGCCTGGCGGCTGCCGTTCGAGCGCGGCTGGCGCGACCCGAACCGAACCGGCAGCTAGGCCGCAGAGGCTCCCCGGGGGCGGCTCTCTCTCAAAAGGGGTGGAATTTCCTCAGGGGAACCCCCATCACGTAATATCGGTCTATCCCGTGGAGGAGGATTCAGATGGCGTTTCAGTATAGGCGATCGGGCAATCCGGGCTTGAACGGCAATACCTTTGCGCGCGTGCCGCGCGTGGGGTTCGGCCAGCAGGCCATGACCGTGCAGGGCACGGTCAACAAGTCGTTCCTGCTGCTCGTGGTGATGATGGTCTGCGCGCTGTGGCCGTGGATGCAGGTGAGCGCGGGCAATGCGCAGGCGGTGAGCGGCCTGATGACCCTCGGGTTGATCGGCGGGTTCGTGCTGGCGCTGATCATCAGCTTCAAGCCCGCCACGGCGCCGTACCTCGCGGTGCCGTACGCGGCGCTCGAGGGCGTGGTGCTCGGGGCCCTGTCGGCGATTTTCGAGCAGCGCTACCCGGGCATCGCCATTCAGGCGATCGGCGGGACGTTCGCCGTGTCGCTGGTGATGCTGGTGCTGTACCGCGCGCGGATCATTCGGGTGACCGACCGGCTGCGCGCAGTGGTCATGGGCGCGATGATCGGCATCGTGCTGCTCTACGTGGGCGCGTGGATCCTGTCGTTCTTCCACATGGTGGTGCCGTTCATCAACGCGGGCGGACCGCTCGGCATCGCCTTCTCGGTGTTCGTCATCGGGGTGGCCGCCTTCATGCTGACGCTCGACTTCGACATGATCGAGCGGGGCGCGGCTGCCGGCGCGCCGCAGTACATGGAGTGGTACGGCGCCTTCGGGCTGATGGTGACGCTGGTGTGGATGTACGTCGAGATGCTGCGCCTGATGGCGAAGCTGCGCCAGTGAGCAAGGGCCGCGGCGCCCCATCCGGCGCACCGCGGCACTGTCCCGTCCTCACCGGAAACCGCCGCGGGTCGGAGCCGATCCGCGGCGGTTGCCGGTATCAGGGGCCATGAGCGACCCTGGGCCGCCGGCCGAGCCGGTGCAGGTCCCCCCCGATGCGCTCTCGGCCGAGGCGCTGTGCGGGGTGATCGAGTCGTTCGTGCTGCGCGAGGGCACCGATTACGGCGAGCGCGAGTACAGCTTCGAGGAAAAGTGCGCCCAGGTGCTTGAGCAGATCCGCCGCGGCGAGGCCCGCATCCTCTACGATCCCGAAAGCGAGACGGTGACGATCGACGTCACCGCCGGCGCCGCGCGGCGCCGGCGGCCCGAGTGAGCCGCGCTCAGCGCAGCACTTCCCCGAGGAACTGCATCAGCGCCTCCCACGAGCGCCGGTCGGCCGCCGGGTCGTAGAGCAGGCCCATCGAGCGATCGTTGGCGTGCGGGTTGGTGAAGGCGTGCAGCGTATTGCCGAAGGCATGCAGCTGCCAGTCCGACCCGCCGGCGGTGAGCTCCCGGGCGATCGCGAGCACGTCCTCGGGAGGGGCCATCGGATCATCGTAGCCGTGCAGGATGAGCACCTTGGCGCGCACGGACGCCGCCGGCAGGCCGCTCGGCTTGAGCAGGCCGTGGAAGCTCACCACGCCGCGCACGTCCGCGCCGCTGCGGGCCAGGTCGAGCACGCACATTCCGCCGAAGCAAAAGCCCATGGCGGCCACGCGCCGCGCGTCGACCTGCGGCTGCGCGCGCAGCGTCTCGAGCCCGGCCGTGATGCGCCGCGCGAGGAGCTTGCGGTCCTGCACGAGCGGGGTGATGAGCGCCTGACACTGCTCCGTGGTCTCGCCGCGCTTGCCCTTGCCGAACATATCGAGCGCCATCGCCGCGTAGCCGTGCCAGGCGAGCCGGCGCGCCTTGTCGGCGACGAACTCGTCGCGCCCGTTCCAGGCGTGGCTGATCAGCACCGCCGGCAGCGGGCCTGCTCGGGCATCGTCGTAGCAGAGGAGACCTTCGAGGACCGTCGAGCCCTCGCGATATTCGATCAGCTGCTCGCGAATCGCCATGGCGTTCTCCTTGAATGGGGGGGAGAACGGGAATCTTAGCGTTTTTTCAGCAGGCCCAGGGCCAGCACCCCGACACCGACGCCGAGCACCGTGCCGCCGACCCAGCCGGGAAGCTCTCGCTCCTGGCGCACGCTCGCCTGCAGCGTGCCGAGCTTGAACACGCTCTGCCGGGACGCGTAGTGCGGCGGATGCACGATGAGGAAGATCCCGCCGGCGATGAGGACCAGAGCGACGATCAGCGATGCTTTCACGGAGGCTCTCCACCGAAGAGGGGAGCGCATTGTACCAACGGTCAGGGCCGCATTGAGGCAGACTCTGCGCCCAGCCTGGCCGCGCTGGCCCCCGGTGGAGCGTGCTCGAGCGCCGTCGGGCCGCTGCGGAACGCGCTCGGCGAGGTGCCCTCCAGCCTGTGGAACACCCGCGTGAAATAGGACGGATCGGTGAAACCCACCGCTGCCGCCACATCGGCGATGGATATGGCCCGATTGCTCATCAGGCGCTTGGCCTGCTCGACGCGATAGCGCGTCAGGTAATCGACGTAGGTCACGCCAAAGGCGGATTTGAATTCCCGGCAGAACCTCGAAGGCGAAACATGACAGACGGCGGCGAGCTTGGATTCGGACAGCGGCTCGTTGAGGTGTCGGCTGATGTAGGCGAGGGCGCTCTGCAGTCGCAGGGAGGGTGTGGGCTGCGGGCGGTAGCGCGTCTCGCTCGGCATCGGCGCGACGCTCGCCTGCGGCCGCCGCACGGACTGTGCGCTTCGCGCGCGAACCGCCTCTGCGATCCGCTGCAGACATCGGGTGATCTCCTCGTTCGTGACAGGCTTGACGAGTACATCGAACACCCGTACGCGCAGCGCCCACAGGGCAAGTTCCAGCGAGCACTGCATGGTCAGCATCAGGATCGGCGCGGATGGCCAGCGGTTCTTGGTCTGCGGGATGAGCTTCAGTACCGTCATTTCCGGGAAATCGAAATTGAAACAGACGAAATCCCATTCGCCTTCGGCCGCCCGGCTCGAGAGTTGACTGGCATCGATCTCACGCAGCTCGCAGGCGCAATCGAACGCCGCCCGCCACGCCTCGCGCGGCCGCGAGCATTGCTCATTGATCCACAGTGCGCGCACTGCCGACCCCACCCTGAAGTCTTTGATTGTTCTTTGCAATCGAAATTAACATCTTGCGGTCAGCTGCACTATGGTTGAAATGCCGATGTTTCAGCTGCGTCGACCCGCACCCGGCGGGCCGGGGTTCGCGTCATTCTTTCTGACAAATCACAGTATTCCGGGAATCAGCCGGTACCTCACCTGCTTGCAATATGTTACATAGCGCGGGTCGGTCGACAGCAGCCGCTCCTCGGCCCGTGCGCGCGCGAGCTGCATCAGGCACTCGCAGCCCCAGATGATCTCGTTGCGCGGGCTGGGGTTGGCGAGCACGACTCCCAGCATGATCGTCAGTTCCGCCAGATACACCGGGTGACGCACAACGCGGTACAGGCCGCCGTCGCGGATGCCGCGGTTTGCCGGCACCACTGCGAAGCTGCGCCGCAGCGACAGCAGCGCGACGATCAACAGCGCGAGGCCGGCCACCTGCACCACGGTGCCGGGAAGGAAAGCGCCCCGCGGCGCCGCGCGCATCAGCAGTGGCGCGGCTGATGCGACGAATGCGAGCAGCCACAGCGGCAGTGAATCCGTTTCGACCTTCGCCGGCCGGCGCGCCAGAAAGAGCACGAGAAAGAGGGTGTTGGCCGCCAACACCCCGAGCGTGCGTACCGAGCCCTCGCGCGCGTACCCGTGAAAACTCGCAAATACGAGCAGTACAAACAGCCCGATGATCGCGAGGTTCATCGTGGCCTGCGCGAGCTGCATGGACACAGGCCGCCACGTCGAGTTCCATTCACGCAGTGTCGTCATGTTGGCGAGCCGCTCATGCCCTTTCCGTTCAGCGGCCGAGCTGACTCAGCTGGCTGAACGCCGCCATCAGCCGCAGTACCGCCGGGCCGATGGCCACGAGGAAGAACGATGGAAACAGACACAGCACCAGAGGAAAGATCATCTTGGTGCCGATCTTGGCGGACTGCTCCTCCGCGGCCTGCATGCGCTTGTCGCGGAACTCCTCCGCATAAATGCGCAGCGCGTCTGCAATGCTCGTTCCGAAGCGCATCGTCTGCGCCATCAATGCGACCAGTCCGCGGATGTCGGCGAGCCCGGTGCGCTCGGCCAGGTTGCGCAGCGCCTGGGCTCGATCCACGCCGGCGCGTATCTCGGCATTGACCAGAGTCAGCTCGGCGCCGAGCGCCGGATGGCTGAAGGCGAGCTCGTCGGCCACGCGCTGCACTGCGGGGGCGAGACCGAGGCCTGCTTCCACGCACACGACCAGCAGGTCGAGCGCATCGGGAAAGCCGGCGCGCAGCGCGCGCTGGCGGCTCAGGACGCGCCGGTCCAGCCACATGCTCGGCAGCAGCGACCCGACGAATCCGGCCGCCGCGGCGTAGAACATCAGTCGCCCCGGGGTGACCGTCGGGAACAGGGACCAGGACAACAGCACGGCGATCGGCAGAGCGACGATGCACAATGCCTTGAGCGCATAAAAGGTCGAGACACTGTGCGCCGAGCGGTATCCGGCGTGCAGCAGCAGGCGGCTGACGCGGGATTTCTCCGCCTCGCGGCGGGGAAGCACCAGGGCGGCGAGCGGGCCGAGCCGGCTGGCGAGCGTCGGCCGCCGAGGCGGATCGGGCGCATGTTCTTGCGCCACCTGGGCGAGACGCCGGCGGCGCGGATCTCTGCTGGAGGAGACCAGCGCGAAAACGCCGAAAGAGAACGCGAATACGGCGGCGGCGGCCAGCGCGACGAAGACGATCTGGTCCGCCCGCAGGCTGGTGAGCAGGTCGATGAACCGCGGCAGCTTGAGGTTCATGTGTCGATCTCCTTCAGACGCGGATGCGGATGATCCTGCGGATCCACAGCATTCCGATGACGGCGAGCACGACGGCGATCGCGATGAGCGACGGCCCGCGCGGATTGTCGAGCAGCGTCGGCAGGTACGTCGGCGTCGTGAACCAGATCACGACAAAGAGCACGAGCGGAATGAGCAGCAGTATCCAGGCCGAGAGCCGCCCCTCCGCCGAGAGCGTGCGGATATGGCGGTGCAGCTTGAACCGCCCGCGGATCACGGCGCTGATGCGCGAGAGAATTTCCGCCAGGTTGCCTCCGGTTTCCTTCTGCACCAGCACCGCCGTCACGAACGCCATGGCGGAAACGCTCGGTGTGCGCTCGAGAAACCCCAGCAGAGCATGGCGCAAGCTTCCCCCGTAATTGATTTCGGTGAAGATGTGCTCGAATTCCCGGCTGATCGGCTCATCCATGTCGTCGGCGACGAGCTTCAGGCACTGCGTGAATGGATGTCCGGCCTGCAGCGCGCGCTTGATGACGTCCAGAGCCTCCGGCAGCTGCTCCTCGAATTTCGCGCTGCGGCGGCGCCGCTCACGCAGCAGTCTTATCCAGGGCGTTGCCGCCACCGCTGCCATGACCGGCAGCGTGACGTACCACAGGTGCGTCAGCGTCCAGGCGGCAACGCCGGCTGCGATGCCCCAGAACGCGCAGCCCAGCACCAACCGGTGCGCCGGCGTCGTGCGGCCGCTCTGCTCGATCATGCGTGCAATGGCCGGCATTCCCGGCAGCGATTCGAGCGATTGCTCGAGCGGAGTCAGTTCCTTGCGGTATTTCTTTCGCAACAGTGACTCGACCTGCTGATCCGCGTCGTTCTTCACCGAGGCCAGACGCGCCCGCAGGCGCTTGTGCATGCGGCGGCTTTCGCCGAATACCGGGATCGTCAGGCTCTGGGCGAGCAGAAATGCCGCCAGAAAGATCAGGCCGACGAAAACCCATACGCCGCTCGCGTGACTCATGGTTGCCTCCTCGGGGTTGCCGACTCCTGTGGATCACGGAATACCTCGATAGGCAGCGCGATGCTACGCTCCTGCAGGCGGCGCAGGAATCCAGGCACGATGCCGGTCGGGACCAGTTCACCGAGAACGTTGCCTTCGGAGTCGAGTCCGCGGCGATTGAACGTGAAGATCTCGGACGTCGTGATGACGTCGCCTTCCATGCCATTGGTCTCCTGCAGGCTCACGACCCGGCGCCGCCCGTCCTCGTGGCGCTCGATCTGGACGATGATGTCGATCGCCGAGGCGATCTGCCCGCGCAGCGCCTTCGCGGGGAAGGTGAGCCCGGTCATGGACACCATGTTCTCGACGCGCCCGAGCGCATCGCGCGGTGAATTGGCGTGAATGGTGGTGAGCGAGCCGTCGTGGCCGGTGTTCATCGCCTGCAGCATGTCGAGCGCCTCGGCGCCACGCACCTCGCCCATGACGATGCGGTCCGGTCTCATGCGCAGGCTGTTGCGCACCAGATCGCGCTGCGTGACCGCGCCGCGGCCCTCGATGTTCGGCGGCCGCGTTTCGAGCCGCACCACGTGCGGCTGGCGCAAATGCAGTTCCGCGGAGTCCTCGATCGTGACGATGCGTTCGGTGGAAGGAATGAAGCCGGACAGTATGTTGAGCAGGGTCGTCTTGCCGGCACCGGTGCCGCCGGATACCAGCACGTTGAGCCGTGCGCGGACGATCGCCTGCATCACGTCGGTCAGAGCGCGCGTCAGCGAGCCCAGATTGATGAGGTCATCGATCGAGAGCAGTTCCACGGTGAAGCGGCGGATCGAGAGCGTCGGTCCATCGATCGCCAGCGGGGGGATGATGGCGTTGACGCGCGAGCCGTCCTTCAGGCGCGCGTCGACCATGGGCGAGGACTCGTCGATTCGCCGGCCGACCCCGGAGACGATCCGGTCGATGATGTTCAGCAGGTGCGCGTCGTTGTTGAATCGCACATCGGTGAGTTCGAGCCGGCCATGACGCTCGATGTAGACTTGATTCGGGCCGTTTACCAGGATGTCCGAAACGGACTTGTCCGCGAGCAGCGGTTCGAGCGGGCCGAGGCCCATCACCTCGTCCTCGATGCGGCGCACGATCCGCTGCCGCGAGACCAGGCTCAGCGGCAGCGGGTTTTCCCCGAGCAGCTTTTCACAGATCTGACGGACCTTCTGGCGGGCGTCGTTCTCGGCGAGCCCGCCGATGAGCGACAGGTCCATGACCTTCAGCAGGCGCTGATAAATGAGGTCCCGGCACTCCCGCTCCGCGGGCGTCAGCGGCCGGAGCCGGTCGTCGTCCCGGGCGCCGCTCTCATCGGCGCTCGTGCGGATGCCCGGCTCCCGGGTCTGCTGCTTGGGGTTTGCCGTCATGAGGACTCCGGTTTGCCGAGTCTGAACAGCGTGCGTCCCAGAAGGCCGCGCGCGGGCGGCGGCGCGGTCCCGTTGATCTTCTCCGCGAGCGCCACTATCGATTTTGCGACCGCCGTATTGCGGGCCTGCGCAAGCAGCGGCCGCCCGGTGGCGATGCTCTCGGCGACGCTGGAGTAGTCGTTCGGGACGAGCAGCGGAGCGCCGCAGCCGATGGTTCGCGCGACGTCTTCGGGCGTGATGGACGAGCGTTTGTCGTAGCGATTGACAACGGTCAACAGCCGCTCGGGACCGACCGCCACGTCGCGCCGCAGGCATGTGACAAGCCGCGCCGCGTCACGCAGCACGGTGACCGACTGCTGGACGACGAGAACGATGCGCTCGGCGTGTACGAGCACCCCGCAGGTCTGCGCATCGAGATGGCGGGGCAGGTCGACGAGTATGTGCTCGTGCGTGCGGGCCAGGAGCGTGAGCAGGCTTTGCAGGGATTCGGGCGCCACTCCCGAGAGGGGCAGCGGATCTTGGGAGGCCTGGCCAAGGATCGCCAGGCCGCTTTCATGCTCAGTCAGATAGGCATTGAGCGCCGTGTCGTCGAGGTCCGCGACGTTTTCGAGCGCTTGGAGCAGGCCGCGGCTGGGAAACAGATCGAAGTACAGCGGAATCGAGCCGAACTGCAGATCCAGATCGAGCAGCACCGTGCGCCGACGATTGCGGGTGGCCAGCGCATGCGCGACGTTGCAGGCGAGGAACGTGCCGCCGCATCCGCCTTTGGCGTTGATGAAGGCCGTGACGATGCACTCCTGCGCGGCAGGGGCTGAGCGGTGATCGCGCTCGATGCGCTGCAAGGCCGCGAGCAGATCCGCCTCGACCAGCGGCAACGGCAGCAGATCGCGGGCGCCGGCGTGCATGGCCAGGCGCATCGTTTCCGGGTCATGGGTGGAGCCGATGACCACCAGCGGCGGACGCTGATCGAGCGGGCGCGCCGCGAGCGACTGCAGTTCGGCCCGCCGTGTCTCGCCGAGGTGCAGCACCAGCACGTCCGGGGTCTGCGCCACATCGTGCAGGGGGTCGATGTGTCCATTGACGACCAACTTCTGCTCGACGCGCAGCCCCGGGGCATTGCGCAGCAAGGTCTGCAGTGAGTCCAGCACTTCCTTGCGCCGGGAGACCAGCAGAACGTTCAGGCGAATGTCGGCGACGGTGCGCATCGGTTCGGTACGGGGCTCAACAGTTGGTGATCACGCCGCTTCGTGGCACGCCGAGACTCTCGCGCGGGATGGTTGCCGGAAATCCTGAAAGCGACAGTGAGGGCGCCACGAAAGGAATCATGAGCGGCATCGAGAAATTGACGATCTGGACCTGGACATAACGAATTGCGCCGAAGTCGTCCGTGGGATCGCTGATGACCGCGCCGTTGGCATCCAGGTACTCGATGAGTACATTGGCGGTCGAGAGTCCGTCGATCACCGGGCTGGTGCTGCTGCCATTGCCGAACACGGCAACTTCCGCGGGCGTGGGATCACCGATCGGGCAGACGGCGGCCATGCGTGCGCCGCGCCGTGTGGCTTCGGTCAGCATGTTCACGACGAACAGGGCGCGGCCGAATTCGATGATGCCGAACAGCAGAAGGAACAGAGCGCTCGACACGATGGCGAACTCCACCGTGGTCACGCCGCGCTCACCATGGCGTCTGTGCTGCGAGTGCATCATCACAGGGCCCTCATGACGGTCGTCGCGGTGAGCGGGACGTCCAGCGGGACGGACGGACCGAGACCGAAGGTGGGCAGCGACGGACCGAGCATCGGCTCATAGGTGTAGGTCGCGGTGACCGATACGTAACCGTTGCCCGCGTCCGTCACCGTGACGTCCGAGTCGGTGAGGCCGGGTAGCAGAGGAGTGCCGGTGCCGCCGATGTCGCCGGTGACGACCAGATTCGCAACATCCGTCTGGATCGTCGAGGTGATGGAGACCAATCCGGTCGAGCCGAGCGCCGAGACCGAGGCGGCGTAGCGCGCGCCATCGCGCACCGCCTTGGTCAGGGTGTCGTATTGACTGATCATGCGGCCGAATTCAGCCACCGCGAGCAGCATCAGCATCAGCACGGGCAGCATGATCGCCATCTCCACGGTGGCGGTGCCTCCCTGGCGGCGATGGGCTGTGGGGCGGGCGCGGGCCATCATGAGTCTCCGCTGCCGGGGTCATGATACAGCTCGATGATGTACGGCCCCGGTCCGTCCCCGGGTAACGGTCCGGGTTCCCCGTTGACGTCGCACTGGCCGACGAACTGTCCGATGATGTAGTCGGTTGTGCCCTGCTGGGTGACCGGCTGCAGGATGTAGAAGCAGGCGAAACCCAAAACCGGCACCGCAGTGGTGCCGGTGGCCGTGCCGGTGCAGTCACCGACGGGAACCGACAGCACGCGCCGGTTGAACACTCCGGGGCCGCCGGCGCTGATCGGCTGATAGTTGTATGCGGCCGGATTGCCTTCGTCGGTCTCGTAATCCTGGTAGTCGTAGATCGTGCCGATGTTGCTCGAGGTGATTTCGGTCGAGCCCTGCCAGATGTTGTCGTTTGAATCGACGGTGAGCGTGGGAGAATCGTAGGTGGTAATGACGTCTGGCGGATATTGCGCCATGGTCATCGAGCCGGTGTAGATCCCAAAGCGGGTATTGAGGCCCTGCGCGACCGGTCCGGTCTCGTTGCCGGTCTGGGTCTGCACGGTGCTGGAACTCGCCAAGCAGCTCTGGTAGTTGCCCGCGAGATTCTGCCGCACGAGGTCGGCGCCGGTGCCGCCGAGTTGGATGAGCTGGAAATTGCCCGGGCCCACCTGGCCGTCCCCCGGGCTTGCGCTCTTGAGCACCTGCGGGGCATTGAGCGTGTAGCCCCACAGATTGTTCGCGCCGGCTGTTGGATTGCCACACACCATGACCGGCGCGATGTTGCACGCGGTGTTGATGGTGGGGCTGGGTCCGGCGACGGCCGAGGCGGTTACGCCCAGATGCGAAAACCCGGCGACCTGCGCCAGCCATGGCGGAAAGTCGAATCCCGTGGCGACGACACGCACGTACGGGCCGCTCGCCGAGCCCGGCGTGAACGGTGGCAGGGTGCTCGAGTACTGAACGGTGACCTGCATGGCGCCGCCGTTGTAGCTCGCGGCGAGCTCGCCGTTGCCGGCGGCGTCGGCGTTCAGTCCCAGCGCCTGCAGTGCCGCCGTCGTCGCCAGCGAGGTGCTCGAGGTCTGGTCGAGGGTCTTGGCCGCCGAGAGCGCCGCTGCGTCCACGGTGTTCTGCAGCCGTGCCTTGTTGAGCACCATGTGGCCGACATCCAGCGCGAGTGCCGCCATGAGCACCAAGGCGAACAGGCCGACGACGATCACGAGCAGCGCCGCGCCGCGCTGCCGCCGGGCCGGTCGCGCCCGCTTGCGCTGCCCGCGCCTGCCGCGCCGGCCGTCGTGTGCTGCGTGCTGTGCCATGGCGTCGCTCTCCCTCGGAGATGGCCTATTGCGTGCCACCGGCGTTGAACTGCCCGGTCGAAACGCTCTGGCTCATTCCCTGCGGCAGCGCCTTGCGGTGCGCCTTGAGAACGTTCTCCAGGCGCTCGCCGTCGGCGATCGCCGGTGCGAGCGCGGGGGGATGCGCGATCTGCTGTGGATAGAGGGTCTGTTGGCGAATCATGTTCGCCACGGCGTGGCCCCATGCCGCATCCACGTAGGGGTACTCCGAGGCGCACCCCGCGCATACGGCACAAGCCATCAGCGCCAGACTGAGATGAAGCTGTTTCATGATCGACTCCTGCTCTGCATTCATGGGCCCTTGGGCTTGGCGGTGTCCGAGACGGGCTCGGCGGCGGGTGCGGGATTGGCGGGCAGCCGTGAAGACGTGCCGACCGCGGCCGGCCGCTTGGGCGGGGTTCCATGCATCCTGCCGAGCAGGAAGAACCCGACGTTCGAGGGTGCCGTGACGTTGTCGGTCGGCAGGCGCGCTTGGCCGGGCGGAATCGGTTTGGCGAGCCTCGGGGTGACGAGGATCACGAGTTCCGTTTTGCCCTCCTGGAAGTCCTGGCTGCGAAACAGCTGGCCGATGATGGGAAGGTCCCCGAGACCGGGAAACTTCCTGGCTGCGCTCTGCAGGGAATCGTCGGTGAGTCCTGCGATGCCGATGGTCTGGCCGTCGGCGAGTTCGACGGTGGACTCGGCGCGCCGCTCGGTGATCGCCGGCACCGCGAAGACGCTCGAGGAGGTGATGGGACTGACCGTCAGGGCATTGGTCGCGGTGAGCTGGCTGACGCTGACGTTGATCTTCAGGTTGATGCGCCCGTCGGCGAGGACCACGGGCAGAAACCCGAGTTTCACGCCAAAGTCCTTGTATTGAATGCCGATGGTGCCGTTCTGTTCGGGCACGGGAATGGGGAAGCTGCCGCCGGAGAGAAACTGGGCTTCCTGGCCCGATTCGGTGGTGAGGGTCGGCTCTGCGAGAATCTTCGCCAGCCCCTGCTGAGCGAAGGCATCGAGAACGGCATTTGCCACGAACGAGCCGCTGAGATAGCTGCCGAACAGGCCCGACGTCGTGATGCTCTGCGCGGCCTGCTGTACGAGAGATTGCACCGGGCCGGCAATGCCGCTGGTGCCCGGTGCTCCGAGCAGCGGCAGCGACTGGCTCGAGCCGCCGGACCATTGGGCCGGCGGAAAGGTCGCCGGGCCGTTCACCGCGCCGCCGACCCATCTGCCATTGTTGTAGGCGCCGATCAGCTGCAGGTTCAGGTGCTTGACGGCGTTGCGCTGCACCTCCGCGACCCGCACCTGCAGCATGACCTCCTCAGGCCCGGCGACCTGCAGCAGGTTGATCACTTTGCCGGAATGCGTACTGCCGCCGGTTTGCTCCTGGAACATGATTTTCTTCTTCGCCGTGGCAGCCTGCTCGAGGTAGCTGCGCGCGATCTGCAGCGCCGCGTCCATGTCTACGACGCTCGAGACGTTTCCGTAGAGAATGATGTTCCGGTGCGCGCTCATGACCTGGATGTGTTCGTGCGGCAGGATCGCGGCCAGCTTGGCTTTCAGGCCGGCGATGTCATGGGTGACGTTCACCGAGATCGCCGTGACCAGGCTGCCGTGCGAACTCCACAGCATGATGTTCGTGGTGCCGAGGTCCTTGCCCAGGAGGTAGACCTCGTACGGATTGATGAGCAATACGTCGGCGATATCCGGGTCGCCGACCGAGACGCGGGTGACCGGCGAGGGCGTCTCGACGATGCGGCTTTTGTAGATCGGGATGCTGATGGTGAGGTGCTCGCCCATGGCGTAGACGAGATCGTCCCGGCTGGAGGGAGCTTGGCCCCCCGTGGGAGGCGGCGCGGCGAGCGCCATGAGGGAAACGCCAAGGCAGGCCGTGGCGAGCGCCGTGCGCAGAACCGCGGCGCGCGCAGAATGACAGGTTGATTTCATTATTGATGTTCTCCTGGATATCGTGCACGCGCCGTGCCGCAGCAGACTCCGAGCAGCCTGCCGACGGTGCGGGTAGGCGCGCGACACGTGTTCAACTTGAGGCATGCGCCCGGTCAACCTGGGTTCCTCGGATGATGGTGATGCTGCGCACTGGGGGCCGGCGGGCCGTCACGCGCACCGGACGCCGGATGACGACGATCTTGCGCGGTCGAGGCGGTGGGGGTGTGCTAAGGGCCGTATCGGTGGGGCCGCGCAGGGTCAGCTGAATGCGCCCTTCGGTCATGGCCTTGACGAGGATGTCCGCCTGCGGAGGCGTCACTTCCAGGGTGACGGCATGCACGACCACCGGACCATTCTTCGTGTGCGAATCGGTCTGATCGACCGCGAGCACCAGCAGGTCCTGCAGCACCGTCTTGGTGACGGCGCGCTGTCCGTCCATGCGCGCTTCGACCACGTCGACGTGATTCCCCGGAAGCAGAAACCCGGCCACGCCGACCACTTCGTTGACCGGCACCGTGATCGCGCGCATGCCGGGCTTGAGCAGCGCGGCCAGCATGCTGCCTGCGGGATGGCGGGCGAACTGCCCGCGCAGCAGGATCTCCCCGGGTAGAACCTTCTGCAGTGCGATCAGTCCGACGGCCTGTTTGGGGTCGGAGAAGTGCGGCGCGACGGGCACGGCGGCCGGCAACTCGATGACTCGCAGGAAACGCCGGTCGACGCGCACGCCGAAGGGGATTTCGGCGGCCGCGACCACCACGGGGACCTGTGGCTGGCTCGATTGGGGGGTCAACCGGGACATGACCCAGCCGCGCGCGATCCAGGCGGCCCCGAGTGCCAGCGCCAGCGAGACCAGCAGCAGCGTGAATCCGCGTGCTTTCAGCATGACCGTGCCCTCCCCAGATCAATTGAATCGGCTGACTGGCGCATCAGCGCCCCAGCGGAACGAAGTAGTTTTTCCACGCCCACTCCAGCGCTTCGAACTGCAGCTCATCGCCGGCGCCGAGGTAGGCGGCGTGATCGAGCGCCATGTCGATCAAGTCGCGCGGGTGGCACGGCAGGAGCGGGATTCCCGCAGACCGGTGCAGGCGATCGATGACGGACTGGCAAGTGGTCCGATCGTAGGCGAGCCCGTGCTGTTCGCAGACCTGACGCCAGATCTCGTGGTACTGATGCGGAGTAAGGGTCTCAAACTCGATCTTGTAGCCGATGCGCCGCAGGAACGCCTCGTCGGCGAGGTCGCCCGGTTTGAGGTTCGTCGAGAAAACCAGAATCAGATCGAACAGTGCGGTGAAATTCTGTCCGGTGGGCAGGCTCAGATAATCCCGCCCTTCCTCCATGGGAACGATCCAGCGGTTCAAGACCACCTTCGGGGGCACACGCTGGCGACCGAGGTCGTCGATGATGAGCATGCCGTTGGTGGCCTTCAGCTGCAATGGCGCGCGATACAGCCGCGTCATCGGATCAAATTGGACTTCCAGCATTTCGGGGACGAGCTCCCCGCCGGTGAGCACCAGCGGCCTGCGGCACAGCGCGAGGCGCGGGTCATGACCGTCATCGAGCAGAACACCCGGTGTGGGTGCCTCGACGGCGATGTGGACGGCCGGATCGAAGATCTGGATCGTCGTATCGCCTACGGCGATGGCATGCGGCACCAGGATCGTGTCGCCGACCAGCCGCGAGAGACGCTGGGTAATGTAGGTCTTGCCGGTTCCGGCCTGGCCGTAGACGAATATGGCCTTGCCGGAATTCAACGCCGGACCCAGCCGATCGAGCATGTCCGGCTCGAGCACGACGTCCGAGAATGCCGCGCGCATCAGCTCGCGGGTGACCATCCGCTCGTGAACCGACTGGCGGCGCACCACCTCGCAGTAGGCCTCAAGCGGAACGGGCGCGGCGCCGAGGTAGCCGCTTCGCATCAGCGCGTCCTGCGCGCTCTCGCGTCCGCGCTCGGTCAGCGCGTAACGCAGACTGCCCTCGTCCGGGCCGGGGCGGCGCACTTCGACACGGCCCTCCTGACGCAGGAATCCCAGCACGTCCTCAACGATGCGGCCGGCAAGGGCGCTGCGCTGACTCAATGCCGGCAGCGTGAGAATCCCGCTGGTGTAGAGGTACTTCTCGATCAGGTCGCAGAGCAGGCTGATGCGCAGACCGGTGTCCACGACGCTTTTGGGCCGGGGCGCGAGATGGGCGGCGCGCTGACCGGCTGCGACCGAGCCGTCGGCCAGGCCCGTATCGAGCGCGGAGCTAACCATGGTACGCATTCCAGATGAGGAACACGATCGTGCCGCACGCAATGGCCGCCCCGAACGGGAAGCGGCGCATCGCCGCATCGTCCGGCGCGGGGTGGATGTGGGCCCTTGTACCGGTCGCGCACAGAACGTATGCCCTGAAGGTCCATCGCCGGAACATCGCGCGCACGGCCTCAGTCCCAGTTGCGCTCAGGAGGATGAGCAGGCCGCCGAACATGCCTGCCATGAGCGAGCACAGCGCGGCGAGCAGGGCCCCCGTCGGGCCGAGGAACGCCCCGACGGCCGCCATGGCCTTGACGTCTCCGGCGCTGAACCCCCCTGTCACAAACAGAGGCATGAACGTGGCGAGGCCGACGAGCAGTCCTTCGAGACTGTGCAGCGCGCCGACGCCGCCCGCCGCCAATGCATTCAGCAGCACGGCAAGCAGCGCGGCGGGCACCGTGATTCTGTTGGGAATCCGGTGCCGAAGAAGATCGACCGCGGCCAGCGCCAGCAGGAATATCACCAGCAGGGCGAGTGCAGGGTGTGGGCGCGTGATGAGCATCGCAATGTGCCTTGTTCGGAACCACCAAGCGACGGACGGGCCGTTGCACCGGCCCGTCCGTTGGTCTGGCCCTTAACCTGCGGCCGCGGGGGAATTTGCAGTCAGCGTGTTGTAGATGTACGTGATGACGTTGTTCACGGCTTTGCCGAGATTGGTGAACGCGATGATGACGCCCGCGGCGATCAGCCCGCCGGCAATCGCGTATTCGACAATCGTCAGGCCCTCCTCTTCGTGCCACAGGGTGGTCAGCGTGTTCTTCAAGCTCTTCATGACGATATCTCCCGGTGAGGATGTTGAAATACAACCGTATGGCGCCGGGATAAGGTCGAGATCCGGCGGCTCGGCTCGGTACACAGTGGTCGACGAAGCCCCGGGAGCGTTAGGACGGTTTTGCCGGACAGGCGGACGATTTTGTCCGTCTGCGGCCCCCAAGGACTCTCGCCGGCGCGGCGGGTCACCCACCACCGGAACAGGGGGGGGCAGGCGCCTGCGGGATTGACCCGAGCGGTCGGCGCCGCACATGAGGTCATGCCGGCGTGGCTCTCCGGCGCGCACCGCCCGTTGGACCGAGAGCGCGCCTGCGGGCCGAACGAGCAGACCGCAGCGCTCGTCCTGCCGCGCGACCCCGGACAGGCACATTGTGTATCCGCAGGGCGGTCATTACACTTTCGCCCCATGACTACGGCAGCAGAGGCGCTGCAGCGCCTGAAAGACGGCAACCGGCGGTTCGTCGAACGGTTGCGCAATCACGAAGCCTCCCTCGGCGGCTCGCCGCGCATCCAGCTCACGCAGGAGCAGAAGCCCTTCGCCATCATCCTCGGCTGCTCGGACTCGCGCGTGCCGGCGGAGATCGTGTTCGATCAGGGTTTGGGCGACCTGTTCGTGATCCGGGTAGCGGGCAATATCATCGCCCCCTCGCTGATCGGCAGCGTGGAGTTCGCCGCCGAGCAGTTCGGCACCCGCCTGGTGGTGGTGCTCGGGCACTCGCGCTGCGGGGCGATCCAGGCGACGCTCGAGCAGCTGCGCCGCCCGGCCGAGAATCAGTCCCCCAACATCCGCTCCATCGTCGATCGGGTGCGCCCGTCCGTCGAGGGACTCCTGAAGACCGAGCTGCGCCATGACGAGGATGCGCTCGTGCGCCAGGCCGTGCGCGCCAACGTCGGCGTGTCGGTGAGCCACCTGCGCTATGGCTCGGATGTCCTCGAGCGGCTGATCCAGGACGAGGGTCTGGTCGTGGTGGGCGCGGAGTATTCGCTTGAGACCGGGGAGGTCGAGTTCTTCGATGGAGCGGAGTCGAGCGCCGGCTGAGGGCGCCGGATCATCGGCCGGCTGCAATCAAGGCGCCGACCACCAGCAGAAACAGCGCGAATATGCGCGTGAGCGCGGCGCCGGAGATGCTGTGCGCGAGGCGCGTGCCCACGGGCGCCAGCGCCATCGATCCGGCGGCGGCGACCGCCGCGGCCGGAAGATACAGGTAGCCCACCGAGCCCCAGGGCAAGGGCTGCGGTGGCGCGTGCACCGTCAACGCATAGCTCAATGCGCTCGATAGCGCGATTGTGAACCCGCACACGGCACTGGTGCTGACGGCGCGCACGGGCTTCACGCCGAGCGAGATCAGCAGCGGCACGGTCATCGATCCGCCGCCGATGCCGACCACCGCCGAGAGCGCTCCGATCCCCGTGCCGGCGGGCAGCAGCCAGGGCGAGCGCGGTACGTGCTCGGCGCTGCTGGGGTCGCGAGCCCGTTTCGAGCCGCGCGCCATGCGCCAGGCCATCACGGCGCAGAACCCCGCGATGATCCAACGGAGCGCCTGCGCCGAGAGAAGCTGTGCGATGTGCGCGCCCGCAAAGCCGCCGACCACCATGCCGGGCGCAAGCCACTGCCAGGTCGGCCACGCCACGCTGCCGCGGCGCACGTGCGCCGTGGCCGAGGACGCCAGGGTCAGCACGTTTGCGGCCATCGCAGTGGCCACCGACACGTGAATCACCTGCCTGGCCGGTATGCCGAGCGCGGGCAGCGCGACGCTGAGGGCGGCGACCACGAGCAGCCCGCCGCCGATGCCGAGCAGGCCGCTGAGGAAGCCGGCCGAGGCGCCCGCGGCAAGAAGCACGATGATGGGTACGAGCATGTCGAATGCCGTCGCAGCCCTGAAAGTGTCCGTGACCGGACTGAATATGCGGAATGAATCCGAATGTCAACACAACGCGAGCTTCGGAGCGAGCACGGACGCTCGTGACCGCGTCGGCTTGAGCGGTTTGCGCAGCGTCCGCGCGCGACGCACAACATGACAGCAAACATGACATCGTGCGCGGAGGCGAAGCAGGGCGTCCGACGGCTGTTAGAAAGTTCGTCCTGCCCGTTGATCGGGGCCGCGGATTGTTGATGATCGCAACATGGAGAGGGTGTCCGAGATCGAGCGCGCCTACCGGATGCGCTGCTATCCCACGGCGCGTCAGCGCCGTGTGCTCGCGCGGCTCTTGGCGCCACGCGCTTTGTGTGGAACTGTGCTCTGGCGCGGCGCAGCTCGGCCTACCGGTGCGCGAAGATCCGGCTCGACTGGGTGGTGCTGTCGCGGGAATTCACGCCGTTGGGCCACTCGAGCGAGACAGGCTGGCTGAGTGAGCTGCCGCGCGAGCCGTTCAATCAGGTGCTGCGGGATCTGGTGAGGGCGTACGAGAACTTCTTTAAGGGTCGCGCCCGTTACCCGCGATTTCACGGGCGCCGCGATCGCAAGAGCGTACGCTTCACGCTCGATCAGCGCCGCCAGCAGGTCGAGCGAGGCCATGATGATGCGCGCGGGGCTTACGTTGACCTGCCGGGCTGGGCCGGGTGAAGCTGCGGCGCACCGAGGCGCTCGAGGGGCGGCTGCGCTCGGTGAGCCTCTAGTTCGATGGGGCGGGATGAACGCCCGTGATCGCAACTCGACGGAGGCGCAGCCACTCCCAGGGGCGCGTAGTGCTTGAGGTTGCCGATGAGGATGTTCAGGGCATGACAGCGCGCGATTGCGCCGATGGCCCGGTCGGCAAATCCCGCCGTGTGCCCGCGGCTGCGGGCCCGATCGGACAGGGCGCCGGCGATGCGGGCGGGCGGGGAGGTCGACGGAGGGCGTCCGTGGGAAGGCGATCGGCCGGATCGGATTCCTGGCTGGGTTGTTTTCGCGTGCGCCGCTCGACCAGACGCGGGTCCGGAACCCTTCGCGGTCAGCCAGTCGCGCAGTCAAGAGGGGGATCCGTGTCAGAAGGTACGGGCATGGCGCTCAGATGAGGCCAACGACCAGCAGCAGCGCTCGGTCCACCGCCTTGATTCTCTCGTCATCCAGACGGCCGAACGGCTCACTGACTTTGGCTCGCGGCAGCGTTGAGAGCTTGTCCACCATGACCTGCGAGAGCGCGCGCAGCCCATTGGACGGATTCGGCTCGACGGTGACCCGAAAGGCTGCATTGCGCAGGGCGCTGGTCACCGGGCATAGCACTACACTGTCCAACTCGTCCAGCAGGTCCGATTGAACGACCAAGGCGGGGCGCGGCTTGCCGTAGTCTCCTTGCAAGGAAACCCTCACCAGGTCGCCGCGCTGGGTCATTCCCCCCAGCCCTCAATCTCGGAGGCGGCCTCCTCGGTGAAGCGCAACACCTCGGCTTCCTCAGGGGCACCCTTGAGGTTTCGGCACTGGCTGCGCACGAGCGCCGCGAATTCCGGGGTACGCGTGTCCGGCACCCAGAACTGGACCGGCCGCAACCCGGCGGCGCGCATCCGCGCTCGATGACGAGTCGTCTTGCTATGCGTGTCGTGAGCGGATGACATAGGGACCTCCGATAGGGCGCATGTCCAGTAACATGCTACCACACATGTGATTTCACATGGAACCTACCTCCTGCCGCCTCGATCGGCTATTCTCCGCGGCGGCGCAGGAGTCCGGAGCCGGCGTGATCGTCGAAGCGCTCGACGTCTTCGAAGTACTAGCGCAGCACGTCGAGGGATTTGTGGCGCGATTGCGCGCCGCGGAGGTCAAAAAGCCTCTACGCCGACTGTGGCCGGGGTAGGCGGCGGCCCCCTCGAGGCCGGCTTGCGCCGCACGCTGCTTGATGATCAGCGCGACACTTTGCGCCGTGAGCCGCTCGCCCAGGCGATCCCCGCGGTGCAGCCGTCGCAGGAGCGCCCCGGTGGTGAGGTCCGCGACGACCTGCCAGTCGAGCACGGCCCGCACCGGACAGTAGGGCGAGTCGGGTACGCGCGGGACGGCCAGAGTGTCGCCTTTGCCTTGCTGATCGGTTTTCGAGCGCGCGATCCGCACCTCGAGCCCCTCGGGGCGTTCGGTGAGATCCTCGACATCGAGCGTGACGAGCTCCGAGCGGCGCAGCGCCGCGGCATAGCCGAGGATCGGATCGGGCCTGCGTGAGTGCCCGTCTCAGGTGCGGTCCCAGGAGACTAATGAACCCAGCCGAACGCGTGAGCCAAAAGCACGCCGAGTGCCGCAAGCAGCGTGAACGCGCCCCCAAGAAAGATCCGATCGCGCTTGCTGAGTTCGAGACGCAGTTCCGCAAAGCCGCCGTGCATCTCGGCTCGTACTGCCGCAACGCCGTCCTGCATCTCAGCGCGGACTGCCGCAACGCCGTCCTGCATCTCAGCGCGGACTGCCGCAACGCCGTCCTGCATCTCAGCGCGGACTGCCGTAAAGCCGTCCTGCATCTCGGCGCGGACTGCCGTAAAGCCGTTCTGCATCTCGGCGCGTACGGCTTTGAATTCGGCCTGCATTTCGGCTCGCACTGCCGTGAAGCCGTCCTGGGTTCTCGTGCTGAGGTTGGAAATCTCACTGCGCATCTGGCGCAAGTCAACTTTGATGTCGCTGACATCGGAACGGATGTGCGCGACGTCTGACTCGAGCCGGGCGACGCGAGCGTCAAGGGGTTCAATCATGTCCAACACCGTGGCAGCCATAGAGTGCTCCTGGGCTGCACTGAATATCTCCAACGAATCCAAATGTCAACACAACATCACTTATCTTTTTTTCACAAGTTATTGTGCTTCTGCCGTCTGTATAGACACGCGTGACTCGTAGTTTTGGGAACCGTCGCTTCCAACGCCCATCGCGGACGTCGGGTGTAGCGTCGTCGAAGGACGGGTGAGATTTCGGGGCCGAGAACGCCGCCGGGGCGGCTCAGGCCATCCCGCCGTTGACGGAAAGGACCTGCGCGGTCACGTACGAAGCTTCGTCGGAGGCGAGGAAGGCGACGACGTTCGCAACCTCCTCGGGGGCGCCGGTGCGCGCCATGGGCACGAGGCGCTTGATGTCCGCCTCGCCGAAGATCTCCCCGGTCATGGGCGTGGCGATGATCCCCGGGGCGACCGCGTTGACGGTGACGCCGCGGGTGGCGAGCTCCAGCGCCAGCGCCTTGGTCGCCGAGTTCAGCGCCCCCTTGGCGGCGGCGTAGTTGACCTGGCCGCGGTTGCCGATGAGCGCGGCCACCGAGGAGAGGTTGATGATGCGTCCCCACCGGGTGCGGATCATCGGCAGCAGCAGCGGCTGCGTGACGTTGAAAAATCCATGCAGCGACACATCGATCACCCGGTGCCACTGGTCCGGGCGCATGCCGGGGAGCACGGCATCATCGTGCACGCCCGCGTTGTTGACGACGATCTGGATCGGGCCGGTGAGCGCGGCGAGCGCCTCGCGCGTGCCCTGGGCATCGGTGACGTCGAACTGAACCGCCTGCGCGCTGCCGCCTTGGGATCGGATGTCCTCGACCAATGCCTCGGCCGCGGCGATCGCCCGCCTGGCGTGCACGTACACGTGGTGCCCGTCGCGCGCGAGGCGCCGGCAGATCGCCGCGCCGATGCCGCCGCTGCCGCCGGTCACGAGCGCGCGCTTTTGCACGCTCATGAGCGCAGCCCCGGGTCGGCCGATTCCAGCTCGCCGAACACGATGCCCGCGCGCCCGGTGATGAGTTCCCGCTCGGCGCAGGCGAGGGCGAACTCGTAGAGCGCCGTGTCCGCATCGCCGGCGATGCGCCGCGCGCGCACCTCGAGGTCGGCGAGCAGGTCATCGAGCCGTGTGACCGCGAGTTTCAGATTGCGCACGCTTGCCAGATAGCCGGTGCGCACGGGGGTGCCCAGCAGGCCCGTCATCAGCGCCCCGTGCGCCGCCATGGCCTGGCCGGCGTACTCGATGCCCGCCATCGCGCCGAGCCGGCCGCGCCCGCGCAGCGGGTTGTCGGCGCGGCGGTGGCTCGAGGTGCGGCAGCGGATCTGCGTCAGGTCCCAGCCCAGCACCTCATCGAGCAGACACATCCGCCCCTGATGCGGGATGTGCTGCTCGAGCCAGCGGCGCTGCAGGCGCACGGCGGCGAGCGGTTGCGCAGGCGGGCGGTTCAAGGACATGGCGAGACGTTCACGGCCAGGCGCAGATCCTCCAGATAATCGAGCAGCGCGCAGCCGCTGTCACGGCGGGAAATCAGTTTCAGCAGCGGCAGGCTGCGCGCCGCGGGGATGCCCGCGCGCAGCGCCTCGAGCGGCGCCTCGGGGAGCGGGTCGGCGGCGTCCCGGGCGAGGCGCACCTCGAGGCGCGCGTGGGCACCGGCAGAGGAGCGCGGATCGAGCAGCAGCGCCGCGGCGAAGGATCCCGCCATCGGGCGCTTGGCGCGCAGCGGCTCGGGGTAATCGGTGTCGTAGGCGATGAGCAGCACGGGCGCGCCGCTCGCGCCGCTCTGGGCGAGCGCCTCGATCAGCCCCGCGGCGAAACTCCCGTCATAAGCCGAGAGCGCCGTCGAGGGCGCCATGTCGCGCAGCGCGATGCTCCAATAGCCCGAGGCGGCGTTGTGCACCGAGTTGTGAAAGCGGGTGGGGGAGATCTGTCGCTCGGGCGAGGCGAGCGCGGAGCAGATCTCGTGACAGATCGCCCCGTCGCCGCTGGAGGAGGCAAACACCGTGGCGAGCGCCCTCGCGCCGGCATCGAGGCCGGCATCGGCGAGCGCCTCGAGTCCCGCGGCGAGCGCCAGGCGGACGGTGGCGCCGGTGCGGCGCCGCTCGGCCGCGGGGAGCGCCGCCGGCGGCGGCGCCTCGGTCGGCGCGGGCGCGTAGGGCCGCTCGCCCTTGAGGAGGGCTGCGGCGCTCGGCCAGTCCGCGATGCCGGGCCCCAGCACCCCGATCCCACGCACGTAGGCGCCGGGCGTCATCGTCTCGCGCTCAATCATGCGCGGGCTCCTCTGTCCGCCGCTCGAGCACCAGGCTGCAGTTGGAGCCGCCGAAGCCGAACGAGTTGCTGAGCACCCGTGTCACCGGCGCGGCGCGGTTGCCCGTGAGGTAGGCGAGCTCCAGGCCCGGGTCGACGGCGGTGGTGTTCAGGCCGCCCGGCAGGAGCCCATGGCGCAGCGCGAGCGCGCAGATCACCGCCTCGAGCGCGCCGGCCGCACCGAGGGTGTGGCCGGTGGCTCCCTTGGTGGAGCTCACCGGCACGGCCGCTCCGAACAATGCCGCGACGGCGCGCGCCTCGGCGCTGTCGTTGCTCGGGGTGCCGGTGCCGTGCAGGTTGATGTACTCGATCTGCCCCGGCTCGAGCCCGGCGCAGGCGAGCGCCTGGCGCATCGCCGCCTGGGCGCCGAGCCCGTCCGGATGGGGCGAGGACATGTGATACGCATCGCTCGACTCCCCGAACCCGGTGAGCGTGATCGTTCCCGGCCCGGTGTCGGGGCCGGGGCGCTCGAGCAGCGCGAACGCGGCCCCCTCGCCGATCGAGATGCCGTCGCGCGCCAGATCGAACGGCCGGCAAGGCCCGCGCGCCACCAGCTGCAGCGCCGAGAACCCGTACAGCGTGGTCAGGCACAGCGAGTCGACGCCGCCCACCACCGCCGCATCGATCAGCCCCGCGGCCATCAGGCGCACGGCGGCGGCGAACACCTTGGCGCTGGAGGAGCAGGCGGTGGAGATCACCGCGGCCGGGCCCTCGAGCGCGAGCGCGCGCCGCACGAAATCCCCCAGCGCATACGGGTTGTGGGTGGCGGCGTAATCGAACGAGGCCGGCAGCGCGCCGTCGGGCGCGCGGTGGCGGTAGGCGAGCTCGGTCTCGAGCATCCCCGAGGTGCTGGTGCCGAGCAGCACGCCGATGCGCGCCGGGCCGAGGCGCGCCGCGCAGCGGCGCACCGCCTCGCCGAACCCGTCCTGCTCCAGGGCGAGCAGCGCCAGGCGATGGTTGCGGCAGTCGAAGCGTGCGAGCGGCGCCGGCACGCGCACCGCATCCAATCCCGGCACCTCGCCGATGCAGGTCTCGAGCACGGCCGTCTCGAAGGTGCACGGCGCGAGCCCGCCGCGGCCCGCGCGCAGCGCGGCGAGCGTCTCCCCGAGGCCCCGCCCGATCGCGCTCGTGGCGGTGTAATGAGTGAGCGCCAGCGGCTTCATGCGAGCGCCTCGCGCAGCGTCACCGGAGTGAGGTTCGCGGCCGCGAGCGCCGCGAGCAGGCGCGGCAGCACCTCGAGCACCACCGGCGCGCCGGCGCGGGTGCGGGCCGCGTGGCCGTCGTGCAGCAGCAGAATGTCGCCATCCGCCAGGTCGCGCGTGAGCGCGCCGAGCACCCGCTCGCAGCGGTGCTCGACGGTGTCGAACCCGCGCCGGGTCCAGCTCGCCAGCTGCAGGCCGAGCCGCTGCAGGACGGGGTCGAGGAACGGACTGCGCAGCCCGGCCGGGGCGCGGAAGAACCGCGGTGCCTCGCCTGTCACACCGGCGATCGTCTCCTGGGCGCGCTCGATCTCCGCGCGCAGGCGCTGCGGCCCGAGCAGCGCGAAGTGCGCCAGATGCCGCTGGCTGTGATTCTCGATCGCGTGGCCCGCGGCGATGAGCTCGCGGGCGAGCGCCCGATGCGCCCCGACCCGCTCGCCGATGCAGAAGAACGTGGCCCGCACGCCATGGCGCGCGAGCAGCTCGAGGACCCGGGGGGTGATCTGAGGGTCCGGCCCGTCATCGAGCGTCAGGGCGATGCGCGGCCCGCCGGCCCCGGCCGCGGCGGGCAGGCGCGTCCAGTTCGAGCCGAGCAGCCGGCTGCGCGGCCAGAGGCCCGCCGCCGTGAGCAGGGCGTGATTGAGCGCCACTGCGCCGAGCGCCCAGGGCCACAGCTGCGCCTCGGCGAGCGCGAGCGCGGCCGCCCCGCCGTGCACGCCCGCGGAGGCGAGCAGCAGCGGCGCGGGCCGCCAGCGGGGTCGGGTGGCGATGGACTGCATGGCGGAAATTCTAGCCTGCCGCGCGAGCGGGCGGCTGCCGGGCGAGCAGGGCGGCGAACAGCAGCGCGAGCAGCGCCCCCGGGGCCACCGTCTCACCGAGATCGCGCAGCACGGGTACCGAGGAGAAGGCAAGCACCCCGAAGCCGAGCACGGTGGCCGCGTTGGCGAGCAGGAGCGAGGCCAGGGTGAGGGTCGGCTCGAGGGTGCCCTGCTCGAAGAACAGCGCGTAGTTCGACCCGACGGCGACGATGAGCAGCATGCCGATGACGTGCAGCAGGGTGAGGCGTGCGCCGCAGAGCACCAGTGCGGCGCTCACGGTGAGCACCGCGAGCGCCAGCGGCGCCACCACCCGCAGCACGCGCACCGGGGAGCGCAGCGTCGCGAGCAGCAGGACCACGATGAGCGCCAGGCCCGCGAGCGAGTCGCGCACCGCTTCGCCGAGGTAGGTGCCGTAGAGCGCATTGGCCTGGCGCTTCAGGTCGAGCACCGTGGCGTGTGCCGGGGCGGACAGGGCGAGTGCGGCGCGCACGCGTGTGAGGTCGATGGGGCCCGCGCGCGGCCGCTGCAGGGGCAGCAGCGCATCCCATCCGGGCCCCTCGCGCACCAGCAGGCCATCCACGGCGGCGGCGAAGGAGGTGCCCGCGAGGTCGGCGCGAGTGATGGGCGCTGCAGTGCGCGCCCGCGCCACGGCTTGCACGAACGGCGCGAGGTCCGCAGGCGAGAGCGGCAGGCCGACCAGAGCGCGCGCGAGCCGCCGGCGCAGGACCCGCGGGGGCGGCAGCGCCTGCCGGCGCCGGCGCTGCAGCGCGCGGCTCGGCAGATACAGCGCCGGGCTCTGATAGCCGCCGAGCACACCGCGCGCCAGGAGCCCATCCAGCGCCGCGCCGGCCTGCTCGGCGCCCTGCAGCGCCGCCTGGCGGCTCGGCGCGCCGATCACCACCAGGTCGCGTCCCTCGGGCGCGCCGAGCGCGCCGCGCAACCGCGCATCGAGACGCTGGGCGGCTCGCGGCACGGGGCTCAGGGCGGCGAGCTGCCGGTTCCACAGATGCCCGCGGTGCGTGTAGAGCACCGCCACGGCCGCGAGCGCCACCAGGGCCAACAGCACGCGCGCGGCATTGCTGGGGCGCAGCACGCGTGCGGCCCGCGCACCGATCGGGCGCAGGTCGCGGACCGCGAAGCGCCGCGGCAGCAGGTGCGGCAGCACGAAGCGCGTCACGAGGCCCGCCGCCAGCACCCCGGTGAGCGAGTACCAGCCGAGCTGCGCGAGCCCGGGGAACGCCGAGGGCACGAGCGCCGCGAAGCCGCACACCGAGGTCAGCATGCCCAGGCGCACGGTCGGCCAGGCGCTCGCGCGCCAGTCCACGGCCGTGCCGGCCGCGGCGGTGCGCGACTGGACGAAGAGGTAGATCGAGTAATCGACCGCCTCGCCGATCAGCGTCACCCCGAACCCGAGCGTCACGCCCTGTACCACGCCGAAGCGCAGCGCCACCGCCGCGACACCCGCCAGCGCCCCCGAGGCGACCGGCACGAGCGCCAGCCCGAGCGCCGCGAGCGAGCGGTACGCGAGCGCGAGCAGTGTCAGGATGAGCAGGCCGCTCAGGAGCGAGAGGCGCACCACTTCGCGCTTGATGCGCGCGCGGGCGGCCACCGCGAACACGCCGGGGCCGGTCAGCTGCAGCGTGGCGTGCGCCCGCTGCGCGGCGGCCGCGTGATCGAACGCGGTGCGGATCGCGCCGATCGCCCGCTGCTGGGCGTCGGTGTCGGAGCCGGCCGCGCGGGTGCGCAGCAACAGCAGGGCCTGGTGTCCCTGGCGCGAGACCCACACACCGCCGGCGCGGCGCGGCGGCCGGGAGCGATCGAGCGCACCGGCGAGCGCGAGCATCTCGCCGGTCGGATCGTGCGAGAGCGCGGGGGCGGCGAGCACGCCGCCGGGGGCGGCGAGCAGGGCGAGCGTGTGCTCTATCGAGGTGCGCAGTCCCGCGACGCGGAAGCTCTGCGGGGTGACCGCGGGGCTCAGCACATACCGATGCGCGAAGAGGAACGCGCCGTCGCGCCGTTGAGTCGCCGCCGAGCCGTTCTCGACCGCGGCAAACGAGCCGTCGGCGCGCAGCGCCCGGGCGAGCGAGCGCGAGAGGCGGGCGCGCGTGGCGGCATCGGCGCCGCCGATGGCCGCGATGAGCAGCCGCGAGGCGATGCCGTTGCGCAGCTGCTCGACCAGGAGGCGCTCGCTGGCGCTCGGCGCGCGCGGCAGGAACGCCGAGAGATCCGCCGAGTAACGCGCGCGTGCGACCAGGAGCGCCGCGAGCCCGGCGAGCACCGCCCACACCCACAGCGCGGCCGCGCGGCTGCTCATGCGGCTGGCGGCGGGCCAAGGCGCATCACGGTGCGCGCGCCATGGGGTGCGAAGATCTCGAGGGTGCGGATGTCGGCCGCCTCGCCGGCGAGGCGGATGCGGCGCACGCTGGCGCCGGCCCTGATCGGAGTGAGGGTGAGCTGCCAGTGATCGAGCGTGCCGCGCCATCGCACCGTGAAGCGGCGCTCGAGCGCGGCGCCGCGGCCGGCGAGCGTGTCGCGCAGCGCATCGACATAGACGGCGATGTCCGGATAGTTGCGCAGGTCTACGTGGCGGGTGTGGCCGTCGCGGCGCACCGTGAGCCGCTCGCCGTCGAGGATCAGATCGCTCGGCGCGGGCTTGAGCGTCCGTTGCTCGAGGTGATCGGGCGCCCGGTAGCGCAGCACGCCGGAGCTCTCCAGCGGGCGCGTGAGGCCCGCCGCATAGGTGCGCGCCACGAACGTGACTTCGCCCCGCTCTCGTGCCGCCAGCAGCGCCATCAGGCGGGCGAACGGCGTGTCGGCGCCGGCGCGCGCCGCGGCGCCGGTGAGGCCGAGGGCGAGCAGCGCCACGAGCGCGGCGGCCTTACGGCTGGGCCCAGAAGTCATAGAAGTTGAACCAGTTGTAGGGATGCGCGCGGCACAGCTGCTCGAGGAGCTGCGCGTAACGCTCGATCGCCGCGCGCACCGCCGCCTCGCGCTGCCCGCGCGTCACCTGCGTGAAGTCGGCGAGCGGCTCGAACACCACCCGGTAGCGGTTCGCCCCGAGATACAGGCCGGCCATCAGCACCACCGGGCGGCCGAGGGCCGCCGCGGCGCGGAACGGGCCGGTGGGAAAGCGCGCCGGCGCGCCGAGGAAGCTCACCGTCTCGACCCTCTGCTCGCGCGGGGCACGGTCGGCGAGGATGCCGACGGACACACCCTGCTCGAGGCGCTGGTGCACATCGAGCAGCGCGAGCGGGTTCTCCCCGAGCGGCACGACCGCGATCGGCTCGGGGCTGATGGCCGCGAGGGCGGCGTTGATCTTGCGGGCGTTGCGCGTGTGGGCGGCCATCACCACCGGCAGCGCCGCGCGCCGCCCGAGCGCGCGGGTGACCTCGAAGCTGCCGAGGTGCGCGCCGAACAGCAGCAGCCCGCCGGCGGCGGCGAGGCTCTGGCGCAGCGGCGCCTCCCCGCGCACCTCGAGCTCGAACAGGTCGAGCCGGCCGTTGAGCAGGTACACCCGGTCGTGGATGGTGGTGGCGAAGGCGAGCAGGTGGGCGAAGCGCTCGGACGGGCGCGGCGCTCGCCCCAGCGCGCGGGTGAGGTAGGCGCGCGAGGCGCGGCGCGCGCGCGGGGCGAACAGGAAGTAATAGCCGGCAATGCCGTAGAGGATGACGCGCCCTGGGGCGCGCCCGAGGCGCAGCGAGACGCGCGCCATCAGGCGCAGCAGCGCGAGACTGCCGCGCTCGCGGCGCTCGGTCCAGGGCGCCGCGCGCAAGTTGCCCGCCGGTGGGCTCATGTGGGGCTCAGCATACCGGTGGCCACGGTGCGCTCGCCACTGGCGACGCGGAAGCGGATCGCGCCGGTCTCGAGCGCTTCGTGCTCGAGCTCGAGCGGCTCGCCCGGGCGCACCGCGCCGACGAATTTCACCACCGTGACCTGCCAGGTGCGCGGCGCGCCGCCCGCGGCCGCCTCGAGCGCCCCGATCACCGCATCGAGCAGCACGGCCCCGGGCAGCACCGGCGCACCCGGGAAGTGGCCCTCGTAGGCCGGATGGTCGGCCGCCAGCGCGAGCGGCACGCGGCTCACGCGCTGGCGCGCGGCGCGGGCTCGGCGAGCGCGCGCAGCGCCTCCTGCGGGAGCTTGCCGGTGCTGTTGCGCGGCAGGCGATCGACCAGCAGCAGCGGGCGCGGCAGGAACACCGGGTCGATGCGCCGGCGCAGCGCCGCGAGGACGCCCGCGGCGTCGAGGCCCGGCGCCACCACCGCCGCGGCGAGGCGCGTCACGCCCGTCTCGCCGCCCGGTGAGTGCCGGGGAAAGAAGAACACGCCGTCGCGCACGCCCTCGATGGCGAGCAGCTGGTGGGTGAGGTAGGCGAGGGAGCTGCGCTTGCCGGCGATGTTGACGAGGTCGGCGAGCCGCCCGTGCAGATGGAAGCGGCTTTCGGGCAGGATCTCGATCTCATCGCACAGCTCGGTGGGCTGCTCGAGATGCCCGCCGCGCGCCCAGGTGCGCCCGGCCTCGCACGTGAGGGTGATGTCCGGCCACAGCTGCCAGTCGCGCTCGAGCGCGGTGCGCCGCGTGGCGAGCTGGCCCGTCTCGGTCGAGCCGTAGATCTCGATGAGCGGCGCGCCGAAGCGCGCCTCGGCCTCGCGCGCGAGCGGCGCATCGAGCGGGGCGGTCGCCGAGACGATGCGGTCCGCCGCCGGCAGCAGCCCGGGGGCGGCCAGCAGCGCGCGCAGGTGGATGGGCGTGGTGATCAGCGCCCGCGGGCGCGGCAGGGCCGCGAGCGCGTGCACGATGTCGGCCGGGTAGAAGGGCCGCTCGGCCGCGAGCGCCGTGCCCGAGAGCAGCGGCAGCAGGACGCTCGACTCGAAACCATACATGTGCTGCGCCGGCACGGTGGCGAGCAGCGCCGTCCCCGCGGCGAGCTCGAGCCGCTCGGCGCCGGCGCGCACGCAGCGCACCAGAGGTCCCCAGGTCTTGGGGTGCGCCAGCGGCGCGCCGGTGGTGCCCGAGGTGAACCCGTACGCCACGAGCGTATCGGGCGCGAGGTCGGGCACCCGCCACGGGCGCTGCGGTGCGCTCGCCGGCGGGAAGCGCACCTGCGGCAGATCCAGGTCGCACTCCGGCGAGTCGGTGAGGCAGAACACCTCCGGGGCGAAGGCGCGCAGATGCCGCAGCACCTCCGGGGTGTGGCTCGGGGGCAGCAGGCTCACCTTGCCCGCGAGCAGCGCCGCGGCCACGCCGACGGCGAAGTGGTAGCGGTCCGAGCAGGCGTTGATGACGTGCCCTCCGGCGGGCAGGTGCGCGGCGAGGTCGGCCGCATCGGCGAGAAACTGACCGGCGCGGACCGGCTCGCTGCCCCGGTAGGCGAGCGGCGCCTCGGGGTCGGCATGTGCGATCAGCGGCAGCGCGCCCAGGGGCTAGTTCGTCCGGTGCGCCGCCACGTAGGCGGCCAGATGGCGCAGCGAGCGGAAGATCTGCGTGTCCGCGGCATCGTCGGCGCGCAGCTGCACCCCGTAGTGCTTCGAGACCACCAGCGCGATCTCGAGAATGTCGATCGAGTCGAGGCCGAGCCCCTCGCCGTAGAGGGGCGCCGCGGGGTCGATCTGGCCGGCCGGCACCTCCAGGTTGAGCGCCGCGACGATCAACTCGGCGAGCTCGCCCTCCAGGACGTTACCCGTCTCGAGTGCCGGCGGCAAGGTGGGAGCAAGTTCGGACATCGGCATTGAATGGTGTTCGTCCGTGGATCCAACGCAGCCAAATTATACGGTGAAACGGCTCCCTGCAAGGCGCCCCGACCGCCCGTGCGACGGGCCGCTCACCGGGGCCGCCGCCGGCGTGCGATCAGGCGCGGTAAACGCGCCAGAAAGCCGAAAAACAGCCGCACGTGCATGGCCGTGAGCCGCGCGTTGTCCCGGCCGTAGCGAAAGTGCGACACTCCGCCCTCGGCAGCCGTGAAGTACCGCACCGGCGCGGGCAGGTTCACCGCCGGCACGCCGAGCCAGCTCAGGCGCACCGCCGCCTCCACGTCGAAATCGAACCGGCGCATGCCTCGCCTGCGCAGCATCTCGCCCACCAGGGGCTCGAGGGGGTAGACGCGCAGGCCGAACAGCGAGTCCTCGATCCCGCCCCAGAGGGTTTCCAGGTGCGTCCAGCCGTTCGAGACGCGCCGCCCGAGCACGCGGATGCGCGGGGCGCTGGCATCGAAGCGGGGCACGCCGAGCACCATCGCCTCGGGGCGCGCCGCGGAGGCCTGCATGAAGGCCGGGATGCACTCGCTGGGGTGCTGGCCGTCCGAGTCCAGGGTGAGCGCATGCGTGAAGCCCTGCGCGAGCGCCTCGGTGAAGCCCACGAGCAGCGCCGCGCCCTTGCCGCAGTTTCGCGGTTGGCGGAAGACCCTGAGGCCCGGGTCGTTCGCGGCCAGCGCCGCGAGTCCCTCCCCGGTGCCATCGGTGCTGCCGTCGACCACCACCCACACCGGCGCCCACCGTGCGCGCGCGGCGCGCACGGTCTCGAACACCCTCTCGCCGGGGTTGTAGCTGGGGATCAGCACCAGGTGGGTGCGCGAGGGGCTCACGGGCGCCCCGGCCGCGCGGCCTCGAGCCAGGCACGCTGCGGCGCCGCGGCGAGCCCGGCGGCGTACTCGGCCTCGAGCTCCCGCATGCACTGCCCGACGTCCTCGGGCGGTGCGAGGCGCCGGCCGAGCCGCACGCGGTACTCGATCGGCAGGTGCGGGGCCTTCAGCGGCGGCCAGCCCTTGGCGAGGTAGGGCGAGTCGGTCTCGATGAACGCCACCTGGATGCTGGCGCGCGCGTGCTTGGCGATGACCGCCACGCCC
>JAKAXA010000037.1 GCA_021816775.1 Pseudomonadota bacterium
ACCGAGACATGACTCGGGGTCATCGTGGTTTGCTAGACCTTCAATGTGAGGCTCTTTCATCCTCTACTCGATGCCGGTTTATCCCGGCGCTTCCGTGGATCCAATGGTTGTGTTTCTCGACGCGGATCGAGGTCTCATCGACGTGCATCGCCGGCTGGGTGAGGATCCGCTCGATGGCCAGTCTCTCCCAGCGCTCAAGCGCCAGATGCAGCTGCAGCACGTACTTCAAGATCGTGGCCTCGGAGATCACCTGGCCGATGAGGGTCTGGATCGAGTGCTGCACGCGCTTCAAGGAGATCATCTGGGCGATCAGGAGATTCAGCACGTACGCCTTGATGCCCGAGCCGTACTGCAGGGGGCCCGAGAACGCCTCGGGGAAGGGAGCCCGGGTCTCGGCGCCGCAGTGCGGGCAGGACTTGATCTCAGCGTCCACGTGGCTGAGGACTTTCTCGAAGACGATGTCGATCTGGGTGCGCCGTTCGTGACCGTCGGGGCGGGTCTCGCGCAGATCCTCCCCGCATTCCTCGCAGGCGCTGACCTTGGAGAGCGCAACGGTCTCGACGGTGCGGGTGTTCCCCGAGCGGCTCGGGTCGTACGGCTTGCCCTTGGTATGGGTGCCGGGGTGGCTGAGCGCGCTCTGGTCCTTCTCGGTTCGGGAGGAGGGCTTGCTGGAGTTCGTGCTGGTCTTTGGGGTGTTCTTCTCCATGAACACCGCGATCAGCACCTGCATCAGCATCAGCAGCGCCTCGATCAGGGCGCGACTCTCCGGGCCCACCTTGCCGTCGCCGGACAATTGCCCGAAGCGATCCTTGAGCGCCGTGAACTCCTCGCGCAGCGATTGCCTGTTGACGCTCGGCACGGGATGCGGCCGGCCGGATTACTCGCCGGCCTCGACAGCCATCAGCCCCGAGAGCACCGCCAGGCGCTCCCCGGGCGGCAGCGCCCGATAGCGCTCAGCCCAGCTCTCGGCCTTGCGCTTGATGCGTTGCCGGTCGGTGTGGTCCTTGCCTGTGTAGCGGGCCCAATGCACCCGATCGGGACTGAAGTTGAACCAGACCTTCTCGGTGCGCACGCCAGCCTGGTTCATCACCTGCAGCTCCAGGCTCCTCCAGCCGGCAAGCTCCTGATCGTACAAGCCGGACGGGTAGCCCGAGAGAATGACCTGGCAGGGCAGGCTCTTCAGCAGCCGAAGCAACTCCAGGTGATCATGCTCTTCATAGTCGAACTGGTAGCGCCGCTCGGAGCTGCGCGTCGAGTGCAGGTACGGCGGATCGCAGTAAACGAGTTCCCGCCCCTGATAGGCAAAGTCCGCCAGGAACCGGTGCGCGCACCCCAGCACCAGCTCCACCGGATACCTACACTGGAATCTCTCCAGCGCGCGTTGATTGAGGTCGATACCGATATTGCGCAATGCGGGGAGCTTGCGCTTCATGATCGCCCCGCCGCCGAGGTGGCTTTCGATGTAGGTCTCGTGCGGGGGCATCAGCGCAATGAGCGGCTGGCACAACCCCGAGGTTGCCTTGGATCCGAAATACGCACCCATCGCTGCCTGACCCCAGCCCTTGGAAGGATTGGGTCGCAGCGTAGTACCCGCTCTCTACGTTGTCAAGCTCCCGATCGCCGATGCGCCGGGTCCGGGGCATGAGTAGTTACACGAAAACAACGTAGAGCTTTGGAGACAGGCGTCTGTGGAGCATACCGCAGCGTTCATGGGGTACTCTACAGACGATCCTAAGCATCGTTCTGGTCGGAAGTTTGCCGGTAAAGTGCCCGATGGCATTCAACCTGGAGACGTAATACTTATTGCTCGTCGAAACCGCAAGAACCCGGACGTTGTGGGGTTTGGCGTCGTTGTGGGACGCGCGAAGAAGAGATTACGAGGATTTTCGCCGCCTGGCCATTTGGGATCGTTCAGGCGGCTCCGGCCCTTTCAGCCGTGGAACAAACTGCGAGACGATGTGCCGGTAGATGCAGCGATCAACCACACTCAGGCACTCGTCAAGCTGAAGCCGGAAGAAAATCCCAAGCACGGAGAGATCTGCCGATGGATGGATGAACGCCTGTTTGGGCGCTCAAAATCCAAGAGCCAGCGGAGAACTCACGGGCTGGCCGCACCCGTTCGTAAGGGGCTGTGTAGAAATAACTTGTACATAGTCATATAGAGATGACATAATGCAAGTCCGTGGGAACTGTCACGGACATCCGACTGAAGTACAAGAAACTGTCTCGTGTGATGAACGAGCGCTCTCGACGTCTCTGGGCGGCAACCGAGGCGCGTGCGATCGGCTGGGGCGGAGTGTCGCGCGTGGCGCGCGCGACTGGTATTGCGCGCAACACGATCGCGGTCGGATTGCGGGAATTGAAGAGGCGTGGACGTCCGCTACGATGGGAACACGAGCGCGTGCGTCGCCCCGGGGGTGGCCGCAAGCGCCTGACCGATCATCAGCCCGAATTGATCAGCAAGCTCGAAGCGCTGATCGAGCCGACGGTGCGCGGGGATCCGCAGTCGGCGCTACGCTGGACGACCCTGAGTGTGCGCAAGCTCGAGCGGGCGTTGAAGAAGGCCAACGCGCCCGTCAGCTACCGCACGGTTGCTAATTTGCTGAAGACGCAGAATTATACGCTTCAGGGTCAGTTCAAGGGTTCGGAAGGCAAGGTGGACGTCCGAGACCGGGATGCCCAATTTCGCTACATCAACGATCAGGCGGTAACCGCACTGCGTGCGCGCCGGCCGGTGATCTCGGTGGACACGAAGAAGAAGGAGCTCGTCGGGCACTATAAAAATGCGGGCCGGGAGTGGCGTCCGAAGGGTGATCCGATTGAAGTGCTGACGCATGATTTCCCGGACCCAGAGGTTCCCAAGGCGGTGCCCTATGGGGTGTACGACGTCGGGGAGAACAAGGGATGGGTCAATGTCGGGATGAGCGGCGACACCGCCGAGTTTGCCGTGCAGAGCATCCGCGCCTGGTGGCGATACATGGGCAAGCCCCGTTACCCGAAGGCCCGCCGTCTTCTGATCTGCGCCGACAGCGGGGGCAGCAATGGCTATCGCTGTCACCTGTGGAAGCGGGAGCTGCAACACTTTGCGACGGAGGAGAACTTGACGATCACCGTGTGTCATTTTCCGCCAGGCACCAGCAAATGGAACAAGATCGAGCACCGCCTCTTCTCTTTCATTACCGCCAACTGGCGCAGCCGGCCCCTGACGGACTACCGTACCATCGTCAATCTGATTGCCGGGACTACGACCAAGGCGGGATTGACCGTGAAAGCTCGTTTGGATCGCCGAACGTACAAGCGCGGAGTCAAAGTGACCAAGAAGGAAATGCAGGCGCTCAATCTCACGCCTCACGACTTTCATGGGGAATGGAATTACACGATTGCACCAAAACATCGCGTGTCATAACTGCTCAGGTTATTATTTCACAGCCCCTAAGCGCGCGTCGCGCGGCAAAATTGTTGTGCAGAGTGGGGTCAGGATTGTTTCGTCACCATACAATCGCCAGCTTGATTATGCGATCCAGACCGTAAGAGTCGTCAAGATGGCACAGAAACGCGAGGCGCGACTGCTCGACCGGTACAGATTGTGGCTTGAGAGAAAGGATCGCGCACTTGCGTCGGTCAGGTACCAAGCGCTTCAATGCGACGGTTATGAGGAGGCAAAACAGAACCTGATAGAGGCAAAAAGCTCTGCCAGTCGCGAGCACATCAGGATGGCCGTAGGGCAGCTTCTCGATTACGCCTATCAGGGCAAGACGCGGCTACGTGAACCGAAGAAAGCTGTGTTGCTTCCAAAGAAACCGACTAAGGACTCACTCAAGAATAACATCGCAGTAGATGTAAAAGAGTCTCATTGTGTTGATGATCCCTTGATGCCGCACTGACCGCGACCTTCAAGCGCGCAAGGTATCGGCGCGTACTTTTCTGCTTCCTGGCGACCCCGTAGCCATCGCATGGAATGAGTGGCGGGGAGCGGCTTATAGTGGTACTATTCGCCATATTGGCTTAATGGTGACGTATACCATTATGAGAACCGCGGAATTCAACGCCCGGGAGCTCGAGATTCTGCTCGAGCGCAAGAGAGTCTGCACGTTTTCCGAGCTGGCGGAAGCTCTCGGAACAAAGTCGAGGATGACCGTATTCCGCAAGCTCGCCGAGCTGCCCTATCTGACCAGTTACTCGCATCGTGGAAAATACTACACGCTGAGGGCTACATGTCGGTTCGATACCAGTGGGCTCTGGTCTCATCGGGGCGTCTGGTTCTCCACCTACGGTACGCTGCTTGAGACCAGCCGGCGTTTCGTGGAGCGTGCGCCGGCGGGGTACTCGGCGCAGGAACTCGACAATGCGCTGCACGTCGAGACTCGCCAGACGCTGCTCGCGTTGCTGCACCGACAGGTGATCGAGCGCGAAAGGATCGGCGGGGTGTTCATCTACCTCGCGCTTGAGCCGGCGGAACGGCAACGGCAAGTCATCGCGCGAGCCAAGATCGCGCAGGTTGCCGTGGGGGGTGTGTCTGAGGAGGTGCTGGCGCATGAGGTGAAGGCGGGGATTATCCTGTTCTTTGGCCTACTCGATGAACGGCAGCGACGGCTGTTCGCGGGCCTCGAGGCGCTAAAAGTCGGCCGCGGCGGTGATGCGCGGGTGGCCACCTTGCTTGGGGTGGATCCACATACCGTTGCCAAAGGCAGGATCGAGCTGCTGGGCGGTGACATTGATCCAACGCGGGTTCGCAAGACGGGCGGTGGCCGCGTAGCGGCGGAAAAAAAACGGTGGAATCCGAGCCAGGATCGAGGAGATCCTCAGAGAGGAGGTGGCGGGCGATCCGATTGACGGGACGCGCTGGACGAGAAAGACCACACAGTCGATCGCCCAGGAGTTGCGCACGCTCGGCATCGAGGTCAGCGCCAATACCGTCGGGCGGCTGCTGCGGCAGATGCGGTTCTCGCTCAAGACGAACCGCAAGAACATCGAATCCGGTTTCCGGCACAAGCGCGGGGACCGGGCCAGACGCAATCGGCAGTTCGTGCACATCAACGCCAAGTGCCGCAAGTTCGAGACGGCCGACCTGCCCATCATCAGCTGCGATGGCAAGAAACGGGAGCTGATCGGCTGCTTCAAAAACAGCGGCAGGACCTTGCGGCGCAAGGCCAAAGAAGTGTACGACCATGACTTCCCCTCGGACGCCCAGGGCGTAGCTCTCCCCTATGGCATCTACGACGTGCGTCGCAACACCGGTACGGTGGTCGTGGGAACCTCCTGCGAAACGCCCGCATTCGCCGTCGATGCCATCGAGCACTGGTGGCGCAGCAGCGGGCGCAAACACTATCCCGGTGCGGCTGAGCTTCTTATCCTGGCCGATGCCGGCGGTGCCAATAGCCCTCGCTCCAGGGTCTGGCTGTGCGATCTGCAACAGAAGCTCTGTAATCGTTACGGACTGCGCGTCACCGTCTGTCACTACCCGCCCGGAGCCTCGAAATGGAACCCGATCGAACACCGCCTGTTCAGCCAGATCAGCAGGAACTGGCAAGGGGTGCCGCTCGAGACCTATGACACCGTCCTCAACTATATCTCCACCACCCGGACCAGCGCAGGCCTTACCGTCGCTGCCAAGCTCAACTCCAAAACCTACCAGAAGGGACAAGAGGTCACCGACCAGGAGATGACGTTGCTGAGTATCCGCAGACACCGAACCCTCCCAGCGTGGAACTACACCATCAAACCTTACAACCAGAACCGGTTACGAAAACTGTGAAGTTGTTTTTGCGTGGTCCCTTAGCACGAAACTTGCAATCGCGCGCGCGCCCGTCGGCGTGCGCCGGACTCGCTTGCACTGGCGCGCCCCTCCGCTATAGTCGGGGTGATGCTGAACGATGCCCTGACGCAAGTTTCCTGGCGCGCGCGACCGCGCAGCTTCGTCGCGCTGATGAGCCTGTACGAGAGCAATTACATTCGCCTCGGCTGGCTGGCGGGCGAGCTGCGCGCGCTCAAGGGCGCCTACCGCTCACACATCGAGGGAGACTGTGACCTGCTGCTCACGGTGATCGAGCAGTGCGCCTACACCAGCATCCTTGATCTCACCTACGAGCTGCCCGCGGCGCGCGGCCTGGTGCGCTGCCCGGACCTGCGGTTGCGCGTGTATCACGATGCGCGGCTCGTCGAGGCCGATCACTACGCGCAGCGGACGGCCGAGGCCGCGGTGAAGGCCGGTGCCTGTGCGGAGCGTGAACTCCATCAGCGCTGGCTGCGCAATATGATGTTAAACAAATGGTTGGAGTATTGCGCGGATCGAGGTCATCGCTTCGCGGGGGTCGCCGTGTGACTTGTCGCGGCGAGCGCCGCAACAGTCATGAAGGCATTTCGACAACTCGGGTTTCTCAAGCTCTCCTTCCAGCGCGCACAGGCGTCGCCCGAGGACCATCGGGTGCTTGCGCTGTTTCGCAACCGGGCCGAATTGAAGAAGGCCTTCGGGGACCTGAAGGAGGAAGTCGAGCGCCTGAAGGATCGCATCAAGCAGCAGGAAGGGGTGACGCGGCGGGTCCGGGACACGCTCGCGGCCCTGGAGCAGCGCCTGGGGGTGGACGAGACCGCCTACCCGACGCTCGCGTTCTATCAGCTGCGCCGGCTGTGGCGCAGCGGGCACGACCTGCTCGCACGCTTTGCCGCCGAGCTCACCACCCGGCAGGATGAGAGGGAGCGGCGGGTGCATCTTGCCGAGCACAACCGCCGGCAGTTCGCCCGCCGCCAGAACGCCGAGCAGCACCTGCAGGTGGTGCGGGAGCTCGCGGCTCAGGCCCGCCAGCGGGTGGAGGACCTCGAGGGCGAGCGCGCCCGGTTGCGCCGCTTCTGGCAGTTCTTCAAGCGCCGTGCGCTCGAGCCGGCCATGGCGCGGGCCCGCGCCGAGGCGGCCGCGGCCGATCTGTCGTTCCGGACGGCGAGCCAGTCAGCCGCGGACATCGCCGCCGAGGCGGTGCCGCAGTTCCCCGGCCTGTCGCTGCAGGCGCGGCGCCTGATCAATCTGACGACCATCGCCTACGCGGAGATGATGTGCGCGCGGCTGAACATCGTGCCGCTGCTGGTGATGCGTGCGCGCGAGGCGACCCAGCGCCGCGAGGTCATCGACGAGTACGGCACGCGCGCCGAATGCGTGGCGCTGATGAACCAGATTCAGCGGGCCGAGGCGCTGCTCAATGCCCCTCGCGGTCTCAGCCGCGACATCCGAGAGCGCCTGCAGAGCCTGCGTCGGCTCGCCCAGTACCGCGACACGGAGGATGCGATCCCGACGGCCGAGTCCCTGGGCGGCGGCGCGCCTGACAGTTCCGCCGCGGCGGTGAGCGACGGCATCCCCAACGTCCTCGCCGAGGATACCTGGAACATCCACAACGTCCTGCTGCGCTGAGCGGCGCGGCCGCGACCGGCCCTCAGGTGCGCGTACCGCTCTGCGCGGTCTGCAGGGCGGCCGCGCGCTCATCGTCGAGGTGGATTATGTCGGCCATGATGTGCTCGGCCTGATCCAGAATCACATCCGGAATCTTGTCGCCCTTGCCGCCGATCTGGCGCGAGCTCTTCAGCGCCGGCAGGCCGAGCGCCTCGCGTCTCTGGTTATCGAGCGCCAGCAGCTGCGCGTCCTCCTTGTGCCGCTCGGTCCGGCGCATCGCGAGGTTGAGCGACACCGACTTCTGCTCGCGCATGGCGTCGATGAGGCGAATGTCCCCGACCAGCCACTGGAAGTTCGGATCGTGCTGCTCACGGGCGAACTCATCGGCGCGCAGCTTCGCGATCGAGGGCACCTGCGAGAGGCCGGTGGCCACGGGGAAGGGCACCGCGCCGATGGTGTCCCAGGGCAGTGAGCGCGGCAGAGCGCTCTCGCCGACGAGCTTCGGGTCGATGGGCGAGGGCAGCGCAACATCCGGGACGACGCCGCGGTGCTGGGTGCTCTGGCCAGTCACCCGGTAGAACTTGCCGATGGTGACGGTGAGCTGCCCGTCGATCGGCTTGCTGCTCCAGCGGTCGAGCGGGATGAGGTTCTGCACCGTGCCTTTGCCGAAGGTGTTCTGGCCGATGATCACGCCGCGGTGATAGTCCTGGATGGCTCCGGCGAAGATCTCCGACGCCGAGGCGCTGTAGCGGTTGACCAGCACCGCGAGCGGTCCGTTATAGACCGGAGCCTTCTCCGGATCGTCGAGCACCTCGATCTGGCCGCTGCGATCGCGCAGCTGGACCACCGGTCCGTGCTGAATGAACAGGCCGGTCAGCGCCAGCGCCTCGGGCAGATAGCCGCCCCCGTCATCGCGCAGGTCGAGGATGAGCCCGTTGATGTGCTCGGTTTCGAGCTTCAGCAGCAGGCGCAGCACATCACGCGTGGTGCTGCGGTAGTTGGTCTTGCCCTCGTCCTCGGCCTGCACGTCCTCGTAGAAGCTCGGCACGGTGATGATGCCGATCTTGTACGTGCGGCCCTTGCGAGTCACGGTCACGAGCTTGCTCTGCGCTTCCTGCGCCTTCAGCGTGACCTTGTTGCGCACGAAGTGCACCACTTCCTCCTTGCCTCCGGTGTGCTCGCCGGCCGGCAGGATCTGCAGCCGTACGGTGGTGCCGGCCTTGCCGCGGATCAGCTGCACCACATCGCTCAGGCGCCAGCCGACCACATCGGTGATGGGGCCGTCTTTGCCCTCGCCGACGCCGGTGATGCGGTCCTTGGGCTTCAGCGTGCCGGCCACTGCCGCCGGGCCGCCGGGAATCACGTTGACCACCGTGACGTAATTGCCGTCCATCTGCAGCGTCGCACCGATACCTTGGTAATTGAGGCTCATCTCGATGCGGTATTCCTCGGAGCTGATCGGCGAGAAATACGTCGTGTGCGGATCGTAGGTGAGCGCATAGGCGTTCATCACGTCTTCAAACACATCCTCCGCGCCGATCTGCGTGATGCGGTGCAGCTCCGCCTCGTAGCGCTTGCGCAGGAGGTCCGCGGCCTGCGGCCAGGTCTTGTGCGAGAGCAGCAGCGAGAGCTCCTCGTTCATGACGCGCTCGCGCCACAGCGAGTCCATCTGCGCCTCGCTCGCCGGCCAGGCGGCGTGCTTGCGATCGAAGTGGTAGGTCGTGTCGGTGTTCCAGTTGGGCTCCTTGGCGAGCAGGCTCAGCGCATAGCGCAGGTGCGCCTCGCTTTGCTGCTTGAAGCGCTGAAAGATGAGGAACGCCGGATCGAGCTTGCCCGCCTCGATCAGCTGCGCGAAATTGTTGCGGTAGGCCGCCGCGAAGCCCTGCACGTCGCTGTCGAGGAAATAGTCGTGCTGCGGATCGAGGAAGTGCAGGTAGCGGTCGAACACCAGGTGCGAGAAATGCGCATCGATGTCAGGATGGCTGTACTGATACTTGTTCAGGATCCGCGCGACCTTGCGCGCGATGGCGCGCTGGTTGGCCGTCGGGGCCACCGCTCCCGGGGGCAGGATGGAGGCGCTCGCGGGCGCGTGCAGCGGCAACACTGCCGCGGTGCCGAGGGCGAGGATGGCTGCAACGGCCGCCAGCCATCCGAGACGAAAGCGCAGAGAGTGGGTCATCGTAAGAGAGCTCGCGGCAGTCCTTGAGGCATACAGTCGGTCACGGAACGATTAAGGCTAGGGGGCGCGGCGCGGGCCGGCAAGTCCGTCACTTCCGAGGCAGGCGCTGCACAAGCACCAGCCACAGCCTGACGACACTCAGCAGGACCACCGGCCCCAGCGCGACGGCCCAGTACATGATCCAGCCGTGGCCCAGCCCGGAGAGATAGTCCCCGTACAATGTCAGCGGCCCGAAGCCCGGACCGCTGTCCCCGTGCGTGTACGGGCCGAGCGTGGCATGGCCCGCGAGCCAGATCAGCAGCGGGATGACGAATACGCCGAATGCGAGCGCGCCGCCGAGGAGCGCCGCCTCCCGCCGCAGGTGCAGCGGCCCCGCCGGGCGGGCCGATGAGGTTTCAGTGCGCGAATCAGTCATGTCAGCGTCGTCCCTCGACGGTGCGCGCCGCCGTTGCGGGCCGCACGCCAGCCGTTCCTGTCCCGCCGGGCCGTGAGGGCGCCTCGCGCCTCGCCACCGACGCTGCGCTCAGGCCCGGCTGTGCCCGACGGACTCTCGTATCGGCTCCACTCGCCTCGCGCCCTGCGGCGAGACAGGAGTCTGCATAACTGTAAATATACACAGCCTCTCGATCCGGATCCAGTGCGGGGCGCGCTGGCTCGCGGCGGTACAGATGCCCCTGCGCGGTGATCTGAAACGCCGCAGTCGCTCTCGCCCCGTCTTGCCTGACGGGCAGTGTAGCCCATCCTGCGGGGGCGGACGGCTCGAACTGCCCCGGCGGGCCGATCCGCGGCGCGCGGCAGCCTTGTGCAGGTCATAATGGCGTGCATGGAGAAAATCAAGGCAGCCGTCGTCGGCGTCGGCTATCTGGGGCGCTTCCACGCCCAGAAGTACGCCGAGTCCACCCAGTGCCGCCTGGAGGCGGTGGTCGATGCCCGGGCCGAGGCGCGCGAGCGGGTCGGCGCCGAGGTCGGCACGCGCGCGCTCGCGGACCACCGCGAGCTGCTCGGCCAGGTCGATGCGGTGAGCGTGGTCACGCCCACGCCGGCCCATTTCGCGATCGCGCGGGATTTCCTGCTCGCCGGTGCCCACGTGCTGGTGGAGAAGCCGATCACCGAGACACCGCGCGAGGCGCGCGAGCTGATCGAGCTCGCCGAGCGGCGCGGCCTCATCCTGCAGGTCGGGCACCTCGAGCGGTTCAATTCGGCCATTCTCGCGGCCGAGCCCTATCTGCGCTCCCCGCGCTTTGTCGAGTGCCACCGTCTGGCGCCGTACAAGGAGCGTGGCACCGACGTGAACGTGGTGCTCGATCTGATGATCCACGACATCGATCTGGTGCAGACCATCGTCGGGGCGCCGGTCTCGAGCATCGATGCGATCGGCACCCCGGTGTTCTCCGATGCCATCGACATCGCCAACGCCCGCATCCGCTTCGCCAATGGCTGCGTGGTCAATGCCACGGCGAGCCGCGTGAGCCTCAAGACCGAGCGCAAGATGCGCGTGTTCGAAGACGATGCGTACCTCTCGCTCGATCTGCAGCAGAAGATCATCACGCTCATCCGCAAGCGTGAGCCGGCCGATGGCGCCGGCGCCCTGCCGGTGAGCATCGAGGAGCAGAGCCTCGAGCAGGGTGATGCGCTGAAGGCCGAGATCGATGCGTTTCTCGAGTCGATCCGCACCGGCAAGCCCCCGGTGGTCAGCGGTGAGGACGGCCTGATGGCGCTCGAGACGGCCATGCGCATCACCGAGCAGGTGAACGAGTCGCTCGCGGCGCGCCAGCTGATGCGAGGCCGCTCGCATGGCTGAGCAGCCCGCGCACCTGCGCGCGCGCCCGCGCCGGGTCAGCGTGGCGGCGATCCAGATGGCCTGCGGCTGGGATGCGCCGGCGAACATCGCCGCCGCCGAGGCGCTCATCCGGCAGGCCGCTGCCCGCGGGGCGCAGATCATCCTCCTGCCGGAGCTGTTCGAGACGCCGTATTTCTGCATCGAGCAGGATGCCCGGCATCTGCGTCTCGCGACCTGCGTGAACGAGAACCCCGCGGTGCGGCACTTCGCGGCCGTGGCGCGCGAACTCGGCGTCGTGCTGCCCATCAGCTTCTTCGAGCGCGCGGGACCGGCGTATTTCAACTCCGTCGCCGTGCTCGATGCCGACGGCGCCGTGCTCGGCGTGTACCGCAAATCACACATCCCGAACGGCCCCGGCTACCAGGAGAAGAACTACTTCAGCCCCGGGGATACGGGCTTCAAGGTCTGGGCCACCCGCCATGCGCGCATCGGCGTCGGCATCTGCTGGGATCAATGGTTCCCCGAGGCGGCCCGCGCCATGGTGCTCGGCGGCGCCGAACTCCTCTTCTACCCCACCGCCATCGGCACCGAGCCGCCGCCGGCGCTGCCGCTCGACTCGCGCGCGCACTGGCAGCGCACCCAGCAGGGGCATGCGGCGGCGAATCTGACGCCGCTCATCGCCGCCAACCGCTACGGGCTCGAGCGCTCGCTGCAGGACCCCGAGGGGCTCTACATCCGCTTCTACGGCTCCTCGTTCATCACCGATGCGCTCGGGGCCAAGATCGCCGAGGCCCCCGAGGCGGGCGATGCGGTGCTCACTGCCGAGTTCGATCTCGATGAGACCGCGCGCCTGCGCGACAACTGGTTCGTGTTCCGCGATCGGCGCCCCGAGCTCTACGGGGCGCTTGTCAGCCTCGACGGGCGCGCCCGATGAGCAACCCGGTGGCGCCGCGGCGCGGCCCGGGCCGCGTCGCACTGATCAGCGCGCGCGCGGCGCGGGGGCTCGACGAGGACATGCCGCCGCTCGCGGCGGCGCTCGAGGCGCGCGGCCTCGCGCCCGAGATCGTCGACTGGGACGATCCCGATGTGCCCTGGGCGACGTACGATTTGGCGCTGCTGCGCTCGAGCTGGGACTACACCGAGCGGCTCGAGGATTTCCGGCACTGGCTGCGGCGCGTCGCCGCTCTCACCCGGCTGCACAATCCGCGCCCGCTCATCGAGTGGAATACCGACAAGCACTACCTGCGGGATCTCGCCGCCCTGGGGCTGCCGGCGGTCGCCAGCGCGTTCATCGAGCCGGGCGAGCCGCCGCGGCCGGCAATCGAGCGCTTCCTCGCCGGGCAGCCCTGCGCGGAATTCGTTGTCAAGCCGGCCGTCGGCGCCGGTTCGCGCGGGGCGCGGCGGCTCGGTCGCGCGCAGCTCGAGGCGGCCGCTGCACATGCGGCCGTTCTGCTCGCCGCCGAGCGCAGCGTGCTGCTGCAACCGTATCTCGAGGCCGTCGACCGTGACGGCGAGACCGCTCTGCTTTATTTCGGCGGCGAGTTCAGCCACGCCATCCGCAAGGGGCCGCTGCTGCGGCCGGACACCGATCCCACCCACGCGCTGTTCGCGCCCGAGCAGATCGCCGCGCGCACGCCCGAGCCGGCGCAGCTTGCGGTTGGCGGGCGGGTGTTGGCGGCGCTCAGGGCCTCGGGCCGCGCGCCGCGAGCGCCGCTCTACGCGCGCGTCGATCTGCTGCGTGACCCCTCCGGCGCGCCGCTGGTGCTCGAGCTCGAGCTCGCCGAGCCGTCGGTTTTCCTCAGGTACGCCGAGGGCGCGGCCGAGCGGTTCGCCGAGCACATTGCCGCGGCTCTGGAGGCGGCCTGACCGGCCGCGCGGGCCGCCTCGTTCGTCAGGCTGCGCGCGCGGCACGCCAGAGGAGCATGCGGTTGTTGGCGGGCATGGGGCAGTCCTCGAGGAGCGCAAGACCGATGGAGCGCGCCAGCGCATCGACGGCCGCGAAGTCGCGAATGCCGCTCTCGGGCGAGCGCCGCTTCAGCCAGGCATCGAACGCCTCATTGCTCGGGCTCGTGAATGTGCCGTTGTAATTGAACGGTCCGTACACGGCGAGCAGGCCATCGGCCGTGAGCGCCGAGGGCAGCGCAGCGAACAGCGCGCACACGTTCTCCCAGCTCATGATGTGCAGAGTGTTGGCGGTGAATACCGCATCGAAGCGTGCCTCGGGCCACCGGCCCGCGACATCGAGCGGCAGCGGCGGCGGCAGATTCGCGAGCGCCGCCTCGCCGGTCCACTGACGGATCCCGGGCAGATTCGCCTCAAGATCGGAGGTCTGCCAGTTGAGGTGGGGCAGGGCGGCGGCGAAGTGCGCCGCGTGCTGCCCGGTGCCGCTGCCGATCTCGAGCACGCGGTGCCGGTCGGCGAAGTGCCGCCGCAGCACCGCGAGGATCGGCTCGCGGTTGCGCTCGCACGCCTCGGAGCGAGGTTTGGTGTCGGACATGCGCATCGATCATAGCTGCGCTGCGGCCAGAAGTGGCGCACGCTGTGCGATACTCGCGCCATGCTCCAGGGGTCGTGCCACTGCGCCGCCGTGCACGGGTGCTTCGAGGCACTGCCCGAATGCGCCACGGCGCGCCACGGCACGGTGGGCCGGCGCTCTGCGGCGCTGTGGGCCTGCGATTTTCAGGATGAGCGCCGCAGGGCGTCGGGCCCTGCGAGCGTGTACGTGTGCGGGGACTCGCTCGGCTCTCGCTTCTGCGCGGCCTGCGGGTGTGCGCTGGACTGGCGGGCGCTCGAGGCCGGGTCCGACGGCCGGCGCAGGACGGCCGTCAACCTGCGGCCGGCGGCACCGCAGACTGAGGGCGGGATTGCCGTGCATCGCGCGGACGGGCTCGAGCTGCCCCGGCGCCTGCCGCAGGAGGGGGGCGGTGCGTGCGGGACTATGGGGTTTAGCATGAGCGGCCCAGTCGGCTCATGATCGCCTTTCGCGACCGCATGGCGCGCGGCGCGAGCCGCACCGGCTGGCTCGAGAGCCGGCACACGTTTTCGTTCGGCGAGTATCGCGATCCGCAGCACGTGGGCTTTCGCAGCCTGCGCGTGATCAACGAGGACCGGGTGATCCCCGGGGCGGGCTTCCCGACGCACGGCCATCGAGACATGGAGATCATCTCCTACGTGCTCGAGGGGACGCTCGAGCACCGTGACAGCCTGGGGCACGGCACGCGCATCCGTCCGGGCGAGGTGCAGCGCATGAGCGCCGGCACCGGCATTCGGCACAGCGAGTTCAATCCCTCCGCGAGCGAGCCGGTGCACTTTCTGCAGATCTGGATCCTCCCGGGCGAGGCCGGACTCGCTCCAGGCTACGAGCAGAAGGCCTTCCCCCCCGAGGAGCGGCGCGGGCGATTGTGTCTGGTGGCGGGCCCCGACGGCGCCGACGGGGCACTGATGCTGCATCAGGATGCGCGCCTGTACATCGGTGCGCTGCGCCCGGGCGAGCGGGCGGTGCACGCGATCGATTCGGGGCGCGGGGTCTGGGTGCAGGTGAGCCGTGGCATCGCCGCGCTGAACGGCATCGAGATGCGCGCCGGCGACGGCGCGGCTGTCGAGCAGGAGAGGGCCATTACCCTCGAGGCGGACACCGACGCCGAGGTGCTGGTGTTCGATCTCGCCTGATCTGCCGGGCGGGGGCCAGGTCTTGCGCGGCGGCCGTGCCGCGCGGGCTCAATCGGCGCGCACGGGCTGGGGGTGCGCGTGCATCGAGCCGGCCGGCCGCAGGCACTGCACACTGAAGAGCCGCTGCGGATCGGTCCACACCTGCATCACGCGCAGTCCGGCGCGCTTGGCGATGCGTGCGAAGGACTCGCACGAGTACTTGCAGCTGATCTCGACCTGCATCGCTTCCCCGGCCGCGAAGTGGAAGCGGTGTCCGTCGACGCTCACCTCCTGCTCGGCGCGGCTGACGATATGCGTCTCGATCCGCTCGCGCTCGGGATGGTAGCGCGCGCGGTGGCGGAAGGCGCGCAGGTCGAAGTCAGCGCCCAGCTCCTCGTTGAGCCGGCGCAGCAGATTCAGGGTGAACTCGGCCGTGACGCCGGCCGCATCGTTGTAGGCGGCCTCGATGAGCGGCTCGGGCTTGACCAGATCCACTCCGACCAGCGCCATCCCGTCGGGGCCCATCTCGCGGCGCATTTGACTCAGCAGACACACCGCCGCGTCGGTGTCGAAATTGCCGATGGTGGAGCCCGGAAAGTAGATCACGGTGCGCCGGGGCGAGCGCACCGGCTCGGGCAGGGTGAGCGGCTGGGTGAAATCGGCCCACACCGGCAGCATCTGCGTGCCCGGAAACTGCCCGCTCAGGCGCTCGACGCTCGCGCCGAGCGCGCTGCGCGAGATCTCAACCGGCACATACGCCACGACGTCGGCGAGACGCTCAAGCAGCAGCGGCGTCTTCGTTGCGCTGCCGCTGCCGTACTCGACGAGCAGTGTGCGCGGTCCGAGGGCGGCGGCGATCGCCGCGGCGTGCGCGCGCATCAGTGAGAGCTCGGCCCGCGTCAGGTAGTACTCCGGAAGCTCGCAGATGCGCTCGAACAGCTCCGAGCCGCGCGCGTCGTACAGGTATTTCGAGGGCAGCCGCTTGGGCCGGTGCGCGAGCCCGGCCAGCACCTCGCCGCGGATGCCCGCCGCGCTCGGATGCAGATCGTGCAGGAAGATCTCACTCGGTACGGTGCTCATGGCAGATCCTTCGCCAGGCGAATGCCGCTGAACTGCCAGCGGTCGCGTGGATAGAAAAAATTCCGGTAGCTGGCCCGCACGTGGCCGCGCGGTGTCGCGCACGAGCCGCCGCGCAGCACCCACTGGCCGCACATGAACTTGCCGTTGTACTCCCCGAGCGCCCCGGGCAGCGGCCTGAAGCCCGGATAGCCGACGTAGGGGCTGGAGGTCCACTCCCACACATCGCCGAACATCTGGCGCGGGCCATCCGCCTCGGCCGCGGCATCGGCCATGGGCTCGAGCGCGCCGTCGTCGGCGAAATGGCCGCTCTCGGGATCAAGCGCTGCGGCGAGCGTCTCCCACTCGGCCTCGAGCGGCAGCCGCGCGCCCGCCCACCGGGCAAACGCGTCGGCCTCGAAGAAGCTGACATGACACACCGGAGCGTGCGGGTCGAGCGCGCGCGGCCCGCCAAGCGTGAACGCGTGCGCCAGGTCCTCCCCCCAGTACAAGGGGCGCGACCAGCCCTCGCGCTGCACCGTGGCCCAGCCCTCGGACATCCACAGCAGCGGCTCGCGGTAACCGCCGTCGCGGATGAATTGGGCGTACTCGGCGTTGGTCACGGGCCGATCAGCGATGGCATGCGGGTGCAGCAGCTCGCCGTGGCGCGGCAGCTCGTTGTCGTACGCGAAGCCGTCTCCCTCGAAACCGATGGCGACGATGCCGGGGCGGCCGTTGATGAAGCGCAGCGGCGTGGCGCGCCCGCCGGCCGGCCGGCGCGCCTGCAGGTACGCCGGCTGCAGCGGATTGCACGAGAACAGATGCTTCAGGTCGGTGAGCATCAGCTCCTGATGCTGCTGCTCGTGATGCAGGCCGAGGGCGATCAGGAAGGTGAGCTGCGCGTCGATCGGCGCATCGAGCCGTGCCAACACCTCGGCGTCGATGCGGGCGCGATAGGCGCAGATCTCAGCCAGCGTCGGGCGGGTGAGCAACCCGCGCTCGCTGCGGGTGTGCAGGGGTCCGGCGCTGTGATAGTACGAGTTGAAGAGGAAGTGCCACTCGGGGTGCAGCGGCGCCGGCCCCTCGCCGCCGCGTCCGAGCACAAAGCGCTCGAAGAACCAGGTGGTGTGCGCCAGATGCCACTTGGTGGGGCTCGCATCCGGCATGGACTGCACGACAGTGTCCTCGGGCGCAAGTGCGGCGCACAGCGCAAGCGAGCGGCCGCGTACCCGCTCGTACCACTCGCCGCAGGTGATCGGCGAGTGCGCGGATGCCAGGTTGTCGCGAGCCAAAGACATCGTTTGCAGTCGCTTGGCGCCGGCACGCGGGCCGCGATTGCTCCTTCGCTGCGGCCCTCGAGACCGTCCTATGCCGTCCGGGGTCTATCATTATGTTTGAACTCGCGCGATCTTTCCACCCTTTTGTCCATTTGCGCCGAGCGGCCTCCGGCGGCCCCCGCGCTGCAGCGCGAATGAACCGATCGTGCGCCGCCCAACACGAGCATCGCGCTCGCGGGCGGCTCTCTCAGGCGAGCGGCTTGCGCGCGGTCAGGTAGGCCATGCGGTCGATGCTCACCGCGCGCGGATCCTCGATGACCGGGCGCATGCTGCGCTCGAACAGCTCGCGCTCCTCGGCGTTGAACTGCTCGGCCAGGATGACGCTCAGCGGCGGGGCGAGCGGATGCGGGGAGCTGTTCACGAACACCTCCCACGAGCGCACGATCGAGGCAAAGGAGTCGATGTGCAGCTCCAGGTGCACCTCGACGAACCCCGCGTTCTGGGCGAAGCGCACCAGGTCGCGCTCGCAGTAGCCCGCGATCGCGCTGGCGCGGATCTTCTCCTCCGTGTCGGGAAACTGCGCGGCCTTCCAGCGGTGCAGCAGCCGCATCAGCGGGCTCACCTCGGCCGGCGGCTTGGATTCGATCACGGCTCTGATCGCCTGCGCCGCGACCGCTTCGTCCTGAAACACCGGCTCGGCGAGGGAGATGCGGCCGCCCGGCCGCAAGACGCGGTGGAATTCACGCAGCGCGCCGATCTTGTCGTGCACGTACGCGAGCACCGAGCGCGTGAGCACCGCATCGAGCGATGCATCATCGATGCCTTCGAGGCGATCGGCCGCGGCGCGCACGAACGTACACCGGTCCGCGACGCCGTGCTCGAGCGCCTGTGCCCTGGCATGGCGCAGCATCGGCTCGGACACATCGGTGAGCCACACGCGCAGTGCGCCGCCGACGCGCTCGATCGCCCGCAGCGCAAGCAGCCCTTCACCGGCGCCGACATCGGCGATTGTCTGGCCGGCCTCGAGGCGCGCCCCGTCGAGCACGCGCTCGACGTAGCGCTCGACCATCGCGCGCATTGCCCGCTCGTATTCGGCGTCGCCGCCGTGGCGCCGGTGCAGCAGCCATTGCGACCAGACATCGGTTGCGTGCAAGTCTTCCTCACTCGCCATGCGTCATCGGGCTCCCGCAGGACAGGGCCGACATCTTACGCGAGCGCGTGAACTGCGCACGCCGCGGTCATTGCAATTCCGCCGTGTGCACCGCAAACTCGACGGCGATCTGACCGGACGCGCTCGCTCGCTGACGCTCGAAGGGGCAACCCATGGGGCTTGAGGTCATCGGTGCCGGTTTTGGCCGCACCGGCACTGAGTCGACGTACACCGCGCTCAATCGGCTCGGCTTCCCGTGCTATCACATGCGGGAGGTGATCGACAACAAGGCGAACAAGGGACACCTGGAGTTCTGGCGCAAGGTGGCGAACTCGCCGCCCGGAACGCGCCACGACTGGGACCGGGTGTTCGGCAATTACGCCGCGACCGTCGACAATCCCGGCTGCTGCGTCTGGCGCGAGCTGCTCGCGCATTACCCGCAGGCGAAGGTGCTGCTCACCTTGCACCCGGGCGGCGCCGAGGCCTGGTACGACAGCACGATCGACACCATTTATTTCACCGAGACGCTCTGGCAGTTCAAGGTGCTCAAGTGGCTCACGCCCTTTGCGCGCAAGTTCGGCGACGTGTCGCGCAAGCTCGTGTGGGGGCGCGCGCTGAAGGGCGTGATGGGCGATCGCAGCAAGGCGGTGGAGCGCTATCGGGCCTACCTCGAGGAGGTCAAGGCGCAGGTTCCCCCCGAGCGCCTGCTCGTGTTTCAGGTCACCGAGGGGTGGGCGCCGCTGTGCCGGTTTCTCGGCGTGCCTGAGCCGTCTGAGCCCTTTCCCAACCTCAACAGCCGCCCGGCAATCAAACAGAACATCCGCAATCTGATCCGCGCATGCTATGTGACCGTCGGGCTCTACGCCGCCATTGCGGCGCTGATCGCCGGCGCGCTCTACTGGGCGCTGCGCTGAGGCGCCGGCGCGCTCACCCCTCGATGTACTGACGCTGCACCTCGAGCGGCGGGGGCGTGTACTGGTACATCCAGGTCTCGGTGAGCGCCTGGCCGTCGAGCGACAGATACAGCCTGAGGTTGATCGGCTCGCCGGCCTCAGCGGGCACCAGATCGAACATGGCGCGCCAGCCCTTGATCGGCAGCAGCGGCCGGGCGGAGACCAGCTGCACCTTGCCCGCGGAGGCGCTGACCACCGCGAGCACCTTGTCATCGGGGGCGAGCATCGGCAGATCGCCGCCGATGAAATCGACCACGAAGCGCCAGGAGAATTCGGTGCGCTTCTGCCCGACGATCCCGCCGATGCCATCGCGAGTGGCCTCGACGTGCGCCAGATGGGGTTTGAAGGGATTGTCGCGGCACCAGTAGAGCCGATAGCCGTAGACATACTCCCGGCCGGGCACGACCTCCCCGGCCGGGTTCCAGAACGCCACGATGTTGTCCATCGTTTCGTCGGTGGTCGGGATCTCCACCAGCATGACCGCGCCCTGGCCCCAGGCGCCCTTGGGCGCCACCCAGCAGCCGGGGCGGCGGTTGTACCAGACGCCATCGTCCTGGTAGTCGGAGAACTTGTGGTCGCGCTGCATCAGGCCGAAGCCGCGCGGATTGTCGTCGAGGTACGAGTTGACCCGCAGCACGCCCGGATTGGTGAGCGGCCGCCAGATCCACTCGCCCTCGCCGGTGTGCATCTGCAGGCCGTCCGAGTCGTGGATTTGCGGGCGCCAGTCGTCGGCGACCCGGTGATCGTTCTCGCCGACCAGGTACATGCTGGTCCCGGGCGCGATGCCGAGCCGCGCGATCTGCCGGCGAGGGTAGAGCGTGAAGTCCACGTCCATCACCAGCGTGCTGGCGACGTCGATGATGAAGCGATAGGCGCCCGCGACGCTCGGGGAATCAAGCAGCGCATAGACGGTGAGCAGCGTCGACTCGCGCGCGGGCTTGTGCAGATAGAAGGCGACGAAGTCCGGGAATTCCTCCGGCTGCGCCATGCCGGTGTCGATCGCCAGGCCCCGCTGGGACATGCCGTACTGGCCGCTGCCGTCGACGGCGCGGAAGTACGAGGCGCCCTGGAACACCGCGCGGTCATCCGCCCAGTCGGTGTGAAAGAGCACGTTGAAGCCGGAGAAGCCGAGGTGCGGGGGAATCTGCGCCGGCTTCAGCCCTGATTGGCTGTAGTCGAACAGGTTGGGGTCGAAGAGAATGCGCCGGGCGATGCCCTGATCGAGCGCGTACATGCGCACCGGGCGCTTCATGGTGAAGCCCAGGTGATCGAAGCGGATGCGGAAGAAGAGGTCCTCCTCGTACCACAGGGTCCGCTCGGGACGGTAGGTGATCGATTCCCACTGGCTCCAGCTGAGCTTGCGGATCGCCGGCGGCAGCGGCGGCACCGGCTCGCTGTACACCGTGAGGGACATCGAGCGCGCGAGCGCCTTCAGCCAGGCGAAGTTGAACGGCCGGGGCGCACCGAAGCGCGTGATGCCGCGCGCCGGTCCGTGCTGCGCTTGCTTGTGCTTGAACTCCATCGGCCAGGGGGCGATCGCGGCGAGACTGGCCGCGCCGCCGCGCAAAAATCCGCGTCGATGCATCACTGGCTCCTCGGTTCGTTCCTCATAGCAGGTGCTTGCCGCGTGTCAGTGCCGCGCGCAGGCTGAACAGGTAGCGCGGCGCGCTCGGCTTCATCGGCAGCGGCGCGCGCGGCGGAACGCGATGCTCCAGGTCGCGCAGCAGCTCGTGTGCCGCGGCCGCATCCGTGGGCGGCCCGGGGGGCGCGTTCGGTGCGGCCAACGTCGGGTGCGCGAGACGCTGCTGCAGGGAGGCGAGCTCCGCGGGCGGATCGCTCTCCTCGGGCGTCAGCAGCAGCCGGTGGCGGCGCAGCCATTGCCCCGGCGCGACGCGGCTGGTGAACATCGTGAGCGGCACCGAGAGCACCATGCCGGCGAGCACCGGCAGCAGCCATCCGATGTAGCGCGGCGCGAACTCCAGGATGAACGCGCCCCAGATGAGCCCGATCAGCACGTGTCCCGCGTGCCGGCGCAGGGCCTCTGTCAGGCCGATGCCGCGGTCCCCGCGCTCCTGGGCGTGCCAGGTGACCGGTCTGCCGGCGAGCGTGCTCAGCACGAAGGCGGTGTGAAACAGCATCATCGCCGGGGCAAGGAGGATGCTGAAGATCTGCTCGAGCAGCAGGCTCAATCCGATGCGTGAGGCGCCGCCGAAGCCGCGCCGCAGCCGCGGATCGCGGATCGCCAGCAGCGCGGCGAGCACCTTCGGTCCGAACAGGGCCACGGCCGTGAGCGACAGGAGCGCGGCGATTTCCCCGTCGCGGTAGTGGGGCCAGTTCGGGAACAGCCCGTGGTGCCCCGGTGGGAAGTACTGGTGGCCGTGCAGCGCCTGCAGGATGACCACGGTCGAGCTCAGCGCCAGCATGATCAGCCATAGCGGGGAGGTCAGGTAGGAGAGCACGCCGTTGACCAGGTGCACGCGGCTCAGCCAGTACAGGCCGCGCATCGGCAGCAGGCCCAGGTGCTGGATGTTGCCCTGGGCCCAGCGCTTGTCGCGCGCCGCGTAGTCGATGACGTTCGAGGGAATCTCCTCCCAGCTGCCCCGATCGGTCGGCAGCAGCCACACCTCGTAGCCGGCGCGGCGCATGAACGCCGCCTCGACGAAGTCGTGGCTCAGAATCTCCCCGCCGAGCGGCGCCGAGCCGGGCAGACGGGGCAGGGCGCAGAACGCCGCAAACGCCTTCAGGCGCAGGATCGCGTTGTGGCCCCAGTAGTTGGAATCCCCGAGCTGCCAGTACGCCAGCCCGCTGGCGAGCATCGGGCTGCTCAATCGCGCGGCGAACTGGATGATCCGGGCGAACAGCGTGTCGCGGCCGGTGGGCAGCGGCAGCGTCTGGATGATGCCGGCGCGCGGATTGGCGTCCATCAGCTGCGCCATCTCGAGCAGCGTCTCGCCGGACATGACGCTGTCGGCATCGAGCACGATCGCGTAGTCGTACGCGCCGCCCCAGTTGTTGATGAAATCGGCGATGTTGCCGGCTTTGCGGGCGGTGTTCTCCGGCCGGCGCCGGTAGAAGATGCGCCCGCGTGCATTGTGGCGCATCACCAGCTCGCGCCAGGCGGCCTCCTCGGCGGCCCCGACGTCGTGCTTGCGCGTGTCCGATAGGATGAACAGATCGAACGCGGCCCGCTCCGGCAGGCGCTCGATCGAGGACCAGATGACCTCGAGCCCCGCCGCCACGCGGGCAGTGTCCTCGTTGTAGATCGGCATGATCACGGCGGTGCGGCCGCGCAGCGGCGCCACCGCGCGCCAGCGCTCGTGGATCTGAGCCGTGTCCTCGCCGCGCCATCTGATCACGAAGCCCGCGGCGGCGGTCCAGAAGGAGGCCGCGATCCACAGGAACAGAACGAAGAACACCACGAGCCCGGCGCGATCGAGATCGTTCAGGCCGTTGGCCGCGAGGATGTCCCACATCATGGTCGTGGCCGCCGCCGCGGTGAGCAGTGACAGCCCGAAGAAGACCGTCCGCCGCCGCCTCGCGAGGCGCCGCAGCCAGTCGGTTCTCGGGCTCACGATCGCGGTGTCCATTGATTCGTCCAGGTCTCGGTCAGCGCGGCACCGTAGAGCTCGAGATAACAGTGCACGTCGATCGGCCGTCCTGAGCTCGGACGCACCGTGAAGCTCACTCGCCAGTGGCCGTTCTCGGGCAGGCGTTGCGTGCTGACGTCCGAGACCCGAGCGCCGAGCGCCGTCACGACGGCGCGCACCGGCTGGCTCGCGCGCAGTCCGTCCAGGTCCCCGCCGGTGAAATCGATGATCGTGCGGCTCAGACCGCCCACCGGGTGACCGTCGCGCACCACGGGCGCGAAGCGCGTGGCCGTCACACGGCCGCCGGGCGGCCAGCGCTCTCCGGAGTGCAGATAGGCCGACAGCACGTAGGAGAAGGCGAGCGGCTGTCCGGCGCGCACCGGCGCGCTCGGCACCCAGTAGGCATCGATGTTGTAGTCGATGTCCGCGTTGCTCGGGATCTCTACCAGCTCGACGCCGCCCTGGCCCCAGTTTCCGAGCGGCTCGACCCAGTAGCTCGGCCGGCTCTCGTAGCGGGCCACGGGATCCTCGTAATCGGCGAAGCGCCGGTCGCGCTGGATGAGCCCGAAGCCGCGCGGATTGTCGTCCATGAAACGGTTGACCTGCAGGCGCAGCGGATTGCGCAGCGGGCGCCACAGCCACTCCCCGCCGCCGGTGTGCATCATGAGCCCGTCGCTGTCGTGCACCTGCGGGCGCCAGTCATCGAAGCGCCGCCGCGCCGAGTTCATGCCGTAGAGAAACATCGAGGTGAGCGGGGCGATGCCAAGCTTGGCGATGCGCCGGCGCGGATAGAGCACCGCGCTCACCGTCACCTGGGTGATGGCCCCGGGGCGCACCAGGAAGCGATAGGCGCCGGTGAGACTCGGGCTGTCGAGCAGCGCATAGACGATCATCGTGGTCGCCTCCGGCGCCGGCTTGACCAGCCAGAAGTCGGTGAAGTAGGGAATTTCCTCCCCACCCGTGGTGGCGGTGTCTATGGCGAGGCCCCGTGCCGTCACGCCCTCCTCCTGATTGCGTCCGAGCACGCGGAAATACGAGGCGCCGAGGAAGGCGAGGACCGCGCGGTGATGCGCGGGCGAGTCGAGCGGGTAGCGCAGCGAGAAGCCGGCGAAACCCAGGTTCCCCGGCAGCCGCGCGCGCGCGAGCGCGGCGGGGAATTCGAACAGCGACGGCCGGTAGGGCAGCTCGCGCACCGCCGAGGCCGATACCGTGTAGATGTTCACCCGCCGCGTGAAGGCGAAGCCGCGATGATAGAACTCGACGTCGAACATCGAGTGGCCGCGCCACAGCGCATCGGCGGGGCGGAAGCGGATCTGGTGATACTGCTCGTAGCTCAGTCTGCGCAGGATCCCGGGCAGGGGCGTGGAGCGGGTGCGATAGCCGTGCTCGGCGCGCAGCGCGGCCAGGCGCTCGACCGCAGCGAAGGTGAAACGCCGTACCATGCCCGGGGGCTGGGCGGGCGGCGGCGCCGCGAGGGCGCAGGCGAGAGGCGTGAGCGTCAGGAGCGCGGTGAGTGTTATTCGGGTCTTGACTGGCACCAATTTCTCGCAGGGCCCCAACGTCGATGCCGCGGCTTTGACTGCGTGCTTGATTAGCGGCATCGCACCGGCCCACTGTCGCCGGATGGCGACAGGCTGCATACTCCATCCAACACGCTGATTGACGTGCAGCTTAGCGCATTTTGTCGCGACTGAGAAACAGTCGCTGCGCGCTTGAGCGCACCTCGCATTCATGTCGTTGCAGCGGGCGGACCGCTCGCGAGTGATAAGGGATGTTTGATTCGACACGCGCTGTGCGGGGCGGTTCACGAGTGTCACTGCCGCGCGCGCCTGTGTTTCCGTTCGCTGACGCGCGCCGCCGGGGTGCGGGTCGCGCCGCGCGCGGCAAGCTGAGGCGGGGGCACGAGCGTCTGCCGTGCGGCCGAGCAGTCGGCCCGCGGCGGTCGCTGCGGTCCCGGCCGCGCGGCCGGGACCGCCCGTCTGATCGAGTGGTGGAGGCGGGGGGAATCGAAGGTATTCCGGAAATGCTTAGTTCTATAGGATGGTGTGAAACTCGCGCAATCTGACTGCCCCCATTCATGCCCCCATCGGGCACAGGTTCGCGCCCCCCGATGTGACCATCCGTTGTGGGTTGACTCGATATCCAAGCCGATGATCCCGCGTGAGAAAGTCGAACTGACTCCCCCGGCCGCGCGCGCGCCTAGACGGGTGGCAAAAGTCGCCGCGCCGCCTGCTGCGCCAGCGCGGGTCAGTTCCCCAGCGTGCGCTCACGCATGACGGACAGGCTCTCGCGTTGCGCCCGCAGCGCCCGCGCCAGCTCCCGCAGCGCACCGCGCGGGTTGCCTTTCCAGCCGTTCCGGTTTGAGCGCGCCTTACCGGCGGCGGTCTTGGGTCCGGTCGACCGTTCCCAGGGTCGCCATCTCCGGATCAGCTCCGCCTGCCGTGCTCGCCGCTCGGGTGTCCAGCCGTTCGCCATGGTCATGCTCCAAAAGTTCGGTTTGCCGCTTTTCGGATTCTCGCGTGCGCGAGGGTTCGTGCGCCGGGGCGGCGGCGTTATTCACCTGCTGTGGGCCGTGCGCCACGTTCGCCTGCCGGATGAAGGTCGGGTTGGGTGGATTCTTCAGCAGCGCCAGGGTCTCGAGGGTCGCGCGGCATTGCGATTGCGCCCGCAGCGCCATTCGCATGTACGCCTCGGTCGCGTTCAGGTGCTCGCCCATGTTCAGCAGTGCCCGCTTGGTGAGCGCACAGAACAGTGCGTCCAAGGTGTGCGATTGGATAGCCAGCATCGCCTCGGCGCGGGACAGATCATTCTTGGCAGTGACGCGGCTGGCTTCCTCGCGCAGCGCCGCCGCCAAGGACACAAGGTCGGTCTTGTCGCCGGCGAGCTTGAGTGAGTCCAGAGTGCTCGCCGCGAGGGTCGACGGTCGCAGTAGTGCCCGTGCATACGTCAGCTTCCGGCTCTCATCCTCGGACAGCGCAGGCGGCGATCCTTGGGGCTTGGCGGATACGGAGTTCTTGCGGCTCATCGGTGTTCGCCTCCGAAGTCCGGCAGCGCGTCGTCAAAGTCCGGTCCGTGTCGCCCATCGGTGCGCTCCGGGGCCATCGCCTCGCGTTTGCGGCGGACTTGGTAGGGGGTCAACACAGCGTGCGCCATCGGCATCTTGCAGATTGGGCTCGCCCTAGCGATGATGGATGGTAGAAGAACACCGCAAACGACGGGGGGTAACTATGAACGCAGCTGGTTGGGGTGCAATGATCGGCGCATTTCTCATTATGCTGGTGATATCGATGGCGGTCGTCATGCTGCTTCGCTTGATCCCGCTGCTGAAGCGCAACCCAGCAATTGCCTACGGTGTTGCTGGGTTGCTCGCCGGTGCAATTGCGTTCGTATCGGCTACAGGTGCAGGTAGAAATTTGCCGAATCTGCCAGACCTCCTTGCCGTAGTGCTCACGTGGATAGTATTGGCGCTTGATTTCCGCCGCACGGCCAAAAAGGCGCGTGCAGCGCATTCCAATGCATAGCAGCCTAATCTCGCAAGATCGAATTTGTTTAACTGCAGTTGGCATTTTTCTGACGCGCAGTTGGCCTTGGATCAGTGCGTCAATCATGGGTGTTGTCCTCATGAGTCTGTAGGAGCCGCCGCGCGCGCCCGATGCAATCCAGCGCCGACTCGGGCCAGCCGTGGTGCAGGTCGGCCTCGGCTCGCGCGAGCAGCCCCCGGACGTCGGCCAGGTTGCGCGCCAGCCGCGAGATGAACAGGCCACCGAGCAGCCAACCGAAGGAAAACCATGCAGCAGCCCAGGCGATCATGACGGTCTCCCCTCGGCGGCCAGCCGCAGGTGCTCGCCGAACAGGACGATGCCCGGCCAGCGGTCGCCGGGGATGCGCAGCTCGCCGGTGACGATGCCGCCGCCGGCCATGCGCAGACCCAGCAGAACACTGACCGGGCCGTTGGCCGGTGCGGTCGGGGCCGCGTTCGCCGCGTCGAATGAGTAGCGCAGTCCGGGGTCCGCCTCGAGCCGCGCCACAACAGCCGCCCGTCGACGCTCGAGCGTTCGGGCAGCCGGGTCTGCCGGTGTCCAGTCCGCCGCGCAGCCGCCCGCATACGCGCCCCAGGTCTCGGTGCGGTGCTTCCTGCACCAGCCGTCCGGGGTCTTGCCGGGGGCTGGGGTGAAGTGCGCGCAGGTGGCGCAGGCCTTCGGCGGGAGGGGCGGGGCATTCGCCGCCGGGGTGTCGGGTGTGCTCGCCGGTTCGCCCTTCCGTGCCGCCTCTGCGGCAGCTCGCGCCAGCTTCATCAGGTCGGGCATGACGCCTCCTTTGCGCACTGCGCGGTGCGACCAAAGCGATATAAGCGACCAAAGTCCGCTCCGGTGCTCATGCCGCTCCCCCTTTCGTCGCTTTCGTCGCTTTTGTCGCAGCTCGCCATATCTCGGACGGTCGCCCGCCGGTCTGTTCATCGGTCTTGCGAGCCAGTCCGCGCGATGCCAGGAGCTCGAGCGCCGCGTTGATGCGCTCGGCCCGTTGGTGTCGCTTGAACAGGTCGCGCACCTCGGTCCGCGTCAGCCCCTCATCGCCGGCCCGTCGCAGCGCTTCCAGCAGCTCATCGGCAACCGGATCGCCCAGGGAGTCTCCGAATATGTAGGTGGCGGACTGCTGCGCGTACTTGGTGACGGCCAACGCCGCCAGCAGGTGCGGTGCGTCGATCATCGTCGAGCAGTCGGCCAGCGCGTAGATCAGCGCCAGGCGCAGCGTCTGCGGTTCTGAGCGGGCCGTGACTGCCCCCAGCAGTCCGGGCCGGGACTTCGACAGCTCGGCGTACAGGCTCGCCCAGATCGTTCTCGCCGCCTCTGTCATGCGCACCTCATGCAGCGTGCGCGCGTGCTCTATCGCTTGATTCAATCGGGCCGCCAGGTCCGCCAGCACGTCCGGGTCCAGCGGCTCGCCGCCGAACGGCAGCAGCTTCGACCGCCTCACCAGCGCGAACAGGAACCGATTGGCGAAGCCGTTGGCCGTGTCGGTTTGCGTCAGCTCGGCCCGCAGCTCTGGGATCGTGATATGCCCGATGATGCAGATGTGCGCGCCGGTCGCCGTGATGGGGTCATTCTTGGTGAGGGTGCGCAGCTCGCCGGTGTCCCAGGCAGCGCGGACCGTGGCGGACAATGTGTTGCCGCTCCGTGCCGTCTGCCTCAGTGCCTGCGCGAATTCCGATTCAACGACCAGCAGGCGTTTGTCGGTGACGCCGGGGTCGACCAGCACGGTCTCGGTGGTATGCTTCTGCTTGTCGAATTTCTGTTCTTCGCGCGGGTCGCGGACGTGGTACTTGAGCCCTTCACCGCTCGAGAGTCCGTCAACCGATCCCGTCCAGTGCTTCGATCCACCGAAAATTTGCTTCACGCGCCCCCAGGACGTGCCCTTGCGGGCCTTCGATGACTCCCCGACGATGACCGCGTACAGCGCCCCATGATGTTGATCGCCTTCAACGCGCACATGCGGACCGCGCCCGACGGTTGCGCCGAACGCCACCAGTGTCTGCAACAGGATCGCCGCTGGGTCCGCCTCGGTCTGCGGCTCTATCAGGTCGACGATCTCCCCGATGATGCCGTGGTACGCCTCCTTGGCGAGCGGTTCCGGCCACGGTGCCGGGTCGCCCGGTGCGTCGGTGCTCTGTTCGCCAGCATCGGCCCTAATCTGTGCGCCAGGCTCGCCACTCTGTTCCGTGTCAGGTTCGCGTGCCGCCTCGATGCCCGCCCGCACACCGTCCAGCCCCTCGGTGCGGCGGACGTCGTTCCAATCGTTCCCCTCGGTCGACGGGATCGCCACCAGGCCGCCCACAGCTCGAGCCGCCTCGAGCGCCGCACGCTGGCCGGTGCCGCTGGCGTCATGGTCGCCCGCCACGACGATGCGCATATCTGGAAACTTCGCCCGCAGCCCCTTGGCGACAGCCAGCAGGTTGCCCGCGCTAAAGGCAATCGCCACAGCCGCGCCGGTGGCCTCATGCACGCTCGCGCCGGTGGCGTAGCCCTCTACGATGCACAACAGCTTGTCCGGCTTTCCTATGGCGAAATAACAGCCTCGCACGCGCCCGCCGGGTAGGAACTTCTTTTCGCCATCCGGGGTGATGCGCTGCACATTGACGATCTCGCCGTCCGTCGCCATCGGCACCAGCAGTTCATCGCCGCTCGCGCACAGGCCGTAGGACTTCACCGCCTTGTGCCCCAGGTACGGGTGTACCTCCGCCGGCGATGAGTCGCGCCAGATATTCCGCGCCCAGTCCGCCGTGCTGCGCTGCCGTTCGGCTTCATCCGCTTGGCGCTGCTGGCGCATCGCCTCGATCCGCTCACGGTGTTGCCGTCGTTCCTCGGGTGTGAACGTCCGGTCCGACTCGGCGTGCCACGTCTGCCGGATGCCAGCCCGCCAGCAGCCGAACATCCCTGCCGCCAGGCCGTCCAGGTGTACCACGTAAAACCCAGCGTCATCGCCGCGCTCGCCGTTGCTTGAGAACCGATGCAGCTTGCCGTCCGCCTCGAGCAAGTCCGGTGGGGTGATGCCCGCGTCCATCATTGCCTTGCGGAATTGATCGAGCGCATCGCCGGTGTTCGGCATGGCGCGCGCGCCAGCCGCACTGGTGGCGATCTCCATGATCGTGCTCATGCCGCGTTCCCGCCGTTCTCGGACTCCATGCGCCGCAGCCACTCCCGCAGGGTGCCGACACGGTAGCGAGGGCGGCCACAGGTAATGACGGGGCGCGGAAAGTCACGGCCCATCTTCTTGCGGATGAGAAAGAAGGTACTCTCGGGCAGTCCCAGGAATCGCGCAGCCTTCGACGAGCCGATCAAGGCGTCGTCATGCAGCGCGCCGGGGTCAGTGTCGGCGGGGTGTTGTGCTCGCGGCGGGGCGGAGCGGGGGGCAGAATGTTTCGGCATGGCCGGACCTCAGTGCGAGGCGCAGCCAGATCGGCGGAATTACCGTTATCTGTGGTGCCTCGGACTCCGTGGAGTCGGCCTGAATTTTTATGGCGCGCTTCCGCCGCCGAAAGGTTCGTCAGACACAGATGCCGGAATCTCTGTCAGAAGCCCCGGCATCTCTGACAGAATGACCTACTTCCGCCGGGGTGAATTGAGCGCCTTGCGGACTGTTTCGGGGTCTTTATCCAATCTTTTGCCGATCCACTCGCACATGCGCTTTTTCGTGCGCCACGGCTTGCCTGTGTCGGGATCATTCCCGGCGGCGTAGTCCCGCGCTGTGCTTCGCCAATCGCTTCCTCCCCGCATGATCCTGGCGGCCCGCGCCGCGTCGCGCGCAGGCTTCGTCAGGTTGCTGTAAAACTCCCTCTTTACTGAGTCGTCCTTGGTAAAGCCTGCTAGCCACGCAGCATCAATCGTATGCGTGCGCAAATGTTCATCAACCTGCGCGGGAGTCATATCCAAGAATGTGGCGCGGAATTTTTCTCCCTCAGCGGTTCGGTCGGAGAACGCGCGCAGGGAATCTCGTAGTCCACCAAGCATTTCGGCCAGCACATCCGTCTGTGCAGCGAGCCAACGATCAACGCGGTCGCGTGCTTCAGGAAATCGTTCACGCATCTCGGTTGCCTCAGACTCGAGACGGTTGCGTTCCTGGTGTTCGTGCTTGTCGAGAATGGCGCTGGCAGGCTTCCATGCCGCCATCAATTCGGCGTTTGTCAGCTTGCTTCCGCCAGGGACTCCGGGATGTTCTGCAGCGTTGCTCTCGGGTTGAGGGCCTGTTCGCTTCGGCATACGCGCCTCCTGTAGACGCTTCCTGAAAGAGCCGCCGCGCCAGAGCCGTCAGGATTCCGGCTTTTCCCCCGCCGGGATCAGCGGCAGGGTAGGCGCGTCGGGTTCAGCTCAGGCCGTAGCCTCGCGCAGCGGCGCGATCTTCGGGCGCCGCTTCTTTTCGGCGTGCCACAAGTCGTAGGCGGTCTGCATATTGAGCCAGGATTCCGCAGAGCCGCCGAGCGCAGCAGCAAGCCGGATGGCAAGCTCGGCGCTTATGCCCGCGCGTCCGTTGATCACGCGAGAGAGTGCCACGCGGGACACGCGCAGTCGCTTGGCAAACTCCGTCACGGTGATGCCGCCGTCCTCGCGCAGCACGGTATCGGCCAGAACTGCGCCGGGATGCGGGGGGTTGTACATGCGAGTCATCGGTATCTCCGTCAGTGATAGTCCTGATAATCGACCAGCACGGCATCCTTGCCCTCGAACTTGAATGTGAGCCGCCAATTGCCGCTCACCGAAACCGAGTAGTGCCCGGCGAGTTCACCGAGCAGCCGGTGGAAGCGCCAGCCGGGCATATTCATGTCCTCGGGACATGTCGCACCGTCCAAGCGGCCCAATTGCACATTCAGTCGCTTGGCGTGCTCGGGCCGAATGCCAGCCTTCGAGCCGGTCTGAAAGAACCGCGCAAGACCGTCATGCCGGAAGCTCTTGATCATGGCGTAGTGTATCGCGTAACGACACGCGATGCAAGAATGAGAACTAGCCTCGGACGACTCAGATAGCGCCCGCCAGCCTGCGGAACGTCACGACGTTTGCGCCGGTGCGCAGCGCGTCCAGATAGTCCGCCCACGACTGCATCAGCGCCCGCCGCTCGGGTAGGCGGGTCGAGCGGTTGTAGATCGCCCGCACGCTCGAGTCACGGTGCGCCAATTGCAACTCGATAATGTCGGGCGCATGGCCTTGCTCGTTTAGCGCGGTGCTCGCCATCGCGCGGAATCCGTGCGGCACGATGCGGTCAGGGCCGTAGCCGAGTCGCCGTAATGCCTGCCCGAGAGTCGCATCGGATATGGGCTTGCCGGGCACCAGGCCGGGAAACAGCAGGCCGGGCGGATTGGTCCCGGTGATCGTGTGCAGCTCGCGCAGCAGTCCCGCCGCTTGCGTCGACAACGGCACCAGATGTTCCCGGCGCATCTTCATGCGCGCCGCCGGTATGCGCCACAGCGGCTCATGACCGTCCAGATCAAACTCGGCCCAGGTGGCATTGCGCAACTCGCCGGGCCGGGTGAACACTAGCGGCAGGATGCGCAGGCAGTAGCAAGTGCTCGGGTCGCCGGTGTACGCGAAGATCGCCTTCATCAGCTCGGCAATCTCCGCCGGCTTGGTCAGGGTCGCGTACTTCGAGGGTTGAACTCCGGCCAGCACGTCGCCCAGATCGGCGGCCACGTCGCGTTCGGCTTTACCGAGTCCGACCGCGTAGCGCAGCACGCGGCCAATCTGCGCCAGTGCGCGGCGGGCATTCTCGCGGTGCCCGTCCGCCTCGATGCCGAGCACGACGGGCCGAATATCCATCGGGGTCAGCGCCGGGGCGGGAATGTCACCGAGTGCGGGCAGCCACAGGGCCAGTAGAAACCGCTCCCGCTTGGCGGTCGACGGTGCCCAGGATTGCCGGTCGGCCCATTGCTCGGCCAGCGTCCGCAGGGTGTCGCCCGTCGCCCGCCGCGTCGCCCGCGCCGGGTCGGTGCCGTCCCGCAGGATCGCCCGTGCCTCGGTGGCCTTCTCGCGCGCAGCGTCCACGCCGATATCGGGCCAGGGGCCGAACGACAGCCGCTTCTCCTTGCCCCCAAAGCGGTACTTGAGCCGCCACAGCTTGCCCCCAGCCGGTGTGACCTCAATGTACAGCCCTTCGCCGTCCGCCGCCTTATAGGGCTTTGTGCGCGGTTTCAGCGCCTTAATGGATCGCTCGGTGAGCTTGCGAGTCTCGCGCATGGGCACATGCCCCCAATCAGGCGGGGCCAGCGCCCCAATGCCCCCAATCCTGCCCCTATCTGGCACGCTCTCGCAAGGTCTGACAGGGTGCCAATTTCTCTGAAAGTGCGCTAAGCCATTGATTATTGTAGTTTATTATGCAAAGCAAGAGAGTGCCAGATAGGCACATGGTGGAGGCGGGGGGAATCGAACCCCCGTCCGCAAGCCCTAGACTTCAGGCTCTACGTACGTAGCCCGCTCTTTGGTTCTCGCGCCGCGCTACCCGAGGGGCAGGGAAGACGAAGCGCCAGCGGACGGTGACTCTTAACGACCCGGCCCGTCGCACGCCGGATCGCGATCCTGTGAACGCGTCCCCCGAGTCGGCCGCACAGGCACGGACCGGTCGGAGGTCAGCCGCGGTTAGGCGGCGAGAGCGAAGTTGTCGTCGTTGGCAACTATGGTTTTGCAGCGTGATTTACGAGGGCACTGCGCCTCGGTACGCCCCTGAAGGTTCGCAACCCGCGTCGAAACCGGTCGCCCCCAGCAGAGATGACGCAAGCATACCCGAGAGTCTCGCGGCGCGCACCTTCGGATTTGGCGCCAAATGGAAACGGTTCCGCCCGCCACCCGGCTCGCGTACGGTTCACCTTGAGCGTACCCGCCGCGCCGCTGGGGCATCCTCAGAGGCTGGATTGAATCGAACGGGCAGCTGGGCGGCCCACGGGGCGCTCGGCGTCGTCATGGAGCGCGGCAATGTCAATGCCAGGCGCGGCGACGCCAAGCTCGCCGTCGCGCCAGGTCGGCGGCTCGACCTGCAGCGGCGCTCTGGCGGGGCTGTATGCCAGCACCAACGGCATCGCGAGCGCGCAGGATCTGAACGCGCTCCTGCGCCTGGACCGCTCCTTCAGCAGGCACGCCTTGTGCTTCTCCGGGCTCGGCGACGACGGAGCGCGCACGGACGCGCGACCCCGTCGGCTTGAGCCATTTGCGCAGCGTCCGCGCGCGATGCTCAACATGACATCCAACATGACATCGTGCTCGGACGCGCAGCAGCAGTGCGTCCGACGGCTTTCGACAATTCATCCAACCATTGCGTTGGTTCGCAAACATGACTCGACTTACGGTGAGCTTCAAGGCTCCTACCGTCGGCAGGACGGGACGTTCAGCGCGTGGAGCGACTGTCAGACCGGCGGCGCAGTGGGTCGGAAAAGCCGTCAAGCGGCACGAGGCCCGTCGCGAGGAAGCGCGAGCCAACCCGAAGGTCCATTTCGGGCCGGATCATGCCCATACCGTCAGGAGGTCGGTGTGCAGCAGGATCACGGTTGGACTCCGATTGCGCACCGGGAAGACATCCGCGACCGCGCCGGCGCCCCTGGTGTTGCAGGGGCTGAATCTCTCCTGGGCGGGGCTCAGCCCCATACGCGTTAACCTAAGAACTAGCAATTTCGGGGCGTAGGCGCTAGGATTTGCGCTTGGCGGTCTTAGGTATCCGGGAGCGATCCGATCGTGCAGCCTGCCCAGGGTGATGAGTGGTCGGTGA
>JAKAXA010000074.1 GCA_021816775.1 Pseudomonadota bacterium
GGTAGCGCATCTGCTTTGGGAGCAGAGGGTCGGGAGTTCGAATCTCCCTGCCCCGACCAATACTTACGAATGGACTCGTGACGCTCTGTGTCCGCGTTTGTGTCCACTTTGCGGCTGAGGACTACCCTGTGTTGAATCGTCAGAGCACTACTTGGGTGTCCATTGGCGACCGCGACGTCGCGCATTGGCTCGACCCCGAAAACTGGGGCTACGTTCTGAATTTACGCCACTGCACTGGTGAACGTGCGGGCCTACTTCCGGTCTCATTCCGAAATTGCGAAATCCCGCTCCGTATGTGCGAGAGCAGTTTCCCGGCTTGCGCTGCGGGGGCGCGCAATCAGAGCCGCATTGCCGTGGCGGGTTCCATGTCGAAGACCCCGCCGTGATTCTCTTGAACACTTCCGGGCGTTACGGAGTACTTGAAGATGACCCGCTGCCAGAATGGAGTGCAACCCTGCGGTACCCGTGTCGTTGAAATTGTTACCGGTCGCAATGCTTTCTATTACCCACATCTTTGGCCCGGCGCCTGTCTGAACATGGCGCTGGACACACCCGGATTCGTCTGATAGTCTTGCGTGCATCTGCATGGCTGATAGGGTGATAGTTGAGAGGCGCGCGTAAGAGACCACAGTGCGACGATCCGGAGGTGCAGACGATACTCGATGCTGGCACTGAGGCGGGCGCGGCTGCTTGGGTGACTGAGGAATTCGCGGGTGTTGACTTGTCGGATAAGCGCCTGGATCGTCGCTTGATCAAGACGGCTGGCTTCCTGGCTGGCTCTCCGCTCTCGCCGATCAATCAAGCGTGCCCGGACTGGGGAAGCGCCAAAGCCACGTACAGGCTGTTTGACAACCCGAAGACAACACCGGAGGCGATCCTCGAGCCGCATATCCGGGCGACTGCCAAGCGCATGGCCGCTCTTGATGAGCCGTTGCTTGCGGTCCAGGACACGGTCTTCATCTCCTACAAGGGTCACCCGAAGGTTCGTGGAGTCGGTCCGATCGGCAAGACCGATGAAGACCGCGGGCTGATCATGCACAACACGCTGGTGTTGACGGGCTCGGGAGTGGCTCTGGGGCTGCTGAGCCAGAATATCTGGGCGCGACAGGAGATTCCCGAGGAGGGGCATCAGGAGAAGATCGAGCGGCTGCAGCAAACCGCAATCGAGGAAAAGGAAAGCGCGAAATGGCTGCACGCGCTGCGCGAGACGAAGGAGCGCGCGCCGCCGGGAACACGAGTGGTCACGGTGGCGGATCGGGAGTCGGATGTATTCGAGTTCCTCACGTGGGCCGAGGAACTCAAGGCGTGGTATTTGATTCGCGCCTGCCACGACCGACAGCTCGTGCCGGAGGAAAGCGAGGGCTTCGAGCGCATGCTCGAGGCGCTCGCTGGGACCGAGGTGCTCGGAACGATCGAAGTGGATGTCATCGGCAACGCCAAGCGCAAGGCCCGCACGGCCACGATAGAGGTGAAGGCCGTGCGGGTCACGATCAAACCTCCGCGGCGGCGAGGTCGGGCGCAGGACTCGGCCTCGAACGAGTCGCTCACTGTCACGGTGGTGGGAGCGAGCGAGAGGAAGCCGCCCGAAGGGGAGAAGGCGATCAGCTGGGTACTGCTGACGAATCTGCCCGCCGCTGACTTCGATGCGGCAGCCGAGAAGGTGCGCTGGTACGGCAAGCGATTCACCATAGAGACGTGGCACAAGATCCTCAAGTCCGGCTGCACGGTCGAGGAGTGTCGGCTCGAGACCGGCGAGCGCCTGGCGCGCTATCTGGCGCTGTTCAGTGTCATCGGCGTGCGCTTGATGCACGTGGGGTATCTGGCGCGCGTGCAGCCGCAGTTGCCAGCCACGGCGGTGTTCTCCGCAGAGGAGATCGAGGCGCTGTACGTGAAGCTGCACGGCGAGCGGCCGCCGCAAACGCCGCCGACCTTGAAAGATGCGGTGCGGATGCTGGGCCGGCTCGGCGGGCACCTGGGCCGCAAGGGCGACGGGGAGCCGGGGATGACGGTGCTGTGGCGCGGCTGGTTGCGATTGTACGACGCCGTACACGTCATCGAGATGCTGCGCAAGGCCGGTCTGATCAGCTCCAGTTGAGCGATGCGCTACTGTGGACGCACATTCACCGGGGCTGAGATCTCCCTCATTCGCCGGTTGCTCACCGATCAGCCGCAGATGCATCGTGCCGGCCTGTCGCGCGCGGTGTGCGAGCAGCTCGCCTGGCGCCGCCCCGACGGGCGGCTGAAGGAGATGAGCTGTCGCGTGGCGATGCTGCGTATGGCGGCCGACGGACTGATCACTCTGCCGCCACCGAGACGAGCCAAGCCGGTGAGCTATCGGGCGTATCCCGAACTCGAGCGGGTCACGGATGCACCCACCACCCTCACTCCGGTGGATCTGCGGCAACTCACGGTGGAAGTGGTAGGCAAGCGCGACTCGCTCCTGTGGAATACCTACATCCAACGCTACCACTACCTCGGCCATCAACTGATCCCGGGTGCGCAGTTGCGTTACTTCGTACGTGCCGCCGGCGAGGCGATTGCTTTGTTGTCCTTCGGGGCGAGTGCCTGGAAGACCAAGCCACGTGACGATCACATCGGCTGGACCCACGAGCAGCGGGTGCGCAACCTGCATCTGATCGTCAACAACGCGCGGTTTTTGATCCTGCCCTGGGTTCGCCACAAAAATCTCGCCTCGCGCATCCTCTCCCTGATCAGCCGACGCCTCCCGCAGGACTGGTACGCCGCTTACGCCTACAGCCCGGTGATGCTCGAGACCTTCGTCGAGAAACCACGCTTCACCGGCACCTGCTACAAGGCTGCCAACTGGCAGAATCTCGGCGACACGCAGGGGCGCGGCAAGCTCGATCGACTCCATAGTTACGCCAAGCCGGTAAAGAGCATCTGGATCTATCCGCTCGTTGCCGACTTCCGTCGATATCTCTGCAGCACCTGACACCTTCGCGGGCTCCAATATATCAACGCCAACGCATCGCCTTCACAAGAAGTGGGTAATAGAAAGCACATGACGGACTCAGCTTGCATTGCGCAGCAATTGCCGCCTGCTGTCCATGCGCAGTTGTGCGGATGCCGGGCCGGCCCGCCAGTCAGGTACGGGGACTGCGGTGAACTCAGCCGCGAACCCCGCCGACATCCCATCATGCCTGAGGCAAGGATACGCCCGGGTGCAATGCCGCAGCGGCCGCTTCGACCGGTAGCGTCGGCTCACGCACCGGCACCCCCTCGTCGGGGACGGAAGATCCCGCGACGGGACTTGTCTCCCCGCGACCGATCAGCTCGAACCACAACTGCCGGATGTTCTGCCGAGTCTGTGTGGCGATGAAGCAGTAGTCCCCGTCGAGTCCGTAGAATGAGACTTCTGCTGTACCGCGAACACGACGCAATGCCTCACCGATCATGTTGAGGCACGCGATCACTTGGTCCGTGCTTTGCAGCCTCGTATGATGCTGAATATCTGACAGCCGGTACGCTTCGAGCCGGTCCTGCCCGAAGCTTGCGCCCTTGCGCCCCAGCTCGAAGAATACATTGACGACGGGAAATGCTCCCTGAATCAGCCCGAGCACAGCGGTGAGCTCCTCGCGACTGCAGCTGGCGAGCTGCGCCGGCTGTCCCCGGGCGTCGCCCGCGTGGACCTCGAGGCCGAGCGATGTGGCGAGCTCCTGTTCGATCCAGCGGCGCACCTCGGGCGGAGCCGCTCGGATCTGCTCCGGACTTAAAGTTATACTGGCCATGACGACCTCCACCTGATGCTCATACTATAGATCATGCGCATCGGACCGAGGTGTCGGAAAACACCTATATTCACCACAGCTCCTCCCGCCATGGGCCGTGACCGTTTTCGATGAACCTCTGTTTGTCCTGCAGGATGGCAGGCGAAATGACGAGCACCGCGATGCGGCGATCGGCTTCAGCTCGACCGGACGATTGCTGACGGTAGTACACATCGAGGTGCAGGACGAGTCCATTCGCCTGATTTCAGCAAGACGTGCCTCGGCCGCCGAGGAAACCATCTATGCGCAATGAACGATTGCGTAAGCGCCTGAAGGAGGATCGGCCAAGCACCACGATCACGATGCGAATTCCTGTAGACGTCGTGGAATCGTTGAAAGCCGTTGCTCCCGCCAAAGGATTCTCGGCTCTTCCGCAGAATTTGTGGATGAAACTGTTGGCTTTGAAGCAGTTCGGCCTCGGCACAGGAAAGCGCCAAGGAGCGTGCCCGAAGGGCGCGCAGGAGGGATGAGGTTCATCTCTTACGAGGCGACGGGGTGCCTGGCAGCGGGCTTTTGCGTGGCGGCGGGTTTTCTGCCAATTGCTGGCGGAATAACTCGATGCCGGTCTTCGTGCAGCGCTTGATCTTGGCCTTGCCCTCCTTGGTCGGAGTGAGCGTGCCGCACTGGCGACATTTGTCCATCTCGACCCGGTAGACATCGCCACCTCGGCCGGCGAGCTCGCCGGTGAGCGGTGCGGGGTAGGTTGCCAGTACGTGCTTGAGCGGGGTGTTGCCGCATCGGCGGCATGTGCGCGGGTTCCTGCTCGAACCGCCCGAGCATAGGCAACCGGCGGTCTGCTGGCAAGCTTGATGCGCATCAAGGCAGACAGAACCCCGCACGCGCTAGCTTCCCAAGCATGAGCCGCAGCCGGAGGAAAGGAGCGCGTCGTGACTCACGTCGTCACCGAAAACTGCATCAAATGCAAATACACCGATTGCGTCGAAGTCTGCCCGGTGGACTGTTTTCACGCAGGACCCAACATGCTCGTGATCGACCCGGACGAGTGCATCGATTGCACCCTGTGCGTCGAGGAATGTCCCGCCGAGGCGATTTTCCCCGAGGACGAGGTGCCGCCGGGCCAGGAGCACTTCCTCGAGCTTAACGCACAGCTCGCCCGTAAGTGGCCGGTGCTGGCAGAGAAGATTCCCGCCCCCGAAGATGCGAAGCAGTGGGACGGAGTGCCGGATAAGCTCCCGTTGCTGCAGCGATGATCGGGGTCCGCAGCGGCACGCACCGCCGCGCGCAAGCCTCCCCGCGCAACATACTTCGCATCGGGACAACCACGAGGAGCCTGCATTGAACCGACGCTTAAGGACCGAGAGCCCGCGGACGTTTCTCTCCTGCGGCTTTCGGCCATTCTTTCTCGCCGCAGCCGGCTGGAGTGCCATCGCGATCGCCCTCTGGATGGCGATGCTGACCGCAGGACTGCGGCTACCGACTCGCTTCGATCCTCTCAGCTGGCACATCCACGAGATGATCTTTGGGTTCGTGCTTGCTGCCGTGGCGGGATTTCTGCTGACGGCGATCCCCAACTGGACGGGGCGCAAACCGGTGAGCGGTGCATTGCTCGGGTCGCTGGTGGGTCTGTGGCTGCTCGCACGCATCGATGCGATCGTGTGTGCATGGATTGCACCGTGGCTCGCAATCGCTATCGACATGGCCTTTCCGCTGGCGCTCGCCGCCGTGGTTGCCCGCGAGATCCTTGCCGCGCATAACCGGAGCAATTACCCCATCATCGCTCCGGTCGTCGTGATCGCGGCGGCAAACCTCCTCATGGATCTCAGCCTCGAGGGCTACGGTGTGCTCGGCGGCTACGGTTGGCGACTGGCATTGGTTGCCATTCTGATCCTGGTCTCCGTGCTCGGCGGCCGCATCGTTCCCGCCTTTACACGCAACTGGCTGGTCAATCGCCGCAAGGAGGGTCTGCCCGCCGCGACGAACATGATCGATCGGGTCTCGCTCGGCGTACTGCACACGGCCCTCATGATCTGGGTCTTCCGACCGACAGGAACGGTGACCGGCTTGGCGTTGCTCGCCGGCGCCGGGCTCAATCTCTGGCGTCTGCTGCGATGGCGCGGCATTGCAACGCGCGCCGAGCCGCTGCTGCTCATCCTGCACATCGGGTATGGTTGGCTGGTCCTCGGGGTCGCGGCGCTGGGGGTTGCCAACTTCGACCCCGCCTTTCCCTTGAGCGCTGCGATTCATTCCCTTACCGTCGGTGCCATCGGTACCATGATCCTTGCGGTGATGACGCGAGTGACACGCGGACACACGGGGCGTGAACTGACCGCAGACGTCGCAACCCGCGTCATCTACGGACTCGTGATCCTGGCCGCCGCTGCCCGAGTGGCCGCCGCGCTGAATGGTGATGCCCGCGCTCTCCTTATCGCCTCGGCCGCGCTCTGGATCGGTGCATTCGGGCTCTTTGTGGTCCGCTACGGACCCCTTGCACTCCGCCCGCGGGTAGCTCGGTGAAGCTCGCTCGCAGTCGACCCCGTGACCAGAGCGGAGCACGCAACGCCAGAGAGCGTCGCGCGCAATTCTCCGAAGAGTCCCTTCTCCTCGCGCTCGTGATGATGCTCGAGGAGATGCTTCAAGGACCTCTCC
>JAKAXA010000038.1 GCA_021816775.1 Pseudomonadota bacterium
CTCTCATTGAGGCTACTGCCAGCGGCGAGTTGCAGAAAACCTTGGATGACGGCAAGCGCAAGCGCGTAACGCAGTCCGTCACCCTGCGAGAGCTCCTGAAAGACTGGATTTTAGGTTAACGCACATGCGGGTCCCCCCCCCGCCGCCCAGGGCCTTCGGGCACGGGTGCGCCGATGCGCGCGGGCGTCCTGATCCGGGGTGGTGGGAACCGAGCTGGATCACCAGCACGCAGCCGCTGCGTACGCGGCTTGCGGCGCGCCGACTGACGGCTCCGCGCGCACGTGCGCGCGTGGCGTGAGGTGACCGCCGGTCGCTCCTTCGAACACCAAGAACCGCGGCGATCGACGAGCAGACGAGAGGCCATGGGAATGATTCAACGGCAGGTGGTGCGGGTCCTGCGGTGCTCGATGCCGCTTGATGCGGACGAGCTGACGGAGACGGCATTGCGCAGCGCCGGCCGCTCGCGCTTCGCCGATGAGTCGTTCAGGCCGGCGCTCGAGCGGCTGCTCGCGGCGCTCGGCAGCGAGGCGCAGCTCGGGGTCTTCGGCCACTTCGCGGCGCGCTACGATCTGCTGCGCTGCATGCGCAATCTGCTGCGCATGGACAGGGCCGAGCAAGAGGATGCGCGCATCGTCACGCGCGCGCTGGGGCGGCCGATCTTCATCACCGGACTGCCGCGCAGCGGCTCGACCTTCCTGCACGCGCTGCTCGCGCTCGATCCGGGCAATGCCGTGCCGCGCAGCTGGCAGCTCATCTATCCGTACCCGCCGGCCGGGGCATCGCCCGCCGGCGATCACCGCCGCGCGCAGGTCGCGCGGCAGCTCGCGCTGTTTCGGCTGCTCTCGCCCGGCCTCGCGCGCATGCACCCGGTGAGCGCCGATGCGCCGCAGGAGTGCACCGACATCACCGGGCACGTGTTCCGCAGTCTGCGCTTCGACACCATTTATCGGATCCTCTCGTACCGCGACTGGCTCGATGAGAGTGGGCACGAGCTCGCGTACCTGTTCCATCGCCGGTTTCTGCGCCATCTCGATGCGCAGGGCCCCGCGGGCCGGCAGTGGGTGCTGAAAAGCCCGGACCATGTGTTCGCGCTGGAGGCGCTCACCCGGGTCTATCCCGATGCGCCCATCGTCATGCTGCACCGCGATCCGCTGCAGGTCCTGGCGTCGGTTGCCCGGCTCACCGAGATCCTGCGGCGGCCGTTCACCACGCACCTGCAGCGCCTCGAGATCGGCCAGGAGGTGAGCGAGCGCTGGGCGCAGGGCGTCGAGCGGATGATGGCCTTCACGGCCGCCTCGCCGAACGTGCTGCACCTGTATTACCGGGACATCGTCGCCGCGCCGATGCACGCCGTGGCGCGACTGTACCGGCACTGCGGACTGACCTTGAGCGCAGCGGCCGAAGCGCGCATGCAGGAGTATCTGCGCCGCGTGCCCCGCGGCGGCTACGCCCTGCACCACCACAGTCTCGAGGCGTTCGGTCTCGAGCCGCTGAAGCTGCGCGAGCGGTTCGCGCGTTACATCAACACGTTCGACGTGCCGACCGAGCGTGCGCGGCAGGCCGCGGGCGGCGTGTTCACCGCCAGACCCGCGTGAGCCGCGCGAAGCTCCTCGCGTTCGCCTGCGGCATCGCCGCACTCGTGGCCGCCGTCGCCTACGCGGGAACGGCCGCCGTCGAGCAGGCCGTGCTGCGCGTGGGGATCGCGGGGCTCGCGCTCGTGGCGCTGATTCACCTGCCGGTCATCGCCGCGACGGGCTCGGCGTGGTGGCTGATCGGTGCCGAGCTGCCCGGCGCCGCGCCGTGGAAGTTCATCTGGGCGCGCTACGTGCGGGAGGCCACCGCGGAGGTGCTCCCATTCTCGCAGCTCGGCGGGATCGTGGCGGGCGCCCGTACGCTCACCCTGACGGGCCTGCAGTCCGCCCCGGTCGGCGCGACGCTGCTCGCCGATCTGATCATCGAGCAGCTCGCCAAACTGCCCTATGTGCTGGCCGGGGTGGCGATGCTGCTGCTCGGGGCGCGGGGCGCGCCGCTGCGAGTGATCGCCGCGGCGCTGCTGCCGGTGTGCGCGATCGCGATCCTCGCGAGCCTCGGGCGCAGGCGCTGCGCGGCGCTGCTGCGCCGCGGCGCCGAGGCGCTGGCGCGCCGCTGGCCGGCGCTGCACCTGGGGCACGCCGGGCCGCTCGATCGGCTCTTCAATTGGGACCGGCGCACCGCGGCGGCGCTCGCGACGCATACCGCCGCCTGGGCGCTCGGCGCGGCCGAAACCTGGGTGGTCTGTCATCTGATGGGGCTCGCGGTCAGCCCGGCCCAGGCGCTCATCCTCGACAGCCTGTTCTGCGGGCTGCGAACCTTCGGGTTCGCGGTCCCGGCAGCGCTCGGCGTACAGGAGGCCGGCTACGTGCTGGCCTGTGCGCTCATCGGCGTGCCGGCAGCGCCGGCGGTGGCTCTGTCGCTGCTGCGCCGGGTGCGCGAGCTCCTCCTCGGGGCGCCGGCGCTCGGTCTCTGGCAGGCCGTGGAGGGCGGACGGGCGCTCGCAGGGCTCTCCGACAAGTAATTGCGCCCGGCAGGCTCGATCGCACTCCTTGGCTCAAGTGCGCGCGGCAGGCGCCGATGAGGAGATGCGCTTCACGCTCCGCGCTGCGGGCGGGAGCTGCCGTGCTCGCCGCTGCGGGCCTCATCGGCGCGGCGCACGCGGCCGCGCCGTCCCGGCACTCATTCAACTGGCTCGATCCGGCCAGCTGGCCCGCGATCCCGGTGCCGAACATCTCGGTCGATCCCACCAACGGCGTCACCGTGGGCCTCATTCCCACCCTCCTGCAGCACGACAGCCGCGGGCGCATCGTGCGGATCGTCGCCCCGGACATCGTGCATAACGATGAGTTTGGCTGGGGCGGGCACATGCGCATCCTCAACTTTCCGTCCGCCGACAGACAGTGGTCGGTCGTCGCCGGCGTGATGCAGCGCGTGCAGAGCAAGCTCGATGCAATCTACGAGACCGGTCTGCTGCGCACGCGGCGCTGGTCGCAGAGCACCGAGCTCTACTACGAGCGCAGCGGCACGGAGCGCTTCTTTGGCATCGGCGATGAGACCGCGTATGCGGCGCAGAGCGTCTACACCGGTCAGACACTGCGGCTGCAGAGGCGGCTCGGTTGGAATCTCACGCACGCCTGGCAGGTGGCCGGCACGCTGATCGTGCAGAAGGTCAGGGTGAGCGCCGGCCAACTGCCCGGGATCGTCTCGATCACGAACCGCTTCCCGTCCGTGCTCGGCATCGGCACGACCCACGAGGTGCTCGAGCGAGTATCCGTGACCTACGATACCCGCAACGACATCACAGTGCCCACGCACGGCGCCGACGTCGTCGTCTATGGCGGCGCCGCGAGCCGCAACGGCGCGCTCGACGGGTCGCTGTTCACGGAAGCCGGGGTGGACGGCCGCTTCTACTGGTCGCCGACGCGCACGCTCACGATTGCCGCGCATTGCGACCTGCGCTACATGCCCTCGCTGCATGAGGCACCGTTCTGGGCGCTGAGCAGCATCGGCGGCGATCGCAGCGTGGTGGGCGGACCGCAGACTCTGCGCGGATTCGGCGCAGGGCGCTTCTACGGCCGCGACGCGTTCGTGGCGAATCTCGAGTTTCGCCAGAGCGTGGCCACGCTGAACGCGCTCGGCACGCGCCTCACCCTGCAGGTCGCGCCGTTCTACGACACCGGCCGCGTGTTCTCGCGCGCCGCGACGGTTCCGCTCGACAAGCTGCACAACGTGCTCGGTGTGGGATTTCGCGGCATCGCCGCGCCGTTCATCGTCGGTTACGTCGACGTCGGCTACGGCAGCGAGGGGGCGGCCGTCTTCACCGGCATCAACTATCCGTTCTAGGCGCGCTCGGCAGCATCGAGCGCACGCGCTCGAGCTGCGCACCGAGCCCGTCGGTCGTGCGCTGCAGCTCGGCGGCGCGGTCGCGCTCACCGGCGACCACCTCGGTCGGCGCGTTGTTGACGAAGCTGCTGTTGGCGAGCCGTCCGCGCACTTTGGTGAGATCGGCCTGTGCGCGGGCGAGGAGCTTCTCCAGTCGCTCGGCTTCGGCGGCCGCATCGATCAGCCCGGCCATCGGCACGAGCACGGTCAGCTCGCCGATCAGCGCCGTGGCCGATTGCGGCGTGGGCTCGGTGGCGGCGAGCACCGTGACCGACTCGATGCCCGCGAGACGCTCAAGATACGCGCGATGGCGTTCGAGGTAGGCGCGGTCCTGCTCGCAGGCGCCCTTCAGCAGCACCGGGATGCGCCGTGACGGGGCGATGTTCATCTCGCCGCGGATCTGGCGCACGGCGAGCACGAATGCCTGGATCCATCCGACTTCGCGCTCACTCGCCTCATCCGGCGCAAATTCCTCCGGCAGCGGGTAGGCGGCCCGCATCACCGTCTGGCCGTCGCGTCCGGCCAGCGGCGCGGCGCGTTGCCAGATTGCCTCGGTGATGAACGGCATGATCGGATGCAGCGCGCGCTGCAGGGCCTCGAGGATTTCCGCGAGCGTGCGCCGCGCGCCGCGCCGTGCGGCCGCGCTGCTCGTGTCGGACTGCAGCACCGGTTTGGTGAGCTCGAGGTACCAGTCGCAGTATTCGTACCAGGTAAACTCGTAGAGCGCGTTGGCGGCGTAGTCGAAGCGGTACTCGGCCAGCGCCTTCTCCACCGCCTCGAGCGCGCGCCCGAAGCGCGAGCGGATCCAGCGGTCGGCAACCGACAGCTCGAGCGCGCCCGCATCGCTGTCCTGCTCGCACATCAGAGTGACGAAGCGCGCGGCGTTCCACAGCTTGTTGCAGAAGTTGCGGTAACCGGCAACGCGCGCCAGGTCGAAGCGGATGTCGCGGCTTGGAGAGGCGAGCGCGGCGAACGTGAAGCGCAGCGCGTCCGTGCCGTGCGCGGCGATGCCCTCGGGAAACTGCTTGCGCGTGGCCTTCTCGATGGCCGGGCGCATCTGCGGCTGCATCAGGCCGCTGGTGCGCTTCGCGATCAGCGCCGGCAGATCGATGCCATCGACGATGTCGAGCGGGTCGATGACGTTGCCCTTGGACTTGGACATCTTCTCGCCCGACTCGTCGCGGATCAGCCCGTGGATGTAGACGTCGCGGAAGGGCACATCCCCCATGAACTTCAGCCCCATCATCATCATCCGCGCCACCCAGAAGAAGATGATGTCGAAGCCGGTGATCAGCACCGTGGTGGGGTAGTAGCGCGCGAGCTCGGGGGTGCGCTCGGGCCAGCCGAGCGTCGAGAACGGCCACAGCGCCGAGGAGAACCAGGTGTCGAGCACGTCGGGATCCTGCCGCAGCGCGACGGCTGGGCCGAGACCGTGCCGGGCACGCACGTCCTGCTCGCTGTGCCCGACGTACACCTTGCCCTGCTCGTCGTACCAGGCCGGAATGCGGTGGCCCCACCACAGCTGCCGGCTGATGCACCAGTCCTTGATGTTGCGCATCCACTCGAAATAGGTCTTGGCCCAGTTCTCCGGAATGAACCGCGTGCGGCCGCTTTCCACGGCGGCGATCGCCGGCGCGGCGAGCGGTGCGATCTTCACGTACCACTGGTCGGTGAGATACGGCTCGAGCACCGCGCCGCTTCGATCGCCGCGCGGCACCATCATCTTGTGCGGCTCGGTGCGCTCGATCAGTCCGAGCGCCTGAAGCTCCTCGAGCACCCGCCGGCGCGCCTCGCCGCGCTCGAGGCCGCGCAGGCGCTCGGGCACGTTCTCGTTGAGCGCCGCGCGCGGCGTGAAGATGTTGATCTGCGGCAGGCGGTGACGCTGGCCGATCTCGTAGTCGTTGAAATCGTGCGCCGGGGTGATCTTGACGCAGCCGGAGCCGAACGAGGCATCGACGTAGGCATCGGCGATGATCGGAATCAGCCGCTCGGTGAGCGGCAGCCGCGCCCGCTTGCCGATCAGATGCCGGTAGCGCTCGTCGTCCGGATTGACGGCCACGGCGGCGTCGCCGAGCAGCGTCTCGGGGCGGGTGGTGGCCACCACGACATAACCGCTGCCGTCCTCGAGCGGATAGCGCAGGTGCCACAGATGGCCGTTCTCCTCCGTGCTCTGCACCTCCAGATCCGACAGCGCCGTCAGCAGCACCGGGTCCCAGTTGACCAGACGCGCGCCGCGGTAGATGAGTCCCTGCTCGTGCAGCCGGACGAAGACCTCGATGACCGCCCGCGAGAGCCCCTCGTCCATGGTGAAGCGCTCGCGCGACCAGTCGACCGAATCGCCGAGGCGGCGCATCTGCGCGGCCATGGTGCCGCCGGAGCGGGCCCTCCACTGCCACACGCGCTCGACGAACGCCTCGCGCCCCAGATCGGCGCGGCGCACGCCCTCGGCCTCGAGCTGCCGCTCGACCACCATCTGCGTGGCGATGCCGGCGTGATCGGTGCCGGGCTGCCACAGCGCATCATCGCCGCGCATCCGGTGATAGCGCGTCAGCGTGTCCATGAGGGTGTGGTTGAACGCGTGGCCCATGTGCAGCGTGCCGGTCACGTTCGGCGGCGGAATCATGATGCAAAACGGCGCGCCGCGGCCGCTCGGGGCGAACCAGCCGCGCGCTTCCCAGCGCTCGTAGATCTGCCGCTCGATCTCATGCGGCGCGTAAACTTTGTCCATGGTCCTCGGGGACTCGTTGCTCAGCGGTCGGGGGAATCTTGACGTCCTCCTCGTCCTCGGCCTGCTCAGGCCGCCGCTTTCGCGGAACGGGCAAGGATTCCTTCTGCACGGCGGCGACGTCCCGCCGCGCCGATGAGCCGAGAGGCGTTTACGTCGCGATCATGAACCGCGCCGCACTGCGAACACGTCCAGCCTCTCAGTCCAAGACCTGCGATACCTTTGGGGCCACAGCGCGCATGGTACGCTGCTCGCTTGCGGGACATTTTGATTCAGTATACCCGGCATTTATCCAGCTTCAAGCGGCGAGCTTCTCCACAGGCGCCTTGTCTCTCCGGCCCGAAGGCCGCAGGTTTACCGCGCTGTTGGATCAGGCGCTCAGGGGGCGTGCAGCGTGTGCGTGGCCGGCTCGCAGCCGAGCTGCCGATAGGCCCGAAAGCGGGCGCGGCCGGCCTCGCGCTGCGCCGGCTCGGCAGCGATGATCTCGACGATGCGCTCGGCCGAGGAGGCGATCGGCGGCAGTTCGGGCGCGGCGGCGAGGTTGATGAGGACCCCGACCCCGGCGGCGGGCGGCTCCCCGGCGCTCAGCAGCACCGGCGCCTCGCTCCCGGCCCCGAGCCACTCGTGCGGCACGAAGCTCGTGTCGGCGAAGGTCCACAGCAGCTCATCGAAGCGCGCGAGCTCCGCGCGGTCGGTGTGCCACACGAGCACGCGCTGGCCGGCCAGATACGCCTTCATGGCGATGCGGCAGGCGACCTTCAGTCGCGCCGCCGGCGCCGCCTCCTCGAGAACGTAGAAGTCCGCCTGCAATGGGCCCCTCTACACCTTGGCGCGCCGCAGCAGGAAGTCCGCAAGCAGCGGCGTCGGACGGCCGGTGCTGCCCTTGTGCGCGCCGCTCTGCCAGGCGGTGCCGGCGATGTCGAGGTGCGCCCAGCGCATGCCGCGGGTGAATTTGCCGAGGAACGCCGCCGCGGTGATGGCCCCGCCGTCGCGGCCGCCGATGTTGGCGAAGTCCGCGAAATTGCTCTTCAGCTGCTCGGCGTACTCCTCGGTGAGCGGCAGCGGCCAGGCGCGGTCATCGGCGCGCACCCCGGCCTCGATGAGCTCCTGCACCAGCGCCTCATCGTTGCCGATGGCGGCCGAGTGATGATGGCCGAGGGCGATGACGCAGGCGCCGGTGAGGGTCGCCATGTCGATGAGCGCGGCGGGCTTGAAGCGGCGCGCGTAGTGCAGGGCATCGCACAGCACCAGCCGCCCCTCGGCGTCGGTGTTGAGAATCTCCACGGTCTGCCCCGAGGAGCTGGTGACGATATCGCCGGGCTTGACGGCCTTGCCGTCCGGCATGTTCTCCACCGCCCCGACGATGCCGATGAGCGGCAGCGGCAGTTTCAGCTGCGCGGCGAAGGACAGGGCCGCGAGCACGGCGGCCGCGCCGCTCATGTCGTACTTCATCTCGTCCATCTCGGCGGCGGGCTTCAGCGAGATGCCGCCGCTGTCGAAGGTGACGCCCTTGCCCACGAGCACCACCGGTGCCTGGCCGCGCTTGCCGCCCTTGTGCTCGAGCACGATCAGCCGCGGCGGCTCGCCGCTGCCCTGCGCGACCGCGAGCAGGCAGCCCATCTTCTCGCGCCGCAGGGCCGGCTCATCGAGCACCCGCACCCGCAGCGAGCGGTGCTCGCGGGCAAGCCGGCGGGCCCGTTCGGCCAGGTAGCGAGGCGTGCAGATGTTTCCCGGCAGGTTGCCGAGGTCGCGTTGCAGCGCCGCGGCCTGCGCCAGCGCCTCGCCGTGCGCCAGACCGCGCGCGACCTGGCGGGCGGCGGCGCGCGAGGCCGCTTCGGCGAGCACCCGGACCAGGGCGGCGGGCTTGGGCTTCTTGCCGGTCTTGAGGTCATTGACGCGATACAGCCCCGCGACGGTGAGCTCGGCCACGGCCCGGCCGTAGTAGTAATCGTCGAGCGCCTCGTGGTCCGGGCGCTCGAGCGCGAAAGCGGCGCTCTTGACGCCGGTTCGCGTGAGCGCCGCGACGGCGGCCGAGACGGCCTTGCGCCAGGACCTGCGCCCGAAGGCCGTGCGCGCACCGAGGCCCGTCAGCAGCACGCGCCGGGCGGCGAGCCCCGGCAGATCCGTCAGCAGCAGCGTTTCCCCGGCGCGGCCTGGGAAATCCCCGCGCCCGAGCAGCGTGGCGAGGCGCCCGCCGGCCGCCCGATCGAGGCGCCGCGCTGCGGCGGTGAGCTCGCTCTCCTCGAAAATCCCGACGATCAGGCAATCCACCCCGAGCGTGGTGATGCTCGTGCTCCAGGTCTGGAAACGCATTCCGCTTCTCCCGTATGCCGGCCACCGCCGGTGAACCCTGTTTTATGGGCGGCGTCCCATTGAGCTACGCAACCCTCTGCTTTATCTTCACTAGCGCTGCGCACCGCGCGCTGTTGAGTGCGCCGGACCTGGGCATTGCCGGGACGGCCCTCGCGCGCGGGCGCGAGCGGGCAGTGTAACTCAAGCCGGTGTTCCGGCGGGCAGGCTCCTCGGGTGGGAAAGACTATCGGACGCTACATTTTGCGCGAGGTGCTGAGCGCCTGGCTGCTGATGATGGCGGTGCTGCTGATCATTCTCACCACCTACGAGGTGGCCGCCGTGCTCGAGCGGGCCGCGGCCGACCAGTTCCCCCAGGGGGTCATCCTGCGGCTGATCTACCTCGGTCTGCTGCAGTACGTGAGCCTGGTGGCGCCCATGGCGCTGCTGCTGGGGATCGTCTGGGCGTTCGGGCGGCTCTATCACGACAGCGAGATGGCCGCGGCGCTCGCCTGCGGCGTGCGCCCGGCGGTGCTGTACCGTCCGGTCATCGGCCTGGGGATCGTCGTCGCCGCGGCCCTCGCGGCGGTCACTCTGGTGCTCGCGCCGGCGGCGACCTACCAGGCCCTCACGCTGCGCGATCAGGCGATCCGCGCCGGGCAGTTCGCGCCGCTGGCGCCCGGACAGTTCCGCGCCTTCGGCGGCGGCAGCGCCGTGGTCTACGCCCAGCGGGTGGAGCCCGACGGCACCCTCGCCAACGTGTTCATCGAACGCACGCGCGGGCCGGTGGTGGAGGTGGCCCTCGCCAACCGGGCGCGCCATACCGTCTCTCCGCACGGCAGCACGCAGACCATCGAGCTGTATCACGGGGAGCGCTTCGAGGGGGTGCCCGGCAGCGCGGAGTTCCGCATGATGCGCTTCGCCGAGCACACCGTGCCGATTCCGATGCCGCGCTCGAGCACGGTCGTGACCGATCTCGATGCGGCGCCGACGGCCGTGCTCTACGCCTCGGCCGACCCGCGCGATCAGGCGAAGCTGCAGTGGCGCATCGCGCTGCCGCTGATGTGCCTGGTGCTCGCCGTCGTCGCGCTGCCGCTGGCGCGCCTGAAGCCGCGCCAGGGCCGCCATGCGCGCGTGTGGCTCGCGCTGGTGGTGTACGTGGTGTATCTGAACCTGCTCACGGCGGGGGAGGCCTGGCTCGGCCGCGGCACCCTCCCGGTGAGTCTGGGACTGTGGTGGGTGCATGCGGTGGTGATCCTGCTCGCGGTCGTGATCATGCGCGGCCCGGCGGTGGCGCAGCGCGTGCGCTACCGATTGGTGCGCGCATGAGCATTCTCGACCGCTACATCGTGCGCGCCATTCTCGGCTCGGTGCTGCTGGTGCTCGCCGTGTTCGTGGTGCTCGGCGGGCTGTTCGCCTTCATCAGCCAGCAGGGCAACATCGGCGTCGGGCATTACACCCTGCTCGATGCTCTGTGGTTCACCCTGCTCAACGTGCCCGAGCAGGCCTACCAGCTGCTGCCGATCACGACGGTGATCGGCTCGCTGATCGGGCTCGGCGCGCTGGCTCGCGGGAGCGAGATCACCGTGATCCGCGCCACCGGGATGTCGGTGCGGCGCCTGGCGGGGGCGGCGCTCATTGCCGCGCTGATCCTGATCGCCGCCGAGGCGGTGGTCGGGGAGTTCGTCGCGCCGCAGCTGCAGGAGGCGGCCAGCCAGCAGCGCGCCTTCAGCCAGTACAACACCATCAGCTTCGGCGGCGGCACGGGCGCATGGGCGCGCGACGGCGATCTGATCCTGAACGTCTCGCGCCAGTCGGGCTCGCGGCGCTTCGGCGGCATGCAGGTGTTCGAGCTGTCCCCGACGCATCAGCTGCTCGCCATCGGGCACGCCACGCGCGCCACCGCCGCGGGCGGTGACCGCTGGCTGCTCGATCACTACACGGCCTCGCACTTCACGGGCGATCGCGTCACGGTGCGCCCGAGCGGCCCGAAGGTGCTGCATTCGAACATCTCGGCGAGCTTCCTCGGCTTCGCCGTACAGGATCCGGCACAGATGACCCTGCGTTCGCTGTGGCAGCTAATCGGCTATTACCGGGCCAACTCCATCGACGCCAGCCAGTACGTGTTCGCGTTCTGGTCGCGCATCGCGCGCACCGTGGCCATCGTCTTCTCGGTGCTGCTCGCCGTGCCGCTGGTGCTCGGCTCGATGCGCTCGGCGGGCGCGGGAGCGCGGACCATGCTCGGGCTCGGCATCGGCATCGCCTTCTTCCTGCTGCAGCGGCTCATCGAGAGCGGCACCATCGTCTTTCACCTCGATCCGGTGATCCTGGCGTGGCTGCCGACGGTGCTGTTCGCCACCGTGACGATGCTGCTGTTCGCGAGCGCCCGCTGAGACCTGCTCGGGCGGCAGGTTATCGCCGCGCCGCCGGCTGAGGCTTCGGCAGCGGCTTCAGCAGCCCCGAGAGCGGCTGGAAGATCTGCTTGAAGGTGTAGCCCGGGATCCGGTATTGCCAGCCGTGCACGCGCGCGTTGATGCGCGCGGCCGCGGCGGCGGCCTTCGGTCCGGCGGCGCGCGCGGTGAGCTCGATGTAGTGGGGGCCCTGCTTCGCGGCCTGATAGCCGCTCACCGCGACGGTGAGGCCATCGAACGTCGTGAACTGCGCGCTGGAGAGGCGCACGCCCTTCGGTGTCGGGGCGGCCTTGCGCACATTGCTCAGCGTGAGATTCGACAAGGCGCTCGCCACCACGTTGCCGGCATCCGCGCTCGCCAGAGCGCGTCCGGGTGGAACGCCGATGACGTGGAAATTGACATCAGTGGCCTGGGCGCGCTCGATGCGGTAGGGGCGCTCGCCGGCCGGATGCTCCTCGATGCTGCGCACCTGCTTGCGGCGCACGTCGACGATGATCGGCTCGAGCCACTCGGCGGGCTTGGCGTCGGCCATCACCAGCGGCGCGGCGAGCAGGGTCTGCTTGTGCCCCACGCGGCGCACGTACGAGCCGATGCCCTCGTCGGTGTGACCGACGATGAGCGACCAGGTGCGCTTCGGGCTCACCACCTCGATGCGCACGCCGCTCGCGCCGGCGGCGCTCAGCGACTGCACGCCGAGCAGCGGATAGTTCTGCTTCAGACGCGTCTTGCGCGCCATCGCCTTGAGGTTGCCGAGATCGATGAGCAGCTTGCGCAGCTTGCCCGAGTCGGCCGGGTAGCCGACGCTTTTCACCATCCAGCGCAACGCGCCCTTGGCGAGCGTGACCCGCTGGCCGCCCGGACCGCTGATGCGCACCGAGGTGACGTCGTTGAGGTGGTTGGCCAGGCCCGGCAGCACCGTCATGCCGGCGACCGAGGCGCTGCCGCGATGCTCATCGTGCGCCACCCACACCGCGAGGGCCAGTATGGCGATGCTCGCGGCGAACAGGATTCCGAGTCGACGTTCAGTCATGTGTGCTCCCGCTTCTGACCGGTGTGGCCGCGGCGGCGCCGCCGCAGCGCCGCGCCGGCGAGCGCCAGCAGCGCGAACGCGGCCGGCATGACGATGATGTTCATGACCTTAAGCTCCGTGCCGAGCTCATCGATGCTGCGCACCAATCCCGCCTGCACCGCGCGCAGGCGCTTCCTGATCGAGAGCCGCTCGGCCTCGAAGTGCTGCAGTTCGCGCTCCTGGGCCGGCGTCAGAATGAGCGTCGACTTGTTGTTGCGCTTGGTCTGCAGCAGCGTCAGCTGCTGCTCGGTCTGTTGCAGCTCCTGCTGCAGCCGCTGCTGCTGCGCCCGGTAGCGCACCTCGGCGGCGTGGCGCAGCGCCTCGACGCGGGTGAACGGCCGGGTGAAGCCGGCTTTGCCGCGCACGCTGATCAGATCGTCGCTGCCGGCGAAGTTGTCGATCGCATTCATCACCAGATCGCCGTTGCTCGCCCACGCCTCCGCGATCGGCTGGCCGAACAGGTTCATGGTGTGCACCCACAGGAAGTCGGCCAGCATGTCCGAATCGGCGAACACCAGCAGGTGCAGCGGTTTGGCGGCCGCTGTGAGCACCTTCGCGCCGCTCGGCAGCTTCACCCCCTTGGGCGGGCCGTCCGGGAAGGCGGTCTTGACCCTGCCGGTGACGCGCGCCCCGAAGGTGTAGCGCTTGCCGGTGGGCTTGAAGGCGTTGAGCAGGCTCGACGGGTCGGTCATGCCGGCGAGCAGCTCGGCGGCCACCGGCCTCGCCTCGGTGCTGCTCCAGAGCAGCGGCTTGAAGGTCGTCCCGGCGCCCTTGATGGGGCTCAGGGACCCGGCAGTGTCGAGGTTGACTCGTGAGAGCCCCGCGGTGACCACGTCGTTCTGGGACATGTCGGCCTTGCCGAGGCCGATGATCACCGGGTCGAGGCTGGGGGCGCCGTTGGGGCCGGCGACGTTGAGCGCGAGCGCGCTGTCGGCGATGACCTCGTTGGGATTGAAGCGCACGCCCCAGGAGGCGAGCAGCCCGGCCAGATCCGGCCCGCCGGCCGCCGGCGGCGCATCGGGCGCGGCGGCCGACTCGGCCAGCGGATCGACGAAGGCGATGATGTGGCCGCCGGCGAGCGCGTACTGATCGATGGCGAAGCGCGTGGCCGGCGGCAGGTTGCGCGGATTGGCGAGCACCAGCACGCGGGTGTCGGCGGGGATGCTCGTGGCGCCGGGCCGCAGGGCATGCACGTCATAGAGCTGCGTGGCCTGGCGGTACACGAGCCAGGGCTGGCGCATCTGGCCGCTCTGCGGATTGAACCCGCCGGTCATCGGCAGGCCCGAGTACCACTCCACGTCGGGCTTCTGCGGATGCGCCAGCCGATAGATCAGCTTGGCGACGTCGTACTCGAGGAAGCGCTGCTTGCTCGGGTCGAAGAACGGAATGGCCTCATGGCCGTTGGTGGAGTTGGTGCCGGCGAGGCCGAAATAGAACTTGCTGCCGGCGGAGTTCATCGGCGCGCCGGTCACGCCGAGCTCGGCGGCGCGGTCCTCCTCGACCGAAAAGGGGCGCGGATCGATGATGTGCAGGCGGATCTTGCCGTCGGCCTGGTCGGCCACCTCGCGCAGGAAGTTCTCCACGTGATCGCCGTAGGCGCGCAGCTGCGGCACGTTCTCGGCCGCCTTGCTGGAGTAGAAGAAGTAGAGGTCGATCGGCTCGGGAATGCTCTTCAGGATGCGCCGGGTGCCGCTTGAGAGCGTGTACAGGTGGTTGGCGGTGAGGTCGATCTGCCAGCCCGAGAGCGCGTAGTTGAAGATGATGATCAGGCCGACGAGCAGCACCGCCAGCGCACCCACCGAGCTCCAGCCGAGAGTCGAGCGTTTCATCATGCTGCGCTCCTAATCCGCTTTGCGCAGGTCGATGGCGACCGTGGTGGTGAACAGGAAAAAGCCGATCAGCATCGCAAAATACAGGATGTCGCGTGCCTCGAGGACGCCGCGGGTGATCGACTGGAAGTGTGTCAGCAGCGACAGCGAGGCGACGGCCTCGATGAGCATCTCAGGCGCCCAGCCGCGGAATGCATCGAGCACGAGCGGGTAGCCCGCGAGCAGCAGCACGAAGCAGGCGGCCACCCCGAGGATGAAGGCCACCACCTGATTGCGCGTCAGCGCCGACATGCACGAGCCGATGGCGAGAAAGCCGCCGGCGAGCAGCAGGCTGCCGAGGTACGAGGCGAAGATCACCCCGTTGTCGGGGCTGCCGAGGTAGTTGACGGTGATCCAGATCGGAAAGGTGAGCGCGAGGGCGATCCCGGTGAAGATCCACGCGGCCAGATATTTTCCGAGCACTGCCTCCCAGACCTTCACCGGCAGCGTCATCAGCAGCTCGATGCTGCCCGATTTGCGCTCCTCGGCCCACAGCTTCATGGTGAGCGCGGGGATCAGGAACAGGTACAGCCAGGGATGGAACATGAAGAACGGCCTGAGGTCCGCCTGGCCGAGCTGGAAGAAGCCCCCCACGTAGAACGTGAAGGCGTTGGCCAGCACCAGGAAGATGAGTATGAATACGTAGGCGAGCGGCGTTGCGAAATAACTCGCGAGCTCGCGGCGCAGGATCAGTGCCACGTTGCGCATGCGTCCCCCAGGTGTGCCGTCAGGTGGTAATGGTCCGGAACACGTCGTCGAGCCGCCCCGATTCCAGGTGCAGCTCCTTCAGCTGCAGGCCCTGGCTCGCCGCGAGCGCCGAGATGTCCTGCAGGATCATCGCGCCGGCGCGCGGCAGCGCCGTCAGGCGCGCCTCGCGCTCGCGCACCTCGACGTCGGCGACTGCCGGCAGCGCGGCGAGCGCCTTGCGGGCCGCTTCCAGCTGGTCGGCGCGCGAGAGCTGCAGCGACACGGCGTTGTGGTAGCGCGAGCGCGTGGTCAGATGCAGCGGCGTATCGTCGGCGACGATGCGTCCGCGCGCGATGATGATGGCGCGAGTGCAGACCGCGTCGACCTCCTCGAGAATGTGCGTGGAGATCACGGTGATCTTCTCGTGCGCCATCTCCTCGATCAGGGTGCGCACCTCATGCTTCTGATTCGGATCGAGGCCGTCGGTGGGCTCATCGAGCACCAGCACCGGCGGGTCGTGCATGATGGCCTGTGCCAGGCCGACGCGCCGCTTGAAGCCCTTGGAAAGGGTCTCGACGGGCTGCTCAAGAACGCTCGCGAGCTGCAGGCGCTCGATCACGTAGTTGAGGCGATCGCGCTTGCGCGGCCCCTCGAGGCGTCGCACATCGGCGATGAACTCGAGGAACGCCTGCACGCGCATCTCGCCGTAGCTCGGGGCGCCCTCGGGCAGATACCCGAGGCACTGGCGCGCCGCGAGCGGCTCGGTCTCGACGTCATGGCCGCAGATGCTCGCGCGCCCGGAGGTGGGCGTGACGAAGCCGGCCAGCATGCGCATGGTGGTGGTCTTGCCCGCGCCGTTGGGGCCGAGAAATCCCAGCACTTCGCCCGGGCTCACTTCGAAGGTGACATCCTCGACGGCCGTCACCGCCGGGTAGCGCTTGCACAGGTGCTCGGTCTTGATCATGGCGCCTCCTTCCCAGGGAGCCATAGAGTTGCCCTTGGGCGAAAAAGTTCCACTAGCGCGGCAGCCAGCCGCCGCGGTCGGCGCGCCAGCGCCAGTACAGCATCATGATGGCCCCGCCGAGCATACCGCCGAGGTGCGCGAAATGCCCTATGCCGGGCTCGGTGCCGGTGATGCCGAAGAACAGCTCGAGCAGGCCGTACAGCGAGACGAACAGCCACGCCGGCATCGGGATGGGCGGCAGCAGCAGCTGCAGCCGCGCGCGCGGGAAGAGCATGGCGAAGGCGAGCAGCACGCCGAACACCCCCCCGGAGGCGCCGATGGTCGGCTCGTGACTGCCGGTGGCGTGCAGCACGGCGATCTCGGTGAGCGCCGCGGCGATCACGCACACGAAGTAATAAAGGAGAAAGCGCCGCGCGCCCCAGTACATCTCGAGGGCCGGGGCAAACACGAACAGGCCGAACATGTTGCCGAAGATGTGCCACCAGGTGGCATGCAGGAAGGCGTAGGTGACCAGCTGCCAGGGGTGGAAATGCGCTCCGAGCGGATAGAGGGCGAAGCGCAGTATGAGCGAGGGCGGCACAACCTGTTCGAACAGGAAGATCACCACGTTCGCGGCGATCAGGCCGAGCACGGCCGGTGTAAGCGAGCGGAACATCCGCGCAGTGTACGCGCCGTCGCCACCGCTTGCCGGCGAAAACGCGCGGTCAGGGCGCGAGTTGGCCGCCGAGCCGTTCCGCCGCGGCGCGCAGCGGCGGCAACGCGGTGTCGATCAGCTCGCGGCGCGAGAGGCGCGAGGCCTGCACGCTGACATTCATGGCCGCGACCGTGACGCCGACCACGTTGCGCACCGGCACGGCGATCGAGCGCAGCCCGATCTCCAGTTCCTGATCGTTGAGGGCGAAGCCCTCGGCGCGCACCTCGGCGAGAATCTCCAGCAGCCGCTCGAGGGAGGTGACCGTGAAGCGGGTGTGGGCGATGCGCGCCTCGCTGTCGAGCGAGTCTGCCGCCTGCGCCGGCGGCAGACTCGCCAGCAGCACCCGTCCGAGCGCGGTGCAGTAGGCCTGCAGGCGGCTGCCAACCCCGAGCGTGACCGACATGATGCGTTGGGTCGAGGCGCGCGCCACGTACACCACCACGCCCTCATCGAGCACCGCGACCGTGGTGGCCTCGCCGATGCGCTCACTCAGCTCCTGCAGAATCGGCTGTGCCGCGATGGCGAGCGGCGCGGTGGACAGGTAGGCGTAGCCGAGGCTGAGCACGCGCGGCTGCAGGTAAAACGCGCGCCCGTCGCTGGCCGCGTAGCCTAACTCGCGTAGCGTATACAGGCAGCGGCGCACGACCGCGCGCGTCAGTCCCGTGGCGCGGCTGACATCGGCGATGGTCAGCCGCCGGTCGACGCCGGCGAAGGCGCGGATGACATGCAGGCCGCGCGCCAGCGAGGTCATGAAATCCGGATCGCCGGCGCGGAACAGCGTGTCGTCGGCGTCGGCCGGCCGGCGCGCGGTGGTGGGATTTCGGGTTGAGGTCTTCGCAGGCAGCACGGCAAGTGGGCGGTCGCAAGTGCGGTAATCGTACTGCGCCGCGCCGCGCCGCGCGAGCGCCGAGGTGTGCGGTTACGGACCGCCGAGGCTGGCCTCGATGCTGCGCCACAGCACGGTCTTCAGCGTGATCAGCCGCTCGCCGGAAAAGTCCGTCCAGCCCAGCGCCTTCAGCATCAGCGGGCGCGCGCGGCGCACGAGTGTCGCCTGGCCCATGATGGCGACGGCCCGGATCTGGGCTTGCGGGGCGGTGATCGGCTCCTCGAGGAGGCGGCCGATGATCTCGGTCATCAGCGCCACGAGACGCCCGCCGATGCGCTGGTAGATCGCCTCGAACGCCTCGTTGTGCTCGGTCTGCGCGCGCGCGAAGAACAGCGCCCAGCTCTCGGGCCGGTCGGTGGCCAGCGCCTCGAGCAGAGGGTCGAGCAGGCTGCGCAGCAGGGCGAGCAGCTGGGCGCGGCTGAGCGGCGCGGCGCGCAGCGCCTCGCGCGCCCGCTCCGCGGCGGGCTCCAGACGCACGCGCACGTCCTCGGTGATGTAATCGATGCAGGCCCGGTGCAGCCCCTGCTTGCCGCCGAAGTAGTACTGCAGGGCGGGCAGGCTGACCCGCGCGCGCTCGGCGATGGCGCGGGTCGAGGCGCCCTGGAAGCCGAGCTGTGCGAACAGCGCGATCGCCGTCTCGAGAATCCGGCGCCGGGTGTCCTCGCCGCAGGCGTAGCCGCGGCGGGGTGCGCGCCGCACGGGCGCGCGGCGCGGGCCGCCCGGGGTGTGCGCGCGGGGAGCGCGCTTGCTGCTCATGGTGTCCACCGTCTCAATCCCCATCACTCTGCCAGGGGCCGCCATTGCGGTATATACGAAATACTATCAGTTGACATAAAAGTATCAAGCGACAGAGAATCCGCGCGGCCACACAGGAGTCCGGCAGTGAATGAGTCGTCCTCGGAACCGGCGCAAGCGGCGCCGGGTGCAGCCCTGCGCCGCGCTCGGCCCTGGCTGGCTCTCGCCGTGGGTGTCGCCGTTGTGGCAGGCCTGGGGGCATGGTGGTACGCGGGCCGGCATCGCGGTCCGTCCGACATCGTGCTGTACGGCAACGTGGACTTGCGCGAGGTCGATCTGGCCTTCAACGACAGCGGACGGATCGACGCCGTCGCGGTGCAGGAGGGCGATCGGGTGCACCCGGGAGAGGCCCTGGCGCGGCTCGACACCAGCCGCCTGCGGCCGATGCTCGCGCAGGCCGAGGCACAGGCCGCCGCCGAGCAAGCGGTGCTCGCGCGGCTGCGCCACGGCAGCCGGCCGCAGGAGATCGCCCAGGCGCGCGCCAACCTGGCGCTTGCGCGCGCGCAGCAGCAACAGGCGCTCTTGCAGTACTCGCGTGTCGCGACGGTGTTTCGTCGTTCGCAGGGCCGCGCGGTGAGCCGGCAGGACGTCACGGATGCGCAGGCCGCAGCCGCGGTGGCCGTGGCGCGCACGCGCGTCGCCCGTGAGGCGCTGCATCTTGCGGTGCTCGGGCCGCGCCGCGAGGACATCGAGCAGGCGTCCGCGCTGCTCGCGGCCGACGAGGCGCAGGTTGCCTTGCTGCGCCGGGAGCTCGCCGATGCCGTGCTGCGCGCGCCGCTCGCAGCGGTGGTGCGCACCCGGGTCGCCGAGCCCGGCGACATGGCCTCCCCGCAGCGGACCGTCTTGACCCTGGCGATCACCAACCCGAAGTGGGTGCGCGCCTACATCTCGGAGAGCGATCTCGGGCGCGTCCATCCCGGCATGAAGGCGACTGTGGCGGTGGACGCCTTCCCGCACCGGCGCTTCCCCGGCTGGGTGGGGTTCATCTCCTCCGAGGCGCAATTCACGCCCAAGACGGTCGAGACGCCGCAGTTGCGCACCAGCCTCGTCTACGAGATCCGGGTGTTCGTGGACGATCCGCACGATGCGCTGCGCCTCGGCATGCCCGCGACGGTGTACCTGATGCCCGGCGGCGGGAAGCGCTCGTGAGCGGCGAGCCCGCCGCGGTGCTCGAGTGCCGGGAGGTGCACAAATCCTTCGGCCCCCGGGCCCCTGCCCTCGCGGGCGTCTCGCTCGCGGTGCCGGCCGGGCGCCTCAGCGCGCTCATCGGTCCCGACGGGGCCGGCAAGACCACCCTGATGCGCATCGCCTGCGGGCTGCTCAGCGCCGAGCGCGGCACGGTGCGCGTGCTGGGCTTCGACCCGGCGGTCGCCGCGCTGCGCATCCAGGAGCGAGTGAGCTACATGCCGCAGAAGTTCGGCCTGTATGAGGATCTGACGGTGCGCGAGAACCTGGATCTGTACGCCGATCTGCACGGGGTGAGCGGCGATGCGCGCGCGCAGCGCTATCCGCAACTGCTGCACATGACCGATCTGGCGCGCTTCGAGCGGCGCCTCGCCGGGCGGCTCTCCGGCGGCATGAAGCAGAAGCTCGGCCTGGCGTGCACCCTGGTGGGCTCCCCGCAGCTGCTGCTGCTCGATGAGCCGACCGTCGGGGTCGATCCGCTCTCGCGGCGCGAGCTGTGGCAGATCGTGAGCCAGCTCGTGCGCGAGCAGGGGCTGACGGTGCTGATGAGCACCGCCTATCTCGATGAGGCCGAGCGCGCCGACTGGGTGATTGTGCTGCAGGCCGGGCGGGTGCTGGCCGAGGATGTGCCGCAGGGGGTCATCCGCCTCGCCGCGGGCCGCACATTCAAACTCACGCCGAGCGCCCCGGAGAACGCGCGCCGGCTGCAGGCGCGCCTGCTCGCCTCGAGCGCGGTGATCGACGCGGTGCCCGATGCGGGCGCGGTGCGCTGCGTCTTGGCGCAGGCCGACGGCCCGCCCGCTGCGGGCCTGACACCGGTCGCGCCGCGCTTCGAGGACGGGTTCATGGTGCTGCTGCGGCGCTCGCACCCGCCCGAGGTGCTGAACGACATCGTCCTCTTAAGCCCGCCGCCACCCTTGAGCGGCGCGGCCATCGAGGTGCGCGACCTCCTGAAGCGCTTCGGCGCGTTCACCGCCGTCGACCGGGTGAGCTTCAGCGTGGGCCGGGGCGAGATCTTCGGGCTGCTCGGGCCGAACGGCGCGGGCAAGACCACCACGTTCCGCATGCTCTGCGGGCTGCTCGGGCCGAGCGGCGGCGTGCTGCGCGTCGGTGGGGTGGATGTGGCGCGCGCGGGCGATGCCGCGCGCGGGCAGCTCGGCTACGTGGCGCAGAAGTTCTCGCTGTATGGGCCGCTCACTGTCCGCGAGAACCTGGAGTTCTTCGCCAGCGCCTACGGGCTGCGCGGCGCGCGGCGGCGCGAGCGGATCGACTGGGCGATGCGCCAGTTCGACCTCGCGCGTACCGCCGGCGCGGCGGCCGACCTGCCCGGCGGCTTCAAGCAGCGCCTCGCGATGGCCGCGGCGCTGCTGCACGAGCCGCGCATCCTGTTTCTCGATGAGCCGACCAGCGGCGCCGATGCGCTGGCGCGGCGCGCCTTCTGGCGGCGCATCTCGGCGCTCGCCGATCAGGGCGTCACCGTCGTGGTCACGACGCACTTCATGCCGGAGGCCGAGTACTGCGATCACATCGTCATCATGGACTCGGGCCGAGTGCTGGCCCAGGGCACGCCGGCGCAGGTGCGCGCGCTCGCGCCACGCCGGGGCGAGCTCGAACCGACCATGGAAGATGCGTTCATCGCCGTGGTCGAGCGTTCGCGCGCCGCCGAGGCGGCGGTCGCGGGAGCGGCCTGAGCCGTGGCGGCCCGGGCAATGAGCGATGTGCGTGCGCGCCTCGCGCGGGTCCGCACACTGGTGCGCAAGGAATGGCGGCAGATGATCCGCGATCCGGCGAGCATCGCCATCGGCGTCGTGCTGCCGGTGATTCTCATCCTGTTGTTCGGCTACGGGCTGTCGCTCGATGTGAAGAACGTGCCGCTCGCCGTGCTCGACCAGGATGGCTCATCGCTCGCGAGCGGGCTGATCGGCGATCTGCGGCTCTCTGCGTACTTCAAGCCCTACAGCGTCACGTCGCTGCACGCGGCCGAGCAGCTGCTCGAGACCGCAAGGGTCGAGGGCATCCTCACGGTGCCGCCGAACTTCGCGCGCCAGGCGCGAACGGGCAGCGCCGCCGTGCAGCTGATCGTGTCCGGCGCCGACGCCAACACAGCGCGCATCATCGAGGCTTACGTGAGTGGCGCGGTGGCGGGCTGGGCGGCCCGCGAGGCCCCCGCGCTCGCGGGCCCGGTGGGCGTGCAGAGCCGCCTGTGGTTCAACGCTGCCAACGACAGCCGCTACTTCCTCGTGCCCGGGCTGATCGTGCTGGTCATGACGCTGATCGGCGCCTTTCTCACCGCCATGGTGGTGGCGCGTGAGTGGGAGCGCGGCACGTTCGAGGCGCTGTTCGTCACGCCGGTGCGCGCCGAGGAGATTCTGCTCGGCAAGACCATTCCGTACTTCGCTCTGGGGATGGTCGGGCTCGCATTGTGCGTGCTCTCGGGCCGCTTCCTGTTTCATGTGCCGGTGCGCGGCTCGCTGCTGGTGCTGCTCGCCGTCTCGATGCTCTATGTGCTCGTGGCGCTCGCCATCGGCCTGCTCATCTCCTCGGCGGTGAAGAACCAGCTGGTGGCGAGTCAGCTGACACTGATCGTCACCTTCATGCCGGCAACCATGCTCTCGGGGCTGCTGTTCGATCTGCGCAGCATGCCGGTGGCGATTCGCGCGATTACGTACGTGCTGCCGGCCCGCTACTACGTGACGCTGCTGCAGACGATCTTTCTCGCCGGGGACATCTGGGCGGTCATCGTGCCGAACGCGCTCGCGCTGCTCGCCATGCTGGCGCTGCTCGCGCTCGCGCTGCGCGCGGTGACCCGCAAGAGGCTCGCCTGAATCATGCTGAACTCGCTCTGGCGCATCGTGGCACTCACCCACAAGGAGCTCCTCGCGGTGCTCAAGGACCGCCGTGCGCTGTTGAGCCTGCTGTTGCCGGTGCTGTTGCAGACGATGGTGTTCGGTTACGCAGCGAGCTACGACCTGAACCGGGTACCGTACGTGCTCTGGTCGCGCGATCAGGGCGAGGCCGCTACGGCGCTGCTCGCGCGCTTCGACGGCACGGGAATATTCCAGCGCGTGGGCACGGTCGAGCGTGAGCGCGATCTGCGCGCGGCGATAGATGATCGGCGCGCGCTGCTCGCGATCGGCATTCCGGCGGATTTCACGCGGCGGCTGGCCGCGGGGCGCTCCGCCGACGTGCAGCTGATCGCCGACGGGCGCAATTCCAACACCGCGAGCACCGCGCTCGGCTACGCCCAGACGGTTATCGGTGCCTTCAATGCGCACTGGCGCGCCGCGCACGGGGAGTTCGGTCCGCCGGCGCGCCTCACCGCGCGCGCCTGGTACAACCCCAACCTGCTCAGCCGCTGGGACATGGTGCCGGGGCTGATCGGCACGCTGACGCTGCTGCAGACGATGCTGCTTGCGGCGATGTCGGTGGCGCGTGAGCGCGAGCAGGGCACCTTCGATCAGCTGCTGGTGACGCCGATCCGGCCGGCCGAGATCATGGCCGGCAAGGCGCTGCCGGCGATGCTGATCGGCATCGCGCAGGCGACCGGGGTGCTGCTGGTGGCGCAGTTGTGGTTTCGTATCCCGTTCGAGGGATCCTTCGCTGTCCTCTACGGTGGACTGGTGGTCTTCGTGCTCGCCGCGGTGGGCATCGGACTGGTACTCTCGGCGCTGTCTTATACGATGCAGCAGGCGATGCTGTACTCATTCCTGCTGCTGATGCCGTTCACGCTGCTGTCGGGCCTCACCACGCCCATCGCGAACATGCCGCGCGTGCTGCAAGACTTCACTCTGATCGACCCGCTGCGCTACGCTATCAACATCGCCCAGCGGGTCTATCTCGAGGGCGCGGGCGTGAAGCTGTTGCTGCCCGAACTGTGGCCGCTGGCGCTGATCGCGACGGTCACGCTGAGCGCCGCGTCCTGGATGTTTCGTCATCGCCTGCAATGACCGTCGTGATGCTGAATAGGGAATCCCGTATGCCCCGCCTGATGTCCAACCGGTCGGCCCGCTGGCTCGCCGCCGGCGCCGTCCTTCTGCTCGGCGGCTGCGCCGTCGGCCCGAATTTTGTCAAACCGAAGGCCCATGTGCCGGCGCAGTGGTCCGCGACCGCGCGGCGCAACGGTGCGGAGGGTGCCTCGCACGTGAGCACGGGCGAGCCCCCGAGCGTCGCATGGTGGTCGGATTTCCACGATCCGCTGCTCACCTCTCTGGTGCGCCAGTCCGCGCAACAGAACCTCGATGTGCGCGAGGCTGCGCTGCGCATCCGCGAGGCCGAGGCGCAGGCCCAGGCGCTCTCCGGAGCGCTCTGGCCCAATGTCTCGGCCAACGCCTCATGGAGCCGCCAGCGCATCAGTACGAACACACCGAACGGCTTTCTCTTCAGCGGCAAGTTTCCCGGGCTGCCGCCGAGCATCACCAACCCCTACAACCAGTACCAGCTCGGTCTTGGCGTCTCCTGGGGGCTCGACCTGTTCGGCGGCACCCGCCGGGCGATCGAGGCGGCCAACGCCACGACCCGCGCGGCAGTGTTCGACGCCCGCGGCGTCGTGCTCAGCATGCTAAGCGATGTGGCGCAGACCTACATCGAGCTGCGCGGCGCACAGCTGCGCCAGGCCATTCTCAAGCGCACGCTGCGCACCCAGCACGATCTGCTGCAGCTGACGCAGGATCGTTACGATGCGGGACTGACCTCCGACCTCGACGTGCAGAATGCGGCCACCGAGCTCAATACGACGCGCGCGCAGCTGCCGCTCGCCGATGAGCAGATCACGCTCGACATCAATCAGCTGAGCAAGCTCATGGCGCGCCAGCCCGAGGCGCTGCGCGCCGAGCTGGTGCGCGCCCGTCCGGTGCCGCCGGTGCCGCCGGTGGTGCCGATCGGCCTGCCCTCGGATCTGCTGCGCCGCCGGCCCGACATCCGCGCCGCGGAAGCCAACCTGCACGCGGCCACGGCCGAGATCGGCGTGGCGGTCTCGGAGTACTTCCCGCGCATCACACTCACGGCCGGCGGCGGCTACCAGTCCGAGGGGTTGAGCCAGCTCATCCAGACGGCGAGCCACTTCGCCTCCTTCGGCCCGGCGATCGAGCTGCCGATCTTCGAGGGCGGGCGGATCGGGGCGACCGTGCGGCTGCGGCGCCTGCAGGCCAAGCAGGCCGCGGTCGAGTACGCGCGCACGGTGCTGAACGCCCTGAACCAGGTGGAGGATGCGATGGCGGCCTACGGTGCCGATCAGCGCCAGCGCGTCTCGCTCGAGGCGGCGGTCAAGACCAGCCGCAACGCGCTCGCGCTGGCGCGCCAGCGCTACGAGAGCGGCGTTGCCAACTTCATCGTCGTGCTCGACGCCGAGCGCACCGAGCAGCAGACCGAGCTCGCCCTGGCGAGCGCCACCACCGCGGTCTCGCTTGATCTGGTGCGCCTGTACAAGGCGGTCGGCGGGGGCTGGCAGAGCGCGAGCCTCGCCAGCGCCGCGAACGGCGGGCCGGGCGCGCGCGCTGCAATGCACGATTGAGCGATCCGCCCGAGGGGGCAGTCTGACATGACTCGAGGTGACCAGACGATGAGCCAGCCATTCGAGACGATCAGCCAGCATCGCTGCTTCGGCGGCACCGTGGGCTTCTTCCGTCACCAGGCCGCCAGCACCGCCTGCGCGATGCGCTTTGCGGTGTTCACGCCGCCACAGGCGCGCGCCGGGCGGGTGCCGGTGCTGTACTACCTGTCGGGACTGACCTGCACGGAGGAGACCTTCATGATCAAGGCCGGCGCGCAGCGCGTGGCCGCCGAGCTCGGCATGATGCTGGTCGCGCCCGACACCAGCCCGCGCGGCCTGAATCTGCCCGGCGAGAGCGATTCGTGGGACTTCGGCGTGGGCGCGGGTTTCTACCTGGATGCGACCGAGGCGCCCTGGTCGAGGCACTTCCGCATGTACCGCTACGTGACGCAGGAGCTGCGCGAGCTGATCACGGCGCATTTCCCGGCCGATGCAGCCCGCAGCGGCATCTTCGGCCACTCCATGGGCGGGCACGGCGCACTCGTGCTGGGGCTGCGCAACCCCGATATCTACCGTTCGATCTCGGCGTTCGCGCCGATTGCCGCTCCCTCCCAGTGCCCCTGGGGCAAGAAGGCCTTCGCCGGTTATCTCGGCGCAGATCACGGCCAGTGGGCGCAGTACGACGCTACCGAGCTGGCCACCGCCATCAAGGATGCGGCCCGCCGGCCGCCGCTGCTCGTCGACCAGGGCCTGGCCGATCAGTTCCTCGCCGAACAGCTGCACCCGCACCTGCTCGAGCAGGCCTGCCAGCGCAGCGGCCTTAAGCTCACGCTGCGCCGGCACGAAGGCTACGATCACAGCTATTACTTCATCTCCACGCTCATGGAGGATCACCTGCGCCATCACGCGCAGATCCTGAACCGCTGAGCTGAAGCGCCGCGCACGGGCGTTCGGCAGGGGCAGCGGCGGTTGCCGCCGGGCGAGCCCTGCCGCACCGCGGACCCGTGCCGGAAATTGAACAGCCGCCGACGGCCGACGCCCGCGGCGGCGGCGCATCCGCCGGGGCGTGCCCATGGCCGTATACTGATGGACCATGCACACATCAGCGGTCGACCGGAGTCCTGACGTTCGGCGGATCCTTGGGCAGTTCAAGGACCGTCCGGGGCCGTTGCTCGAGGTCTTGCACACGGTCCAGGCGGCGTTCGGGTTCATTCCGCCGGAATCCATCAGCCTCATCGCCGAGCACCTGAACCTCTCGCGGGCCGAGGTGCACGGTGTCGTCACGTTTTATCACCACTTCCGCTGCGCGCCGCCGGGGCAGCACGTGCTGCAGCTGTGCCGCGCAGAGTCGTGCCAGGCGGTCGGCGCCGAGGCGCTCGCGGCGCACGCGCGCGCGCGTCTCGGGGTGGAATTTCACGAAAGCACGCCCGATGGGCGCTTCTCGCTCGAGCCGGTCTACTGCCTGGGCAATTGCGCCTGCTCGCCGGCGGTGATGCTCGACGGCCGGCCCTACGGCCGCGTCACGCCCGAGCGCCTCGATGCACTGCTGCGCGAGGCGGACGGGGCGCCGGGCGGGGACGAATGACCACGATTTACGTTCCAGGGGATTCCGGCGCGCTGTCACTCGGTGCCGATGCGGTCTGCCGCGCCATCTCGCGCGAAGCGGCCGCGCGGCGGCTCGAGGTGCAAGTGGTGCGCAACGGCTCGCGGGGCGCCTACTGGCTCGAGCCGATGCTGGAGGTGGCGAGCGAGCGGGGCCGGCTGGCCTACGGGCCGGTCAGCGTCGCGGACGTGCCGGGACTGTTCGATGCGCGCTGGCTCCAGGGGGGCGCGCATCGGCTCTTGCTCGGCCCGACCGAGGAGCTCGCCTGGTTCGCCAACCAGCAGCGCCTGACCTTCGAGCGGGTCGGGGTGGTCGACCCGCGCAGTGTCGCGGACTACGTGGCGCACGGCGGCTATCAGGGCCTGCGCCGCGCGCTGTCGATGGATCCGGCCGCGGTGGTCGATCGAATCGTCCGCTCGGGACTGCGCGGCCGCGGCGGGGCCGCATTTCCGACCGGGATCAAGTGGAAGACCGTTCTCGAGCAGCCGCCGGGCCAGAAATACGTGACCTGCAACGCCGATGAGGGCGATTCCGGCACGTTCTCCGACCGCATGCTCATCGAAGGCGATCCGCTCAGCCTCATCGAGGGCATGACGATCGCGGGGATCGCGGTCGGGGCGACGCAGGGCTACATCTACCTGCGCGCCGAGTATCCGCACGCGTGGCGGGCGTTGACTCAGGCGATCGCCGCGGCGTACGCGGCCGATTATCTCGGCGGCGACGTCATGGGCAGCGGCCGGCGCTTCGAGCTCGAGATCCGAGTCGGCGCCGGCGCCTACATCTGCGGCGAAGAAACCTCCATGCTCGAGAGTCTGGAGGGGCGGCGCGGGGAAGTGCGCGTGCGGCCGCCGCTGCCGGCCGTGAAGGGCCTGTTCGGCCGCCCGACGATCGTCAACAACGTGATCACGCTCGCCACAGTGCCGCTCATTCTGCGCGAAGGCGCCGAGTTCTACGCCGGGTTCGGCATGGGCCGCTCGCGCGGCACGCTGCCGCTGCAGCTCGCCGGCAACATCAAGCACGGCGGTCTCATCGAGCGCGCCTTCGGCCTCAGCCTGCGCGAGCTCCTCTATGACTACGGCGGCGGCTCGGCGAGCGGCCGCCCGATTCGCGCCGTGCAGATCGGCGGGCCGCTCGGCGCGTACGTGCCGGCGGCGCAGTTCGATACGCCGCTCGATTACGAAGCGCTTGCCGCCATCGGCGCGATGCTCGGCCACGGCGGCATCGTCGTATTCGACGATACCGTCGACATGGCGCGGATGGCCCGTTACGCGATGGAGTTCTGCGCCATCGAGTCGTGCGGCAAATGCACCCCGTGCCGGATCGGCTCCACCCGCGGCGTCGAGATTATCGATCACATCATTGCCGGACGCGATCCGCAGGGTAATCTTGAGCGGCTCGAGGCGTTGTGCGATCTGATGGTGCAGGGGTCGCTGTGCGGCCTCGGCGGCATGGCGCCGTTCCCGGTGCAAAGCGCCATGAAGCATTTCCGGGAAGACTTCAGCGCGCGCGCAGCATTGATGGGCGTGCGGCCGCGGTCGGCGCCGAGCGCCGCCGCCGCCGACGTCGGAGGCAGTGACGATGTTTGCAATTGACTATCATGATCAGGGCACGGCGGCGCCGGCTGCCGGCGCTGCGGTCACCCTGCAGATCGACGGACGCGAGGTCAGCGTTGCGGCGGGCACCTCGATCATGCGAGCCGCGGCGCTCGCCGGGATCGACGTACCGAAGCTCTGCGCCACCGATACGCTGAAGGCGTTCGGATCGTGTCGCCTGTGCCTGGTGCAGATCGAGGGCCGCAAGGGCTATCCGGCCTCGTGCACGACCCTGGTCGAGGCCGGGATGAAGGTGCGCACCCAGTCCCCAGAGCTGCACAAGCTGCGCCGCGGCGTCATCGATCTGTATGTCTCGGATCATCCGCTCGAGTGCGAGGAGTGCCCGGCCAACGGGCACTGCGAGCTGCAGTCCATGGCCGCCGCAGTCGGGGTGACGCAGACCTCCTACGAGCGCGGCGCCATGCACCGGCCGCTCGCGGTGGATCGCAGCAATCCGTACTTCGAGTTCGACCCGCAGTTGTGCATCGTGTGCTCGCGCTGCGTGCGGGCCTGCGATGAGGTGCAGGGGACCTTCGCCCTCACCGTGCAGAGCCGCGGTTTCGACTCCAAGATCGCCGCGAGCGAGGATGAGCCGTTTCTCGAGTCCGAATGCGTCTCCTGCGGCGCGTGCATCGAGGCCTGCCCGACGGCCGCCCTCAGCGAGAAGTCCCTCGCGCGCGGCCTGCCGCGCACGCGCGCGGTCACGACCACCTGCGCCTACTGCGGGGTCGGGTGCAGCTTCACCGCGGAGATCGGCGGCAGCGCCGAGTCGCCGGAGTTGGTGCGCATGGTCCCGAACCGCAACGGCCACGCCAACCACGGGCACGCCTGCGTGAAGGGCCGCTTCGCCTACGGCTACGCCATGCACCCGGACCGGCAGTTAAAGCCCATGATCCGCAAGAGCATCCGCGAACCGTGGCGCGAGGTCTCCTGGGAGGAGGCCATCGCCTATGCGGCGAGCGAGATCCGCCGCATCCAGGGGCGCTACGGGCGCGATTCGGTCGGCGGCATCACCTCCTCGCGCTGCACCAACGAGGAGACCTTCCTCGTGCAGAAGCTGGTGCGGGCGGCCTTCGGCACCAACAATGTCGACACTTGCGCGCGCGTGTGCCACTCGCCGACCGGCTATGGCCTGAAGAGCACCCTCGGGGAGTCGGCCGGCACGCAGGCATTCACCTCGGTGAGCGAGGCCGATGTGATTCTGGTGATCGGCGCCAATCCGACCGACGGCCATCCGGTGTTTGCCTCGCAGATCAAGCGGCGCCTGCGCGAGGGCGCCAAGCTCATCGTCATCGACCCGCGCGCCATCGGCCTGGTGCGCAGCCCGCACATTGCGGCGGATTACCACCTGCAGCTGCGGCCCGGCACCAACGTCGCGATGCTGAATGCGCTTGCGCACGTGGTGGTGACCGAGGGCCTCACGCGCGAGCAGTACGTCGCCGAGCGCTGCGAGGCCCCGTCCTATCAGCGCTGGAAAGCGTTCGTGTCCGAGGCGCGCAACTCGCCCGAGGCGCTCGCCGAGGTCACCGGCGTGCCGGCCGATCTGGTGCGCCGCGCGGCGCGCCTGTATGCCACTGGCGGCAACGGCGCGATCTACTACGGGCTCGGCGTGACCGAGCACAGCCAGGGCTCCACGGCGGTGATCGGCCTTGCCAATCTTGCCATGGCCACCGGGAATCTCGGGCGCGAGGGCGTCGGCGTCAACCCGCTGCGCGGCCAGAACAACGTGCAGGGCTCGTGCGACATGGGCTCCTTCCCGCACGAGTTCAGCGGCTACCGCCACGTCTCCGATGCGGCGGTGCGCGCCGAGTTCGAGCAGGCCTGGGGCGTGAAGCTCGAACCCGAGCCGGGCCTGCGCATCCCGAACATGTTCGAGGCGGCGCTCGACGGCACGTTCCGCGCGATGTACGTGCAGGGGGAGGACTTCGTGCAGTCCGACCCCGACACTCACCACGTCACGCGCGCCATGGAGGCCATGGAGTGTGTGATCGTGCAGGACCTGTTTCTCAACGAGACGGCCCAGTTCGCGCATGTTTTCCTGCCGGGCTCCTCGTTCCTCGAGAAGGACGGCACCTTCACCAACGCCGAGCGGCGCATCTCGCGCGTACGCCAGGTCATGCCGCCGCGCGCCGGATACGCCGACTGGCAGATCACCATGCTGCTGTCGAACGCGCTCGGCTACCCGATGAATTACCGCCATCCGGCCGAGATCATGGACGAGATTGCGCGCCTGACCCCGACCTTCGCGGGCGTCTCCTACGCCAAGATCGACCGCCTGGGCAGCATCCAGTGGCCCTGCAACGAGGAGGCTCCCGAGGGAACTCCCACCATGCACGTCGGGCAGTTCGTGCGCGGCAAGGGCCGCTTCTTCGCCACCGAGTACGTGCCGACCAGCGAGCGGGTCAACAGCCGCTTCCCGCTGATCCTCACCACCGGGCGGATCCTCTCGCAGTACAACGTCGGGGCGCAGACGCGGCGCACCGACAACGTGGTGTGGCACGCCGAGGATGTGCTCGAGATCCATCCGCACGATGCGGAGACGCGCGGGATCGGCGACGGCGACTGGGTGGGCCTCACGAGCCGCACGGGTGAGACCGTGCTGCGCGCCCGGGTGAGCGAGCAGATCGCCCCGGGGGTCGTCTACACCACGTTCCATTTCCCGCAGACGCAGGCAAACATCGTGACGACGGAGAATTCGGACTGGGCCACCAATTGCCCGGAGTACAAGGTCACGGCCGTGCAGGTCGTGCGCGTCACCCAGGCCGAGGCCTGGCGCACGCGCACCGCGCAGGAGCGCTCCGCCGGCCGGGCGCGCGATCCGGTGCATGTCTGAGATTGCCGCAGGCCCCGCACCGATGGTCGCGGAGCTCCAGGTCGAGCGCTGGCGGCCCGGTGCGGTCGGGCAGGCGCTCGACCGGGTGGCCGAGGAGGTGCCGGTCGCGCTCATTTATGAGGATGTGCCACATGGGGTGATGCTGGCCACGCCGGCTGACCTGGAGGACTTCGCCGTGGGCTTCACCTTGAGCGAGGCATTGGTCGAGCGGCCCGAGGAGATCCGCGGGGTCGAGGTGCGTTACGGGCTGGAATCGGCCGAGGCGCGGGTGAGCGTCGCCTGGGAGCGCTTCACGGCGCTGCTGGAGCGGCGCCGCAACCTCACCGGGCGCACGGGCTGCGGGCTGTGCGGTGTGGAGACCGCCGAGCAGGCCGTGCGCGCGGTCAGGCCGGTGGGCGAGGGCCCTGCCGTGAGCGTGGCCGAGCTGCATGCGGCCATCGTGGCGCTCGGCGAGCTCCAGCCGCTCAATGCGCTCACGGGCAGCGTCCATGCGGCCGCCTGGGTGGCGCCGGGGCGCGGCATCGAGACGGTGCGCGAGGACGTGGGGCGGCACAACGCGCTCGACAAGCTGATCGGCGCGCGCGTGCGCTCGGGGGCGGACCTCACCGGCGGCTTCGTGCTGCTCACCAGCCGGGCGAGTTTCGAGATGGTGCAGAAGAGCGCCGCGGTCGGCATCACCTTCATCGCCGCGCTGTCGGCCCCGACGGCTCTCGCGGTCCGCATCGCGCGACAGGCGGGCGTGACGCTCGTGGCATTCGCGCGCGAGCGACAACATGTCGTGTATGCGCACCCCCGTCGCCTGGTGGGTGCCGGCGCAGATAACCGACTGTCATGAACATAGATCTGCTGGTGAAGATGGTCAACGAGATCAGCGCGTTCTTCGCGGCCGAGCCGGCCCCCGGCGAGGCGGCGCAGGCTGTTGCCCAGCACCTGCGGCGCTACTGGGAGCCGCGCATGCGCCGTCAGATCATCGCTCACGTGCGGGACAACGGTGGCGCGGGGCTGACGGATCTGGCGCGGCGCGGCGTGGAGGCACTCGCCGCCGCCGAGGCGCCGAGCGCGTGAGGCGGCGCGGTCTGCCCAGTCTTTTCCAATTCAGGTATGAGCCTGGAGCAGGGGGCTGGGGGCTCCTGAGGCGGTGGATCGGGTGGATCGATCGATTGTCTTAGCTGGGCCAAAATCTTACCTCACCAGGGAGGCGCGGGGCA
>JAKAXA010000039.1 GCA_021816775.1 Pseudomonadota bacterium
GGGGGGGCGGGGCGGGGGGGGGGGGGGGGGGGGGGGGGGGGGGGGGGGGGGGGGCGGCACGAGCCGTCTGCGCTGCCGGCACAGGGCCGCCTCCCGGCGGCCGGGGCGAGCAAGCTCGGCCGCGTGCCCCCGTGCGAAAATGACTCAGTCCGAGAACACCGCCGACACCCGGGCACCCACCGGCGTTGCGTCGCGCATGGGACACGCCCGACAGGCTCCCCGGGGCAGCGGTTCCCGCCGTGGACCTCGAGGCGCCCCCGGCGCCTCCACATGAGACAGAGCGGCAAGATTTCCCTCGCCGGGCTCACCGTCACACGCTGCGCCTCGAGCCTGTGGAGGATGCATTTCACCTGTTTCTACAGCGCCGGCCCGAGCATGCCGCCCCGCGGTCAGAACTGAGGCCGCTGCCGCTCGCGGGGGAGCCGGCAGCGCAGCCTCCGGGGCGATGCCACGGTTCATCGAAAGAGCGCAGCCGGGCAGGCATCACCTCGATAGCGTCGCTCCCTACCCGTGTGGACACAGACAGGCGGGGCCGGTCACGCTGCAGATGCGAAGTGGCAATGTCCCTGTCGCACGGCAGAGCGTCGCTCAGCCGATCACGTGGCCGGCATTCAGACCTGGATGAACGACAAGCAGTTCGCGGACGAGTCCCCGGCGCAGGGTCTCAAACGTTCGATCACGCTCATCCACGCCGCGAACCGGGCTGAACCGACCGACGCAAAGCGGATTCTGGAGAAGCTCCTGGACGCGAACCGGAAACTCTGCCCGGCACCCATACGCCTTGCGCGGGTGGCGATGCAGCTCGACTGCAGTCCCGAAGGGCTGCATCAGGCGCATGATCTGCTGAACTCGACGCTGCAGATCAAGCCGCACAGCGTCAACGCAAAGATCCTTTCAGGCGACCTCTGTGCGCACGAACGCCATTTCCGCAAGGCGACCGGCTGTTTCGCGACGCGGCCGCCTCGAACCCGCAGGACCGCTGGCTCCGGAGCAACTGGGGCGAGATGGGGCAGATGCGAGCCGGAAACGCGGCGGCGATCCGCGAGTACCGGCTGGCCGGAACGCATCGCGTCGCACGCGACACGCACACCCGCGTCCGCGCGTCTGCCTATCAGAATCTGAGCGCAGTGCTCGAGCAGCGCACGGATCTCAACGGCCTCGGCGCGCGCATTCGGCTGCGGATCAGGGGAGATCCCTCGCGTGCCATCCGGCTCGGGAAACAGGCGCTGACCACCAACTGCACGGCGAGCGCGTCGTGTGAGATACGCGGGCTCACCGAGTACATGAAATGGGCACCTGCTCACGGACCGCGGCGTATCGCACTGATCGAGCCGGCGCGCATTCTGTTGGCCGTAGACCCGCGCAGCTTGTTGATGTCGGCAATGTCCAGATGGACGCAGCCGGCGGCGGCCGCTCCTGCAGCGGCTGCGTGAACTACGCGCCGGATCCCGAGGGCAATCTCGCTCCCACGGGGCGGCATTTGTTCTTCGAGCGCAATCTCGGCGGCAGTCGCATGGATGCCTCGCTCGTCAGGATTTCCTTGCTGCGGCTCACGCGCTCTTCGAGCACTACGGCAGCCCCGAGCGTCTCGATCGCCAGTCCGTCCCCCGGGAGCAGCGTTTCCGGTGCCGCACGCCGCAAGCAACGGCAACGCTCGCTTCCGTCGGGCCGACCGATCTCTGTTAATGTGGCGGCAACGATCAAGCTCGCACGACGTGCATGCCGGTGCCCTGGGGTGCGCTTGCAACGTACGCCTCGCGGTCTAATCTATCGTGAGTCCCTTGCCGGATGAGCCCCGTGTCGAGCAGCTGTGCATCATTGCGGATTCAGCGGACAGCGCGGTCGCGAGGCGGCGCGCCGCTTCGGGCCTCAGCGTCGGTGTCGTCGGCCCGAAGATCCGATGGCGAGGGACTGGGCCGGGTGCGGTCGTGACGGACGGCCGTGCACTGCTGCGCCACTGGCGCGCACCGTTGATGCTGGCGGTTCTGCTGGCGCTGCTGCAGGTGACAGGCGCGCGCGCAGCATTTGAATACCGGCGCACGGCAGTCCTGCACGGCGAGCTATGGCGGCTCATGACATCGAGCCTGGTGCACCTCGGCTGGGTCCACCTGCTGCGCGATCTTGTGGGGCTGTTCCTGATCTGGGGGCTGTTCGCGCGGCAGCTGAGCGAGTGGACGTGTCTTTGGGTGCTCACGGCGAGCGCGCTCCTGGTGGGTCTCGGCCTGCTCATCTTCAGCCCTGAGATCGGGTGGTATGTCGGCATCTCTGGCGCGCTGTTCGGATTGTTCTGCGCCGGTGCGCTGTGCGAATTGCGCACCCGTCCACTGTACGGCGGCGCGCTGCTGCTGGGCATGGGCGCGATCGTGGGCTGGACCCTGTATGCGGGCGCCTTGCCCGATGAGACCGTCGGCCTCGGCGGCCAGGTGGTGCCGCAGGCTCATCTGTACGGAGCGCTCGGCGGAGCGGCCTGCATGTTGCTGCGCAGGACACCGCGGGCCGCACCCGCCGCGGTGCGGTGATCGGGCGCACGATCGCCGGAAGCGGTCGCGACCTTGATACTGACGCGCCGCGCCCTTCAAGCCGCGGACAGCGGCGCGAGCGGGACCTGGAGCGAGGATCAGGGGGCGCAGGGCGAGCCACCGCGGGGACCATCCCCGCGGCGGCATCGCAGATGCGGCCTGCGGCTCAGGCGGCGCGGACGTCGATCTTGCGCGGACGCAGCTCGCGGCGCTTGGGAATGTGCACCGTCAGCACGCCGTCCTTGAGATTCGCCTCGATCTTATCCGTTTCGAGCTCGCCGCTCAGCGCAAAAGTACGCCGGTACGTGCTCGAACGAACGTCCGCGTAGAGCGCCTCTGCGTTCTCGGGCAGCTCGAGACGCGCGCTGCCTTCGAGAATCAGCGTGTTCGCCTCGACGCGCAGTTCGAGGCGTTCCTTGGAGACTCCGGGCATATCGGCACAGACCGTGATGCCTTCGCCGTCCTCGCGGATGTCGACCGCGGGGCGAATCGGTGTCTCGACGGCCGTGCCGCGACGTTCGCGCGCGCTCGCGGCGGCCGCTTTCGGGGAGATTTCGCTGCGGGTGGCCATACGGGTACCTCCAGTTGTGGTCAATGGACCTCGATCTGGCGCGGCCGCGCGGCCTCGCGCCGCTCGACGCCGATCTGCACGATGCCGTCCTGGTAGCGGGCGTGGACCCGGTCCGGATCGACGTCTTCGGGCAACGCGATCACCCGGCGGAATTCCCCGCTGAAGCGTTCCTGACGGTAGTACGTGGCCCGCTCGTCGGTGGGGATGTCCCGCCGGCCGGCGACGGTCAGCAGGTTTTGCTGAATCGAGATGTCGAGCGTCTTGGGATCTACGCCCGGGGCAAACAGGTAGATCTCGACCCGCTCGGGCGTATGCCCGATGTTGACGGCCGGAAAGCTGCCCTGGGGCAGCGAGCGGATCCCGCCGGAGGGGGATGCCCAAGCGCCGAACAGCTCGTCCACCTGCTGCTGCAGACGCCAGAGCTCCTCGAAAGGGGAGTCCGCTGCACTTGAACCGATAGGGAACATGTCAGTACCTCCTGTTCGGTTGAAGGATTCACTTGCGTCGTGGGCATTGGGGGCGCCCCCGATCGAATTCAAGGTGCGGCGCGGGGGGCCGGTCCGCGCTACGAGTCCGGGGATTTGCGCCGTACGGGCGGGCGCGTGCAATCCTTCCGGCGGCCGAACGGCGCCCGCCACCCCCGGGGCCGGGGGGCCGGGCCCGGTGACTCATGGATCAGGCGTTCGGCTTTACGGGTACGCCGGCGGATGGTGACCGGGCAGAGCGCGAGCGGGACGGGCCGGCTCCCGCCCCCAGCACGCTGGCATCGCCGCGCAACAGCGCGTCGCTGAGCGCCGACTCCCGTGCGCGGATCGCGTCCAGGAAGATGTGCGCGTCGCCCAGGCGGTGAAAGGCATCGAAGCCCCGTTCGAGAAAATCCTCCAGCGCACCGAAGCCGGCAAGGTGGGCGGGCACGTGCGTCGCCCGCAGGGCGAGGCCGATGAGCGGCTCTCGGACAGCCCGGGCCAGCCGCTCGCCGATCCGAACAATGAGATCGATCTGGTGCTGGCGGTCCGCCGCACGGCCGGCCGCACGGTATGCGTGAGCATAACTCGCCGGGCAGATTGGGCCGGGCGGCAGCGCCCGGGCGAGCGCCTGATCGAGCTCGGCCGACAGCGCGTACAGCTCGATGGCATCGATGAGCACGCGTAGTGCGCCACGCGGCAGCGTGCGCTGCAGAAGCGGCCCGGCACGCGCAAGGTCACGGTCGCGCGGACCGAAGTCCTGCGGTCCGTACAGGTCGGTGAGGAAGAATTGAATGGCGGGCGCCTGGCGCGCATCGCGGGCGAGGTCCTCGTACGTTCGCGCCAGGCGCGCGGCCTGCCAGTGGCGCAGTTCCCGCAGACGCTCGGCCAATGCCGTGTCAGAGGATTCGACGCGCTGCACGGCCACCGTTCGCTCGATGAGCCGGCTGAGTTCGCCCGGTTCGCGCTGTTCCGTGACCACGTCTGGTCACTCTCGCCGCAGCTCGCGGAGGACCCCTTCCAGCGCGCGCGCGGAGCACGCCAGGCCCAGGTGCCCGAGGCCGTCAACGCGTATGATGCGCGCACCGGCGAATTCCGCGCCGCGGGCAGGCGCGATGAGCGTGTCCTCGGAACTGCAAAGACAGGTGACGGGCACACTCGGCCGGCGTTCCTGCTCGGCATTGAGCCGCTGCAGCCAGGGCGAGCCCGGGCACATCTGCCGGGTCGGGGCGAACGGCAGCCGGCAGGCAATGGCCGTGCCGTGATGCGGTGTGCCCAGCGTGATGATGCGGGCGATCAGGGCCGGACCGGCCGCGCGGAGTGCTGCCCGGGCCACCAGCCCGCCCATGCTGTGCGCGACGATGACGATCCGCTCGCCGTCGCAGCGGTCCTGCATCGCCCGCAGGGCCTTCACCACGCTTTGCGCATGCGTCTCGATGTCGGCCAACAGCGGTTGCAGATCGATTGCCTCGACTCTGTTGAAGCCTGCCGTGCTCAGTCTGCGTTGCAATGGCCGCCAGATGGCCCCATTGCAGAGGATGCCGTGCACGAGCAGGACCGGAGGCGTCTTGCGGCGGCCCGGCAAAGCGCCGTGTGGAATGGGCCGCTCGCGGCGCTGCGCCGCACGCGAAACATGAGTGCTCATGGAAAGAGCGGCGCTGAGGAGCGTCACGCTTTCCCGTGCAATTGTGCGTGCGCGCAGCGGACGGTGTGTGTCGCGTGCCGCCAGGCCGCTGACCGCGAAGCCGGTCAGAACCCACAGCGGCTGGAGCACCAGGAAGACGATCAGCCACAGCGCCAGATGAACGCCGAACGAGCCCGCGAATGCCGCCGCAATCGGCCACGCGACGGCCGCGGCGATCGCAAGCTCTGCCACCAGTACGGCCTGCCAGAACGCGGCCGCCATCGCTGCTCAGTCCAAACCCGTGGTGCGCGTGAGGGCCCGCTCGAGCTGCCCGAGCGCATCGGACAGCCGATGCGTCGTGCGTCGCACCCGCGCGGCGCGCTCGTGCGCGGCGGTCGCGAAGGTCCGACGCGGATCGTTCAATCTTCTGCGGTCGAGGTCGAGCCCGTGACGCTGCAACAGGGCGGCGAGCCCTTTGGCGTGGGTTCTGAAGTCGCGCCGCGTCTGCTGGTAGGCGTGCTCGGCGAGCCGATGCCGCCCCGCATAGCGGAACACGTTGGTGAAGAACATCAGCTCATCGTGGCGGTCAGGCTCGAACAGCAGCGTATCCGCATGCGGAAACCGCGTGCGGAAGCTCGCCATTCCGACCTGCATGCGCGAGTGGATCAGAGTGCGGAACGTCTGGCCGAGCACGGTATCGAGTCCCTCGTCGGCCAGCTTGCGGCGGCGCCTGCCGCTCGAGGCATCGAATGGCACCAGCGGGTTGATGCAGATCACGAAGTCGCACCCGGCCTCGAGTGCAAGCGAGGCGTACATGGTGCGCACGAGGGCGCCGTCGACGTAATCACGTCCCTGGATCGACACCGGCGCATACAGCCCGGGCAGTGCGGCGCTCGCGATGACCGCCCTCGAGATGGGAACGTCGGCGTGCGCCGCATCGCCGAAGACCACCGTGCCGCCCGTATCGAGCTCGGTGGCCACAACCCGCAGCTGTGCGCGCAGCGCCCGGAAATCATCCGTGTGCTCCGGCGTCGTGAACAACTCGTGCAGGTAGCGCTCGAGCGGCCCGCTGTCGAACACCGCCAGCGGAATGATCCGGGTCAGCACGCCGAGCATCGCGGGCCACACGCTGCGCAGCGCATCAGCCGACCATTGCCGCGCGCTGCCGCGCAGCGCCCGCGGCAGTCGGGCGATGCGGCGGACGTATTCGACGATCGCCGGCTGCAGCAGCAGCCGCGGCGAGAAGGGCACGAGCGCGGACTCGCCCTGGATGTGCGCCGCTCCCATCCGGGTGCTGTCGAAGCCATTGGCCAGTCCGGCCGCGAGCAGCGAGCCTGAGCTCACGCCGACATACATGTCGTACTCGGTGAGCTCGCGGCCGACGATCACCTCTTCGATCGCGTGCAGCGCGCCGAGTTCATAGAACGCGCCGAGCGGGCCACCGCCCGCGAGCGCGAGCGCGAACTTTCCTCCGCTCGAACGCCGGCGCAGAGCGGGCTCGAGCGTTAGCATGGCCTACGGTGCGGCGGTCGGCTGCGAGTCGCTCTTGGCGCGCGGACGTCGCCGAGCGGTCGGCTGCGAGTCGCTCCTGGCGCGCGGACGCCGCCGGGCGGAGGCCGCGCGTCTGTCGGCCAGTTTGCCGATGTTGGCGTTCAGCGCATCGACTCGCTTGCTGAGCGCCTCGATTTCCTGCCCGCTCGGCACGCCGAGCTGGGTGAGCGCCCGGCGCACACGCGCGCGGAAGATCTTCTCCAGATTGTCGACTGCCTCGGCGGCCTGTCCGCGTATCGCGCTCACGCGCGCGCCGAAACTGTCCTGCACGCTGCCGACGACGCCGCGCATGGTCTCGGCAGCGGCGCCGCGCACCCGTGCATCGAGCCGCTCACCTTCAGAGATGAGCTCCTCGAGCAGGTGCGGCGTGCCGCGCTGAGCCTTGGCGACGGCGCCGAGGCCGGCCAGCCAGATCTGGTGAACGGTTTCGGTCATGTGGGACTGGATGTCGCTCGACTTGGCACGAGCGCGCTTACGGGACGTTCTCTTCGCGGCCATGATGTTTGCCTCGGTGGGCGGCTCCGCGGCTGCGGAGGTGCGTATTTGCCCTACTGGGTGTTGATAACCACCGGGGTACTCTAGCGACCCGGGCACAGCAGCTGGATGCGTACTTGCCGAAGCACACGATCATGACTCACAAGCGTACCGCCCCCGCGAGGCGCGCCAGCGCGCCTCGCCACACCCCCGAGCAGCTGAAGGCGTTGTGGGACAGGCTTCATCTGACCGACCGGGAGCCCTGGCCCGGGGATGCGCAGATCACCCGGGCCACGGCCGCAAGACCGGCGTTTGCCGAGTGGGTGCGGGCGCAGGGCGGCGCGCGCCCTCTGGCTGCGGCGCTGCAGGCGGCGTGGGCGGAGTTCCACGCCGGCGGATTCACCCGTGCGATCGAGCTGGGGGCCGCGCTCGGGCCGCTCGGCGCGTGCGTCGCGAACCGGGCTGCGGCGGTTGAATCGCTCTACACGCGCAGCGGCGAGCATGTCGTGGCCAAGATGCTGCTCGCTGCGGTGGATCGCGGGGAGCAGGCTACCGCGATACTGCCTCAGCATCCCAATACCCACTACACGCTCGCGCTCGTGCTCGGGCGCTACAGTCAGCGGATCTCCATCATGAGGGCGATCACCGAGGGTCTCGCCGCGCGCGTCAAGGCGCAGCTCGACCAGACGCTGGCGCTGGAGCCACGCCATGCCGAAGCGCACGTGGCGCTCGGCCTGTATCATGCCGAGATCGTGCACAAGCTCGGCGCCGTCATGGCATCTCTCACCTACGGCGTCTCGGCGCCTGCGGCGCTCGAGCATTTCCGCCTTGCGGTGCAGCTGGCGCCGCGCTCCCCGATCGTGCACATGGAATATGCCTACGCTCTGCTCCTGCTCGATGCCGAGCGCAACCGCGACGAGGCGCAGAGCCTATACCGCGAGGCGGCGGCGTGCGAACCGATGGATGCCATGGAAGCGCTCGATGTCGCGCGGGCCAAGCGCGGACTGCCGCCCTGAGCGCGCAACGGCGCCACGCACGCTCAGGTCGCGAGCGCGCTGCCCCCGAGCAGAACCAGGAGCACGAGCTGCTCGAATGCGGTTTTGATGCGGGCGATGAGATCGGCCGGGTTCGGGATGAGCTCACGGTCGGCGATGACCCCGAAGTGCACGCGACCGTTGTAGCTCAGCATGCTCACGCCGGTGCCGATGCTGCCTGACTGAGGGACCCAGAAGAGGACCTGCCGCAGCGGCGCGCCGCCGATGAACAGCGGCGCGTTGGGGCCGCGCAGATTGGAGGCCACGAGACTTGCCTTGGCGCTGAACAGATTCATCACCACGTCCTCAACGGGGCGCGGCAGACTGCCCACCGTGGCAAGGAGGCCGTAGGTGAGAAGCGCCTGCTCCGATCCCTTGAGCGTCTGCATCGCCGCGCGCACGCCGTAGAGGCGCTGCAGCGGGTGACGGACCCCGACCGGCAGCTCCACGAACACGAGCCCGAAGCGGTTGCCGAGGGGGTCATCCCCGCTCTGCGCGGCGCGCAGGTCCACGGGCACGGCCGCGCGCAGCGTCAGTCCCTCGATCGCCTCGCCCTGCGCCCGCAGGTACTGACCGAGTGCCCCGGCCAGAGTCGAGATGAGCACGTCGTTCACGGTGCAGCCGAGCACGCTCCCGATGGTCTTGACCTCCTCGAGCGAGAGCGACTTTCCCCATGCCACCCGACGGTTCCCGCAGAGCGGGCGCTTCAGGCTCGTCGGCGGATCGTCAGACAGGAACGAGATATGCGCGAGCTCCGACACCAACGTGCTCAATTGGCCGGCCGCCGTGGCGGCCGCCTCGGGGTGCAGCGCAAGGTGAACACCGGTCTCCGCCAGACGCCTGCCTTCGCTAAGCGCCTGCGAGACCCATCCGGTGGCGGATCCTGTCGGGGTCATCCGCGCGGCAGCGTCGGGCACCATGTCGAGGCCGTCACCTGCGCGCCCCGTTCGCTTTTGCGCGCGCGCGGGGCGTCTGTCGGTCAGATCCAGCAAGACGCGCACCAGGGCGATCCCGTCCGCGTAGCAGTGATGGATGCGCGCAATGATTGCGCTGCCGCGCCCGAAGCGCTCGATGACGTGAAAGCTCCACAGCGGTCGCCCGGCCGGCAGCGGCTCGCTGGCGAGCTCGCCGACCAGTGTCTGCAGCTCACGCTGACCGCCGGGAGCGGGCAACGCCGCGCTGAGCACGTGATCGTCGATGTTGAATTGATCGAAGCGCTGCCAGAACGCCTCGGAGAGTCCCTCGACCGGGAAGGACTGGAAGCGCTCGCAAGAGGCGAACCGCGCCGCGATCCGGTCCCGAAAGCGGCTGCGCGCAAGCGGAGCGCCGAGCACGATGAGCGCGACGATCACCATCGGATTGGTCGTGCGCTCCATGTTGAGGAACGCCCGATCGACGCGTGAGAGGGGCACGCGCAGCGTGCCCCACGCTGCCGTGCCGCGATGAGATTCGGGACGCATCGGGGGAGTCTCGCGCAACCGCAGCCGGCGCGAAGCTTCGGTTTGCCACGATGCAGCCCCAGCCCCCGGTGCGTAGGTTTGTAGCGCCAGGAGCCGTCATCGGAAGCGGATCAATGCCGTATTTCATCACCGGGGGCACCGGCTTCATCGGCCGTCACCTCGTCAAGCAGCTGCTCGCCCGTGGGGAGCGGGTGTATGTGCTGGTGCGAGCCGGCTCCGGGGCGCGCTTCGAGCGCCTCGCGCGCGACTGTGCCGATCGCGGCGGCCTGCTGTCGCTCATCGAGGGTGATCTCGGCGCGCCCGGCCTCGGGGTGTCGGCCGCGGATCGCGGTGCGCTGCTCGGCCGGATCACACACCTCTTCCATCTGGGCGCGCTCTACGACCTGAGCGCCCAGGATGCCGAACTGACCCGCAGCAATGTCGCCGGTACGCAGCACGCTCTCGAGCTTGCGCACGAGGTTCGCGCGGGATGTTTTCACTTCATGAGCTCCATCGCGGCCGCGGGACGCTTTGCGGGCGTGTTCACGGAAGAGATGTTCGAGCAGGCCGGCGCGCTCGATCACCCGTATTTCCGCACCAAGCACGATGCGGAGGCGCTGGTGCGCGCGGCGTGCAGGGTCCCGTGGCGGATCTACCGTCCCGGCATGGTCGTCGGCGATTCGCAGAGCGGCGAGATGGACAAGATCGACGGGCCCTACTACCTGTTCAAGCTGATTCAACGCGTGCGCGATGCCCTGCCGCGCTGGACGCCGTTGATCGGCGCGGAGGGCGGTTACGCCAATATCGTGCCGGTGGACTTCGTCGCGGCAGCCCTCGACCATCTGGCTCACGTGCCGGGCGAGGACGGGCGCTGTTTCCACCTGACCGATCCGCACAATCACCGGGTCGGCGAGGCGATCAATCTGTTCGCCGCCGCGGCGCACGCGCCGACACTGCGGCTGCGCCTCGATGCCCATCTCAGCGGCGCGCTGGCCGCAGCCGTGCGCCTGCCGCGCGAGACCCTCGCGCCGCTGCGGCGCGCGCTCGATGAATTGCTCGCTGAGGCCGGTATTCCCCCGGCGCTGGTCAGGCTCTTCAACCATCCGACGGTGTTCACCGCGACGCGTGCGCAAAGTCTGCTCGAGCCGGCCGGTATCCGCGTGCCGCCGCTCGCGGACTATGCGTGGCGCCTTTGGGATTTCTGGGAACGCCGCCTCGATCCTGACCTGAATCCGGCCGCGCGCCTGCGGCGCGCCGTGGCGGGCAAGACGATTGTGGTGACAGGTGGATCCTCCGGCATCGGCCGCGCGACGGCGTTGAGGCTCGCCGCCGCCGGCGCGCGCATCGTGCTCGTTGCCCGGGATGCGGACAAGCTCGAGCAGGCGCGCGCGCAGATCCTCGCTGGCGGCGGTGCCGCGAGCCTCTACAGCTGCGATCTCGCCGAACCATCGGCCTGCGCTGAGCTGCTCGCGCGGCTCGCCGCGGAGCAGCCGCCGGTCGATATCCTGATCAACAACGCGGGCCGCTCGATTCGCCGCGGCATCGATGCGACCTATGAGCGGTTTCACGATTACGAGCGGTTGATGCGGGTCAACTATTTCGGCGCCGTGCGGCTCACCCTTGGCCTGCTGCCGTCGATGGCCGCGCGCGGCGCGGGCCAGATCATCAGCATCTCCTCGCTTGGCGTGCTCACGAATGCCAGCCGCTTTGCCGCCTACAACGCCTCGAAGGCGGCGCTGGAGGCGTTCACGCGCTGCGCGTCCGGGGAGTTCGCCGATCGCGGTGTGCGCTTTACGGTGGTCAACCTGCCCCTGGTGCGCACACCGATGAGCGCGCCGACCAAGATATACGATGGGTTCAAGCTCCTCGAGCCGGAACAGGCGGCCGACATGGTCTGCGATGCCGTCGTGCGCAGACCCGAGCGGGTCACGACCGGCCTGGGGACGCTGGCGCACGTCGTGGAGGCTCTCGCTCCGCGGATCAATCGCGCGGTCATGAGCGAGAGCTACCGCATGTATCCGGATTCGCGCGCCGCCGGCGGTCCGGCCGGGCAGCACGAGGAGATGTCGCCGGATGCGAGGCGGCTGTCCGCAGTGCTGCGCGATCTGCATTTCTGACGGGCAACACTCCGCATTCGGCGCGCAGCCTCAACTGCACGCCGCGCGCGGCGTTGCGGGGCGGGCAGGGCAGTGGCCGATGGTGCGAGCCGGCGCCTGCGCGCCTCGACCGTCGTGGCGGATCGGGCTAAACTCGTGCCTCCGCCGGAATCCTCCGCGCGGAGTTTCCCCGGCGAGGCGCCCGCGTGTCGATGTCCAGAGCATCCCTGCCGGTCTTCGAAATCGGTTCGAACGCGCTCTCGGGGCTGCTCGATGGGGCGGAGGCGCACGCCGGCGCGAGGCAGATCGGCCCGGCGGCGCTGCTCAATGCCAGGCTGTTGCCCGACCTGTTCGCCTTTACCCGCCAGGCGCAGATCGTGTGCGATCTGGCCAAGAGCGGCGGTGCGCGGCGCGCGGGGATCGAGGCACCGAAGTGCGAGGACAACGAGCGGGCGCTGGCCGATCTGCGCGCCCGGGCCGGCAAGACCCTCGCACTCGTCAAGAGGCTCGATGCGGGGGCGATCGATGCGGCGGGCGAGCGCCAGAGCGCTTTTCCGCCCGGGCGGCAGAATACGGCACTCATGCGGGGCGCCGATTACCTCAATCACTTGCTGCCCAACTTCTACCTCCACCTGTCGGCCGCCTCCGGCATCCTGCGCCTCAGCGGTGTCGAGGTGGGCAAGCGCGACTATCTCGGTGCCATCCCGATGGTCGTCGCCTAGCCGGTGCGCAGGGGCGCGGTGCAACCTTTTGCACCCGTGCCTGTCGAACCGGCGTATGGCGGTTGGGGGCCGCAGGCGCATCAGTCGCAGCAGGCGCGGCAGGAGGCGGCGCGGGAGCATCGGCCCGATGAAATCGTCGGCGCAGACGGCAAGAGGCGGTCTTGCGCGCACTCTTTGAATTGGCGCGAGCCGCGCGAAGGAAAGCGATCCGGCGCGGCCGCCTGATGTCAACTGATCGGTCAGGGTAGGACAGGATTTGAACAAACAAAAACGCTGGATCGTCCTCTCGCTCGCCGCCTTGGCGCCAAGCTGTTTTGCGCCGGCGCACGCCGCCGCGCCAACACAGCCCTGCAGCGGGCCGTCGGGCCTGCTGGGACTGCTCGACAGGCCGACGGTCGGGGATTCAAGCTGTGTCGTGCCGCAGGGCATGACCGTGGTGGAGGCCGGCGCGACGGCCGGCAATCTCTACGGCAGCCCCGGCGGGGAAATCGACACGCTGCCCGATCTCGAGCTGCGCTTTGGTCTGCCGGGCCATTCTGAATTCGTCTGGCTGCCGCCGAACTTCCAGTACCAGCCGGTGAACGCCGGACCGGGCGGCCCCGCGAGGACCATCAGCGGCTTCGGCCCGACGACCCTCGGCATCAAACACGAGCTCGGCTACACCGAGCACTGGCAATGGACTGCCGAGGCGCTAGCGACGCTGCCCTCCGGCGACAGCACCTTCGGCAGTCACGGTGTCGGCGGCGCAGTCAATGGCATCGTCAGTTACGGCAATGGACCGCTCGGGGTTTCGCTCATGGTCGGGGTCACCTCTCAGACCGAGCCCACCGCGGCCGGCGGGCAGCGCTTCCAGAGCTTCAATCCCGATCTGGTGGTGACATGGGAGTCCACCTCGCGGCTGCAGTTCTACGGCGAGATCTACGGGCAGTCGCACGTCGGCTACCGGCAGGGCTGGGGCACCGATGCCGATGGCGGACTGCAATATCTCGTCACGCCGGATTTCGAGGTGGATCTCGAGGAAGGCGTGCGCGTCCAGGGCGATCTCGGCGGATTCTCGAACTACACCGGCGTCGGGCTCGGACTGCTCTTCTGACGCGCCAGGCTGCGCGCCGCTACACGGGCAGGCCGTCGCGCAGCCGCAGCCAGCCGCTGGCGATCCGGTAGATGTACCAGATCGCTGCGGCGAGGAGCACGACCCAGCCGATGAGCACCAGCCACAGTGCGGCGCCGACGACGATCCACAGCAGCGAGTACCAGAAGGTGCGGATCTGCCAATTGAAGTGGCTCTCGAGAAGCGTTCCGCGCACTTCCTCGCGCTTGACGTAGTTGACGATCACCGCGGCGACGGCGAGCACCCCGAACAGCAAGGCGCCGGCGTAGAGTCCGTAGGTGATGTTGCCGAGATTCCTGTCGTACGGTGCGGACACGCCCGCACCTGACGTTGACGGGATGTTCATGTGCGCAGTATCTCCCCAGGTGGCGCGGCGGCGAGCCGCAATCCGGCGCCGGCTCTTCTACGTTGTGAGCGGACTATAGCAAACCTGCGCGGGCCGCATCGGGCCGGCGCACTGCGCCGAGCCGCTACTGCATGTTCAGGTGTGCGCCGATCGCGGCCTTCAGGGCATCGAGCGCAAAGGCGAGCACGATCGAGGCGGCCAAGACCGCCGCGACCAGCGGCATGGATATCGCGCTCATCAATATCCCGCGCGTGGCGAGCGCGGTGAAAATGACGATGTCCGCGATCATCGAGACGACGATCCAGGCGCTCGGGCGCGAGCTCCACAGCCGGCGCCGCTCGCGCACGACGTAGAACAACGCCTGACTGGTGAACGACAGCGTCACCGACGCCAGCGTCTGCAGCCGGGCCTGATCCAGTCCCAGATCGTAGCGGCCGAAGGCCACGACGGCGCTGCAGAAGAGCACGTTGCACAGTGCCAGCGCGACGCCGAGGATCGTGATGTTGTCGACATGCCAGGCGTTCGGCTTCGACGAGGGGTGCACGTTGTCCGTGGTCGCCGACATCGCGAGGAAGTCGCCGGTGATCATCAGTAGCGCCATCAGCCGCGGTGTGAGGACCGCGTGTCCGGTCATGACCAGGCCCACGACCAGCAGCAGCATCTGGCTGAGTTTCTGCGTCAGTGAGCGCAAGGTGTAGGTCAGGATGCGCTGGAAGGCGATGCGGCCCTCGCGTATCGCGTTCACGATCCCGGCCAGGCCGGGCTGCGTCAGCACGATCCCGGCTGCGGACTTCGCCACATCGGTCGCGCTCGATACCGCGATGCCCATCTGCGCCTGACGCAGCGCCGGAGCGTCGTTGGCACCGTCGCCGCACATGCCCACCGTGTGCCCGCTCGCCTGGAACGCGCGCACGATGTGGAATTTGTCTTCCGGGAAAACTCCGGCGAATACCGCGTAGTCCTGCGGACGGATGCGCTCGGGGATCGGGCCCGGTGGGCACACCGGGCCGTCGAGGCCCACCTCGCGCGCCACAACCCGTGCAGTGACCGGTGCGTCGCCGGTGATCATGACGGTGGCCACACCCATGGTGCGCAGCTCGCCGATCAGCGCCTTGGCGTCTGCGCGCGGCGGATCGCTGAGCGCGATGAGACCAACGACCTCAAGTGCCTCGTCCGACGGTCCGCAGGCGACGGCCAGTACCCGAAAGCCCTGTGCCGCGAGCGACTCGACCGTCGCGCCCGCCTCAGGCGGCGCGGTGGCGATGCTCTGCAGCGTCGCGAAGGCGCCTTTGACGATGCGCACCGGGTGGCCCGCGGCGTCGCTGCCGGTGGCTTCGGCGCGTTTTCGCGCCGGATCGAACGGCACGAAAGACTCGATGCGCGGCAGATCGCTCGGTGCGGCGCGGGCCGCGGCCGCTGCCCGGATGGCTCCGTCGACGGGGTCGGCGCCTCCCTCGGAGCTCGCCAGTGCGGCGAGGGCGAGCACCTTGATCTCGTCGTAACCGGCCATCGGCCGCACCGCGGTGACGGCGAGCGCATTCTGGGTAATCGTGCCGGTCTTATCCGAGCACAGAACGTCGAGCGTGGCCGCCTCTTCGACGGCCGAGAGGCGAGTGGGCAGCACACCGTGGGTGGCGAGCGCGCGGGCGCCGAGGGCGCTCGCCAGCGTGAATGTCGCGGGCAGCGCCACCGGAATGGCCGCCAGAATCGCCGTGAGCGTGAGTGAAATCATCTCCTGCGTCTGCAGCCCGAGCACCGAGCCGTAGGCGACCAGGGCGACGATGACGGCGCCGTTGAAGATCGCAAGGTTGCGCACCACGCGCAGCACGGTGGTCTGCTGCGTACTCGTGCCGTGCGCGGTGCGCACGAGCTCGGCGGTGCGGCCGAAGCGCGTGCGCGCCCCGGTCGCGGTGACTTGCGCGAGCGCCTCCCCGCGGCGCACCAGCGCCCCGGCGTAGGTGATGCGCCCAGCCTCGCCTTCCACGGGCAGAGACTCGCCGGTCAGCGTCGATTGATCGAGCAGCACCTCGCCCCCGGTCAGGCGCGCATCGGCGGGCACGATGCCCCCGAGGGACAGTTTGATCAGGTCTCCCGGCACGAGCTCGGCGGCCGGTACGGTCTGCCAGGCGCCGTCGCGGCGCACCGATGCCATCAGCGCCAGGCGTGACTTCAGCGCCTCCAGTGTCATTCGCGCGCGGGACTCCTGCACGAAGCCCAGTGCGGCATTGAACAGTACCAGCACGGCGATGACGATCGCCTCGACGTACTTGCCGAGGGCGAGCTGCAGAACGATCGCCGCCTCGAGCATCCAGGGTACGGGCGCCCAGAACTTGACGAGCAGCCGCCGCCAGATCGGACTGTCCTCCTCGGCCACGGCGTTGGGACCGAACTGCGCGAGCCGCCGCTTGGCCTCGGCGCCGCTCAAGCCTTCCGGAGGCGTCACGGGCGCCTCATCGGCCGGGCCGGCCGGCTGCTGCGGCGGGTTGGATTCGCGATTCGGCACGGTGTCCTGGCTCCGCGGATCCGCAAGTCTACCCGAGTTGCCCTGGCGGGCGCCGTGCGCGCCCCCCGCGCCTCGCTCGACAGCCCGCCGGCCGGCAATGCACACTGCCACCTGAGGGATCCGGCCCCGGGGCCGGGCGGCGGAGGCGAGCGGACCGATCACGATGCCCAAGCAGCACAGCCCCGCCGCGCCAGCGGCGCGGCCGCTCATCGTCTGGCTGCGCAACGATCTGCGCGTAGCCGACAACCCGGCGCTGTCGGCGGCGGCCGCCTCGGGCCGGCCGCTCGTGCCGCTGTTCATCCTGGATGAGGGAACCGCCGGACTGCGACGGCTCGGCGGCGCTGCCCGCTGGTGGTTGCATCACAGTCTCGCGGCGCTCGATGCCTCGTTGCGCACGCTTGAGTCCGGTCCGCTGCACGGAATGAGATTGTGCCTGCGCCGCGGTGGCGCAGCTCAAGTGCTGCGCGAGTTGATCGATGCGAGCGGCGCTGCGCGTGTGCTGTGCAACCGCACCTACGATCCTGAGCTCGATGCCCTCGATACGGCGTTGGCCAAGCTGCTTGGGCGCTCGGGGGTGGAATTTGACAGCCTGCCCGGCGCGCTGCTGGCCGAGCCGGGCGCGCTGGTGAGCGGCAACGGCGGCCCGTTGCGTGTGTTCAGCGCGTTCTGGGCCCGTTTGAGCGCGGTAGAGGTGGCCGCCGCGCTGCCGGCGCCCCGCATGCTGACCGGCATGGCGGACCCGCCGCGCAGCGAGCGGCTCGAGGATTGGCAGCTGCTGCCGGGGATCGGCTGGGACGCGGGCTTCGGGTCCGTGTGGGTCCCCGGGGAGCGAGGCGCCCGGAGCCGACTGCGCGCGTTCCTCGACAGGCGATATGAGGGCTATCGCGCGGCCCGCGACGTGCCGGCGCTCGAGGCAACCTCGCGCCTCTCGCCGCATCTGCGCTTCGGAGAGGTCAGCGCGAGGCAGATCTGGCGCGCGGTGCTGCGCTCGGGCGATGGCGCACGCGCCGAGCTCACCGGCAACGGCTTCCTGCGCGAGCTCGGCTGGCGCGAGTTTGCGCGCTACACGCTGCATCATTTTCCGAGCCTGCCGCAGCGCCCGCTGCGCCGCGAATTCGAGGCGTTCGGCTGGCGGGATGACGAAGCCGGATTCGACGCATGGTGTCGCGGGCGCACCGGCTACCCCATCGTCGATGCCGGCATGCGCGAGCTGTGGCACACCGGCTGGATGCACAACCGGGTGCGGATGATCGCCGGCTCGTTCCTGGTGAAGGATCTGCTCGTGCCGTGGCAGCGCGGCGAGGCCTGGTTCTGGGACACCCTCGTCGATGCCGATCGGGCCAGCAACGCGCTCAACTGGCAGTGGGTGAGCGGCTGCGGCGTCGATGCCGCGCCGTACTTCCGTATCTTCAACCCGCTCGCGCAGAGTCAGCGCTTCGATCCCGAGGGCGATTACCTGCGCCGCTGGGTACCGGAGCTGCGCGCGCTGCCGGCTGCGGCCATTCACTCGCCATGGGCCGCCGCGCCCGAGGTTCTGGCGAGAGCCGGTATCCGACTGGGTGAGACCTATCCGCGGCCCATCGTCGAGCATGACGTGGCACGCAAGCGCGCGCTGGCCCGGTTCGAGGCGCTCAGACAGCGCGCCTGAGCGGGCGTTGGCGGGGTGACTGGACCGGGCGACGCGCCGGTGGTCCCGGCGTATCCTGTGCGCAGTTCGGTCATCGGATGCTGCTCATGGCGGATCGCGTGCCGGCCTGGCTCGCAGCGCGGCCTTCGGCGCGAGTCCTCTGGCTGCAGGGACGCAACCTGTGGCGGCGCTGGCCGCTCGCGCTCGCCGTGCTCGCCGCCGTGTTTCTGGCGCTCGGTGCGCTCGGGCGCATCAGGGCGGTCATTTATGTGATTGCCCTCGCGGCGCTCTCACCGAGAGCGGTGCTGGTCGTCGCGGCGGTGATCACCGCGACCCTCGCGCTGCGGCACCGGCGGCGCCTGCGCGATAACTGGCATCGCCACTGGCTCGCGGCGCTGCCCGGTGACGTGTCGCTCACGGTCCGCACGGCCGCGGGGCCGGTCGCGCTGTGGCTGGCGGCGGCGGCGCTGATCGTTTTGATGTCGCTCGCGGCTCAGCTGCCCGCGTGGGTGCCGGCGAGACTGCTCGGTTACTGCGCCTGCGGGGTGGTGCTCGGCGTGGCGCTCGCCGCCGCATTCACGGCGGTGATCTCGCGGGGAGGCCAATCTGGCCGGGCGGCGCGCGCGCTCCCGCACTCGCGCTACGCGGCCGCCCGGGCAGCATCCGGCGCTCGGCGCAGGGGCGTCTCGCTGGCGCCGCTCGGGGACTGGCCGCGCGCGGACACGCAGTTTCGGGATCGGCCGACGATCCGTGCACGCAGCTTGGTGCTGCTGCTGCTCGCAGTGCCGATGGGCGTCGCCGCCGGCCCGGTGCTCGCGGCCGCGGCCGCCTGGCTCATCATGCTGCATCTGATCAATCTGCTGGTGGCGCTGGCGCGCACAGCGTTCAGCGCTTCCTGGTGGCTCGCGCCGACACCGCTCGGACCGATGCGCTTCGCGGCGGCTCTGTCACACCGGACGTTCGCTGCGCAAGTCGGGGCGAGCGCGCTGTTGATCGCCATCGCCTATGTCGCGCTCGGACCCGAATCGCTGCGCACGGTGTGCGCGATCGCGGTGCTGTGGCTCGCTGCGGTCGGTGTGCTCGGCACGGCGGCGTGCGCAGCGGCGCTACGCACCCCCTCGATTGCGGCCTCGGCGCTGCATCGGTGGCGGCCATGAGCGAAGCGGCGGCGGCGGCGAGCGTTCCGGCGCTGCGCATCCGGGAGCTGAACGCCGGTTACGGCGCCCAGCTGGTGCTGCACGGGGTGAGTCTCGAGGTGACGGCCGGGCAATGGTGCGCCGTGCTCGGTCCGAACGGCAGCGGCAAATCGACACTGCTCTACTGCATCGCCGGGCTGCTGCGGCCGCGCAGCGGACAGGTCGAGCTGTCCGGCGCCCCGATGGCGAGCGCGGCGGCGGCGGCCAAGCGCACGCTGGGCTTCGCCTGCGCTCCCGAGCGGGTGCCGGGTCTGCTCACCGGCCGGCAATGCCTTGAGGTGTATGCCGCGGCCAAGGGCCTGAGCGCGATCGATGCCGAGGTGCTCGAGCTCGGCGAGGCGCTCGCCGTCACCGCCCAGCTCGATCGGTTCGTCGACACCTATTCGCTCGGGACGCGCCAGAAGCTCTCGGTGCTGCTCGCGCTGATCGGCGCGCCGCGGCTGATCGTGCTCGATGAGGCATTCAACGGACTCGATCCGGCGAGCGCCGGCATCCTCAAGCGGCATCTGCGGCGCTTGGCCGATGAGCGGCGTGCGGCGGTGCTGCTCGCCACGCATGCGCTCGACATCGTCGAGCGCTACGCCGACCGAGTCGCCCTGATGCTCTCAGGGCGCATCGTACGGATGTGGAGCGCGTCGGAGCTTGCCGCGCGCCGCGAAGCCGGCGAGGGCCTGGAGGAGCTGCTCGCGGGCGCCGCGCTCGAGGATGCTGGCGCAATGCGCTGAGGCGCCGCGCCGCGCCGCGCTCAGCGCCAGGGCCAGGGCTTGAGCGCGAAATGCGCCGGCGGGATGTTGCCCGCGAGATGGCGCACGAAGTAATCCCAACGGCGGCGCGTGATGTACGGCGTCGCGTAGCCGTAGCCGTGGCGCACATTGGGAATCGCGATCATATTGAAGTTCTTGCCGGCCTTGATCAGCGCCTCGACGACGATCTCGGTGTTCTCCGGCGGCACGTTGTCATCGAGGGTGCCGTAGGTGAGCATCAGGTGCCCCTGAAGATGCGAGGCGAGCAGCTCGTTGGCCTGGTTGTCGTAGTTGGTCTTGCCGTCGGGGTAGCGCACGAGCAGTCCCTGATACTTCTCCCCCCAGTCGTTTTCGTAGTCGCGGTTGTCCTGATTGCCGCTTTCGGCCCAGCCGACCTTGAAGAACTCCGGATAGCGGAACATCGCATCCGTCGTGGCGTTGCCGCCGCCGGAGTGCCCCCAGATGCCGACCCGATTCAGATCGATCCACGGAAAGCGCCGCGCGAGCTGCCTGATCGCGGTGACCTGGTCGGGCAGGGTGTCGTCGCCCATGTCGCCGTACCAGAGGTGATGGAAGCGCGCTGAGCGGTACGGCGTGCCCATGCCGTCGATCGCGACCACGATGAAGCCGAGCTCGGCGAGTGACTGATCGTCGTAGTCGGAGGGCTCGAAGCGGAAGGTGAAGATCGAGCCGATCTGCGGACCCGGATAGATGTAATCGACGATCGGGTATTTCTTGTGCGGATCGAAGTCGGTCGGCTTGAACAGCAGGCCGTACAGGTTGGTCTTGCCGTCGCGCGCCTTGACGACGATCTGCTGCGGCGGCCGCCAGCCGATGGCGCGCAGGCGCGAGAGGTTCGCCCGGGCCACTGTGGCGAGGACTCGCCCAGTGTTGGCATCGCGCAGCGTCGTCACCGGCGCGCGACGCGGGGTGGAGCAGCTGTCGACGAAGTACTTGCCGTCCGGTGACATGCTGATGACGTTGTCGCAATCCTGCGGGGTCAGCAGCGTGGCTGCGCCTCCATGGAGGCCGACCTTCCATAACTGCTCGTAGTAGGGATTGACGCCGCGGGTGCGTCCGACTGCACGGAACCAGACGGTGCCGGTCGCGCGGTTGACGTGCAGGACCTGGGTGACGTCGCCCTTGCCCGTGGTGATGGGATGCTCGAGCCGCCCACTCGCGAGACTGTAGAGGTAGAGATTGCCCCAGTTGGTGCGCTCGCTGTACCACATCACCTGGCCGGAGGCCGGCAGGTAGCGCCAGTCGACCGCGCCGATGCCGCTGTGATAGTAGGTCGAGACACTGTCTTCGAAGACGGTGCGCACCGCGCCGGTGCGCGCATTGGCGACGCGGAACCATTCGTGGTGGCGGTTGCGCGAGGTCGTCACCAGCGCCAGCGTCCTGCTGTCCGGCGCCCACTGCAGGTCGTCCCAGTGGCCGTTGTTGTTGCAGCTGAGCTCATCGCAGAGGCTCGAGAGCCGCTGCTGAGGCGGCAGCTGCAGCCGGGTGACCTGGCCGGTGGCGACATGGATCACCACCGGCTCGATCATGAACACGTGCTGGTCGCCGGGCAGCGGGTATTTCCACTTCTCGAGCTTGGGATGCCCGATGGTGGCGCTCACCAGATACATGTCGCCCACCTTGCGCTGATCCTGCTGGAAGGTGGCGATCTCGCGCGAGTTCGGCGACCAGTTGAGCACGGGCCGGTTGGAGTGCACCCAGCCGGCGTTGTGGGTCGCGTAGCCGAAATTCTTCACGCCGTTGAAGGTGAGCTGCCGCTCCTTGCCGGTGGCGAGGTCGCGCACCCAAAGGTTCCAGTCGCGGATGAACGCGAGGAGCTTGCCGTTGGGAGAGACAATGCCGGGCTCCTTGCCGCTGCCGGTGGGCTTGGGCCGCGCGCTGCAGTGTCCGGCGCCGCCGAGGTCGCACCGGAAATGCTTGCCGCGGCGGGTGATCTCGAGTCGGCCGTGCTTGATCTGGATGGCGGTGATGCCGAGCTTGGCCGGATCGACCCGCTTGCCGACGGCATTGCCGAGCGCGGCGGCGAGTTTGACCTGATTGAACGCGGCAGCGACTTTCCCGGTGGCCGCATCCATGATGCGGTAATGATCGCCGCGCGCATCGTGGTCGATGAACCAGAAGCGGTCTCCCTTCAGCCAGTGCACCTTCTGGACGTCGTCATCGACGAGCGGCGCTGTGTCATAGGGCATGAACTGCTCGGCGCGCGCGTAATCCTGCGTCGTCAACTGCCGGCCGCGGGCGAGCGCGCCGCCGGCCGGGAGCGTGGCCGCGCACGCAAGAAGAACGCTGAGGCAGAGTCTGCGGGACTGCGGATTCACGGTTCCCCCGATTGTCGTCCTGTCGGCCTTGCGGCGTCCGAGGCGCGCAGGTTACGCCACAGGTGCAGGGAGAGGAACCCCACCGGGGTCAGCGCAGTTGACTGTCCTTGCTGCCGCGGCGGTTGTAGCCGCTGAACACCGCGGCTTCCTCGTCGGAGCGCCTCTGGCAGGCGAGGCACAACTGTACCCCGGGGACGGCCCGCTGCCGTTCCGGCGGAATCGGTTCGCCGCATTCAGCGCACTGCGCACGCGCCGGCCCCTGGGGCAGCCGGCTCTGGGCCCGGCGGATACCGTCGGCCACCGTCGCGTCAATCTGCTCCTGCACGGCGCCGTCGCCGGCCCAGCCGGTGGCCATGGTCGAGGTCTCCTGGAAAGTGGATCAATGGGTCTTATTTTACGCACAGCCGAGTGCGGTAGCGCATTGCGCCGCGCTTGCGGATATAATATCACTTGATATAATTAAAAAATATATTATATATCCGCTTATGAGTACCGACCGCTTCCGCCAGCTGGGATTCCTGTTCAAGGACGTCAGCCGTCGTTACACGCGCCGCTTCGAGGAGCGGGCGCAGCGGCTTGCGCTCACCCTGCCGCAGTGCCGGGCGCTGATTCACCTGCAGAGTAACGAGGGAGTCAGCCAGAAGCGGCTCGCCGAGCTCGCCGACGTCGATCCGATGACGCTGGTGCGCATTCTCGATCGCATGGAGGCCGACGGCTGGGTGCAGCGGCGCTTCGATCCGGCCGACAGGCGTGCGCACACGGTGTGGCTCACGGCCGCGGCGGCGCCGGTGCTCGAGCAGATCTGGCAGCTCATTGCCGAGACGCGCGCCGAGATGCTTCAGGGGCTCTCGAGCGAGGAGCGCACGGTGCTGGTGACGCTGCTCGAGCGGGTGCACGCAAATCTGACCGCCTTGCCGCCGCTGCCGGCCGGACAAACTCCCGCGCCCGACCTCGCGCGCAGGTCAACGAGATCCAACCGATGAATGATTCCGCGCAAGACATCGAGTCCCCCCGCGCAGCGTCCGTCGCGGTACGGCCGCTGCGCGAGCGGCTGCGCCGGCCGTTGCTGTGGGGCGTGCCGGCTCTGATGCTTGCCGTCGCGGTGTATTTCTACGTGACCAGCGGCCGGTACCAGTCGACCGACGATGCGTACCTGCGCGCCGCGCAGGTGCAGATCAGCGCGGATGTCTCCGGTCGGGTCGCACAGGTCGACGTGCACGACAACGAGCCGGTGCGCAAGGGCCAGGTCCTCTTCCGCCTCGACCCGCGCCGCCTGCGCATCGCCGTCGCCGCGGCGCGCGCGCGGTTGGCCGCCGCACGGCTTGCCGTCGAGTCGCTCGAGGCCGACTACCGGGCCGATATCGCGGCGCTGCACTCGGCGCAAAGCAAGGAGGCCTATGCGGCGCGCGAATTGCGCCGGGAGCAGCGGCTGCTCGCGATCGGGGTGTCGTCGCAGTCGCAGCTTGATCGGGCGCGGCTCGCCTCGCAGCAGGCGCGCGCGGGTGTGGCGGCCTCCCGGCAACAGATCCAGGCGGTGCTCGCCCGGCTCGGCGGCAATCCCGACATCCCGGTGCGCGAGCATCCGCAGGTCGCCGCCGCGCAGGCGGCGCTCGATCACGCCCTGCTCGAGCTCTCCTACACCACCGTGCGCGCGCCCACCGACGGCATTGTGACCAAGGTGGAGCATCTGCAGGTGGGAGCTTATCTGCCGCTGGCCACGCCGGCCTTCGTGCTCGTCTCGAACCGCGATGTATGGGTGGAAGCGGACTTCAAGGAGAACCAGCTCGCCAACATCCGGCCGGGCGAGAGCGCGACGGTCAGCATCGATGCCTACCCGGATCAGACCTTTCACGCCGTGGTCGCGAGCATCACGCCGGGCACGGGCTCGCAGTTCTCAATCCTCCCGCCGCAGAACGCGACCGGCAACTGGGTGAAGGTGGTGCAACGGATCGGCGTACGTCTGCATCTCCTCGGCACTCTGCCGCCGGTGCGCTCCGGCCTCAGCGCCGCGGTGACCATCGACACCCAATCCCGGCAGGCGGCCGCCGCGGGCGGCGGCGCAGGCTAAGCGGAGCAGGCCGGCGATCGGCGGACCCATGGATCAGCTACACGCCCATCGCGTGCCGATCACCATTGCGGTGACCCTCGCCACCGTGCTGCAGGCGGTCGACATGACAATCGCCAATGTCGCCCTGCCGCACATCGGCGGTTCCATGTCCGCGACCCTCGAGCAGATGGACTGGGTGCTCACCTCGTACATCGTCGCCGCGGCGATCATGACGCCGCTGTCCGGCTGGCTCGCGGGTCGCTTCGGCCGCAAGCGAGTGCTGTTGCTCTCGGTGATCGGCTTCACCGTGAGCTCGATGCTCTGCGGCCTCGCCCAGTCGATCGATCAGATCGTCGTGTTCCGGCTGCTGCAGGGCGCCTCAGGGGCCGGGCTGGTGCCCCTGTCGCAGGCGGTGCTGCTCGACATCAATCCACCGGAGCGGCACGGCCGCGCCATGGCGCTGTGGGGGCAGGGCGTCGTGCTCGGGCCGATGCTGGCGCCGGTGCTCGGCGGCTGGCTCACCGACAACTACAGCTGGCGCTGGGTGTTCTACATCAATGTGCCGTTCGGCGTGCTGGCAGCCATCGGCCTGATGATCTACCTGCGCGAGACCGAGCCGCGCAAGAACTCGTTCGATTTTCTCGGCTTCGGCGCCCTCAGCATCGCGGTCGGCGCGCTGCAGGTGATGCTTGACCGCGGGGAGCTCAAGGACTGGTTCGCCTCGCCGGAGATCTGGATCGAGATGGGGCTGATGGCGGCGGCCTTTTGGGTGTTCATCGTGCACACGCTGACGGCACGCGAGCCGTTCGTGAGCCCGGTGCTGTTCCGCGACCGCAATTTCTCGATCGGCAACTTTCTGATCTTTGTGGTCGGCGTGGTGCTGTTTGCGACGCTGGCGCTGCTGCCGCCGCTGCTGGAGGACCTGCTCGGCTATCCGGTCACCACGGCGGGTATCGCCATGGCGCCGCGCGGCTTCGGCAGTTTCGTCGCGATGACGATCGCCGGGCGGCTGATCGGGCGGGTCGATTCGCGCGTCCTGATCGGCGCGGGCCTCGGGACGACCGCACTGTCGCTGCTGCTGATGTGCTCGTACTCGACGCAGATGCCGCAGGGGCTGATCTGGTCGACGACCTTCCTGCAGGGCCTGGGAACCGGGTTCGCCTACGTCACGCTGACCACCGTGACCTTCTCCACGCTCGCCGTGCAGTACCGCTCCGAGGGCACCTCGATGTTCAATCTGGTGCGCAACATCGGCAGCAGCATCGGGATCGCCGCCACCAGCGCGCTGCTGACGCACAACACCCAGGTGATGCACGAGCGACTCGCCTCGCACATCGTGCCCTACGGCGGGCAGATCCAGCTGCACGCACCGTTCAGTTTCACCTCGCTGGCGGGTCTGGCAGCGCTGAACGAGGTCGTGACGCGACAGGCGCGCATGATCGCCTACAACGATGATTTCAAACTGATGTTCCTGCTGACTCTGTCGCTGTTGCCGCTGCTGCTGTTGCTGCGGCCGCGCCGCACGCGCAGCGAAGAGCCGGTGGTGATGGAGTAAGGTGATGATGCGCGCCCGAAATCCCTCCCGTTGGCGGCGGTGCACGATCGGCCTGACGGCGCTCGCGCTCGGCGGCTGCGCGGTGGGCCCGACGTTTCACCGTCCGCCGCTCGCCCCGCAGCGCCATTACCGCCCGCCCGGTGAGCTCATGCGGGGCGAGCACGCTGCGCCGGCGCGCTACCGCCAGCGCGTCATGCCCGGGGCCGGCTCGAGCGGGGCGTGGTGGCGGCTGTTCCATTCGCCGCAGCTCGACGCGCTGGTACGCCAGGCCCTCACCGACAATCACGATGTCGCCGCCGCGCAGGCGGCGCTTGCGCGCTCGCGCGAGCTGGTGACGGTGGGCGGCGCGGCGCGCTACCCGCAGATCGGCTTCAATGCCGGAACGGGGCGTGAGAAGTACGGCGCCGAGTTCCTCGGCCCCAATGCGTTCGCGCCGTTCAGCTACCTCGCCGCCGGCGTGAGCGTCGCCTACCAGCTCGATTACATCGGCCGCACGCGCCGCACGCTCGAGGAGTCCCGGGCGCTCGTGCAGTATCAGCGCAGCGAGCTCGCGGCCACGCGCCTCGTCCTCACCGGGGAAGTGGCGTCACAGACGGTCATGATCGCGACGACGCGCGCCGAGATCCGTGCAGTGCGGGGACTGCTCCGGGAGGATCGCGCCAACGTGAAGCTGGTGCGCGGCGCTGTCGCGGCCGGTTCCGAGCCGCGCCTCGATGTGCTCACCACGCAGGCGCAGCTGGCTAGCGACGAGACGCTGCTGCCGCCCCTTTATCAGAGACTCACCACGGCGCGCCATGCCCTGGCGGTGCTGCTCGGGCGCACTCCCGCATCCTGGCGTGCGCCGGACCCCGCACTGAAGGATCTGACGCTCCCGGCGAGCGTGCCGGTCAGCGTCCCTTCGCAGTTGCTGAAGCGCCGTCCCGACATCCTGGCGGCCGAAGTTCAGCTGCGCGCGGCGAGCGCCGCGGTGGGTGTGGCGACGGCCAACCTGTATCCCCAGATCAACTTGAGCGGCACGCTCAGCCAGGAGGCGCTGCGGCCCGCGCATCTGTTCGATGCGAGCTCGCTCGCCTGGTCGCTGATCGCGGGCGTGACCGCACCGTTGTTCGACGGCGGGACGCTGCACGCCGAGCGGCGCGCGGCGCTCGATGTGCTGCATGAGCGGGCCGATCTGTATCAGCAGGTGGTGGTCAGCGCCTTCGGGCAGGTTGCCGATGCGCTCGATGCGCTGCGCCACGATGCCGAGCTGCGCGCCGCCGAGGCGCGTGCGCTCGAGCTCTCGCGCCACCGGTTGACGCTCGAGCGCGCGAGCTACCGCGCCGGCAACAGCGGCCTGCTGCCCGTCCTCGATGCCCAGCGCCAGCGCGAGCGGGCGCAACTGGGCCTGCTCGGCGCGACGCAGCGGCAGTACCTGGACACCATCCGGCTGCTGCTCGCCGCCGGCGGGCGGGTGGGCCCGGCCGGCCGCTCCAGCCCCAAGGCCGCAGCCTCACACACCTGAGAGGGAGAGCCCTGCGGCTTGCGCCTGAATCTTGACCACCGAGCAGGGCTGGCGCGACCGGCGCAGCTGGGCGCACGCGGCGAGCGCCGCGGCGTGGCTCATCTGCTGCGAGCGCAGCGTGGTGAGCTTCTCCGCGCCCGATGGGGGCACCACGCTCACCTCGGTGAGCACGCTTGCGAAGCGCGCTTTCAGCCGCTTGGCGGCCGCATGCGCGGCGCTCGCCGAGCGGTAGCGACCGAGCTCGACCTGATAGCCGGCGAGCTTGTCGATCGCCGCCTGCGCCTGCGGCACCTGCGTGGCGTTCGGGAACCCGCTCACGAACGCCTCGTAGGCCGCCGCCGTCCCGGCGGCCTTGGCGCTCTGCCACGCACTCGCTTCCTTCAAGCTGGTGAGCCGGCCCTGCGCCTCGGCCGTGTACGCGCCGTTCGGGTACTGCGAGAGGTACTGCCGGTAGGACTGCTCGGCATTGGCGCTCTTGGCCGCCTCCCAGGCCTGCTTGTCCTGCAGCGACTCGATGCGGTTGCGGGCCTGCTGCACCCGCGGATCGTCGGGATGGTGCTGGATGAAGCTGCGGTATGCGGCGACCGTGCCTTGGGAGGATGCCTTCTGCCAGTCGGCATTCGGCGAGCTGCAGGCGGCCAGCGCGCCGGCGGCGAGCAGGCAGAGGGTGAACGGGACGAGGGAAGTCTTTCTCACGGCATACCCCGGGCGGACAGGTCGGGCGCTTAAGCTACCCCAGGGGCCGCAAATCTTCCAGGTACGGCAACACTCGCGCTGCGCTCATCGGCACAGGGCGGCCGAGGAGGGGCGCAGGCCGCCCGGCTCGGGCCAGTGCTGGGGGTTCTTGCGCAGCCTCGCGACGTCGTAGCCCATGGCGGCCACGCGGGCCACCATTGCCTCATAGTCGTGGTGCGAGATGTGCGGGGTGCGGGCCATCAGCCAGACGTAATCGCGCGCATCGCGCGCCACGATGACCCGGCTGTAATCCGGCGCGAGCCAGGCAACGATGTATTGCAGGCGCAGCAGCCAGTAAACGTGCACGTGCCATTCGGCGTTGCCGCTGTGCGCCACCACGCTGGCGCTCGAGTGCACGGTCCGCAGCTTGGCGGTGAAGCTGCCGCGCCGGAAACGGAATACGGTGCAGATCGACCCGTCGGGCTCGAGCCGATACGTCTCGACCGGATTGTAGTCGTCGCGCTCGATGCGGGTCGGAATCGCGGCGATCACGTACCAACGGCCCACGTAGCGCGCCAAGTCGACGTGCGCGACCGGCGCAATGGGCCTGTCGGCCGCGCTGCCGCGGCAGGCGGCGAGCCCGAGCGCGCCGAGCAGTGCAATGGCTGTGTGCGCGACCCTCACGCCCGTGCTCCTGCTGCCGCACGCGTGAAGCGGTAGTGGGCGATCACCCACTGCGAGCCACCGTCGTAGCCGAACAGCTCCGCGCAGGCCATCCAGAAGAGCCGCCAGCGCTCGAACCACAGCCGGGCGCTCGCCCCGTAGTGCTCGCGCAGCACCGAGAGCACTTGCGGGCGCTGCGCGTCGTGGCGCGCGAGCCACAGCTCGGCGGTGCGGCGGTAATGCGTGCCGTCGATCAGCCAGCGGCGCTCCAATGCCAGCTCGGCCTGGAAATGCAGCAGCGTGTCGACGGCGGGCATCAATCCTCCGGTGAAGAAATGCCGTCCCATCCAGTTGTCCGCTCCCGTCGTCTCAAACGGGTACATCAGCGTGCGATGCGCAAACAGATGGGCGAACAGCTTGCCGCCGGGCTTGAGCCAGCCGGCGATGCGTTGCATCAGGGTCTGGTAGTTGCGCACGTGTTCGAACATCTCGATTGAGATGCAACGGTCGAAATGGGCCGCATCCAGAATCAGCGAATTCACATCGTGCGTCAGCACGCGCACGTTGGTGAGGCCGCGCGCGCGGCACTGCGTCTCGATGTGGCGGCGCTGATTGTGGGAGTTGGACACCGCCGTAATGCGCGCATGCGGGAAGCGCTCGGCCATCCACAGCGTGAGTGAGCCCCAGCCGCAGCCGAGCTCGAGAATCGTCTGGCCGTCGGCGAGCTCGGCGCGCTGGCCGTAGAGCTCGAGCATCGCCTCCTCGGCCTCGGCGAGGGACTCGCTGCCGCTCGGGAAATAACAGCACGAGTATTTCAGGCGCGGGCCCAGGCACAACGCAAAGAACGCCGGCGGCAGCTCGTAGTGCTGCGCGTTGGCCGCCGCGGTTTCCATTGCGACCGGGCTTGCGCGCAGCGCGGCGATCCGCTCGGCGATCCGCTCGGCCTCGGCCGCGACGCCACCGCTGCGCTCGGCGCGCAGCCGCTCGGCGCACAGGCGGCGGATGCCGAGGCGAACGAGCCGATCGGGCAGGAATCCCCGCTCGGCGAGACCGAGCAGCCCCGGGGCGGGCCGCTCGGCGGCGAGTTCGGCTGGGTACGGCAACACGGTGCTCATGGATGGGCTCCTTAAGGCTGGCGGTCGGGAAACCACGGAAAGAAGATCGATGTGCGGCGCTGGTAATCGCGGTAGTCCGCGCCCCGCGAGCGCAGCGCCTGCTGCTCGGCCCACGGCACGCCGCTCAGGTAGCGCAGGAACACGAACATCGTGATCGGTCCGAGCCAGGCGAGCGGCGCGAGCGGTGAGCCGGCCGACCAGGCCACATAGGCGAACCAGTGCAGCCACTCGAAGAAGTAGTTGGGGTGGCGCGAGTAGCGCCACAGTCCCGAGCGGCAGGTGCGGCCGCGATGTTGCGGCGCGGCGCGAAAGCGCGCGAGCTGCCGGTCGGCGAGCGACTCACCGAGCACGCCGGCGAGCCAGAAGGCAGCCCCGGCGGCAAGCCCTGCCGCGGTGGGGTGGCGATTGTCCGCTACGGGCACGAACGGCAGCGCGAACAGCGGCACCGACAGCGCTTGAATCTGGAAGAAGACGAACCAACGCAGCTCATCCCCGCGCCAGCGCGCGCGCAGCGCCTGGTAACGGCCGTCCTCCTGCTCGCGACGCAAGCGTATCGCCAGAGACACCGCCAGACGCACTGCCCAGGCCCCGCCGAGCGCGGCGAGCAGGATGCGCGGTGCGCTCGTGCCGGCTCCGATCGCGGCCATCACCCATGCGCCCACGGCGAGCAGCGCCGACCAGAGCACGTCGGCCACCCCGGCATTGCGGCGGCGGCGCTGCCACAGCCAGCCGCCGAACATGGCGGCCGCTGCGAGCAGCCAGAGCATGCCGAGGGCGCGAGCGGGACTCACGCGAGGCTGCGCGCCGTGCCCATCGCGAGCCGGCGGCGGGCGAATGTGGTCAACGCCGGCAGCGCTGCGGCCCAGCCGAGCGCCAGGGCAAAAAGACTCCTCCACGGGTGAGCGGGCAGGAGCACCGCATGCCAGCCGTGCGCGGCTGCCAGGTAGGACAGCGGCCCACCGAGGGCTCCGGTCGCGGCCGCGAGGGCCGGGCGGGAATGCAGGTAACCGAACAGCGGCACGATGGTCAGTCCGAACGAGGCCCACAGCGCCAGCAGCCACGCTGGCGCCGAGGCGAGCGGCCAGGCGGCGGCATAGCGGATCAGTCCGCCGCGCACCCAACAGGTCTCGAGCACGGTGCCGATGAGCAGCGCCGCCGCGAGCAGCGCGCCTTCCACGCTGCGCTGCGCCGATACGGTGAGACGCCAGCCGACGAACAGCGCCGCCGCGCTGACTGCGGGCCAGACCACGCCCCGGCCCGCACCGATCACCGCAGCGAACCACACGAGCTCGTATGCGATGAAGGTCAGCAGCGCATTCACGGGGCTCGCTCCCCCGCCGCGTGGCGCCACTGGGGTCTGGCGAGCGTCAGATGGGCTACGCCGATCGAGCGCTCGCGGAAGCCACCCTCGCAGTAGGCCAGATAGAACTCCCACAGGCGGATGAAGCGCTCATCGAAGCCCAGTGCGCGCACCTCGGGGAGACGTGACATGAAGCGCTTGCGCCACGCCTGGAGGGTGCGGGCGTAGGAATCGCCGAAGTCCTCGAGCGCCACCAGAGCCATGTCGCTCGCGCGGGTCTTGGCGCTCAGTAGTTCTTCATCCGGCGCGGCCGGACCCCGTGGGATGAAGCGAAAGAGTGGAGTTTTGTGGGCGTTTGGGGCATAGGATGC
>JAKAXA010000040.1 GCA_021816775.1 Pseudomonadota bacterium
CCGGGGACAACATCAAGATGACGGTGGAGCTGATCAGCCCGATCGCGATGGAAGAGGGGCTGCGCTTTGCCATCCGCGAGGGCGGCCGCACCGTCGGTGCCGGCGTCGTCGCGAAGATCCTGAAGTAGGAGCGGGGTCATGGCCAACCAGAACATCCGCATTCGGCTCAAGGCGTTCGATCACCGCTTGATCGACAGCTCGGCGCGGGAAATCACGGAAACCGCCAAGCGCACCGGCGCGACGGTCCGCGGCCCGGTGCCGCTGCCGACGAAAATGGAGCGCTTCACCGTGCTGGTTTCCCCGCACGGGGACAAGGACGCGCGCGACCAGTATGAGCTGCGCACGCACAAGCGTCTGATGGACATCCTGAACCCGACGGACAAGACCGTCGACGCGCTGATGAAGCTCGAGCTTCCGGCGGGTGTGGACGTCCAGATCAAGTTGAACTGAACGGAGGGGGCGCGTATACTTCGCGCCCCTTTCGCATCGGGCGAGGTTGGGGCATCGGCCCCAAGACCACTCGAGATAGGCGGGTTCTCCGCCGCGCGGTCGCTTCGGGCCGTGCCATCTCAGTCGTTTCGCCTCGCTCGGGCAGCCCGGCGCCGGTGACCATTCTGGCAATCGTTTCAGAGTGGGGCGCGGGGCGGGGAAAAACGCGCGTTGAGCGCTATAGAGAGGCTAGTCAATGGCAATCGGAGTGGTTGGCCGCAAGGCGGGCATGACGCGAGTGTTCACCGAGAGCGGCGAGACCGTGCCGGTCACCGTCATCGAGGTGCTGCCCAATCGCGTCACCCAGGTGAAGTCCGAGGACAAGGACGGGTATCGCGCCGTGCAGGTGACCTTCGGCGCGCGCCGCCCCCAGCTGTATTCCAAGGCGCTCAACGGTCATTACGCCAAGGCGGGCGTCGCGCCGGGCCGCTCGCTGGTCGAGTTCCGGCTGACGGCTGCGGATAAGGCAGAGCTGGCTCCGGGCGCCGAGCTCAAGGTGGACATTTTCACCGCCGGGCAGTCCGTGGACGTCACGGGCACCACCATCGGCAAGGGATTTGCCGGCACGATGAAGCGACACAACTTCGCCGGACAGCACGCCACCCACGGTGTCTCCGTGTCGCACCGTGCGCCGGGCTCGATCGGCCAGCGGCAGACGCCGGGCCGCGTGTTCAAGGGCCGGCGCATGTCCGGCCACATGGGCGTGGTGCGCCGCACCACCGAGAACCTCAAGGTCGTTCAGGTCGATCTGGAGCGCAATCTGTTGTTGATCCGCGGCGCCGTTCCGGGTGCCGAGGGCGGTCAGGTGATCGTGCGCCCGGCGCTCAAGGCCGGTCGGCGCGCGCTGCGCAAGACCATCGTCCCGACCAAGGTCGGGTCGAGTCCGTCGGCCAACCCGATGAAGCAGTCGAAGAAGTAAGCCGTCATGAAGCTCAAGATGGTCAACGGAGCCGGCGAGCTCCAGGTGTCCGAAGCCGCCTTCGGCCACGAATTCAACGAGGCGCTGGTGCACCAGGTGGTGACCGCGTACCGCGCGACCGGCCGCGCCGGCACCAAGGCGCAGAAGAGCCGCGCCGAAGTCCGCGGCGGCGGCAAGAAGCCCTGGAGCCAGAAAGGCACCGGTCAGGCGCGCGCGGGCTCGAGCCGCTCGCCCATCTGGGTCGGCGGCGGCCGGACGTTTGCCGCCAAGCCGCGCAGCTTCGAGCAGAAGGTCAACCGCAAGATGTACCGCGGCGCCATCCGCGCCATGCTCTCGGAGCTCGCCCGCAGCGAGCGGCTGGTAGTGACCGAGGCGCTCGCCCTCGATGCGCCGAAGACGCGCCTGCTCGCCGGGCAGCTGAAGTCCTGGTCGCTCGGCAGCGTGCTGATCGTGGTCGAGGCGCTTGACGAGAAGCTGTTCCTCGCGGCGCGCAACCTGCCGCACGTCGAGGTGATCGAGGTTGCGGCGCTGAATCCCCTGTCGCTGGCGCGCCATGACAAGGTGCTGATGACGGTCGGCGCGGTCAAGATGATCGAGGAGCGGCTGCAGTGAACAAAGAACAGCTCATGAGCGTGCTGATCGCGCCGCATGTCACGGAGAAGACCTCGCGCGCAATGCAGAACCACAATCAGTACACCTTCCGGGTGCGCCGCAACGCGACCAAGACCGACATCAAGAAGGCGGTCGAGCTGATGTTCGAAGTCAAGGTGAGCGGCGTGCAGGTGGTCAACGAGCCGGGCAAGCAGCGCCGCTTCGGCAAGACGCTCGGTCGCACCCAGGACTGGAAGAAGGCGTACGTCAGCCTGGCCGAGGGTCAGGCCATCGACTACGAGGCCCGCTCGCGGGCCTGATCGGAAGCACTGACATGGCGCTCATCAAGTACAAACCCACATCGCCCGGCACCCGGTCGGTCGTCAAGGTCGACCGCTCCCACCTGCACAAGGGCGGGCCCTACCTGCCGCTCACGGCAAGCCAGGGCAAGACCGGCGCGCGCAACCACTCGGGCCGCATCACCACGCGGCACGTCGGAGGCGGCTCGCGGCAGAAGTACCGCATCATCGACTTCCGGCGCGACAAGGACGGCATCATCGGTGTCGTGGAGCGTCTGGAGTACGACCCGAACCGCACCGGCCATATCGCGCTGATCAAGTACGCAGACGGCGAGCGCCGCTACATCCTCGCGGCGAAGGGCATGCAGGCGGGCGATGAAGTCCGCTCCGGCGCCGACTCGCCCATCAAGGCCGGCAACGCGATGCAGCTGCGCCATATCCCGGTCGGCACGACGCTGCACAACATCGAGCTCAAGCCGGGCGGTGGCGGTCAGCTGGCGCGCAGCGCCGGCAGCTCGGTGGCCTTCACCGCGCGCGAAGGCAGCTACGCCTACCTCAGACTGAAGTCGGGCGAGACCCGCAAGGTGCACATCGACTGCCGCGCCACCATCGGCGAGGTCGGCAACGACGAGCACAACCTGCGCAGCTACGGCAAGGCCGGCGCGAAGCGCTGGCGCGGGATCCGTCCGACGGTGCGTGGCCTGGCGATGAACCCTGTGGACCATCCGCACGGCGGCGGCGAGGGCAAGTCCGGCCAGGGCAACCCCCATCCGGTCTCCCCGTGGGGCTGGAACACCAAGGGGCTCAAGACTCGCAACAACAAACGCACCGACAACATGATCGTTCAGCGTCGCAAGAACCGGAAGCGCTAGCGGGAGCACGAGCCAAGATGCCACGTTCACTGAAGAAGGGTCCTTTCCTCGATCTGCCGCTCGCCAACAAGGTGCGGGTGGCGAGCGCGAAGAACGACCGCAAGCCGATCAAGACCTGGTCGCGCCGCTCGATGGTCGTGCCGGAGATGGTGGGACTCACCATCGCGGTGCACAACGGCCGCCAGCACATTCCGGTGCTGGTCAGCGAGAACATGGTCGGGCACAAGCTCGGCGAGTTCGCCCCGACGCGCACGTTCAAGTCTCACTCGGGCGACCGCAAGGTCGAGGCCGCCAAATAGGCGCCGGCCGGAGACACACGATGCAAGTCACCTCCAAGCTGCGCCATGCGCGCATCTCCCCGCAGAAGTGCCGGCTGGTCGCCGATCTGGTGCGGGGCAAACCGGCCGGCAACGCACTCGTCACGCTGCAGTACAGCCCGAAGAAGGGCGCGGAACTGGTGCGCAAGGTCCTGGCCGCCGCCGTCGCCAACGCCGAGCACAACCATGGCGCGGACATTGATGAGCTGAAGGTTTCCCTCATCCACGTCGACACCGCTCCGGTGCTGAAGCGGTTCGCGGCCCGCGCCAAGGGCCGCGGCGCGCGCATCGTCAAGCGCAACAGCCACATCACCGTCGCGGTGAGCGACGGCAAGAAGGATTAAGGCATGGGTCAGAAGGTCAATCCGATTGGCATACGGCTCGGCATCACCCGGGACTGGACGTCGCGCTGGTTCGCGGGCCGCGAGCAGTTCGCGGAGCAGCTTCACACCGACTTCCGCGTGCGCGAGTTTCTGAAGAAGAAGCTCGCCGAGGCCTCGGTGAGCCGCGTGCAGATCGAGCGTGCCGCGAAGAAGGTCAACATCACGATCCAGACCGCGCGCCCCGGCATTGTCATCGGCAAGAAGGGCGAGGACATCGAGAAGCTGCGCGCCGAGACGGCGGCGCTGCTCGGCATGACCGTCGGCGACGTGCGCTTGAACATCGCGGAAATCCGCAAGCCCGAGCTCGATGCCCAGCTGGTCGCCGACAGCATCGCCCAGCAGATCGAGAAGCGCGTCATGTTCCGCCGCGCGATGAAACGCGCGGTGATGAGCACCATGCGCAGCGGCGCGCTCGGGGTGAAGGTGCGCGTGTCCGGGCGCCTGAACGGCGCCGAGATCGCGCGCACCGAGTGGTACCGCGAGGGCCGCATCCCGCTGCATACCTTCCGCGCGGATATCGATTACGGACTGGCCGAGGCCCGCACGACCTACGGGGTGATCGGCGTGAAGGTGTGGATCTTCAAGGGCGAGGTGTTCGAGAAGCCCGAGACAGCCGAGGCCGCGCAGACCGAGGCTGCCGCGCCCGCCAGCCCGCCGGCCGCCGCGCCGGCGGCGGAAGCCCCGGCGCAGGTCTAGGAGCGGTAAGCCATGCTGCAGCCAAAACGCACCAAGTACCGCAAGCAGTTCAAGGGCCGCAACGGCGGCCTCGCGAACCGCGGCAGCGACGTGTCCTTCGGCGATTACGGCCTGAAGGCGACCAGCCGCGCCCGCATGACGGCCCGCGAGATCGAGGCGGCGCGCCGTGCGGTGGCACGCTACGTCAAGCGCGGCGGACAGATCTGGATCCGCGTTTTCCCGGACGTGCCGATCAGCAAGAAGCCGCTCGAAGTCCGCATGGGCAGCGGCAAGGGCAATGTCGAGTACTACGTCGCGCGCGTTCAGCCCGGCAAGGTGCTCTTCGAGATGGAGGGGGTCGATGAGGCGACCGCCCGCGAGGCATTCCGGCTCGCCGGCTCGAAGCTCTCCGTGTCCACCACCTTCGTGAAACGGCAGGTTCGATAAATGGACGCCAAAGAGTTGCGCGCCAAGAATCCGGCCGAGCTCAGCGATGAGCTCGTGAAGCTGCGCAAAGAGCAGTTCGCGCTGCGCCTGCAGCGCGCGAGCGGCCAGGCACCGAAGCCCGACCAGTTCGGCAAGGTGCGGCGCAATATCGCACGTGTGAAGACCGTCCTGCGCGAGCAGCGCACGGCCGGCGGAGAGAAGTGATGAGCGAAGTGCACAACGACACCCCGGCGGGAGCCGCCGAGGCGCCGAAGGGCCAGCGCACCCTCACCGGGCGCGTGGTGAGCGACAAGATGGTCAAGACCATCGCCGTCGAGATCGAGCGGCTGATCAGGCACCCGACCTACGGCAAGTATGTCCGCCGCACGACGAAGCTCCTGGCGCACGACGAGCACGGTGAGTCGCACGTCGGCGATCTGGTCACCATCGTCCCGTGCCGGCCGCTCTCGAAGCGCAAGTCCTGGCGGCTGCTCGAGGTGGTGAAGCAGGCCGCCGAGCCGAAAGGGACTTCAGCATGATCCAGATGCGCACCATGCTTTCGGCCGCTGACAACAGCGGCGCGCGCACCTTGATGTGCATCAAGGTGCTCGGCGGCACGCGCCGCCGCTATGCCACGGTGGGCGATGTCATCAAGGTCAGCGTCAAGGACGCGATTCCGCGGGGCAAGGTCAAGAAGGGCGAGGTGTATGACGCGGTCGTGGTGCGTACCCGCCGCGGCGTGCGCCGCGCCGACGGGTCGCTGATTCGCTTCGACGGCAACGCCGCGGTGCTGCTGACCAACAAGCTCGAGCCGATCGGCACCCGCATCTTCGGGCCCGTGACGCGCGAGCTGCGCACCCAGCAGTTCATGAAGATCATTTCGCTCGCGCCGGAAGTCCTCTAATGAGTAGCAAGATTCGCAAGGGCGACAACGTCGTCGTGTTGAGCGGCCGCGACAAGGGCCGCCGCGGCGCGGTGCTCAAGGTGCTCGAGGGCGGTCAGGTGATCGTCGAGGGTATCAACAGGGTCAAGAAGCACACCCGTGCCAACCCGCAGACCAACAGCCCGGGCGGCATCATCGACAAGGAGATGCCGCTGCCGGTGAGCAAGGTGGCGCTGTGGAATCCCGCCGCCAAGAAAGGCGACCGCGTCGGGTTCAAGACGCTCGCGGACGGCAAGAAGGTGCGCTTCTTCAAATCCAACGGAGAGATGATCGACGCCTGAGGCGCCGGTCACGAGAGCAACCCATGGCCAGGCTACAGCAGTATTATCGCGAGCAGGTCGTTCCGCGCCTGCAGAAAGACCTCGGCATCGGCAATCCGATGCAGGTGCCGCGTATCAGCAAGATCACGGTGAATATGGGCGTCGGCGAAGCCGTCGCCGACAAGAAGGTGATGGACGCGGCGACCGCCGATCTCGCCAAGATCAGCGGCCAGAAGCCGCTCGTCACCCGCTCGCGCAAGGCGATCGCCTCGTTCAAGATCCGCGCGGGGCTTCCGATCGGCTGCAAGGTCACGCTGCGCGGGGCTCGGATGTACGAGTTCCTCGACCGCCTGATCAATATCGCGATGCCGCGCATCCGCGACTTCCGCGGCGTCTCGCCGCGCTCGTTCGACGGCCGGGGCAGCTACAGCCTCGGCGTGAAGGAGCAGATCATTTTCCCCGAGATCCAGTACGACCAGATCGATCAGATCCGGGGCATGGACATCACCATTACGACGACGGCGAGGGACAACCGTCAGGGCCGAGCACTGCTCGAGGCTTTCAACTTCCCCTTCCGGAAGTAAGAGGAACTGGTACGCCTATGGCGAAGACGAGCATGGTCGAGCGCGAGAAGCGTCGCGCCAAGATCGTGAAGAAGTACGCGGCGAAGCGGTCTCAGCTGAAGGAGCTGATCCGCACCCCCAAGACCTCACCCGAGGCACGGGCGGCCGCGCAGGCGAAGCTGCAGACGCTGCCGCGGGACTCCAGTCCTTCGCGCGGACGCAACCGCTGCGCGATCACGGGCCGCTCACGCGGCGTGTACCGCAAGTTCGGGCTGTCGCGCGTCAAGATCCGAGAGGTCGCCAACCGTGGCGAAATCCCGGGTCTGACCAAGGCGAGCTGGTGAGGGGCGCCGTATGAGCATGACCGATCCCATCGCCGATCTGCTGACGCGCATCCGCAACGGCCAGGCCGCGGGCAAGGCCGAGGTGCAGCTCGCATCCTCGAAACTGAAGACTGCGATCGTCAAGGTGCTGAAGGACGAGGGCTACATCGCCGACTTCCGCCTCGACGAGGACAGCGGCAAGCCCACGCTGACCATCGGCTTGAAGTACTACGAAGGCCGGCCGGTGATCGACCGCCTGGAGCGGGTGAGCCGCCCGGGGCTGCGCATCTACCGCGGCAAGGACGAGCTGCCGAAGGTGCTCGGCGGCATGGGCACCGTGATCGTCTCCACTCCGAAGGGCGTCATGACCGACAAACAGGCGCGCTCGATCGGCCAGGGCGGCGAAGTGCTGTGCATCGTCGCGTGACCGGAGACTGATCCATGTCCAGAATCGCCAAAGCTCCGGTTCCGCTGCCGCAGGGTGTGAGCGCCGCGGTCACCGAGACCTCTGTGACCGTCAAGGGCGCCAAGGGCGCGCTGACCCTCGCGCTTACCCCGGGTGTCTCGGTCGTGCAGGCCGACAAGCGCCTGGAGGTGAAGTACAGTGACCCGGGCGCCGCGCGCACGCACGCCGGCTCGACCCGCGCGCACCTCGCCAACATGGTGCACGGTGTGACGAAGGGCTACGAGAAGAAGCTCGAGCTGGTCGGCGTCGGTTTTCGCGCCCAGGTGCAGGGCAAGGTGCTGAACCTGACGCTCGGCTTCTCGCATCCGGTGAACTTCCCCATCCCGGAGGGAATCACCATAGAGACGCCGAGCCAGACCGAGATCGTGGTCAAGGGCGCCGACTGCCAGAAAGTCGGCCAGGTGTCGGCGGAAATTCGTGAAATCCGCCCGCCCGAGCCCTACAAGGGCAAGGGCGTGCGCTACGCCAACGAGCAGATTTCCCTGAAAGAGGGGAAGAAGAAATGAGCTTGAGCAAGAAGGACCGGCGGCTGCGCCGCGCCGTCAAGACCCGGGCGCACATCCGCGACCTCGGCGTTGCGCGCCTGACGGTGCACCGCACGCCGCGGCACATCTACGCGCAGGTCACCGATGCGGCCGGCGCCAAGGTCATCGCCAGCGCCTCGACCGTGCAGGAGGCGGTGCGCACGGGACTGAAGGGCACCGGCAACATCGAGGCCGCCAAGGCCGTGGGCCGCGCGATTGGCGAGCGCACGCGCGCCGCGGGCATCACCCAGGTGGCCTTCGACCGGGCGGGATTTCAATACCACGGGCGCGTCAAGGCGCTCGCCGATGCGGCCCGCGAAGCGGGTCTCGAGTTCTGAGGTCAGGTAACCCTATGGCAAGAACGGAAAAGGCTCAACCGGCCGATGAGCTCGTCGAGAAGCTGGTCGCGGTCAATCGCACGGCAAAGGTCGTCAAAGGCGGCCGCCAGTTCGGTTTCACCGCACTGACGGTGGTCGGCGACGGCGCCGGCAACGTCGGCTTCGGATTCGGCAAGGCGCGTGAGGTGCCGGTGGCCATCTCCAAGGCCATGGCGCAGGCGCGCAGGAGCATGGTGACGGTGGCGCTGAAGAACAACACGCTGTTCTACCCGGTCAAGGGTATTCACGGCGCCACCCGCGTGTACATGCAGCCGGCCTCGGAAGGTACCGGCGTCATCGCCGGCGGCGGCATGCGCGCCGTGCTCGAGTGCGCCGGTGTGCGCAACGTGCTCGCCAAGAGCTACGGCTCGCGCAATCCGATCAACGTGGTGCGCGCCACCGTCAAGGCGCTCGCCGAAGTCCGCTCGCCCGAGGACATCGCGGCCAAGCGGGGCAAGACCGTCGAAGAGATCACGGGCTGAAGCACATGGGCAAGCAAGCAAAGGCGCTCAAAGTCACGCTCGTGAAGAGCCTGCACGGCCAGCTCGCCAACATCGCCGCCTCCGCGCGCGGCCTCGGTCTGCGCCGGATTCACCAGTCCGTCGAAGTGGCCGACACGCCCCAGAACCGCGGCATGATCCAGACCGCCGTGCACGTGCTGAAGGTCGAGCAGGCCGGTTGAGAGGAATTTCGAACATGCGACTGAACACACTGAAGCCTTCCGCCGGCGCCAAGCGCGCGCGGCTGCGCGTCGGGCGCGGCGCCTCGGCCGGCCAGGGCAAGACCTGCGGCCGCGGCGTGAAGGGCCAGCGCGCGCGCAAGGGCGGCTATCACAAGGTCGGCTTCGAGGGCGGCCAGATGCCCATTCAGCGCCGGATGCCGAAAGTCGGCTTCCGCTCCGCCGTGGCCGCGACGCGCGCCGAAGTGCGGCTCCATGAGCTCGCCAAGGTCGCAGCTCCCGTCATCGACCTCGAGGCGCTGAAGGCGGCCGGCATCGTGCCGGTGACCGCCGAGCGCGCCAAAGTGGTCCTCTCGGGCAAGCTCGAGAAGGCCGTGACACTGAAGGGTGTGGCGGTCACGCGCGGCGCGCGCCAGGCGATCGAAGCGGCCGGCGGCAAGATCGAGGCGTAGGACGGGCATCCCGCAGCGCCAAACCAGACTCATCCGGAAGACACCGTGGCGAATTCGATCAACAATCCAGCTGTCGCGCTCAGCGAAGCGGCCCGTCTCGGGGAGATCCGCACGCGCGTGTTCTTCCTGATCGGGGCCATGATCGTCTACCGCATCGGCACCTTCATCCCGGTGCCGGGCATCAATCCGGTGGAGGTGGCCCGCTTCTTCAGCAAGAACTCGGGCACGATCTGGGGCATCGCGAACATGTTCTCCGGCGGCGCGCTGCAGCGCCTGTCGATCTTCGCCATGGGCGTGATGCCGTACATCTCGGCCTCGATCATCATCCAGATGATGTCCATGGTGGTGCCGAGCCTGATCGAGCTGCGCAAGGAGGGTCAGGCGGGCCAGCGCAAGATGACCGACTACACCCGCTACGGGACGGTTGCGCTCGCGATCTTCCAGTCGTTCGCGGCCGCGGGCGCGCTGGTCAAGGGCGGCATGACGCTCATCGGCGGCTGGCAGTTCATGTTCACCGCCACCGTGACCATGACCACCGGAACGGTGTTCCTGATGTGGCTCGGCGAGCAGATCACCGAGCGGGGCATCGGCAACGGCATCTCCATGATCATTCTGGCCGGCATCGTCGCAGGCCTGCCGGGCGCGATCGGCAACGCCGCCGAGGCAGTGAGCTCCGGCGCGATGCAGGGACCGTTCGCGCTGCTGCTCATCATCGTGGTGGTCCTCACGACCGCGTTCGTGGTGTTCATGGAGCGTGCTCAGCGGCGCATCGCGGTGAACTACGCCAAGCGCCAGGTGGGCCGGCGCATGTACGCCGGCCAGAGCAGCCACCTGCCGTTCAAGATCAACATGTCGGGCGTGATCCCGCCGATCTTCGCCTCCAGCATCCTGCTGTTCCCGGCCACCATCGCGAGCTTCCTCGGTACCGGCGCCAAAGGAGGCGTCGCCAGCGTCATGCAGGATGTGGCCGCGGCGCTCGGTTTCGGGCAGCCCCTCTACATCGTGCTGTACGGCGTGCTGATCATCTTCTTCTGCTTCTTCTACACCGCGCTGGTGTTCAACTCGCGCGAGACGGCCGACAACCTGAAGAAGTCCGGTGCGTTCATCCCGGGCATCCGGCCCGGTCAGCAGACCGCCGAGTACATCGACAAGGTGCTGACCCGGCTGACGCTCTGGGGCGCGCTCTACGTCGCGGCCGTGTGCATCCTGCCGGTGTTCCTTGAGGGCCAGCAGGGCGTGTCGTTCCAGTTCGGCGGCACGTCGCTGCTGATCGTGGTGGTGGTGGTCATGGACTTCATGGCCCAGCTGCAGGCGCACCTGATGTCGCATCATTACCCGGGCCTGATGAAGAAGGCCAACCTGCTCGGCTACGGGCGCTCGGGTCAGGGCGGATGAGGGCAGCGCGGATGATGAATCGGTCTATTCCGGCGCACGGCGCCATCCCAGGCTGCGGACCGCATCGGTCCGCCCTTACGACTGCGCGGAGCGCATCATGAAAGTCAGACCCTCGGTGAAGAAGATCTGCAAGAACTGCAAGATCGTGCGCCGCCGGCGCGTGGTGTACGTCATCTGCACGGACCAGCGGCACAAGCAGCGCCAGGGATGAGCGCCGCGACCCCATCCGTGCTGGTGGCGAAGCCGGCTGGCCGGCCCGCCGGCGGGCCGGGTCGAGCGTCGCAAGTATTTGGAATACGTCGAATTTTTGTTAAAATGCCGCGCTTTCCCCGCGGCTTTGGTACAGCAATATGGCACGCATAGCCGGCATCAACATTCCTTTGAACAAGCACGTCTGGGTGGGCCTGACGCACATCTATGGCGTGGGCCGCACACGGGCGCTCAACGCCTGTGACGGCGCGGGTGTGAACCCCGAGACCAAGGTCAAGGACCTCACCGAGGCCGAGATCAATGCGATCCGCAGTCAGATCGCCAAATTCGCCGTCGAGGGCGATCTGCGGCGCGAAGTGTCGATGAACATCAAGCGGCTGATGGATCTGGGCTGCTACCGCGGCATCCGTCACCGCCGGGGCCTGCCGGTGAACGGCCAGCGCACCCGCACCAACGCCCGCACGCGCAAGGGCCCGCGCAAGCAGGCCGTCAAACTGAACGCGCCTCCGGGCAAGGTCTGAGCCGAGGATTTTGCATCATGGCTGAGCAGAAGCAGCAACAGCAACAGCAGGGCGGCGCGGCCGCCAAGAAGCCGAAGAAGGCGCGCAAGAACGTGCTGGACGCGATCGCGCACGTGCACGCCTCCTTCAACAACACCATCATCACGATCACCGACCGGCAGGGCAACACCCTGTCGTGGGCGACGGCGGGCGGCTGCGGATTCCGCGGCTCGCGCAAGAGCACCCCGTTCGCCGCTCAGGTGGCGGCCGAAAAGGCTGGAGTGGCCGCGCAGGAACACGGCGTGAAGAACGTCGAGGTTCGCGTCGGCGGCCCTGGCCCCGGGCGCGAGTCGGCGGTCCGCGCGCTGAACGGCTGCGGGCTGAAGATCACCAGCATCGCGGACGTCACGCCGATCCCGCACAACGGCTGCCGTCCCCCGAAGAAGCGCAGAGTCTGACCGCTTCCGACACGGCAAGTAAGCCCAGAACCTAAGAGCACTACAGCATGGCGCGTTATCTCGGTCCCAAGTGCAAGCTCGCACGCCGCGAGGGCACGGATCTGTTCCTGAAAAGCGGTGTCAAGTCTCTCGAGAGCAAATGCAAGCTCAGCGTGCCGCCGGGCGGCATCAAGGGCGAGCGCCGCACCCGTCTGTCCGACTACGGGCTGCAGCTGCGCGAGAAGCAGAAGCTGCGTCGCATGTACGGCGTGCTCGAGCGGCAGTTCGGCAACTATTACACGGAGGCGGCGCGGCGCGCCGGCGCGACGGGCGAGAACCTGCTGCGCCTGCTCGAGTGCCGGCTCGACAACGTCGTGTACCGCATGGGCTTCGCAGCCACGCGCGCCGAAGCCCGCCAGCTCGTCAGCCACAAGGGCATCAACGTCAACGGCCGGGCGGTGACCATCGCCTCCTATCAGGTCAAGGCCGGTGACTCGGTCGAGGTGCGCGAGAAGGCACGTAAGCAGCTGCGCATCCAGAACGCCATCAACATCGCGCAGCAGGTGGGCCTGCCGGAATGGGTGGAGGTCAACGACAAGGAGTTCCGCGGCGTGTTCAAGGCGCCGCCGGGCCGCGATGATGTCCTGCCGGATATCAACGAGAATCTGGTCGTGGAGCTCTATTCGAAGTAATCGGCAGCACATCGCAGGCGGCGACGCCGCTGCGACGTTCGTGCCCGCGTTTTCGATTTGCGCCGGTCATCAGCCGGCAAGGTGAGACTGCAATGCAGGGATCCGTCACAGAATTCTTGAAGCCGCGCGTGGTGAAGGTGCAGCCGGTTGCTCCTCGCCAGGCGCGCGTCACCATTGAGCCGTTCGAGCGCGGCTTCGGCCACACGCTCGGCAATGCGCTGCGGCGCGTGCTGCTCTCGTCGATGCCCGGCAGTGCGGTCACCGAGGTCGAGATCGACGGAGTGCTGCACGAGTACACCAGCATCGAGGGCGTGCAGGAGGATGTCGTCGACGTCCTGCTGAACCTGAAGTCCGTCGCGCTGCGCATGCACTCGCGCGACAATGCCGAGCTGCGCCTGCACAAGAAGGGCCCGGGCCCCGTGACCGCCGGGGACATTCAGACCGACCACGACATCGAAGTGGTGAATCCGGAGCTGGTGATCGCCAACCTGACGCAGGCGGGCGAGCTCAGCATGACGCTGCGCATCGAGCGCGGCCGCGGCTACCGCCCGGCCGCGGCCCGCGCGGCGTTCGAGGAGCAGACCCGTCCCATCGGGCGTCTGCAGCTCGACGCATCGTTTTCTCCGGTGCGCCGCGTGACCTACTCGGTCGAGGCCGCGCGCGTCGAGCAGCGCACCGATCTCGACAAGCTGGTGATCGATATCGAAACCAACGGCACGATCGACGCGGAGGAGGCGATCCGGCGCGCCGGCAGCATCCTGAAGGATCAGCTGTCTGTGTTCGTCGATCTGCAGGGCGAGGAGGAGACCACCGCCAAGGTCACCGAGATGCAGTTCGACCCGATCCTGCTGCGTCCCGTGGACGAGCTCGAGCTCACCGTGCGCAGCGCCAACTGTCTCAAGGCCGAGAACATCCATTACATCGGCGATCTGGTGCAGCGCACCGAGGTGGAGCTGCTGCGCACGCCGAACCTCGGCAAGAAGTCGCTCACCGAGATCAAGGAAGTGCTGCACAGCCACGGCCTGATGCTCGGCATGCGTCTCGACGGCTGGCCGCCGACCTCCCTCAAGCACGGCGACGAACCTACGATCTAAGGATTTCCTGCAATGCGTCACCACCTGACTGGCCGGCAACTGTCCCGCAACAGCGCGCACCGGCATGCGCTGATGCGCAACATGAGCGTGTCGCTTCTGCGGCACGAGACCATCCGCACCACGCTGCCGAAGGCCAAGGAGCTGCGCCGGGTCGTCGAGCCGCTGATCACACTCGGCAAGACCGACGGCGATGCCAACCGGCGGCTGGCGTTTTCGCGGCTGCGCGATACCGCGATCGTCGAGAAGCTGTTCACCGACCTCGGTCCGCGCTTCAAGAAACGCCCCGGCGGCTACACGCGCATCCTGCGCATGAACCCGCGCCCGGGCGACTCGGCACCGATGGCGCTGATGCAGCTCGTGGAGGGTCCGGGCGCGGTTGCCGAGGCGCCCGAGCCGAAGAAGACGGGACGCAAGCGCGCCGCGCCGAAGCGTGAGACCGCCGAGGCTGCCCCCGCCGCAGCGCCGGCTGCCGACACCGAGGTCAAGAAGAAGGCCCCGCGGCGGCGCAAAGCCAAGACGGCCTGATGCGCGCCAGCGTCTCTGGCGGCGGGCGGGCGGCGTGAGCCGTCCGCCCGCTGTCGTTTTGCGCGCCACAAGTCGATCGGCTACGCTCCAGCTTCCACAGCCTGCAAGAGGTATCCCGCCGTGAGCCTTGTATCCGAATTCAAAGAATTTGCCATCAAGGGTAACGTGGTCGACATGGCGGTCGGCCTGGTCATTGGCGCGGCGTTCGGCAAGATCGTCAGTTCGCTGGTGGCCAACGTGATCATGCCGCCCCTGGGCTTGGTCATCGGCCGTGTGAGCTTCAACAAACTCGCGGCGCAGATCGGCACCGGTCCGGGCGGCAAGCCGCTCATGCTGGAGTACGGGCTGTTCATCCAGGCGATCGTCGATTTCGTGCTGATCGCACTGGCGATCTTCTTCGTCGTCAAGGTGATCAACCGGCTCAAGCGCGCCCCGGTTCCGCCGCCGGCGGTGCCGCCGCCGCCCACCAAGTCCGAGGAACTGCTCGGGGAGATCCGCGACCTGCTGGCCAAGCGATAGCCGCGCTCAGTGCCCGTTGCGCGCGGCGGCGAATGCGTCGCGCGTGAGGTTCTGGCAGCCGGCGGCGGTGACCGCGAGGTCGTCTTCGATGCGGATGCCGCCGCAGGGCTGCAGCGAGTCGACCCGCGACCAGCGGATGAGCCGTGCGCGCGCGTCGGAGCGTGCGGCCGCCAGCAGCGGCTCGATGAAATAGAGGCCCGGCTCCATGGTGACCACGAAGCCGGGCGCGAGCGTGCGGGTGAGCCGCAGGTACGGGTGCCCTTCGGGTCGCGCGATGTCCCCGCCGTCCGGCGAGCGCATGAACCCGCCGGCATCGTGCACTTCGAGGCCGAGCAGGTGGCCGATGCCGTGCGGCAGAAAGACGCGAGTTACGCCGCTCGCGATGGCCTCGTCGGGGTCGCAGCTGATCAGGTCGGCGTCCCGCAGCACGTGCGCCAGAAGCTGGTGCGCGAGCAGGTGCACTTCGCGCCAGTCGATCCCCGCTTTCACGTGCGCGCAGAGGGATTGCTGCAGCGTGTCCATTGCCTGGATCAGCGCGGCGAAGTCGCCGGCGGCGGCTGCATAGGTGCGTGTGATGTCGCTGGCGTAGCCGCCGAATTCCGCTCCGGCATCGATCAGCAGCGAGCGGCGCGTCTGCGGCGCGCGCTTCTCGAGCACCTGGTAATGCAGCACCGACCCGTTCTCGTTCAGGGCGATGATGGGGTTGTAGGGCAGCTCCTGCTCGCGCTGGCCGCAGGCGGCGAGGAAGGCGAGCTCGATGCCGAACTCCGCCGCGCCGTCGGCGAAGGCTCGCTCGGCTGCCAGGTGGCCCAATGCCCCCAGACGGTTCGCGGCCCGCAGGCAGGCCAGCTCGTAGGGGCTCTTTATCGCCCGCGGGAAGTCCAGATGGCGGATCAGCCGCGGCGGGTTGACCTCGCCGACGTTCCAGGCGGCGAGCGTGCCGAAGTCCTCGCCCAGATAGGCCGTGCGGGCCAGGCTGCGTGGCAGCGCCGCCCGGGCTGCCGCCAGGTCGGCGCAAGGGACGATCTCGAAGTGCGCCGTCCAATACTCTTGCGGCAGTGGCGCGGGCTTGTACCAGTAATCGGTCGGGCGGTGGAACAGCAGCCTCGGCCGGTGCCCGGGCTGGAAATGGACGAAGCAGTCGGGGACCTCGGCAAGCGGTGTCCAGACCTTGAACGGAGCGTTCGCCTCGAAGGGGTAGGTCCGGTCGTCCTGGAACACCGGTTGGAGCGAGCCCGAGTGCACCAGCAAGCCCTCGTACCCGCAGACCTCCAGGGCGGCGGCCGTGCGCTGGCACAGCGCCGCCAGGTGCGGGCCGAACAGGGCGGCGAGCGGCTCGTCGCGTACTTCAGGGACGACAGAGGCTGAGGACATGGCGGCGCTCGTCAATGGGTATTGTCCGCATTTTAAGGCCCCGGCGCGGAACTCGGGTGGCGCCATGGGGTCGATCTCTGCAGGACGCCGCCCAACGCCCCGCGGTGTTCACGCGGGCTTAGTGGATGGCCGCGCTAGCTTGTGGAAACCGATTGTTGTCGGCATCTGGCGACAGAGAGACGGTTTCAAATCAGATTATTAACCTATAAAATCGTCGTCCGCGCGACCCGTGAAGGACTCGCGGAACGACTATAACTCGTTCAAAAGTTGTTCTTTCCTCTGAAGCTCTCATTTCACCGGGGTACTATCGATGAATACGAAAGTTGCTCTTAGCGCGCTTGCCGCCGCAGTGCTCTTGACCGCCTGCGCCAAGCAGCCGTCAAACCAGACGGCCGCACCGGCAGCCGCGCCGCCGGCCTCTACCGCGCCGGCCCCCAGCTCCACCACGCCGCCGGCCAGCTCGGATACGGGTAGCGGTTCGACCAGCTCCGGCTCCGGCTCCAGCACCGGCTCGGGCAGCAGCACCACCCCGCCGCCGGCCTCTGGCAACGGCTCTTCTTCGACCAATCCGCCGAAGAAGAAATAAGCAGTCGTCCTCGGGGCTTCAGCCCCGGCTGACTTCAGCTTCACACGACCCGGACGGTGCGCGAGAGCGCGCCGCCCGGGTCGTGTGTCTTGCGTTTGCGGCTCGCGTCACCCGTGAGCCGTTTCGACCGCATCGTGCACCGCGAGCAGCGGGCGCAGGTAGGCGCCGGTGTGCGAGTGCGCATCGGCGGCCACCTCCTCCGGCGTTCCGCTCGCAACGATCTGCCCGCCGCCTTCGCCCCCTTCGGGCCCCAGATCGATCAGCCAGTCGGCGCATTTGATGACATCGAGATTGTGCTCGATGACGACGATCGTATTGCCCTGATCGCGCAGGCGCTGCAGCACTTCGAGCAGCTGCGCCACATCCTGGAAGTGCAGCCCGGTGGTGGGCTCATCGAGAATGTAAAGCGTTCGGCCTGCGGAGTGCTTGGCGAGCTCGCGCGACAGCTTGACCCTCTGGGCCTCTCCGCCGGAGAGGGTGGCTGCGTTCTGCCCGAGGTGCAGGTACGAGAGTCCGACGTCGCGCAGTGTCGCCAGCTTGGCGACGATCGCCGGCACGTTGGCGAAGAATCGCAGCGCCTCCTCGACGGTCATCTGCAGCACTTCGTGGATGTTCTTGCCGCGATAGCGGATTTCGAGCGTCTCGCGGTTGTAGCGCTGGCCGTGGCAGACGTCGCACGGCACGTAGACGTCGGGCAGGAAGTGCATCTCGACGCGCAGCAACCCGTCGCCCTGGCAGGCCTCGCACCTCCCGCCCTTGACGTTGAAGCTGAACCGGCCCGCCTCGTAGCCGCGGGCGCGTGCCTCGGGCACCGCGGCGAACAGCTCGCGGACCGTGCCGAAGAGGTTCGTGTAGGTCGCGGGATTGGAGCGCGGCGTCCGCCCGATCGGGCTCTGGTCGATGTCGATGACCGCATCGATCTGCTCCAGGCCGTCTATGCGCTCGCACGGCGCCGCCTGCGGGCCGCCGGCCGTGAAGCGCTGCCGCGCGTGGCTGAAGAGCGTATCGATGATCAGTGTGGACTTTCCCGAGCCTGAGACCCCGGTGACGCAGGTGAGCAGGCCGAGCGGAATGTCCGCATCCACGCCGCGCAGGTTGTTTCCCGTGGCGCCGCGAATGCGGATCTGACGCTGCGATGAGCCCGGTACCCGCGAACGCGGCACCTCGATGCGCCGCCGGCCGCTGAGGTACTGCCCGGTGAGGGACGCTTCGTTCGACTGGATCTGCGCGGGAGTGCCGCGCGCGACCACCTGTCCGCCGTGTGTGCCGGCTCCGGGACCGAGATCCACCACGTAGTCGGCCTCACGGATGGCCTCCTCGTCGTGCTCCACCACGATCACCGTGTTGCCCAGGTCGCGCAGCCGCTTCAGCGTCGCCAGCAGTTTGCGGTTGTCGCGCGGATGCAGGCCGATCGAGGGTTCATCGAGGATGTACATCACCCCGGTCAGTCCCGAGCCCACCTGGCTCGCCAGGCGGATGCGCTGCGCCTCCCCGCCCGAGAGCGTCTCGGCGCTGCGATCCAGCGTGAGATAGCGCAGTCCGACGTCGGCGAGGAACCGCAACCGGGCGAGCACTTCCCGCGCGATTTGCGCCGCGACTTCTCCGCGCCAACCAGGCAGGTGAAGGCCGCAGAGGAACTCATTGGCCCGCTCGATGCTGAGGCGGGTCAGCTCCGGCAGGTTCTTCTCGCCCACGAACACCCAGCGTGCCGTGAGGTTCAGCCGCGCGCCGCTGCACTCGGGGCAGATGCGCAGCCCGCGGAACCGCGCCAGCTCCGCGCGCACCGCATTCGAGTCGGTTTCCCGATAGCGCCGCTCGAGGTTGGGGAGAATGCCCTCGAAGGGGTGGCGCTTGCCGACGGCGCCGCCGGCGGTGCCGTAGCTGAAGGCAATCGCCTCGCTGCCGCTGCCGTAGAGCAGCACCTGGCGCACCGCCTCGGGCAGCTCCTGCCAGGGCGTCTCGATGTCGAAGCGATAGTGCCGGGCGAGTGACTGGATCAGGTGGAAGAAATGGGCATTGCGCCGGTCCCAGCCGCGCACCGCGCCGCCGGCGAGCGACAGCTCCGGATGCGCCACCACGCGCTCGGGATCGAAGAACTGCTGGGTGCCGAGCCCGTCACACGTCGGGCAGGCGCCGAGCGGGTTGTTGAACGAGAACATCTTCGGCTCGAGCGGTGGCACGCTGTAGCCGCAGATCGGGCACGCATGCGCGCTGGAGAACAGCCACTCGCCGGCCGGGCGCGGCACATCTTCTTGCGGCTGCCCCTCGAGCAGCGCGACGCGGGCCACGCCGCCGGCGAGCGTGAGGGCCGTCTCGAACGACTCCGCCAGGCGCTGCTGCACATCAGGCTTGACCCGCATGCGGTCGACCACCGCCTCGATGGTGTGTGTGCGCTTCGGGTCGAGGTCGGGCGCCGCTGCGAGCTCGTAGATCCGCCCGTCGATGCGCGCCCGCACGAAGCCCTGCGCGCTCAGCGCGCGCAGCGTGTCCTCATGCGAGCCCTTGCGGTCGCTCACCAGCGGCGCGAGCAGGGCGATGGGGCTGCCGGCGGGCAGCTTCAGCACCTGATCGACCATCTGACTGACGGTCTGGGCGGTGAGGTCCTGGCCGTGAACCGGGCAGCGCGGCACGCCGGCGCGCGCAAACAGCAGCCGCAGGTAATCGTAGATCTCCGTGACCGTGCCTACCGTCGAGCGCGGATTGCGCGTGGTGGCCTTCTGCTCGATGGCGATCGCGGGGGAGAGGCCGGCGATGTGGTCGACATCGGGCTTGTCCATCACCGAGAGGAACTGCCGCGCGTACGCCGAAAGCGACTCGACGTAGCGCCGTTGGCCCTCGGCGTAGAGCGTATCGAAGGCCAGGGACGACTTGCCCGAGCCCGACAACCCGGTGAGCACGATCAGCCGCTCGCGCGGCAGGTCCAGATCGATGCCCTTGAGATTGTGGGTGCGCGCCCCGCGGATGCGGATTTCCTGCATGACCGTCCAGTGTACGCGCCTTGGGCCACGCCACGCTCACCCGGCCCGGGACGGCATTTGTGCGCGAAGGCACGGCCTGTCGCGCTTCGCGCCGAGGGCCGGGGCGTCTACAATGCCCTTCTTTTCCGGAGGGCATGCTCATGGCGCGTGGGGTCAATAAGGTCATTCTCATCGGTCATCTCGGCGCCGACCCCGAGACGCGTGCCATGCCCTCGGGCAGCTCGGTGGCGAATCTGCGCATCGCGACCACCGAGTCGTGGCGCGACAAGCAGAGCGGCGAGCAGCAGGAGCGCACCGAGTGGCACCGGGTGGCTCTCTTCGGCCGCCTGGCCGAGGTCGCGGGCGAGTACCTGCGCAAGGGCTCGCAGGTCTACATCGAGGGGAGCCTGCGCACGCGCAAGTGGCAGGACAAGCAGGGCAACGAGCGCTACAGCACGGAAATCGTCGCAAACGACATGCAGATGCTCGGCGGTCGCGGCGGGGCGGGCGGCGGCGCCGGCGCCAGCAGCGGCTCGGCTCCCCGGGAGAATGCCGAGTACGCCCAGCCCTCGGGCTCGGGCGGCGGGGGCGCGGGTGAGGGAACGGATTTCGACGACGACATCCCATTCTAGGCTATACCAAATTCATTTCTGTAAATAAAAGCCTCGGGAGACTTAAATCCCGGGGCTTTTTGCTGTGCGGGCTGGCGCCCCGGCCGCCTAGTTGGCCGGCGGCACGGACTGCCCCGAGGGATCCAGCGCTCCGGCGGCTCTTGGGATTGCAGCCGACGCCGCGCGCCGGCGAGCGTCGACCATCGCAGCCTTCTGAAAAATAATGAAATATTACGTTCGCGGCGGGAGGGGGCCTGCGGCCCCCGTGCGGCCGGGCACTCCAGGCCGTAAAATCCGCGTTCCCGTACCGCAGAGCCCATGCCCCGCCACTACTACATCAAGACCTTCGGCTGCCAGATGAACGAGTACGACTCCGCTCGCATGGCGGACGTGCTGCGCGCGGGGGTGGGCCTTACGCCCACCGACGATCCCGCCGAGGCCGATGTGCTGCTGATGAATACCTGCTCGGTGCGCGAGAAGGCGCAGGAGAAGGTGTTCTCGCTGCTCGGGGAGTGGCGGCGCCTGAAGACTCAGCGCCCCGAGGTGCTGATCGGCGTCGGCGGCTGCGTCGCGAGCCAGGAAGGCGAGGCCATCACCGCGCGCGCGCCGTTCGTCGATCTGGTGTTCGGCCCGCAGACGCTGCACCGCCTGCCGCAGATGATCGCCGAGCTGCACCGCAGCGGGCGCTCGCAGGTGGATGTGAGCTTTCCGGAGATCGAGAAATTCGATCGGCTGCCCGCGCCGCGGACCGAGGGCAGCTCGGCGTTCGTGTCCGTCATGGAGGGCTGCAGCAAGTACTGCAGCTTCTGCATCGTGCCGTACACGCGCGGCGAGGAAGTCAGCCGGCCGTTCGACTCGGTCCTCGCGGAAGTGCGCCAGCTCGCCGCCCAGGGCGTGCGCGAAGTGACGCTGCTCGGTCAGAACGTCAACGCCTACGCGGGCGCGATGAGTGACGGCGCCGAGGTCGATCTGGCGACGCTGATCCATCACGTCGCCGCCCTGCCCGAGATCGAGCGCATCCGCTTCACCACCTCGCATCCGGTGGAGTTCGACGACAGCCTCATCGAGGCGTACGCGCACGTGCGCAAGCTCGCCAACCACCTGCACCTGGCGGTGCAGAGCGGCTCGGACCGCGTGCTCGCGCTGATGAAGCGCGGCTACACCGCGCTTGAATTCAAGGACAAGGTGCGCAGGCTCCGTGCGGTGCGACCCGACATCAGCATCTCTTCTGACATCATCGTCGGCTTTCCCGGCGAGACCGAGCGCGATTTCGAGGCGACGCTCTCGCTTGCGCGCGATGCCGGACTCGATCAGTCCTTCAGCTTTGTCTACAGCCGCCGCCCCGGCACGCCGGCCGCCTCGCTCGCGGATGAGACGCCCGAGGCGGTCAAGCTCGAGCGCTTGGCGCGCCTGCAGGCGCAGCTCGATGCGCAGGCACATCGCATCAGCGAGGCCATGGTGGGCAGCGTGCAGCGCGTGCTCGTCGAACGCCCGGCGAAGAAGGACGCGCGCGAGCTTGCCGGGCGCACCGAAAACAACCGCTGGATCAACTTCGCCGGCCCGCCCGAGCTGTTCGGGCGCTTTGCCGATGTCGCGGTGACGGCCGCCCTGCGGCACAGTCTGCGCGGGCGGCTGTGTCAGTGAACGTGTCCGAAGCCTCGCGCGAGTTCGCGCTCGAGCCGGGGGACAACGCGCGCCTCGCCAACCTCTGCGGGCCGCTCGATGAGAACCTGCGGCTGCTCGAGGCCCGGCTCGAGGTGCAGATCCGCCGGCGCGGTGACAGTTTCCGCGTGGTCGGGGCGCGCGCCGACAGCGCCGAGGAGACGCTGCGCGAGCTGTTCGCGCTCGCCAAGAGCGAGGAGGTGACGCCGGAGCGCGTGCATCTCGCCTTGCGCGAGCACGAGTCGGGACGCGCGACCGCAGGCGAAGGCGAGGATTCGGCCATACGGCTGCCGCGCGGTGGACTGCGCGCGCGCGGGCACCATCAGCGCCAGTACCTCGCCGACATCCGCGCGCACGACCTGACCTTCGGGATCGGGCCGGCCGGCACCGGCAAGACTTACCTCGCGGTCGCCTGTGCCGTCGAGTCGCTGCAGGCCGAGACCATCCGGCGCGTGGTGCTGGTGCGGCCCGCGGTGGAGGCCGGCGAGCGGCTCGGCTTCCTGCCCGGCGACCTGACCCAGAAGGTCGACCCCTACCTGCGCCCGATGTACGACGCGTTGTACGAGATGCTGGGTTTCGACCGCGTGTCGCGCTTCATCGAGCGCAACGTGATCGAGGTGGCGCCGCTCGCGTTCATGCGCGGCCGCTCGCTCAACGACTCGTTCATTATCCTCGATGAGGCGCAGAACACCACCATCGAGCAGATGAAGATGTTCCTCACGCGCATCGGTTTCGGCTCCAAGGCCGTGGTGACCGGGGACGTCACGCAGACCGATCTGCCGGCCGGCCGCCAGTCGGGCCTGAGCCACGTGATCGACGTGCTGCGCGGTGTGGGCGGAGTGGCCTTCACGTTCTTCGATGCGCGCGATGTCGTGCGTCATCCCCTGGTGCAGCGCATCGTGCAGGCCTACGAGTCGCGCTCGGACCCGACCCGCCAGGGGAAGGAGCCCTCATGAGTGCCGCCCGCGCGCGCAGCGTCTCGCATCCGGTGCTCCTGGACGTGCAGCGCCGCGTGAGCGCCTGGGCGCCGCGCAACGCCGACATCGCGCGCTGGGCGGAAACGGCGCTCGGCCGGCGCGCCGCTGGCCGGGAAATCGGCGTGCGGGTGGTCGGCCCGGCTGAAAGCCGCCGGCTCAACGCCCGCTACCGCGGCAAGGACAAGGCCACCAATGTGCTGTCGTTTCCCGCCGCGCCCCTGCCGCCCGAGGCGAGCGGCGCGGCTCGCCCGCTCGGCGATCTGGTCATCTGCGCGCAGGTGGTGCGCACCGAGGCGCTCGCGCAGGGCAAGCCGCTGCGCGCGCACTGGGCTCACCTGGTGGTGCACGGCGCGCTGCACCTGATCGGTTACGATCACGAGCGCGAGCCGGACGCGCGCCGCATGGAGCGGCGCGAGATCACGGTGCTGCGCGCGCTGGGGTTCGTCAATCCCTATCGGAGCATGCGATGAGCGAGCGCGGAGAGACCCGTCGGTGGCTGAAGCGTCTGTGGCGGACCTTCGCCTCCGAGCCGCGCGACCGGCAGGACCTGCTGCAGCTGCTGCGCGAGGCGCGCGAGCGGGGGCTTTTCCAAGCCGACGCCCTGACGATGATCGAGGGCGTGCTCGCGGTGCCCGATCTGCACGCGCGCGACGTGATGGTGCCGCGCGCTCAGATGGTGTGCGTGCAGCGCGATGACCCGGTGAAACGCATTCTGCCCATCGTGGTCGAATCGGGACACTCGCGCTTTCCGGTGCTCGACGAAGACCGCGACGACATCGCCGGCATCCTGCTCGCCAAGGACCTGCTGCGCCTGTGCGGCCACGAGGAGGGGGAACGATTCGATATCCGCGAGTACATGCGCCCGGCGGTGTTCGTCCCCGAATCGAAGCGCCTCGACGTGCTGCTGAAGGAGTTCCGCGGCAACCGCCAGCACATGGCGATCGTGGTCGACGAGTACGGCGGGGTCGCGGGCCTGATCACCATCGAGGACGTCATCGAGCAGATCGTCGGGGAGATCGACGATGAGTTCGACGTCGAGGACGATCAGAACATCCGCAAGGAGGCGGATCGACAATATCTGGTGCGCGGCATCACCCGCATCGAGGAGTTCAATGAATATTTCAACGCGCGGCTGCCCGAGGAGCAGGGCTTCGAGACCGTGGCGGGGTTGCTGATGCGCCGCTTCGGCCGGCTGCCGCGCCGCGGCGAGGCCGTGACCATCGACGGATTCGAGTTCCGCATTACCCGGGCCGACCGGCGCCGCATCGATGCGCTGCGCGTGGTGCTGCCCGCGGGAGCGGCCACGCCGCGCGAGCCGGAGTCGGCTGTTTGAGCGGCGGGCCCGCGCCGGGGCTCGCGGCGCGCGTGCGCCGCGCCGCCCGAGCACGGCCTGCCCTCGGCCCGCGGGCCGGGGCGTTCGCGCCGCACGGCCTGGCGCTGGTCGCCGGGGCGCTGCTCGCCTGCGCCTTCGCGCCGCAGGGGTGGTGGCCGCTCGGGCTGCTCTGCCCGGCGGTGCTGATCGGCCTGTGGGAGCGCGCCGAGGCGCGCCGGGCGGCGTGGCTGGGATTCTGGTTCGGCTTCGGCCTGTTCGGTGTCGGCACCTACTGGCTCTACCACGCCATCCATCTCGACGCCCCGGTGTGGCTGGCCCTGCTGGCGACGCTCGGGCTGATGGGCTTGATGGCGGGCTACCACGCACTCACCGGCTATGTTGTCGTGCGCGTCTTTCCGGCCGGACCGGTCCGCTGGCTGCTCGGCGCGCCGGGCGTGTGGCTGATCGTCGAGTGGCTGCGCGGCTGGCTGCTGTCGGGATTTCCGTGGCTGACCCTTGGCTACACTCAGACGGACACGGCGCTGGCGAACCTGGCGCCGCTCGCGGGTGTCTACGGCATCAGCCTGGCGCTGCTCACGGGCGCCGGGGCGCTGGTGGCGTTGCTGCGCGGCTCGCCGCGCGTGCGGATCATCGCCGCGGCCGTGCTGGTCGCACCGTGGCTCGCCGCCGCCGGACTCGGGACGATCGCCTGGACCCATCCATCCGGTCGGCCCGTGTCCGTGGCGATCGTGCAGGCGAACATCCCCCAGCAGGAAAAGTGGCAGGACGCGCACGCCGAGCGGATCCTCGAGCGCTACCAGCGCATGACCGAATCGGCCTTCGGCACGCGCCTGATCGTCTGGCCCGAGTCTGCGCTGCCGGATCTGGTGAACAACCTGTTTCCGTACGTGGCCCACCTGGATCGGGCTGCCCGCGCACACGGCTCGGCGCTCGTGCTCGGTGTGCTGCGCGAGTCGTCCTCGGGGGATTACTACAATTCGATTCTGGCGCTCGGCGCGCAGGCGAGCTGGTACGACAAGAGCCACCTGGTCCCGCTCGTCGAGACGATCCCCCTGCCGAGCTTCGTGCTGCAGTGGCTCGCGCGGATGAACCTGCCGTCCTCGAGCTTCACCGCCGGCGGCACGCACCAGCAGCCCCTTCCCGTGGCGGGGCTCGAGCTCGGACCCACGGTCTGCTACGAGGTGGCGTACGGCGGCTACATGCTGCACATGCTGCCGCGAGCGAACGCGCTGGTGAACGTCACAGACGACGCCTGGTTCGACGACAGCTCCGAGCTCAATCAGCAATTTCAGATGGCGCGCATGCGCTCCCAGGAGGAGGGGCGCTACATGATCGTCGCCACCGATGACGGCATTTCGGGCGTCATCGGACCGCGTGGGCAGGTCATCGCCCGCGCGCCCGTCATGCGCCCCTATGTACTGCGCTCGGCCGTGACGGCCATGACCGGCATGACGCCGTTTGCGCGGGTGGGCAACGGGCTCGCAGTGCTGCTCGCGAGCGCCGCTTTGGCCGCGGCGCTCGCGCTGCGCCAGCTCCGCCGCCGCCGTACAATGAGCGCGCCGTGACGATCGCGACGATCGGCCCCGGCATCCACCACCGATGAGCTCCGAAAGATCAGGCGATTGTCCGATGCAAGAGACCTACGATCCGGCCTCCGTTGAGCGCACCGCGCAGCAGTACTGGGAATCACACCGGACGTTCCAGGTGCGCGAGGAGCCGGGGCGGGAGAAGTTCTACTGCCTCTCGATGTTCCCCTATCCGTCGGGGCGGCTGCACATGGGCCATGTGCGCAACTACACCATCGGCGACGTGCTCGCCCGGTTCATGCGCATGCAGGGGCGCAACGTGCTGCAGCCGATGGGTTGGGACGCGTTCGGCCTGCCCGCCGAGAACGCCGCCATGAGCAATGGCGTGCCGCCGGCGCGCTGGACGCGCCAGAACATCGAGTACATGCGCAGCCAGCTGAAATCCCTCGGCTTCGGCATCGACTGGAGCCGCGAGCTCGCCACCTGCGATCCGGCGTACTACCGCTGGAACCAGTGGCTGTTCCTGCGCATGCTCGAGAAAGGCATCGCGTACCGCCGGACCGGCGTGGTGAACTGGGACCCGGCCGATCAGACCGTGCTGGCCAACGAGCAGGTGATCGAGGGGCGGGGCTGGCGCACCGGGGCGCTCGTGGAGAAGCGCGAGATCCCGATGTACTACCTCAACATCACGCGCTATACGGAAGAGTTGCTCGGCGATCTCGATCAGTTGCCCGGCTGGCCGGAGCGCGTGAAGCTGATGCAGGCGAACTGGATCGGCCGCAGCGAGGGATGCGAGGTCGGCTTCCCGTATGCGCCGGACACGCGCGCCGCGCTGGGCGCGGACGGCGCGCTGAAGGTCTTCACCACACGGGTCGACACCCTATTCGGCGTGACCTTCATGGCCGTGGCGGCCGAGCATCCGGTGGCCCTCGCCGCGGCGACCGCGGATCCGAAGCTCGCCGCCTTCGTCGAGGAGTGCCGGCGTGGCAGCGTCATGGAAGCCGATGTGGCCACACAGGAGAAGAAGGGCATGCGCACCGGCCTTCACGTGCTGCATCCCTTCACCGGCCAGCCGATCGAGATCTGGGTTGCCAATTACGTGCTCATGGGCTACGGCGAGGGCGCCGTGATGGGCGTGCCGGCCCATGACGAGCGCGATTTCGAGTTCGCGAGCCGCAACGGCATCGACATCGCGACGGTCGTGCGCTCCGCGAGCGGCGCCGACGAGCGCGTTGCGGCGCCGTGGGTCGGCGCCTACGGCGAGCACGGCATCACGGTGAACTCCGGGGAGTTCTCGGGCCTGACGTTCCAGGCGGCGGTCGATGCCATCGCCGCGGAGCTCGAGCGGCGCGGGCTCGGGCGCAAACGCGTGCAGTACCGGCTGCGCGACTGGGGCATCTCGCGCCAGCGCTATTGGGGCTGCCCGATTCCGCTGATCCACTGCGAGCACTGCGGCGAGGTGCCGGTTCCCGACGAGCAGCTGCCGGTGCGCCTACCGGAGGACCTGGTGCCGGACGGCAGCGGCAATCCGCTCGCCAAGTCGCCGGCGTTCTACCGCTGCGAGTGCCCGCGCTGCGCCCGCCCGGCACGGCGCGAAACCGACACCATGGACACGTTCGTCGACTCGTCCTGGTACTACCTGCGCTACGCCTGTCCGGATCAGAGCGGCGCGATGGTCGATGCGCGGACCGATTATTGGCTGCCGGTCGACCAGTACATCGGCGGCATCGAGCACGCCATCCTGCACCTGCTCTACTCGCGCTTCTGGACCAAGGTCATGCGCGATCTCGGCCTGGTGCATGCCAGCGAGCCGTTCACCAACCTGCTGACCCAGGGCATGGTGCTCAATCACATCTACTCGAGCGTCTCAGCCGATGGCCGGCGGCGCTTCTACAATCCCGCCGACGTGCGCGCGCGGCGCGATGCCAGCGGCGCGGAAATCTTCGAGGTCACGGGCTCCGACGGGCAGACGCTTCGCGTCGAGTACGGCGGGCTCGGCAAGATGTCGAAGTCCGAGAACAACGGCGTGGATCCAGAGGGACTCGTGGCGCGCTTCGGCGCCGACACGGCCCGGCTCTTCACCATGTTCGCCTCGCCCCCCGAGCAGACCCTGGAGTGGTCCGACGAGGGCGTGCAGGGCGCCTCGAGGTTCCTGCGCCGCCTCTGGAGCGCCGTGTACGATCATGTCCGTGGCGGTCTGCCGCAGCGGCTCGATGCCACCGCGCTCTCCGCGGGACAACGCGCGCTGCGCCACGCGGCGCACCAGGCGCTCGCCAAGGCCACCGACGACATCGGCCGGCGGCGCAACTTCAACACCGCCATTGCGGCGTGCATGGAGCTGCTGAACGCGGTGGGGCGTTTCGACGACGGCACGTCGATGGGGCGCGCGGTGCGCCATGAGGCGCTCGAGATCATCACCCTGGTGCTCGCGCCGATCGTTCCACACCTCAGCCACTCCCTGTGGCAATCGCTCGGGCACGAGCGGGCGGTGGTGGATGAGCGCTGGCCCGAGGTCGACCCGGCGGCTCTCGTGCAGGATACTCTCGAGCTGGTCGTGCAGGTCAACGGCAGGCTGCGCGGGCGCATCCAGGTGGCCGCGGACGCCGATGAGGTGGCAGTGCGCGAGACGGCGCTCGCCGACGAGCAGGTGAGCCGATTCATCGCCGACAAGCCGATCCGCAAGGTGATCGTCGTGCCCGGCAAGCTCATCAACATCGTGGTGTGAGGCGGGCAAGGATGAGCATGCTCCGCTGCACGTTCGCCGCAGGCATCACACTGGCCGCCGCTGCGCTGCTCGCGGGCTGCGGCTTTCACCTGGAGGGGCGCACGGTGCTGCCCGCGGTGATGCGCCGTCCCTACATCCAGGCGTCCAATCCGCAGAGCGATTTCGTGCAGAGCCTGCGCCGTGATCTGGTGATCTCCGGCGCGCACCCGGTCGAGCGCGAGGCACACGCTTCCGCGCTCATCGATGTCCATGATGAGGTCAAGCGCCGCGTTCTGTCGGTGTCGGCCACGAACCGGCCGACCGAATACGAGGTGAGCTACACGGTTCACTTCTCGGTGAGCGCCGGCGGCAAGACGCTGCTCGCGGGACAGACGGTGCGCGCCACGCGCTCGTACACCTTCAACGAGACCCTGGTGCTCGCCACGCAGCACGAGCAGGCCATCCTCACTGGCGCCATGGGCCATGAGCTGGCCGATATCGTGATGCGCCGCCTGGCCAAGCTGTGACCGGGACGGTTCTCACGCTCGGCGGTATCGCTGCGGCGAGCGTCGAGGCGCTGCTGGGGCGCTACGGGCTGCACCTGCAGATTCTGGAGCCGGGGACGGAAATCCCGGGATCGTACTGGGGCGAGCGCGAAGCGGGGCTGCAGGCGGACCGGCTCTATGCGCGGCCCGATACGCCGCTGCATTCGATTCTGCACGAGGCGTGTCACTTCATCTGCATGAGTCCCGCTCGGCGCTCGGCTCTGGATACCGATGCGGGCGGCGATGACGCGGAGGAATCCGCCGTGTGCTACCTGCAGGTGCTGCTGGCGGACGCGTTGCCCGGAGTCGGCCGCGATCGGCTGTTCCGGGACATGGACGCGTGGGGCTACAGCTTCCGTCTGGGCAGCGCACGCGCCTGGTTCGAGGGCGACGCGCAGGAGGCGCGACTGTGGCTGCGTGCCCGCGGTCTGACGGATGCGGCGGATCAGCCGATCGGGCGGTGCCGGGCCTGACGCGCCGCCCGCTGCGCGCGCGCTCAGTAATGCGGCGGCCGCTCGTCTTGCGGCTTGCGCGGCGCGACATCCTCCTCGTACGCCTGCATCCGCGAGGTCAGCGAGGCGAGCTGCTCGCGCAGCGCCTCGATGTCGCGATGCTGGCGGAAGACGACGTCGCTCAATTCGGCGTTTGCGCGCTCGAGGAAGGCAATCTTGATCTCGAGCTGCTCGATAGAGTGGGTGTCCACGGTGTCTTGTGCTCCATCGCGAGGTCTGCGGTCGGCACGGATTTTAGCCCGACGCGCCCGATCGATTCCGATGTTCCGAGCGCATCGCGGCTTTCCGCAGCGGCCGTTTGAGCCGTGGCAATCGGATGCGAGCCAAGGGCGTACTGCTCGCCGTGTCGAATGCCCGATGACCCATGTGTCAGGGTGGAGGAATCGCACTGATCCGTACCTTGTCGGTCGATGTTCAAGCGGTGCACCGAGCCCAACCAGGCTTCAGTCTTTACCCGTAAGCGGCCGTTCAAAATGGTCCGACGGGGCATTTTGCGGTGTTGCTTGGCTGCAGACCGCAGAAGTATATTGCCGCAGGGAGACGGCCCGATTCATTGCGCGAGCCAGGTAGTGAGATGGAAGACGTAATGGCCGATTCGGATATCTACTTGCCCATGCTGCGCACCCACTGGGACGCATTGACGGGTATGTACGCAGCGTTCGAGGATCGCGCGCCGATCCTGGAATTCGACGTGGTAGCCGCCCAGATCCGAGCCTATCCTGCCGGGGATTACCTCGAGGAACTCAGCAGCCGAACGCGAGAGGAGACGAAGAAGCAATACCAGAAGGCGGTCGCTGAGGGCTCCCTAATGGTGTTTGTGCGCGACGAGTCAAAGGAGATTCTCCGCTCATACATCTTCCCTCTCGCGAAAGGATCGGCCACGCGGTCAAGACGCAAAGAGAACGGAACCCGCGCTTGAAGCCGGCGCCGGGGACGGCGCGGATGGAGGGCGCCGTTGGCATGAAGTCCGATTTCTCCGGCGTTTACGCCGCGCCTCGCGCACTTCATGCCAAGCATCGTCACCGGCATCGCGAGAATCCTGATTCGAAGCAAATGTGCTGCATGTGGTCGGCGAGCGATCTGCCGGAGGTCGTCAAAGAACAGAGCCCATCTGTGACCGTGAGGACGCCTTCGGTATTGAAATGGGTGAGAGTGACGCTCTGGAACTCTATGACATGGCTTTGGATCGAGCAGCGCGATTGATTATGGAAATCAGAAAGTAACTACTCACCCGATTCTGCGTACAGCTGACCGGAGAGAGCCATTTGGATAGCGACGAGCGGGTTGTAGCCGCGATTGGCCATGGTCTGGAGATAGCTCGAGATGCGGCAGTAGGCCTGGGCGAA
>JAKAXA010000041.1 GCA_021816775.1 Pseudomonadota bacterium
GAGAGTTTCGGCCATGACATGCCGGCGCCCCAAAAAAGGGGCCGGCAATCTTACCCTTCGCCGAGCAGTCGCGTAAAACTTGCACAGTTGTATACGGGATCATCCGGCGCGACGGACTTCGATGCGGCGCAAGCGCTGTGGCAGGACCCTGCCCTGATCGAAATCCCCGCCCGAGCGCGGGATGAGCCGAGATGGCTGGCCATCGCGAAATGGGCGGGTCACTACTGGTCCGCGGTGTTCACGCGACGCAGCGAGCCGATCCGACTGATCTCGGTGCGGCGTGCTCGCGACGAAGAGGGAAAGGCTGATGAAAGCGACGAGATTTGATCAGAAGTTCGACGCTGGCGAGAGCGTCCTCGAGCACCTCGACTTGCACCGGGCTCACAGACCGGGCCTCGATATCAAGCGCGTCAACGTGGATTTCCCGCAATGGATGGTCCAATCCATCGATCGGCAAGCGCGGCGGCTTGGCGTTACCCGCCAGTCGCTCATCACGCTGTGGCTGGCCGAACGGCTCGAGGTGCGTACCGTCCCTTGATCGGCTGGCGCGGCCGCTACCGATAGTGCGTCTCGATCCAGCGCTGATAGCTGCCGTCCATGACCGCGCGCCACCACCACTCGTTCTCGAGATACCAGGCGAAGGTCTCGCGCAGCCCGCGCTCGAGGGTCACCTCGGCACGATAGCCGAGCTCGCGCTCGGCCTTGCGGCAGTCGATGGCGTAACGGCGGTCGTGCCCGGGACGGTCCTTGACGAAGCGGATGAGACTTGCGCTTTCCTTGCCACGCCCGGGCGGCGCATCCGGGAAACGCTTCGCGAGATCCCCGTGCTCGCGGAAGGCCGCATCGGCCACGGTGCAGAGCGTCTCGACGAGCGTGAGGTTCTCGCTCTGCGCCCCCCCGCCGATGTTGTAGACCTCGCCGGGCCTGCCCTTCTCCAGGATGCGCTCGATGCCGCGGCAGTGATCCGAGACGTGCAGCCAGTCGCGCACGTTGCGCCCATCGCCGTAGATCGGCAGATCCCGGCCGTGCAGCAGGTTCACGATCATGAGCGGGATCAGCTTCTCCGGGAAATGAAACGGTCCGTAATTGTTCGAGCAGTTGCTGATCGTGCTCGCAAGGCCATAGGTGTGGTGATAGGCGCGCACCAGGTGGTCGGAGGCGGCCTTGCTCGCCGAATACGGGGAGTTCGGCGCATAGGGCGTGTGCTCGCTGAAGGCCGGGTCCTGCGGGCCGAGTGAGCCGTACACCTCATCGGTGGAGACATGATGGAAGCGATGCGCGGGCGCGACGCGCTCCTCGAGCCACACGGTACGGGCGGCCTTGAGCATCGAGTGCGTGCCCTGGACATTGGTCTCGATGAAGGCATCCGGCCCATGGATCGACCGGTCGACGTGCGACTCCGCGGCGAAGTGCACGATGGTGTCGAGCCGCTCCTCGCGCAGCAGGCGCTCGACGAGCGCGGTGTCGCGGATGTCCCCGCGCACGAAGCGCAGCTCGGCGCGGCCCTTGACGGGCTCAAGATTGGCGAGGTTGCCGGCATAGGTCAGCGCATCGAGCACCACCACCGGCTCGCCGGCATGGGTGCGCAGCCAATGGTGGACGAAATTGGCGCCGATGAATCCGGCGCCGCCGGTGACGAGGAGCCTAGCCATGGGCGAGTGCCTTCAGGGTCTCGCGCAGCCGCTGCCGCCAGTGCGCCGGGACGAGGCCGAACGCGGCCAGTGAGCGTTTGTCTAGCACGCTGTAGGCCGGGCGGCGCGCCGGCGTCGGATAGTCTTCGGTTGCGATCGGCGTGACGGTGACAGTGGAGGGCAGCAGGCCGAGCGCAGCGCCCTCCTCCGCGATGGCCACGGCAAAGTCGTACCAGCTCGCCACCCCTGCATCGGTCCAGTGGTGGATGCCGCGGATCTCGGACCGCGCAACAACCTGCCAGAGCGTCTCGGCGAGCGGCCGCGCGGCGGTGGGTGTGCCGACCTGATCGGCCACCACGCGCACGGCACCGCGCTCGCCCATGAGGCGCAGCATGGTGCGCATGAAGTTCGCCCCCTCGGGCGCATAGACCCAGGCGGTGCGCACGATCACCGACCGATCGGGCAGAGCCTCGAGGACCGCCCGCTCCCCGTCGCGCTTGGTCGAGCCATAGACACTCAGAGGATGGGTGAGCGCCTCGGGACGGTAAGGCGAGGAGGCGTGACCGTCGAACACGAAATCGGTCGAGATGTGAACGAGGCGCGCGCCAGTCTGGCGGGCCCCGGTGGCGAGATGCCCGGGCCCCTCGCTGTTGATGCGACGCGCCCGCTGCGGCTCCGATTCGGCTTTGTCGACCGCGGTGTATGCGGCGGCATTGATGATCGCATCGGGACGCTCTCGCTCAAGCTTGTCGCGCACCGCCCCGGCATCGCCGATGTCAAGATCGCCATGCGCACAGGCAGCGAGCTCGATGCCCGCGGGGCACGTCGCGCGCAGCATGCGCCCGACCTGCCCGCCCGCACCGGTGATCAGCACCTTCACGGATAGACCTCGGCGGCCCCCAGAGAGGGCGCAGCAGCGTCCCTGGCGGAGAGCTGCGGCTGCGCTGCCGCGGGCAGCGGCCAGTGCACGCCCACGGTCGGATCGTCCCAGCGGATGGCCCGCTCGTGCTCGGGCGCCCAGAAGTCGGTGACCTTGTAGAGGAAATCCGCCGAGTCGCTGAGCACGAGGTACCCGTGCGCAAAGCCGGGCGGCACCCACAGCATGTGATGGTTCTCGGCCGAGAGCGTAACGCCCACCCAGCGGCCGAAGGTCGGGGAAGCGCGGCGGATGTCGACTGCGACATCGAACACCGTCCCACAGGTCACGCGCACCAGCTTTCCCTGCGGCTGTTTGATCTGATAGTGCAGTCCGCGCAGGATGTGTCGGCCCGAGTGGCTGTGGTTGTCCTGCACGAAGTCAAGATCCAGTCCCGCGGCGGCGAACTTGCGCCGCTCCCAGGACTCCATGAAGAACCCGCGCGCATCCCCGAAGACTTTCGGGCGGATGAGCACGACCTCGGGAATGGCGGTCGGTTCGAACTGCATTACAGCGGCCCTTTCAGCAGATCGAGCAGGTAGGTGCCGTAACCGCTCTTGGCGAGGGGTCTCGCCAGCCGCTCGAGCTGCGCGGCGTCGATGAACCCGCAGCGGAAGGCGATCTCCTCCGGACAGCCCACCTTCAGACCCTGGCGCGCCTCGAGGGCCTCGATGAACATCGAGGCCTGGATGAGGGACTCGTGGGTGCCGGTGTCGAGCCAGGCGACGCCCCGCCCGAGCAGCTGCACATTGAGCGCGCCGCGCTCGAGATAGAGCCGGTTCAGATCGGTGATCTCCAGCTCGCCACGCGCCGAGGGCTTCAAGCCGCGGGCAAACTCGACGACCCGGTTGTCGTAGAAATAGAGCCCGGTGACCGCGTAGTTGGATTTGGGCTGCGCGGGCTTCTCCTCCAGAGTGGTGGCCTGCCCATCGGCATCGAAGCTCACCACGCCGTAGCGTTCGGGGTCGCGCACCCGGTAGGCGAAGACCGTCGCCCCGCTGTCGCATCGTGCGGCGGCCTGCAGCTGCTCGGGCAGCCCGTGGCCGTAGAAGATGTTGTCGCCGAGCACCAGCGCCACGCGCTCCTCGCCGATGAAGTCCCGACCGATGAGGAACGCCTGCGCCAGCCCCTCGGGGCGGGCCTGCTCGGCGTAGGTGAACGAGAGGCCCCATTGCGCGCCATCGCCGAGCAGGCGCCGGAAGAGCGGAAGATCCTCGGGCGTCGAGATCAGCAGGATGTCCCGGATCCCGGCCAGCATCAGCGCCGAGATGGGGTAGTAGACCATGGGTTTGTCGTACACCGGCAGCAGCTGCTTGCTGATGCTCAAGGTGACCGGGTGCAGCCGGGTGCCGGCGCCCCCGGCGAGAACGATGCCTTTCAACGGATGGCTCCTGTGCGCACGCTCATCAGGCAAGCTTGCCACGGGCGAGTGACGCGCGTCATGCCTCCGTTCTCAGCCTGCAACGGCGCTCCATCTAGCGGAGCACGTCCTGCACGCAGGCCAGCAGATCGTCGTACACCCCATCGGCGGCGCCGAGGGCCTCCGTGGAGAGCGCACAGCCGGTACGGACCAGGAAGCACCGGCCGACGCCGGCGGCGCGGCCGGCCTGAACATCCGAGAGCCGGTCGCCAACGAGAAAGGACGCCGCCGGGTCGATATCGAGCGCGCGGATGGCGCGCAGCAGCATCCCGGGCGCGGGCTTGCGGCACTCGCACTCTCGCCGGTACTCGGGCAGCGGCGCATCGGGCAGGTGAGGACAGTACTCGATGGCATCGAGCGTCACGTGCTCGGCCCGCAGGCGCTCACGGATCTGCGCGGTGAGCCGCTGGTAATCCGCTTCCGTGTACAGGCCGCGGGCGATCCCCGACTGGTTGGTCACCACCACCCGGCGGTAGCCGGCGGCCTCGAGCGCGCGCAGCGCCGCCAGCGCCCCCGGCAGCAGCACGAAATCCTCGATCCGGTGCACATAGGCGCGCTCCTCGTTGAGCACGCCGTCGCGGTCGATGAAGGCCGCCCGGTGGTTGCGGGGCCCCATCCCTGCGCCTCGCCCAGCGGGCCGGCTGCCGCCGTGCAAATTCGCTCCAGACGATTTGGTCATGCGCCGCGGATGCGCCGCACGAGGGCGGAGGTGGAATATCCCTCGATGAACGGGATCGCGAGCGAGCGGCCGCCCCAGGAGCGCATCAGGCGCGTCTCCTCGAGGCTCTCCATGTCGTAGTCCCCGCCCTTGACGTAGACATCGGGCCGGCAGCGCGAGAGCAGCGCGCAGGGGGTCTTCTCGTCGAACAGGGTGACGAACGACACGCTCTCGAGCGCCGCGACGACGATGAGCCGGTCGAGCTCGGCATTGAGGGGCCGGTCCGGGCCCTTGCCCTGCAGGCGGGCCGAGGCGTCGCTGTTGACCGCCACCAGCAGAGCCGCACCCCGCTCGCGCGCCGCCGCCAGGTACGCGACATGCCCCCGATGGAGCACATCGAAAACGCCGTTCGTGAACACCAGCGGCCGGGGCCACTCGCGCACGGCAATTTCGGCGTTCGGCACGATCTTATCGCCGAGGGCTCTGGGCAATTCAGTGATGACTGAGGCGCTTGACATCGCGCACCGATGTTATCATTGAGCCTGTGCGCCGTCGCGATTACCGCATGAGTACGCGATCAGTATGGCGCAATAGCCATGGAGAAAGGCGTGAAACCATCCCTCGCCCCAGAAGCACATCAGGAGACCATCAGACAGGTGGTGGCCTCACACCACACGCGCAACGCGCGCATTTTCGGATCCGTCGCACATGGGACTGACATCGAGGGCAGCGGCCTGGACCTCCTCGTCGATCCGACTGCCGACACCACGTTGTTCGATATCGGCGCGATGCGGCACGAGTTGCCGCAATCCCTCGGCGTGCCCATCGATGTCCTGACACCCAATGCACTACCCGAGAAATTCCGTGCAGCCGTGCAGCCGTGCTGGCCGATGCAATTCCCGTATGAACCGCGACCTGCAGCGTCTTGCCGATTATCTGTCCCACATCGCGCGGGCGATCGAGCGCATCGAGAAGCTTCTGGCGGATTTTGAGCGAGCTATCGCGAGGTGGCGCGAGGTGGCGAGCGCGGTGGGGAAACGCAGGGCCACGGACACGGCCCGGATCCGCTTCGCTTCGGCGGAGCTCCTGTGGCAGGTGCTGACCGCGAAGCGATGGGAGATTCTGAAGGCGATGACGGGCGCCGGCGCGCTCAGCATTCGCGAGGTCGCCCCGCAGGGTTGAGCGCGACGTGAAGGCCGTGCCTGCCGATGTGCATGCGCTGCTGAACGCCGGCATCATCAGCAAGACGACCGAGGGGCGCATAGTCTTCCCCTACGATGCGATCTACGTCGATTTCGCGCTGAAGGCGGTCGCCTGAAACCCCCAACCTGAAGCTCCTCGGCCTGCGGAGCGAAGCGTCCCCGTCATTTCATTGCGATGGAGTCCGCGAGGGCATCGGGATGGCGACGCAGCGATCTGGTCGATCAACTCCAAGGCACGACGCTCGGCGGCGGGGGCGGTCAGCTCGAAGGTGCCGGAATGCTCGACGGGGCGGGCGTGCGGCAGGTGTCGCGCAGGATGGTGGGGAGATCCTCCAACAAGGTGCGCAGGCTGTGCACAGGGGTACCATCGGGCCAAGGGGACCGAGGCCCGGCGCGTGCGGTCAGAAACAGCTCAGCGCAGGGTCGGGTCTGCGCGCTCAGACCCTGAGGCTGCTACGCCGGACCGTGCGGGAGCAGATCTTCGAGCGCATACAGCGCCTTTTGCGGAAGGCGCTCCAGCGGATAGTACTTCGTGATGATGCGCAGCGCGTGCTCGTAGGACCGGAGATCGAGAAGACGAAGGAGGAAGCGGACATCCTCTTCATCGTGGAACTCCGCGCCGATGCGCATGGCCAAGCATTTCATCGCGAGCAGATACTCCGGTTGCGCCGTCATCACGCGCAGGTGGTCGAGCTCGAGATAAGGGGCGAACTCTCCCTGGGCGCTCATGAAGCCCTTCACCGCATCGTTCAACCAGTGCGCGCCGATTCCGGCCTTGACGGCCGAGCGAGCGGCGGCCTCGCGCACCTTATCGGGCGGCCGGAAGAAGGCATCGACATCCCGCGTCGAAGCACGCGCGCCGTACGCCAGGCACATGACCGCGCCACCGACGAGGAAGACCTCGCCCACGGTATCGGTCTGACGCAGTTCATCGTTCAGCAGCTCGAACAGACGGCGGATGTCCGCCTTGCTCAGCGCCGTCATTTGACGCCTACACCTGCTCGCCGACGCTCGAGTCGATGAAGATGTTGCGCCGGCGGAAGGGCGCTGGCGAGCGCGTCAGCAAGTACAGGCGCAGCGACGGCAGCGCGGAGCCGAATACCGGCTCCGGCAGCGGCTCGGTCCTTCGGGTCCACGCGGGCACCGGCACGCCACGCATGTTGCAGGCCGTCTCGCACATGGCGGCGACATAATTGGCCAGAAACGACGAGAGCGCGGCCTGTGGCTCGGTTGCGATTGCCTGGCGTAATTCCGAGGCAGTCAAGCCCGAGAGCAGCGAGTTGAGTTCCGCAAGCTCGAACGACGGCTCTGCCGCTCCGCTGAGCGCAGTCATAGCCTCCTGAAACGCTGCCGCAGGCGCCGGGAGCACACGGCTCAAGACATAGGCCGACATATCCATTCCGGCCTGCTGGGCAGCGCGGCGGATCGCCGACTTTTCCGCCTCGGACACGCGCACTTGCAGCTGCGAGAGCTTTGCGGGCCGGTTCATGGCCCGAACATAAAGTGGATCGAACAGTGTGTCAATACAATTGTATTGACGTCATGGCCCGCAGAGACATCTCGCCACCCTCGGCCGAGTGGTCATTGCGCACTTCACCCCCAAAATGCGCGCGTTTTTGGCGCCGTCGGACAGCGGTCGGATGTCACGGGCAGCGACCCCGACACCCTCATCGACCCACCCCTGCGTCACGGTCCGAGCACTCCGTCAGCCCCGCCCCGCCAGCCACTCCGCATAGCGGCGCACGCCGCTCTCGACGTCCGCGAACTCGATATCGCATCCCGCCGCCCGAAGCGCCGTGAGATCCGCCTCGGTGCGGCACTGATACTTGCCGAGGAGCGCCTCGGGAAACGGCGTGTACTCGATCAGCCCCGCCTGGATCTGCTCGGCGAGCGACAGCGGCGGCTCGCCGCTGCCGGCGCGCATCGCGTTGATCGTGGCATGGGCGACATCGTTGAAGGGCTGCGAGCGGCCCGAGCCCACGTTGAAGACCCCGCTGCGCTCGGGATGGCGCAGGAACCACAGGTTCACCGCCACCACGTCCTCGACGTACACGAAATCCCTCGTCTGCTCCCCCGGGCCGTAGCCGCCGTACTCGCCGAAGAGCCTGACCTTGCCGTGCTCGCGCAACTGCCCGAAGTGATGGAAGGCCACCGAGGCCATGCGGCCCTTGTGCTGCTCGCGCGGGCCGTAGACGTTGAAGTAGCGAAAGCCCGCCACCGGGTGGCGCGCGGTCGGAAGCATCCGGCGCACGATGTTGTCGAAGAGCAGCTTCGAGTAACCGTACACGTTGAGCGGCCGCTCGCACTCGGGCGACTCGCGAAACGCCGCGCTGTCGCCATAAGTGGCGGCCGAGGAGGCGTACAGGAGCCGCGTGCCCTGGGCCTGGCAGGCATCGAGCAGGCCCTTGGAGCAGCGGTAGTTGTTCTCCATCATGTACCGGCCGTTGTGCTCCATGGTGTCCGAGCAGGCCCCCTCGTGAAACACCGCCTCGATCCGCCCGAGCTCCCCGCGCTCGAAGCGCCGGTAGAACTCGTCCCGATCGAAATAATCGGCGAGCTTCGCGCCGAGGAGGTTGCGGTACTTCATCCCCTCGGTGAGATCATCCACCGCGATGACCTCATCGATGCCGGCGGCATTGAGTCCGTGCACCAGATTGCTGCCGATCATGCCGGCGGCGCCGGTCACCACGACTCTCATGCGAACAGCTCCTCATAGGTGGCGGTGGCCGTGCCGAACTTGCCGACCACGATGCCGCCGGCGCGGTTGGCGATCGGCATGGCCTCGCGAAGGCTGAGGCCCGCGGCAAGCATGGCCGCGAGCGCGGCGATCACGGTATCGCCGGCGCCGGTGACGTCGAACACCTCGCGCGCCTGCGCGCCGATGCGCACGTGCCCGGCCCCATCGAACAGCGACATGCCCTCCTCGCTGCGCGTCAAGAGGATCGCATCGAGCCGATGCTCGCGGCGCAGGTTCGCGATGCGCTCCTCGAGCTGCTGCTCGGAGGACCAGGCGCCGATCACCTGCGCGAGTTCAGCTCGATTCGGCGTCACCACCGTGGCCCCCGCGTAGCGGGTGTAATCATCGCCCTTGGGATCGACCAGCACCGGCTTGCCGGCCTCGCGCGCCCGCTCGATCATGTCCGAGATGTGGGTGAGTCCGCCCTTGCCGTAGTCTGAGAAGATCACCGCGCCCGAGGCCGGCATGCTGCGCTCGAAGTCCGAGAGCATGCCGGAGAGGATCTCGTGATCGGGCTGATTCTCGAAATCCACCCGCACCAGCTGCTGCGCCCGGCCGATGACCCGCAGCTTCACGCTGGTGTAGAGCTTCGGATCGCGGCCGAGCAGGCTCTCGATCGCGCGCTCGGCGAGCAGCGCCTCGAGCCGCCGCGCCGGCTCGTCATCGCCCACCACGGTGAGCAGCGTCACCGCAGGGCCGAGCGCCCTGACATTGAGCGCGACGTTGGCGGCGCCGCCCAAGCGGTCCTCCTCGCGCGTCACCCGCACCACGGGGACAGGCGCCTCGGGCGAGATGCGCTCGACGTCGCCGAAGAGATAGCGGTCGAGCATCGCATCGCCCACCACCAGCACGCGCGCATGCTGCAGGTTTTCTTTCAGTTGATTCACGGATGATCCCTTCAACCCAAACCCAAGGATGTCTCGACCATGCCGCACAGCGTGTGGCCGATGAGGATATGCGCCTCCTGGATCCGCGCCGTGCTGTCGCTCGGCACGACGATGGCGACATCGCACAGCCCCCGCAGCGGTCCCCCGTCGCGGCCGAGCAGGCCGATGATGCGCATCCCGAGGCCCCGGGCCGCCTCGGCCGCCTTGATGACGTTGCGCGAGTTGCCGGAGGTGGAGATGCCGATGAGACAATCGCCCGGCGCGCCGAGTGCCGCGACCTGGCGCGCGAACACGTCCTCGAAACTATAGTCGTTGGCAATGCACGTCAGCGCCGAGGTGTCTGTGGTCAGGGCCACGGCCGCGAGCGGCCGGCGGTCACGGATGAAGCGGCCGGTGAGCTCGGCGGCGATGTGCTGGCTGTCGGCGGCCGAGCCGCCATTGCCGCAGAGCATCAACTTTCGGCCCGCGGCCAACGCCTCGCCGATCAGCGTTCCCGCCTGATGAACATCGCTCTCGAGCCGCGGCAACATTTCAAAAAGCGCGAGATGCTCACGCAAGTTGCTCTGAAAAAGATTCTGATTCTGCTTCAAGTGCTGGGCTCCCGAAGTCGTAGAGATTACGGCGCGTCCCGCCACTCAGCCAACTGCTCGAGCACCTTCTGCACGCCCGAGGCGGCGGCGGGCTGGCCGGCCGGGTCGCGCACGCTCGCGATCAGCTGCCCGGCAAGGCGCTTGCCGAGCTCGACGCCCCACTGGTCGAAGGAGTTGATCCCCCAGATCACCCCCTGCGTGAACACCTTGTGCTCGTAGAGGGCGATCAGGCGGCCGAGAGTGGCGGGATCGAGCCGCGGGAAGGCGATGAGCGTGCTCGGGCGCGAGCCGGGATGCACCTTGTGCGGCTCGAGCGCCTCGCGCCGCTCGCCCGAGAGCCCCTCGCGCTCGAACTCCCGGCGCACCGACTCCACCGGGTACCCGGCCATGAACGCCTCGGCCTGCGCCAGGCAGCTGGCGATGGCGAGCTGGTGCCGGGCGTCGCTTGCGCAGGAGGACTGGGCCGGCAGCAGCAGCTCGAGCGCCGCGCGCGGGGTCCCCTGGTGCAGCAGCTGGTAGAACGAGTGCTGGGCATTGCTCCCGGGGCCGCCCCAGATCACCGCGGCGGTCTGCCAGTCCGCCCGCCGCCCCTCGAGCGTGACCGACTTGCCGTTGCTGCCCATCTCGAGCTGCTGCAGATACGCCGGCAGGCGAGAGAGGCGCTCCTCGTACGGCAGCACCGCAAGCGTCGGCAGGTCGCGGAAGTTGATGTTCCAGATGCCGATGAGCGCGAGCAGCGCCGGCAGGTTCTGCCCCCACGGAGCGCTCTTGAAGTGCGTATCCATCTCGCGCCCTCCCTCCAGGAACGCGAGGAAGCCCTCGCGGCCGATGGCGATGGCGAGGGACACCCCGATCGAGGACCACAGCGAGAAGCGCCCGCCCACCCAGTCCCACATCTTGAAGCGGTGCTCGGGATGCACGCCGAAGGTATCCATGGCGTGGTGATTGACCGAGACGGCCGCGAAGTGCAGCGGCACGGCCGTCTCGCCCAACCGCTCGCGCAGCCACTGGCGGGCGGTCTGCGCGTGGGTGAGGGTCTCGAGGGTCGTGAAGGTCTTCGAGGAGACGATGAAGAGTGTCGTGTGCGGGTCCGCCACGGCCAGCAGGTCCGCGAGGCGGCATCCCTCGACGTTGGAGACGAACTCGCACCGCGGCGCGCCGCGCGCGTGGTGCGCAAGCGCCTGCACCGCCATCGCCGGGCCCAGGTCCGATCCCCCGATGCCGATGTTGACGATGAGCGCGAAGGGCTTGCCCGCGCTGGCGAGGATGCGCCCGCTGCGCACGCCGTCGGCGAAGGCGAGCATGCGCTCGCGCTCCTCGATCACCTCGTGCGCGATCGCCGCCCCGCCGATGTGCTCGCCGGGCCGCTGGCGCAGCGCCACGTGCAGCACCGCGCGCTCCTCGGTGGCATTGATCCGCTCCCCGCGCCACATCGCGTCTCGATAGCCCGCCAGGTCCACCGCCTCGGGCAGCTCGAGGAGACGCCCGAGCACCATCTCATCGAGGTGCTGGCGCGAGAAGTCCATGAGCAGCCCCGCGCCGCGGCGCGAGAAGCGCTCAAAGCGCCCGGGGTCGCGCTCGAACAGCTCGCGCGTCGGCACCGCCGAGAGGCGCTCAGCGTGAGCGTGCAGGTCCGACCAGGGCGCGCTGCGGGGACCGGGGGCGATGCGCATGGTGACTCCTCGGCATGGCTCCTCTAGGGGCGCCCCGGCGCGGCGCTCCCGGCGTAGAACGCCTCGATGCTCTCGACCACGTAATGCAGCTGCGCCGGGCTGAGCTCCGGATAGATCGGCAGCGCCAGCGTCTCGCGCGCGGCGCGCTCGGACTCGGGGAAATCCCCCGCGGCATGGCCGAGATACGCGAAGCACTGCTGCAGGTGCAGCGGGATGGGATAGTAGATCTCGGTCCCGACGCCGGCGGCGGCGAGATGCTCGCGCAGCTCATCGCGCCGGCGCGCCCGGATCACGTACTGGTTGTAGATGTGGTGAAAGCCCGGCAGAGCGATCGGGGTGATCACCTTGGGGCCGAGCGCGGCGCGCGCGAACGCTGCGTCGTAGATACGGGCGTTCTCGGCCCGCCGGCGCGACCAGTCATCGAGGTAATCGAGCTTCACGTTGAGCACCGCCGCCTGCAGCTCATCGATGCGGAAATTGCCCCCGATGAACGCGTGGTGGTATTTCGGCTTTCCGCCATGCACGCGCAGCACCTCCATGTGCTCGGCGAGCGCCTCATCCTGCGTCACGCACAGGCCCGCATCGCCGAAGGCGCCGAGGTTCTTGGTCGGAAAGAACGAGAAGCAGCCGATGTCGCCGAGGCTGCCGGCCTGATGCGCCCCGGCATCGCGGGCGCCGATCGCCTGGGCGGCATCCTCGATGACCCTGAGCCCCGACTCGCGCGCCAGCGCGAGCAGCGGCTCCATCGGACAGACCTGGCCGTACAGGTGAACCGGCATCAGGGCCTTGACCCGCGTGCCGCTCGCGCGGTGCACCAGTGCCCCGCCGCGGCGCTCGCACTGCTGCTCGAGGAATTCGCGCACCGCCTGCGCCGAGAGGTTGAACGTGTCGGGCTCGATGTCGCAGAACAGCGGCCGGGCGCCGGTGCGCGCGATGGTGCCCGCGGTCGCGAAGAAGGTGTACGGCGAGGTGATGACCGAATCGCCCGGGCCGATGCCGAGGGCCATCAGGGCGAGCAGCAGCGCGTCGGTCCCGGAGGACACCCCCACCCCGCGCCGGCACTGGCTGTAGGCGGCGATGCGCGCCTCGAGGGTCCTCACCTCGGGGCCGAGGATGAACTGCTGGCTGGCGCAGACCGCCTCGATCACCGCACGCACCCGCGGGGCGATGGCCTCGTACTGAGGCTTCAGGTCAAGCAGCGGCACGCGCAGGGCGGGCGTCGGGGGCTTCTGGGTCACGGGCGGTTCCTTCGTGGAAACGGCTATTTTAACCACCGGGCGCGGGCCGCGGCGGGATGGACGCGCCGGCTGCCCTCAGGAGCGGCGCTCGGCGGGCGCCGAGGAGGGCCACAAGCACTTCCCACCGCTCGCCTTGCCGATCACCGCGAGCATCTGCTCATGCTCGCGCAGCTCCGCCGCGCTCGCGGGGAGCACCTTCAGGGGCCCTGCCGGACGCACCGGCTGCTCGGCGAGCGACCCGGCCCCGGGCTCGAGCGCGGCCAGCTCGAGCGCAGCCTGACCGCCGGTCATCGCCAGATAGACCTCGGCGAGGATGCGCGCATCGAGCAGCGCGCCGTGCAGCTCGCGGCCCGTGTTGTCCACGTTGTAGCGCTTGCACAGCGCATCGAGGTTGTTGCGCTGCCCCGGGTGCATCTCGCGCGCCAGCACCAGCGTGTCGAGCACCGGGCAGCGCTCGGCCAGCTTCAGCGCCCGCCCGCAGCGCTCAAGCTCCGCATCCAGAAAGCCCACGTCGAAGGACGCGTTGTGCGCCACGATCTCTGCGCCCTCGAGGAACTCGAGCAGCGCATCGGCGATCTCGGCGAAGCGCGGCTGATCGGCGAGGGACTCGCGCGAGATGCCGTGCACGGCGAGCGCCCCGGCATCGATGTCGCGCTCGGGATTGAGGTAGCGGTGGAAGGTGCCCCCGGTGATGCGCCGGTTCAGCAGCTCAACGCAGCCGATTTCGATGATGCGGTGCCCGTGCGAGGGCTCCAGGCCCGTGGTTTCGGTATCGAGGACAATCTGTCGCATGGGCGAGAGTGTATCGCTACCCGGGCCGGCCGGCCCTCGCGCGCGCGAGCGCATCGATCGCCGCATTGGCGAGGCGGTCGACCCGCTCGTTGCCGGGGACGCCGGCATGCCCCGGCACCCAGTGCCACTCGATGCGATGGGCGCTCGCGAGCGCCTCGAGCCGCTGCCACAGGTCCTGGTTCTTCACCGGTTTCCTGTCGGCGGTGCGCCAGCCCTTGGCCTTCCAGGCCGGCAGCCACTCGGTGATGCCGCGGCGCACGTACTGCGAGTCCGTGTAGAGCCGCGCGCGCACGGGGCGCTTGAGCGCCTCGAGGGCCGCGATCACGGCCATGAGCTCCATGCGGTTGTTGGTGGTGAGCGGCTCGGCGCCCGAGAGCGTCTTCTCCCGCTCGCCGAGGATGAGCAGCGCCCCCCAGCCGCCCGGTCCCGGATTGCCGCGGCAGGCCCCGTCGGTGTAGATCTCCACCGTCCCGCTCGCACCGGGGGGCGGCTCGTGAGCGCTCATGGCGAGCGCCGCACGCCGTGACGCACCGCCGGCGGGGCGGGCTTGACCAGGCCCCCGAGCATCGCCTTGCGCAGCCGCGGGCGCATCGGGGTGAGGGTGTAGACCTGCTTGCGCGCCTTGAGCAGATAGGCCCCGGCCGGCAGCGGGAAGGTCAGTCCGCGGCGCAGCAGCCGGTCGGCCCCCTCGCCCGCGGCGAGCCCGCCGGCCCAGGGATTGCGGTAGAGGTAGCGGCGCGCGGCGAATACCTCGTAGCCGAGCAGCGCCAGCCACTCGCGCAAGCGCCGCTCGGACAGCACGCGGCGCAGGCCGGGCGGAAAGCCGCTGCGCGAGAAGCGCGCGCGATGCCCCCAGAGACTCCAGGGCTGAAAGCCGAGCACGACCAGATGTCCCTCCCCGACCAGCACGCGGTCGGTCTCGCGCACGATGGCGTAGGGGTCGCTCGCGAACTCCAGCGTATGCGGCATCACCACCGCGTCGATCGAATCGCCCATGACGGGCAGTTGGCTCGGCCGCCCCAGGATGTCCGCCTCGGCCGACAGCCCGGGGCGCGCGAGGATGGCCCGGTGGCGCGTGCGGCACGCCCCCAACAGCTGCCGGCCCTCGCCCCACGCGCCGATTTGCAGGCATTCCCAGCCGAAAACATCGTCGAGCGCCTCGGCCACGACCAGCGTTTCTGCCGCAATCAGCGCCCGCCCCGCGGGGCTGCCCCACCAGCGCCTGAGCGCCTGCGCCGCCTCGGTTTGCGCGGAAGTGTGAGTTTGTCCCATCAGGGGCTAGCCATCCTGTGATATGAGAAGGTACATTTCGCGCTGAATGCGATTATTGTAATGTCCCGCCGGCGTCCCCCCGAAGTGCCGGTGGGAGTGGAACTTAACACGCGGCAGAGAGGGTCGGGAATTGGCGACTTTAGCGAGCTGGGCACGATACGCCCTGGGTCTCCTCGGTGTTCTGGCACTGGCAGCCTGCGCCACGCGCGCGCCGGTGCACCCAGTGCTCGCCGCGCGAGTGCTGGCGCCCCCGGCGGCAATCACCCCGAAGCCTGAGGCGACTCCGCCGCAGACCACGGCACCCGCGCCCGTGCAGCCGGCGCCGGCCGTGCCGGCGCAGCCGCGTTATGCGAACCTCTTCGCACGCATCCGCGCCGGTTTCCGGCTGCCCGACCCCAACAAGCCGATCATCGCCGAGGAGGCCCGCTGGTACGCCAATCACCCGGAGTTCCTGCAGCGCGTCTTCGGCCGCGCGGACATGTACCTCTACTACATCGTCAAGCAGCTGCAGGCGCGGCACATGCCGCTCGAGCTGGCGCTGCTGCCGGTGATCGAGAGCGCCTACCAGCCCTTCGCATCCTCCTACGCGCGCGCGGCGGGCATGTGGCAGTTCACCGCGGGCACGGGGCGGCTCTACGGGCTGAAGCAGGACTGGTGGTACGACGGCCGCCGCGACGTGATCGCCTCCACCCAGGCGGCGCTCACGTACCTGCAGCAGCTGCACGATCAGCTCGGCGGCCACTGGCTGCTCGCGATCGCCGCGTACAACTGCGGCATCCTCAACGTGCAGCGGGCGATCCGCTACAACCAGGCCCGGGGCCGGCCGACGGACTTCTGGCACCTGCTCCTGCCGCGCCAGACCGAGCTCTACGTGCCGCAGCTGCTCGGGATGGCGCGCCTGGTGCAGGACCCGGCCAAGTACGGCCTGTCCTTCAGCCCCATTCCGGACGAGCCGTATTTCACCAAGGTCCCGACCGACGGGCAGATCAACCTCGAGGTCGCCGCGCGCCTCGCCGGCATCACCTCCGATGAGATCTACCAGCTCAACCCCGCCTTCCACCGCTGGGCCACCGACCCTACGGGGCCCTTCTACCTGCTGCTGCCGCTCGATGCAGCGCCGATTTTCGAGCAGAACCTCGCGGCACTCACGCCGGATGAGCGCATGGGCGTGGAAGGCTATGTGGTGCGCCGCGGCGACACGGTCTATTCGGTCGCGCGGCGCTTCAGGACCTCCACCGATCTGCTGCGCCGGCTGAACACGCTGCCGAACGGCCGGCTCGTGGTGGGCGAGCAGATCGAGGTGCCGGCCACGGCCTATCATCTGCCGCAGAACGTCCTGGTCGCGGCCGCACAGGCGGACCACGGCTCCTGGCGCTATCACTTCCGCTTCCGCGTCGTGCGGGTGCGGCCGGGGGACACTCTGTGGGCCATTGCCCAGCGCAACGGCATCACGGTGCGCCGCCTGGCGCAGATGAACGGCCTGTCCCTGCATCACACGATCCTGCAGCCCGGCGAGCGGCTGCGCCTGTATGCCGATGGGCGCGTGGGTCGTTTCTCGCGGCCCTCTTTCCGCGTCGTGCGGGTGCGCCCCGGGGACAGCCTGTGGTCGATCGCCGTGCGCAACCACGTCAGCGTCCATGCGCTTGCCCGGGCCAACGGGCTGCGTCCCGGGCAGATCCTGCGCCCCGGTGAGCGGCTGCGCATCGTGCCCACCATGTCCAAGGTCCAGTACGCGCCGAGCCGCATCCTCGCCGGCGTCGCCCGGGGCGTGCATCGGGTGATCTACACCGTGCGCTCGGGCGATACACTCTGGCAGATCGCCCAACGCTTCCAGGTGCGGGTCGCCCAGATCCTCAGCTGGAACGAGATGAACCTGCGCCAGCCCATCCTCGCCGGCCAGAAGCTGATGATCCTGGCCGATTCCGGCGGCTGATTGTTCTACACTGCCGGCCCGGATGTCCTCACGGGCATCCGGGCCGTTTTGCTGTGCAGGTCTGAACAGGGGCACTCGTATGGGATTTCTCTCGGGTAAGCGCGCCTTCATCGTCGGGGTCGCTTCGGACCGCTCCATCGCCTGGGGCATCGCGCAGGCGATGCACCGCGAGGGCGCGGAGCTGGCCTTCTCGTACGTGAACGACAAGATGCGCGAGCGCGTGGAGACGCTGGCCGCCTCGATCGGCTCGCACGTGACGGTGCCGCTCGATGTCACCGATGACGCGCAGATCGACGCGGCGTTCGCGCGGTTGCAGCAGGAGTGGGGATCGCTCGACATTCTGGTGCACGCCGTGGCGTTCGCGCCGCGCGAGGGGGTCTCCGGCAGCTTCGTGGAGAACACCAGCCGCGAGGTCTTCCGGGTCGCCCACGACGTCTCGAGCTACAGTCTCACGGCGCTCGCCCGCGGCGCCGCGCCGCTGATGGCCGCTCGCGCCGGCGCCGTGCTGACGCTGTCCTACCTCGGCGCGGTGCGCTCGATCCCGAGCTACAACGTCATGGGGCTCGCCAAGGCCAGTCTCGAGGCCAACGTGCGCTTTCTCGCCGCCGATCTCGGCCCGCGCGGCATTCGGGTGAACGGCATCTCCGCGGGGCCCATCAAGACGCTCGCCGCCGCGGGCATCGCGGGCTTTCGCAAGATGCTGAGCCGGGTGGCGCAGGCGGCGCCGCTGCGCCGCAACGTCACGCAGGAGGACGTGGGCAACGCCGCAGCGTTCCTCTGCTCCGATCTCGCCGCCGGGATCACCGGGGAGATTCTCTATGTCGATGCGGGCTTCAGCACCGTCGGCATGAGCTTCCCGGACACCGAGCCGGCGTAAAGCCCAGGGGCACAACGGCTGGCGGCCGGGCGGCCGCCGGCGCCTCCCGAGCAGGCCCGCGCCCCGGCACTACTGGAACGCGTTGGGATTCTTGCGCACCTTGGCGGTGGCCCGCACCTGAGTGATGTAGGCCTCCACGTCGCCGTCGGCGTCGGCTCGCAGCTGCTCCTCGAGCCGGGTGCGCGCCATGAGCGGATTGCTGTGCGGCGCGATGCGCGCCGCCGTCACCGCGAGCAACACCGCCCCGGCATTGCTCCCCAGGGACTTGGCCTCAAAAAACGGCGCGCCGTGCGGCTGCGGCGCGGCGAATGCGAGCCGGGTGATATTGGGCGGCACCGAGGGATCATCGCGGCCGATGAACTTCGCCGGGGCGGCCTTCAGGTGCAGGGCCGCGGCCACGCTCGCGAAGGTCTGCCCCGCGGCGAGCTTCTGGCGGGCCGCATCGGCGGCGGCGAGCGCCGCCTGCTCGGCGCGCTGCGCGCGGATCGCCGCGACGATGCCCGCGCGGACCTCGGCGAGCGGCTTGACCTGCGGGCCGTGGCGCGCCACCACCTTCACCAGGACCAGCCGGTCATTGTCGAGAATGACCGGTCCCCCGATGGTGCCGGGGCTCAACGCCGCGCTGCCGAACACCAGGCTCTGCACCGCCGGGGCGGCACCGAGCGGAGCGGCGCCGCTGCCGCGCAGGAACAGCGGCACCTCGCCGGTGGTGAGCTGATACTTCTTGGCGAGCGCCCTGAGGCTGGCGCCCGGTTCGTTGATCGCATCCTGCAGCCGGTCCTCGATGCGGCCGAAGCGGCTCGTCGCGCGGGTGCGGGCGAGCTTGGCGGCGAGCTCGGCTTTCACCTTGGCGAAGGCGCGGGTGTGGCCCGGCTGGATCCCGTCGAGACGGATGATGTGATAGCCGTAGGGGCTCTTGACCGGCCCGACGATGTCACCGACCTTGGGGATGGCGAACAGCGCCTGGGTGAAGGGCTTCACGAAGCCGCTGCGCCCCATCCACCCGAGGTTTCCGCCGTTGCGGGCCGAGCCCGGGTCCTCGGAATACTGCTTCGCGAGGGCGGCGAAATTCGCCCCGGAGCGGGCGAGCTCGAGGATGTGCTCGGCCTTGGCGAGGGCCGCCTTGGGATCCTTGCCGAACAGGATCAGGATGTGGCTCGCCTCGCGCCGCTCGGGCACGACGAACTGGTGGATGTCCTTCTGGTACTCGGCCTGAAGATCGGCCTCGGAGATCTTCTCGCTCGCGCGCACCTGCGCCAGAGTCAGCTGCGCGTAGCGCAGATCGACCGACTCCGGAATGAGATACTCGGCCCGATGCGCCTGGTAGTAGGCCTGGATCTCCTCGGGGGTCACCGGCGAGCGGCTCGCATAGCGGCTCGCCGGGAACTCGAGGTACTGCACCTCGCGCTGCTCGTTGTAGAGGTGATCGGCCCGCTGGATCTCGAGGGGGGTGAGGAAGTCCGAGGCGCGGATGCCCTGCACGAGCTGGTCCTGGCGCAGCTCGCTCTCAAGATCAGTCTCGAACCTCGGCAGGGAGATGCCGGCGTTGGCCAGCACGTCCTGCGCCGCCTCGGCCGAATAGTGCCCGTCGATCTGAAAGGCCGGCACGGCGCGGATCGCCGCGATCAGGTCGGCCCGGCTCACCCGGTAGCCGAGCGACTCGGTGCGCTGCGACATGAGCGCCTCGCGGATCAGCTCCTCGAGCACTTCGTTCTGCAGGCGCTTGCGCAGCGTGCGCGGCAGATTGCCGCCGTAGGCCTTGTCGATCTGTCCCTGCTGGCGGAGCCACGCGTTCTGCGCCTGCTGCAGCGTGATGGTCGTGCCGTTCACGGTGGCCGCGTAATCGCTGGGGCCGACGTTAAGGTTGACGATGCCGTAGGCGCCCCAGGCGGCGAACACCAGGGCGAGCGCGCCGAGGATCGTGTACCAGAACCACTTGTGGGTCGCGATGGTGTCGGTGAGTTTTTGCAGCATGGGTGTACGAAGCGGCCCTTTGCGGGGCGGCGCAGGCGGTTAAACCGCAAAGGATAGCAAATTGCGCCCGGGGTACGGTGCAGGGCTCGCCCGACCGCAGTTTCGCGCGGCTTGTGCGGATGCCCGCGAGCGCCCGGATCGCATAATAAAGGGGAACCCTGCGGCCTCGGCCGCACCCCAGTCTGGAGCGCTCCGATGACCCCGGCGCAACGCCTCTGCGGCCTCCTCGCCCTCACGCTCGCGGCTGCTCTGCCGGCCTGTCACCGGCGTCTGCCCCGACCCGGCAAGCCCACCGCGACGCAGTCCGTGCAGGCTGCGGCCCAGGCGCCCCGGGGCCGGGTGCGGCCGTGACCGGTGGGCCGCGGGCGGACGAGCGCCCGAGCCAGCGCGGCTCGGGGAACTCACGCAGCGCCGCCAGGCGCTCGCGCGTCCGGCACCGATGGGCGCCGCGCCGGGCCGATAGGCGAGGCAGCGCCTCTTAGAGCGATTGGGGCAGCACCGCCGGGGCGGGCTGGGCGCCGACCAGGGGATGCTCGTAGCGCGTCTTGACGATGAGCAGGTCGCACTCGAGCGCATCGAGGAGCCGCTCGGCGAGCCGCGCGGCCGGGGCACGCAGAGGATCGCTCCCGCAAGCCAGGCCGATCACCAGAGTCTGCGCCCTCGCCTCGAGGGCATAGCGCGCGAGCGATTCTCCCGGCTCGCCGAACTCCACGCGCACGTCCCGCTCCGGGATCTCGTGCAGCTGCGCAAGGCGGCGCACCTGCGTCTCGCTCACCGAGGCGAGCGCGCTCGTCAGACCGTCCTCACCGAGCGGCGCGGCGTGATAGAGCCGCACGGGAACATCGGCCAGCGCGCTCGCGAGGGTCTTGGCCGTGCCGATCGTGAGCTCATCGAGATCGCCGCCGCCATCGCGCGCATGCCGCGGATCGACCGCGGCCAGGACGCAGCCTGTCGAATAGATGTCGCGGGTCTTGACGAACAGCACCGCGCAGGGCGCCTGCTCGATCAGGCGCTGCTCGCGGTACGCGAGCGTGCGCGGCGTCTCATCGAGCGCAATGCCCGGGACGATCAGCAGATCCGGCTTGTACCGCAGGGCCTGGCGGATGATGGCCTCATAGGTCGGGTAATCCCAACGCACGCTGATGCTCACCGCAACGCCCTGCTCGCGCAGAATGTCGGCCAGCCGCTCCAGGCGCCGCCGCCGCTCCTGCACGCGCGCGGCGATGACGTTGGCGGGGGCTTCGCCCGGTGCCTGCGCCGGCACGGCCTCGGGCTCATAGAGGCAATGAAACAGATCGACGTGGGCGTGCACGGCGCGCGCGAGCCGCCCGACCCGATCGAGCACATGAATCGGGACACGCTCCACGCCCGACACCGCCAGCATCAAGCGACGCCAGATCATCGGCCTTCCCCCGGGACTCGCACCGGGGCGAGCATTTCACCCTCGCGCCGGGCGGTGAAGCCGCAACGGCCGCAGCCGCCTAGGTAATTGCCCCATCGCCTGCGCGGTGCGGGCGCGGCGGCGCCCGCGCTATTGATACGGATGGCGAACAACGCACCGCGCGTGGCTCAATGCCCGAGGGCGCAGCAGGCGCACGGTGTGCACCGGCGCGCCGGGTCACCTGAGCGGACTTCATCGAGGGATTGCGTGAGTCGCATGCTTGCACAAGCGCGCGTATTTGCCGATCGCGCCGCGGCCGGCGCCGCGCTCGCCCAGGAGCTCGGCCGCCGCGGTCTCGCCGCGCCGCTGCTGGTGCTCGGCTTGCCCCGCGGCGGGGTGGCGGTGGCCCGGGAGGTCGCTGCGGCGCTGCAGGCGCCGCTCGATGTTCTCATCGTGCGCAAGATCGCCCTGCCGCACAACCCGGAGCTGGCGATCGGCGCGGCGGCCTCCGGAGGCATCGTCCTGTGGGAGGAGCCCATCGACCCCGGCGCCGGCGCCCTGTTCGGGGAGCTGCGCCAGACGGCGCTCGCGGAAATCGAGCGCCGCGAGCGGCGCTACCGGGCGGGCAAGCCGCCGCTCGATCTGCGCGGCAAGACGGCGATCCTGGTCGATGATGGCCTCGCCACCGGTGCGACCATGCTGGCGGCGGTCCGCGCCGCGCGGCACGCCGGCGCCGCCCGCATCGTCGCCGCCGCGCCGGTGGGCTCGCGGGAGGCGGCCGCGCGGGTGCGCCGCGAAGCGGATCTTCTGGTGGTCCTGGAGACCCCCGCGATGCTGTTCGCGGTCGGTCAGTGGTACGAGCGCTTCGAGCAGGTCGAGGACGCAGAGGTCTGCCGGCTGCTGGGAATCGACGCCAGTGCGCCTGCCGGGGAGTAAACGGACGTGGAGCTGACCATCCGCAGCGCCGAATGCGGCGCCCCCAACGACGCCGAGGTGGAGATCGTCGAGCGCAAAGGGACCGGACACCCGGACTCGATCTGCGACGGCATCGCCGAGCACGTGTGCGTGCGGCTGTGTCAGTACTACCTCGAGCGCTTCGGCGTCATCCTCCATCACAACGTCGACAAGGTCATGCTGTGCGCCGGAACCTCCCGGCCGGCCTTCGGCGGCGGCGAGACGCGCGAGCCGATCGAGATCTACCTCGCGGGCCGCGCCGCGGCCGAGCACGCCGGCGTGCACATCCCGGTGCAGGAGATTGCCGCCGAGGCCTGCCGCGAGTGGCTGCGCGCGCACCTTGCCCATCTTGACGTCGAGCGCGGCGTGCGCGTCGTGCCGCGCCTGCACCCCGGATCGCGGGATCTCAATTGGCTCTTCTCGCACTGCGCGACGGGGGCTCTCGCCAACGACACCTCCTGCGGCACGGGCTTCGCGCCGCTGACCGACCTGGAGAGCGCGGTGCTTGCCGTCGAGCGCGAGCTGAATGCCGCCCATACCAAACAGGCGCATCCGGCATTCGGCGAGGACATCAAGGTGATGGGCGTCAGGCACGGGGGGCTCATCGAGCTGACCGTCAGCTGCGCGTTCGTCGGGCGCCACCTGGCGAACATCGATGATTACCTGGAGGCGAAGCGCCACGCCGCGCAGCTCGCGGTCACGGCGGCAAGCCGGACCACCACGCTGCCGGTACGTGCCACGGTCAACGTCGCAGACGACATCGAGCGCGGCGACATTTTCCTCACCGTGACGGGCACTTCCGCCGAGGCCGGCGATGACGGCCAGACCGGCCGCGGCAACCGCGTCTGCGGGCTGATCACGCCCTATCGGGTCATGAGCGTGGAGAGCGCGGCGGGGAAAAATCCCGTCAGCCACACCGGCAAGCTCTACAACATCATCGCGCCGCGCATCGCCCAAGCCCTCGTGGCGCAGCTCCCCGGCGTGCGCAACGCGCGCTGCCTGATCGTGAGCCGGATCGGCCAGGCGGTCGATGAGCCGCAGCTGGTCGATGTCGCGCTCGGCGGTCCGGCTGAGATCCAGCCGCTCGAGGCGCCGATCGGCGAGCTGGTGCATGCGCAGCTGCACCAGCTGCGGGCGCTGCGCGAGGAGCTGCTCGCTGAACGGCTGAGCCTCTACTGATGCAGGCTGTGCACGCACCGCCGGGGGCACGGTGCCGCGCAGCCGTCCGCGGCGCGTGGTGTGCGCCCTTGCCGGCGCCGATGCGCCCGAGTGAGGCTCAGCCGCGACTCTCGAGCGTCCAGAGCACGGCGCGGCGCAGCAGCTCGGTGCCGCTGCGCAATTTGAGCTTGGCGCGGATGTGCTCGCGGTGCGACTCGATCGTGTGCACGCTGAGGTGCAGCTGCGCGGCGATCGCGCGCGTGCCGGCGCCGCGGCCGATCAGCTCGAAGATCTGCAGCTCCCGGTCGCTCAGCCCCTCCAGGCCCTGCGTGCTGCGCCGCCCCGAGACGGCCTGACTCGCCAGGCGCTGCGCCAGTCCCGCGCTCAGATAGATCTCCCCGGCGAGGACTGTGCGGATCGCCTCGAGCACCGAGCCGTGCAGCTCCTGCTTGTTGACGTAGCCGTGCGCGCCGGCGCGCAGCATCCGCTCGGCGAACAACTCCTCGTCGTAGGCGCTGACGACCAGAATCCGCGGTCCGTTGCCGGTCGCGCTCAACGTCTTGATCAGCTCAAGGCCGCTGCCGTGCCTGAGGGCGACATCGACGATGACCAGATCCGGCTTGCACTCGCGGATCAGCGCGAGCGCCGTTTCCGGATCATCCGCCTCGCAGCACACCTGGAGGTCGGGCTGCGCGCCGATCCGGGCGTTGAGCCCTTCGCGCACCAGGGGGTGATCGTCGACGAGCGCGATGCGCACCCGTCGCGAGACGGACGGACATTCAGGCGAAAGCGTCATCGGTCATTCCTTCTGCCCCCTCCCCGCATCCGATGTTAACACCCTGAATTGACAACGTTACCTGCCCGGGAATGATCCGCGCGCCAGGGCCGCGGGGACATGGTGGAATCCACCATGCCATGTTGGCGGGTGGCCCGATTGCCGCGCGCGACGCTGTCTCGGAGGATGAGAATGATTCTCGCCGTCTTTCCCCGGGGCATCCTCTGCGGGCCTGCAGGGGCTGCAATCGCAGGCGACACCGGGTCACCGCACCGGCCGAACTCGCCCGCGTCGCGCGGCAAGCGGCGCCCGATGCGATCATCATCGTCGATGCGCTCGGGATGAGCGTATTCGCCAACGCGCAGTGGTGCGCGCTGTTCGGTTACGCGCGCGGCGGCGCACGGTGACGGACGCCGAGGCAACCTTTGCCCTTGCCCAACAGGAGCAGGCGATCGCCTCGATGTCGCGCCTGCTCAACGCGCTGTTCGACATCAGCAAGCTCGAGTCCGGTGCGATCCGGCCGGTGCCGGCGGATGTCGCGATCGATGAGCTCTTCGAGGAGCTCGGCCGCGAGTTCACCGGACTCACCGCGCGCAAGAGTCTGACGCTCGAGGTCACCGCCGCACGCCAGCCACACACAGCGATCCGGCGCTGCTTGAGCAATTGCTGCGCAACCTGGTGTCGAACGCCGTCAAATACATCCGTGCCGGCGGGCTCACACTGAGCTGCTCGCGCGAGCCGGGCGCGCTGCTGCGCATCGAGGCGCGCGACACGGGCATCGGCATCCCTGTCGGACAGCTCGCGCATCAATGACGAGTTCTACCGGATCGGCACCGGTGACGGATCGCGCGACCGCGACGGACTCGGCCTCACCGAGGTGATCGCCGCCCTGCGCCACACGCTCGGCGGGCCTCTCAAGTACATGTTGATGACCGGCGACACCTCGAGCTTGATTCGCACGCTGCCGAGCGATCCGGAGGGGCGCGTTGCGAGCAAACCCGTGCCGGCCGAGGCGCTCTTGAGTCTGCTCGGGGCGCCGTGTGGCGCCACTGCCGCGCGGCCACCGTAACAGGCCGTTGCCCCGCGACTGTCGCGCGGCGCAGACGTGGTTTTCCACGTTGACTTGACGCGGCAGTGGCCGCTACTGTCCTGCCGTACGCCCCGTTTGCATGAGCTGTCCTGGTGATCGCATGCCGCCCACATCGCATCCGAACCAGATCGAACGCGCGTTTATCAGCATCCGCGCCCGGCCCGAGCTGGATGTCTACCGCGCGGTGCTCGACCGTCTCGACACCCCCATTTTTCTCCTCGGGCTCGAGGGCGACCGACAGGCGCTGATCTACGCCAATCGCGCCTTCGAGCGCTGGGCCGGCTGCGCCGCCGCGAGGCTGCCGGGACAAGACTGGCTTGCGCTGTGCCGCATCGCCGAGGGCGATCCGGGGCTGGCGCAGTTGCAATCGTGCATGTCGGATGGCCGCAGCGCGCAGGCGCGGGTGCGTATCCGGCAGACCGACGGCACGCCGGGCTGGGCGGAGCTGCGCGTCAGTCCTCTGCCGCACGATGATGGCCGCGAGCGATTCATCGGCCAGCTGCGTGACATCACGGCCGAGACGAGCGAGCGCGAGCAGCTGCGCAGGCAGGCCCTGCACGATGCGCTCACCGGGCTGCCCAATCGCCGCCTGCTGCAGATCCGCCTCGGGCAGGCGATCACGCGCGCGCGCGATGGTTGCACGCCGTTCGCGCTCGTGTTTCTCGACCTGGATCGCTTCAAGCAGGTGAACGACACCATCGGCCACGAGGCGGCCGACCAGCTCTTGCTGCAGATTGCACGACGCCTGCGCCACGGGGTGCGCGCGCAGGACACGGTCGCGCGGCTGTACGGCGATGAGTTCGCGCTGCTGCTCACCTCGCTGCCCTCGGAACAGTCCGCAGAGGCGATCTCGCACAGAGTCGCCGCGTGGCTGAAGCAGCCGTTCCTCATCGATGACCTGCGGATCGAAGTCACTTGCAGCGCGGGCGTCGTGTTGTATCCCGACGGCACCGACGGCCGCCACCTGCTGGAGAGCGCCGACCGCGACATGTATCGCCGCAAGCGCGTCCGTCACGAGCGCCGGGCGGTCTTGGCCTGAGCGTCCGTTGCCCGCGCGCGCGCAGAGCCGATGACTCGCGCTCACCGGGTGCGAGCGCCCGCTGCGGCCCCTGTGCCGGACGAATCGCATCGCCGCTGCGCACGGGCGCGCCTGCGAGGCTCATCGCCCGCAGCGGCCCGCCCCGGGGATCTCACGGCTGTGGCGGCTCCCGGCGTGTCGAATGGCCGGCATGGCGCGGTGCGTCGACCCTCAGCACGCGCAAGCCCGCGGCGACTTGAGAACATCTGCGAAAAAGCGGGACAATGATCCGACGGTGGGTGAGAACGTTTCGGTTGACCCCAAGATGCACCGCGCGGTGACCTGGGCCGCGGAGCCGGTGGCGAACGTGTGCGCCCGGCGCATCGCGGAGGCCTTTGTCGAGTACAACGCCCAGTTCCGCGCCATCACCCGGCGCGCGCCGGCGAGGTTCGACAGCCGCGACTGGAAGGGCAGCCACCGTGACCGGGTGGAGCGCATCGAGCTCTACGACCGTTTCGTCGAGCGTACCGTGGCCGAAGTGCGCGTTATGCTCGGTGAGCGCGCCCTGGAGCGCGCGCTGTGGCGCGAGATCCGCGCCGCGTTCGCCGTCCGCGTCGCCCAATTGCCGGACGCGGCATTTCCGAAGACGTACTTCAGCTCCGTCAGCCGCCGCCTCTTCGGCACCATCGGCGTCGCACCGGACATCGAGTTCCTCGCCATCGACCTCGAGCCGCTGGCCAGCACGACCTCCCCCCTCCTCACCCAGACCTACGTCATTCGCGGCTCGCTGCCGCTGCTGATCGAGGAGCTGTTGGGCGAGGTGCGCTTTGGCGCCCCCTGGAGGGATTTCGAGGGCAGCGTCCTGCAGGTCGCGAACGAGGCAAGACGCCATCTGGAGGGCCTGGGCGCGGCCTCTGCCGTCGAGCGGGTCGAAGTGATCCGCACGATCTTTTACCAGGTCACCCGCGCCTACCTCGTCGGCCGCCTCGTCGGCCCCGGGCTGTGCATCCCCCTGGTGCTGGCGCTGCGCAACACCGTGAGCGGCGTGCTGGTCGATGCGGTGCTCATGTCAGGCGCGGACGTCAGCATCGTCTTCAGCGTCTCCCGATCCTATTTTCATGCCGATCTCGAGCGGGTCGACGAGGCGGTGGCGTTCCTGAAGTCCCTCCTGCCGCGCAAGCCGGTGAGCGAGCTGTTCACCATGCTGGGGCGCGCGAAGCAGGGCAAGACCGAGCGCTACCGGGAAATCATGCGTCACCTCGAGAGCACCGAGGAGCGCTTCGTGCACGCCGCCGGCGAGAGGGGCCTGGTGATGGTGTGCTTCACGCTCCCCTCCCTCGAGGTGGCGTTCAAGGTGATCCGCGACCGCTTCGCCTATCCGAAGAGCGTGCGGCGCGAGGAGGTGCTCGCGAAATACCAGCTGGTCTACAAGCACGACCGTGCCGGCCGTCTGGTCGATGCGCAGGAGTTCCGCCGGCTGCGCCTGCCGCGGGCGCTGTTCGCCCCCGAACTGCTGCAGGAGCTGCTGAGCGAGACGACCCTCACGGTGCGCGAGGACGGCGAGTTCCTCGACTTCGATCACCTCTACATCGAGCGGCGGCTGATCCCGCTCAACCTGTATCTGCAGGCCACCTCCGCACAGGCGGCCGAGCAGGCGGTGCGCGACTACGGCCAGTGCATCCGGGACCTCGCCAATACGAACATCTTTCCCGGCGACCTGCTGCCGAAGAACTTCGGCGTCACGCGGCACGGACGGGTGATCTTCTACGACTACGACGAGCTGTGCCAGGTGACCGACTGCCGCTTCCGCGATCTGCCGCAGCCGGCCACGCTCGAGGATGAGATGTCGGCCGAGCCCTGGTTCTACGTGGGCGAGAACGATGTGTTCCCGGAGACGTTCATCAGTTTCATCGCGTTCGATGAGGCCCAGCGCGAGGCGCTGCTCGGCACCCACGGGGAGATCTTCACCGCCGCGTATTGGCGCCGGCTGCAGCTGCGCCTGAGCCGCGGCGAGGCGCTGGAAGTGCTGCCCTATGATCCCCGCCGCGCCGGGCTCGCGAGCAGCGCCTGAGGAGCGCATCAGGGTTCCAGAGCGCGGCGATTGCGCTGTGCGAACGCGCCCGAGAAGGGTTCCGCCGGTCATGTCGCAAGCGCAACCGCTCTTCGATCTCGGTGCCTGCGGTGCGAGAACCCGCGCCAGGACCGGCCCCGTCGCGCCTCATCGACCCGGGTTCGATCGAGGCAATGGGGCAGACGGCCCGCAGCCATCGTCTCAATCCACGCGGCTCGCGGTGCGTTGGCATTCGCTGAGCCCGCAACCCACCGCTGCCGGGTGGGACAGGGCGAAGCGGCCGCCGTGTCTTCTGCGGATGCGACCCGTATCGCCGGCGGCACCTCGATCTGCGGCCATCGGCGGCGCCCGGCTGCGGAACACCGATCCGAAGCCGCTGCGGCCGCGGTCTCGCTCCTCAGGTAAAGCCCGGGCGGACGAAGGCTGACCTCGAGACGGCTCGCGGCGCATCCGCCACCCGGTCAGCTGCACCGGCGCAGCTGCCGCAGTCGACATGGCGAGAGCGAAAGACCCGGCTCTTTCGGATGGGCCCTGAGCCTCCCACGCGAGACGACCGGAACGTGGCTCAACGCCATCCGCATCACGATTTTCCGGTGACAGACGGGACGGTACTGCCGTCTCGGCGGCAGGCTCCGGATGTGATCCGTCTTCGCCAGTCGAGCACGGCTTCGGGCGCACGGCAGGCGGCCATTTGCAGGCGCTTGCGCGATGATCCAGAATTTCAATCGGCGTTCCCGCCGGGCGGCGGGAACGCCGAGCAGCGCATCGATCTGGGTCAAAGTGCAGGTGCGATCATGCCGGCGAGCACGTGTCGACGGAAATGGATGTCCGGCTCACTGTTGATATTGGCGGTCATGATGATGACCGCCACGACTGCCGTGATGGCAGACGCCTTCGGGTCGGTGCATTACGATCCGAAACGCGATCAAATCGTCGTTACCATGATCTATGACGGGACCAATCCCAATCATCACTTCTCCCTTCATTGGGGCCGCTGCCACACGCTTCACGATCGGATCCAAGGACCGGCGCGCAAGATCATCAATTTGGGCATTCTCGATGATCAGTGGAACGATGCGGCGAGGAAACGCTATACGAAGATCGTCAGGGTCTCGCTGGGCGAGCTGTCCTGCAGGCCCGCAACAGTAACTCTGTGGACCTCGCCCAACCAATTCACCCGCCTCAATATTCCGTAGCAGCGAGCGGGTCTTGCGTGGAGCGGATCGCAAGTCAACGGCCATCCGTCCTGACCCGGGCCTGATTGCGGCGCTGTCGCATAGCCGGGCGGGCCGGTGTTACAATCAGTCCAAGCTGCACACACCGCGCGAGCGTGGTGTGTGCGGTGGTCGACGCGCAGCGTCATGCCCACCAACGCCCTGAGTGCGTCTCGGGCGAGGATGCGCCGTGGCACGCGCCCGACCCCTGTGCGGGACGTGTCATCATGCGATATCGAATATCGACGGTTTTTCTCCTCGCCGGTCTGTCTCTCATTGCGGCCGCTCATGCGTGGGGAGACACCATGCGTTGCGGCAAGACGCTCATTAGGGTCGGCGACTCGATGGCGGCCGTGAGGGCGTATTGCGGCCGCCCCGCCGCGATACAGCACAGCATCAAGGTGAATACAACCACCGAACGGGTCGGCGGCCGCGAGGTCAGTCAGTCGCACACGGTCGGCGCGGCGGTGCCCGTCGAAACATGGACCTATAACCGGGGACCGCGGAAACTGCTGATGACCGTCCGCTTTGTCGACGGGAGCGTCGTCTCGGTGAAGACACTTTCACAGTACGGCTACTAGCGCTGACTCCCCGTCCGACTTGGCCGAACCGGCTGATCGGAGAATATGAGCGCCTCGGGTGCCGTCGGCGGGCAACACCGGCACTGCCGCGATCTCGGCACACAGAGCGCGAATGATGCGGACTGCGAGCGAGCCGCCGTCGGCCGCTTCGTAAACCCGTCCGCAACCCTGATACGGCGCATCTCCCGCCGCCTGCAGAGGCTGTCCGCACCCCTGCCGCCGCGGACTCCCTGCCCGAAATCGCGGGCGCCTGGGGCGGCTATCGGGCAGCCCCGCGAACGGGGCCGCCTAAGTCATTGATTTGTGGCGGAGCGGACGGGACTCGAACCCGCGACCCCCGGCGTGACAGGCCGGTATTCTAACCAGCTGAACTACCGCTCCACCGGAAAGGGCGCGCATCCTATCGGACGCGCCGGCCAATGTCCATCCGCAGGCCCCGGGGGCCACGGCAAGTCCGTTCTAGGCCATCCGGGCGAAGACCGTAGTAGGAGTGAGGCGCTGGGTAGGTGTAAGGCGGGAACCGAGCGATAGTTTTCGAGCGCGGCGGGGGGATTGGCCT
>JAKAXA010000004.1 GCA_021816775.1 Pseudomonadota bacterium
AGGTCCTTCCGGAGATCAAGCGCCGCCGCGCCCCGTGAGCAGGCCAAAAGGCCAGCAGTTCCCCCACCGTTGCACAGCTTGGGCGAACGGCAGAGAGAAATCCACGGGCCTCCGCCGCACGCTTTCCTACGAAACGCCCAATAAGCTTCCGAAAGGCCGCATCCGAACGCGCCTTGACAGTGCCTTCGGCCCCGCCGAAATGGGTCGGCAAATCGAAGGTGCGCAACGCTTGCCTGATGACAACGCACCAGCTTCCCCCGCCTCCACCCTTCAGCGCCCAGAACAGTTCCGGATCCTGGTGCGCGTTGACGATGCGCACCTTGCCGTCAGCAGTGACCACCAGCGCTTCCACGAGATGGGCCGCCGCTGTGCCGAAACCTTTCGAGAAGCTGCCGAAGCCACCGCTTTGCACCAGCCCCGCCGTGCCGACCGTGGTGCACCACCGCCCTGTACGTAGCGCCCAGCAATCGCAGTCACCGCGTAATAGAGATCGATCCAGGTCGCCCCGGCTCCAGCCGTTACCACGGGCACGGGCGCAACTTTGCCTTCACCACCCTGAGGGACGAATGCATCGTGCACCCTCACCGAATTCATCATGCGCGTCCACACCAGCAGCGAGTCCGCTGCGTCGGAAGTGCCCTGATAGCTGTGTCCGCCGCCCTTAACCACCAGCCGCAAGCGCTTCTCGCGTGCGAAATCAACCGCCGCGGCCACGTCGGCGGCATTCCGCGCAACGACAGCGTAGGCGCTCGGTGCGGGGCGCCAAGCACCGAGCCATCCCGACACTTCGGTTCCTGCTGGTTGATCGCCGAGATAGAAGGGATTGTGGATGTTTTTCTCGACATCGACGCAGGCTATGCCGTCCGGTACCCTCTCGCAGGCGGCGAACAGCGCATGTGGCTTGATCAGATTTCCGCCTACCGCCGCTTTCAGCCGGGCCCACTCGACCGGCTTCGGCCACCCCGGGGTCGGACGGGCGCACGCGCTGCATGATTCTTCCCGCATGAGCGCGCGCGACCTCTGCGCATTGAGGCATTGCTGAATAGAGTGAAGCGGCTGCCAAGCCTTTGAGCAACTCTCGTCTGCGCATGCACGCCTTCCCCTTGCAGTTCAGGGTGTTCAAAGGCCTCAACTTGAGGCAGCGGGCAAGAGCGTCGGCCAATGACCGTTATCGAGTCAATTGCCATACGAAGGCGAATGACCGCTGGCCGGTTCCGGGCAGTGCCCCAATTGCGCACCGCCCCCGCATTCGGGGCTCGATAGCTCCACCACAGCGGACCCGTGAGGGCCAATCGCGCTCTCCTGCGTTCGATCAGTCAACCCGCAGCCTGATCTCCTCGACAAGCCGGCAAGTCACTGTTCCGCGGCCGCCCGAACTCATTCACCCTCGGGCACATGACGCGCGAGATCCATTGAGTCGTGGAGAATGCGCAGAACGTCGATCTGCCGGTTGGCAGGACGGGCGTCGACACGGAAAAGCACGAAGTGCCGCCCCCTTCGACCATTGCGCGCGACATGCAGGGTGAATAGGTCTCTTCCGATCTGCGGTCGAGCCTTGATCCCGGGTTGTTCAGGGCCAGCGATCAATGCTTGGACAGCGGCAGAAAGAGTCTCAGAATAGATCTCCGCCTGAGCGTCTCCAAATTGGTCGAGAGTCCACAGCAGGATGGATGCAAAATCCGCCTCTGCGGTCCCGGCCAGCCGCACGGTCCATGTGCCCGCCTCTGCACTCACGAGCATCCCTATCGGGCTGGTTTCTTCGCCAGAGCACGATCTCGAACAGATCCGAGGTGGCGACCAAGATCTGCCGCGCTTTTGAATGTCCGATAACGGCCATTCTCGATGTCGGCTATGCCGATACGGGCAGCTTCCCGCAGAGCTTTCACACGAGCCCTGGCGTCCTCCTCCTTGTCCTCGACCAGGCGGAGACCTTCCCGCATCACTTCGCTGGCGTTCTGATAGCGCCCCTCCCTCACAAGGCGCTCCACAAGCTCAGCCTGATGCTCTGTAAGAACGACGTTGCGCGTCGGCATGCTCGCTTCCTCGAGATTGCATTGAGTTGGCATATTATGCTATGAGTGCGGGCAGCTCAATCCGCGAGCGACCTTCCCGTTCATCCAGTTGCTGGACGCTATCTATGTCAGCGCGTATCAGGCCGTCTCACCGCAGCGCACGATTTCCGGGATCGCCTTTGGGGGTAACTGCGCGGCGATCCGCAAAAACAGGCCGGGATTCAGAAGTTTATGCAGCAGTTCGAATCCAACCCGGGGAACCAATAAATGAATCGGTTACCACTCACTCGCGCGGCCCCACCCCACAATCGTGCGCCCGCCGTGGCGCAGTCTCCTGCCCCTTCCGCCCCTGTCTCCTGGGACATCACCGCCCAGGCGCCGCGCGCCCGCGAGGTCCTTGTCCCCTCACGCTCTGTGCACAGGCCGGCATCGATGTGAAGCATTCCCTCTACTGGCTGTTCCAGGCGCCGGTTCTCCGGCAGATGAGCAGGACCCGCGCAGAAGAATCCCCGCGTCGCTCGCCGCTGCGGCTGCCGCACGGCGGCGCGCCATCGGCAACCGGTTGTTGCGCGCTCAATGGCAAGCGGCCAAACTGGCTTGATCGCCGCCGCAGGCGCGTTCGCTTTCCCATGCCGATCGTGAATCGCAATGTATATGAGGAGCGGGTCAACGCCTTATTGCGCGCGTTGGGGATCTCCCCCGGGGGTCTCAAGGCCCGATCACTGCTGCTTTGTGAGGAAGCCCAGGACTTGATCGTGGCTGAGATTGACGGGCACGGCCGCGAACACCGGCTGGCACCGGCAGCCGCGGCGGCATGGCGAGCCATGAAGACGGCCGCATCCTCGCAGGACGTGTTGCTGCAGATCGCTTCGGCGTTCCGCTCCGTCGATCGGCAGGTCCAGATCATTCGCTCGAAACTCGAGGCCGGCGTCCCGCTCGAGCAGATTCTCATGCTCAGCGCCCCGCCGGGTTACAGCGAGCATCACAGTGGAAGGGCGGTCGATATCACCACTGCGGGCGTGCGCACGCTGGAACAGGAGTTCGAGAATAGCGCCGCGTTTCGCTGGCTCTGTGAAAATGCCCATTCATTCCGGTATTTCTTATCCTACCCGCGCAACAACCCCCAGGGCTATGCATACGAACCCTGGCACTGGTGTTTTCAGCACTGACCGGCACCGCGGGGAGGTCCACGATCATCCGTGGCGGCACCGCCGATCGGGTAACGCGGCTGCCGGCGCACTGATTCCAGCGGACGTTGTCGGGGGCGACGCCGGCAGGATATCAACTGGCAGTCCGGGAAGAAGACACCTCGGCTCTCGTCACGCCACCTGCGTCGCTGTTCTGATCGGATCTCTCGAAATCAACATACCGTCATGATGCGAGCGCGGTCCCGCTCGAGCTGTGCGGCGCGAGCGCGCACGCGCAATAAGTCGCGCCTCGCGACCAGACCCACCAGTCTGCCCGTACCACGATCGACGATCGGCACACGGCCGACATCGGCCGCCACCATTCGATCCGCGAGCTCGCCCACCCGCTCATCCGGGTAGCCGACGAACACGTCCCGCGAGTTGAGCCGGTCCGACAACGTCTCCCCGTTTTGCCAGCCCTCGCGCGACCAGCGCAGGACATCAGACCTCGCGACCATTCCGGCCACATGCCCTGTATCGTCGACGACGGGGTAGCTTCTGTGGCGCTTGACGCCAGGCTCATCGTCGAAGAATACGAGCGTATCCTCTGTCGACATGCTCGCGAGCAGCGTATGCGGCGGGTGCGCCATGATCTCACTTACGCGCATCACCTCGAATGGATCGACGGTGTATTCGCACGTCAGATGACGGCCGCGGCGGGCAAGCCGCTCCGTCAGTATGGAACGGCGCATCAGCAGCACGGTGACGGCGAACGATGCACCACAGGCGATGATGACAGCCGGCATCACTCGCAGGTCTCCGGTCAGCTCGACTGCGAAAATGGTCGCCGTCAGCGGACAGCGCAGGGTTCCTCCCAGTACCGCCGCCATCGCGACCAGTGCCCAGAAGCCGGGGTCGCCAAATGGCAGAACGTGAGCCTCGAGCACGCCGATCGCGCCGCCCATCATCAGCAGCGGCGCCAAAGTTCCCCCCGATGTGCCCGAGGCGAGCGCGACGACCCAGATGATCGATTTCACGATGAGCAGCGCGATCGCCGCATGCAGCACGAGCGCACCGTTGATCAACGCCTGAATGTTGTCGTATCCGACCCCGAGAGCCGCCGGATCGAACAGTCCGCCGATGCCGACGACGATGCCGCCGATTGCAGGCCACCACATCCAATGGATAGGAAGCTTCTCGTACAGCTCCTCGAACCAATAGAGCGCACCTGTGGTAATGACTGACTGAAGGCCGGCGATGACACCCACGCCTGCGCACAACGCCAGACCCCACCACGGCATCGCAGGCGCACCGGAGTGCGCAAACAGCGGCCAGGCGCCCACCAGCCACGGTCGCCACGCGATGGCGACGATTGCCGAAACTACCACCGGTACAAAACTGCGCGGCTTCCATTCGAAGAGCATCACCTCGATGGCAAGCAAGACGGCCGCGACCGGCGTGCCGAAGATCGCAGTCATGCCCGCGGCGGCACCGGCGGCGAGTAGCGTCTTGCGCTCTGCTGAACTCAGGGTGAAGAACTGCGCGAACAGCGAGCCCAGCGCACCGCCGGTCATGATGATTGGGCCTTCGGCGCCGAAGGGTCCGCCGGTGCCGATCGCGATCGCAGAGGACAGCGGCTTCCACAGCGCCACCCTCGGTTGGATGCGGCTCTGCCCGATCAGGATCGCTTCCAGAGCCTCGGGAATACCATGTCCCCGGATCTTGTCCGTGCCGTAGCGACCGATGACGCCGACAACGAGCCCGCCGACGACCGGTATGAGGATCGAACTCGGCGTGAGCTTCGCGTGGCTCAGGTAGGTCATCGTCGTGGAGATAACGTGGTAGTACGCGAAGTTCGTGACGAGCGCAATCAATTTCAGCAGCACCCATGCGGCCCATGCGCCGAAACTGCCCGTGACGAGCGCCATTGCGCAAAGCATTAACAGCCGCCGGTCGGCCGTGAAATCGCGTAGGGTGTCGCGCACCCCGCGGGTGGAAGGGGAACTCTTCATGATTCTCCGATGACAGGGCGAAGGCAGCGAACGTGCGCTGTATATCGTACGGCGATATTATTCGCCACGATGGATTTGATGTCCACAATCTCCAAACCGCCGCGGCCGCCGGCTTCACGTCCCCATGCACTTGCCCCGCACCACGACGAGTTTCCGGCGCAATCCCGTCATCGGCAGACACGGTATTCGGCATTGCGCGAGCAGACAGAGAACAAGCCGGCTCTGGCGCCACGTCAACATCAGGCATTGCTCACCATCAAGGGCTGTCCGGCGGCGGGGATGTGTCCCGCGGCGATCTGGCGGGACGAGTCGGCATCCGTCACCTCGGCGCGGTCGGTCTCGTCGAGCGGCGGGTGAGCTGAGGCTATCTCAGCCGACGCGAGCACCGGCATGATCGGCGAAGGAGGCTGCTTGCCCTCAGCGCTTCAGGTGAGCCGGTTCCGGCCCATCGGTCAGCGACGCACAGCCAGGCGCTGCGGCGCGTCGCGGAGTCGGGTCGATAAATCAAAGTTCCAAGACCGCTTGTAGCGCCCGCGAACAACCCGGATCGATCGCGAGAGAGTCGATACCGCAGAGGCTCAACGGCAGCCACTGTCGGCGCGGGCAGCAGCCGATCTTTGGCACCCGCGGTCACATGCCTTGGCATTGCCGCGGTTGAGCGGCAGGTATACTCCCGCCGATTCACAGCAGCGCGAGAGTACAGCCGGATGGATAGCACTGATGACATCATCGGCCGGGTCCGCGACCTGCAGCGCGCGGCATCGCCCCTCGAGCCGGACGCGCCGTCGCGGCAAGCCCTCTTTGAGGCCGTGGGCGCCCATGCCGAGGACTTTCTGAAGCGGCTAGAGACGGCCCGCGCTTTCGAGTGCGACCCCGGTCCCGCGGCGGAAATGGCTCGACGGCGGCCCGCCGAAGGGCCGGGAGCTCTGGATGAGCTCCTGCGCCTGTTCCGGGTGAGCGTGGAGGACACGGGTGTCAAGGCCGCTTCGGGCGGACACGTGGCCTATATACCCGGCGGAGGCCTGTACACCGCAGCGCTCGGCGACTTTCTGGCCGCGGTGACGAATGAGTACGCCGGAGTCCGCTTCGCCGGTCCCGGCGCGGTGGAAATGGAGAATCTGCTGCTGCGCTGGATGGCCGACCTGGTCGGCTACCCTGCCGGCGCGCAGGGTAACCTCGCCTCCGGCGGGAGCATCTCGAACCTCATTGCAATGGTCACGGCTCGCGAGGCGCACGGTCTGCGCTGCGCCGACGTTCCAAAGGCGGTCGTCTATCTCACTGGCCAGGCGCACCACTCTCTTGAAAAGGCCCTGCGCATCGCCGGACTCGGCGAGTGCGTACTGCATCGGGTGCCCACCGACACGTGCCAGCGCATGGCTCCAGCGGCTTTGCAGGAGGCCATTACCCGCGACCGGTCATCGGGGCTGCGCCCGTGGCTGGTGCTGGCCGCGGCGGGCAGCACCGATGTCGGCGCGATTGATCCTCTGGAACAAATCGGGAAAATTGCAGCGGCCGAGCGGCTGTGGTTCCACATCGACGCAGCGTACGGCGGCTTCTTCGTGCTTTGTCCGCAGGGGCGCGAGCGCCTGCGCGGACTGGAACTCTCGGACTCACTCGTCATGGACCCTCACAAGAGCCTCTTTCTCCCCTACGGACTCGGGGCCGTGCTCATCAGGGACGGTGCGACGTTAGCTCGTGCCCATCAGTACCGGGCGGACTACATGCAGGACGCCGTCGCGGACTCACCGGCGCCGGACTCGCCCGCCGACCTCTCGCCCGAGCTCAGCAAGCATTTCCGCGGCCCGAGGCTCTGGCTGCCCCTGCTGCTGCACGGCCTCGCACCCTTCCGGGCGTGCCTGGAGGAGAAGCTCCTGCTCACCCGGTATTTCCACGAACGGGTGCGCGTCCTGGGCTTCGAGGTTGGTCCGGAGCCCGAACTCACGGTGAGCACGTATCGGTGGGTGCCGAAGCACGGCGATCCCGACGCGTTCAATGCCGCTCTGGTGCGCGCCATCCACCGGGACGGGCGCGTCTTCGTGTCCTCCACCCGCATCGGCGGGCATATTTTCTTGCGTCTTGCGGTGCTGCACTTCCGGACGCACCTGGAAACCATCGATCTGACGCTGCAGGTGCTGGCCGAGAAGGTGGCGCAGCTGGAGAGCGCCGGCGCCAACTGACCGGGCGCTTGCGCGCGGCAAAGGCATCTGCCTCGCCGCGCTGAGTACGCCAGCCCTTACCGTGGCGGGATTGCCCATTTTGTGCCTGCCCGCGACGCCGACCGTGCCTCAGGGCGCTCGGCCTGCTATCCTCCGGCAGCCAACTCGATGAAAAACGAGCCGCAACGAGACCGGAGCGCGCCCGCCGGCGCCGCCTGAGCCAATCACGCCAGATGTCCGCTGACGTCCCCCAGACTGCTGATCGCCCGTGTCCCACGGTATTCCTGAGCTACGCCAAGGAAGACCGGGCGGCGGTGCAGCGCATCCGCGACACCCTTGCGCGATTTGGCCTCGAGGCGTGGTACGACGAGAGCGATCTGCTGGGCGGGGACGCGTGGGACCAGAAGATTCGCCGGCAGATCCGCGACTGCGACTTGTTCATGCCGGTCATCTCGGCGAACACCGAAGCGCGGCGCGAAGGCTATTTCCGCAGAGAATGGCGCTTCGCCGTCGAGCGCACGCTCGACATGACCGACGATACCGTATTTCTGGTGCCCGTCGTCCTGGATGACACCGCCGAGGCCCATGCGCGCGTTCCGGATAAGTTTCGCGCGGTGCAATGGACCCGGCTCCCCGGTGGGCAGCCCAACGCAGCACTCGAGGCGCTCTGCCGCCGTCTTGTCTCGGGTGAAGCGGAGGCTCCGCCCGTCCAAAGACCTGAAACGCGCACTCGAACCCGGCACCGCGTACCGCCACCGCGTCGCGAATTCCCCGTATTCCCGCGCGAGGAACCCGGCCAGAGGGCACGCTTCTCGGCGCAGGTCGTGCTATGGACGCTCCAATCGATATGGGTCGGCTTCCAGCGCTTTCCGAAGTGGGTGAGGGTCATTGTTTACTTTTGGATCGCAGTCTTGGTTCTGCAATGGAGTACTGCCTCTCAGCACCATGAGACTCGACCGCTCTCATCGGCCCAGGTCAAGAACATCGCACAGCTCGAGCGGCTCGCGCTGGCTTTGAAGAACGGCTCCAGCACCGCCTCTGCGGCCAAGGCTGCAAAGCCGATCGCCAAGATCGCGAATCCGGCCGCTGCGGCGGCATCGGTTGCCACCAATGCCCGACCTTCGGCGCTGGTCATCCCGTTCTCGGCGCCGCCCGATGACGGCCACGCGCAGAAGTTGGCTGCGACCGTGTTCGCGAAGGTGTACGGCCGGCTGATCGCCACGCGGCACGGGCACATCGCGCTGAGTGCCGCGCCCCTGCCGACTCTCCACGCAACCGCTGCTGAAGCGCGCGGACGCGCAGAACATTCGAATTACGTTCTCTATGGCGGCGTCCGTGGCCGCCCGTCCAAGCTGATTTTGACGATTAGAATCATCTCGGTGGCCAACGGCTCGGTGTTGTGGTCGAAAGAGTACCCCATGGCGGGAGCGAACCCGGCACAGATCGCCTCCGAGACGGTCGCCAAATTGCCAAAACTCCACAGCGACTGAGCGGCGCAGCGCGCGTCTGCCGCACCAGCGCGGCTTTCAGCCGCCACTTCGCAGCGCCGAGGTTCCCACATCGTCGAACTGCCGACCCGTCCCGTACTCACCCGCCTCCCCACAGCAAGTGACGCACGAGGCCCTCCAGATGCAGTCCGCCTGATTTCAATGCGAGGGCTTGCAGTTTGCCTGCCGCCCCGCACACGTATCCCCTTGACGACCCAGGTCCGCAAAGATGTCTTTACCGTCGCCGTAAGCCATAGACGGCCGGCGCCCCGCACGCCTTGCTCAAGAGGAGGCCACGGCTCCCGCAACCGTCGCGCAAGCCGCCGATCGGCTCAGCATTGATGGGCTTGCTGTGCAGTGAGCCTTGTGACTGGTCACACCCCAAGTGCCAAAGCACTGTTGACAGTGCGCCAGCGTTCTCGCCGAATCAAGCGCTTGCATCGGTATCATCGTATCTCCGTCGAGCGGGAACGCGCGGGAGCTTTCATGGCAGTTGAACGGCGCTCTCGAGCTGCGGCTCCAGCAGCGCGTCAGCGAATGCATGCTCGCCGAATATTCCGGGGTCTCAGCGGTCCGGAGCGGGGATGCGCCGCGGCGCCGCGTCATCCGCGCGGACACGGAAAGTCCCGATCCACCGCCACAGGCGCGTCGCGCACAGTGCAATGCGCAGCAGTGCCCCGCCGAAGGCAAGCACGAGACTTCGCATGCAGGCGAGGAAATTCTTGATCTCGTGACCCAACGGGTCGTGCAGAAAATCGCGCAGGAACGCCAGCGCGACGTACGGCGTCCCGACTGTGAAGAGCAGTCGCCGCACTCCTGCCGAGAGACGGGCAGTCAGCGCCGGCATCGAAAACACCGTCATCCGGTAGACGAATGCGAGCCCGACGCCGAAGTAAATCGCCGAGGAAAGCGGCATGGGAGGACGGGCGCAAAATGGTGTCAATCCGCACGAGCACGCTCGCATGCACCAGCATTGCGGCGGCCGAGCCAAGTGCGGGCTCGCACCCGCGGCGCGCGAGCGGCCGAATCCTCAGACCGAACAACGTCGCATGCGCACCGCCGAGGTATGCGAGCCAAAAGAAACAGTACGCCCAGCGAGCGCTGAGACGCAGCACGGAGATAGTGCCGCGGTGACCGGCCCGATGAATCAGGAGCACCGTCGCGGCGGTGGTGAGTCCACCGAGAAAGGCCGCCGCCATCCACGGGGCAGCGCGAGTCTTGTCCGCCTTCAGAGGCACCCGGCAAACCCGAATCCAGTCCTGAACGCACAGACTGCATCCTTGCGTGCTCGACAGGCACGTTGGCCCGCCACGCGCTGCGAAGTTCAAAATGCACGGCCGGTGTATGCGGCCACATTATTGCACCGAGTGTGCCCGCTCGAGCACGCGCCGCGCCCCCGCCGAGACTCCCAGGGGCCGCGTGCATGGGACACTTCGCGGCCCGCTGTGCCGCAAGGATGCCCGCACCGAAGCGCCGAACATTAGGTGTGGTCAACGAATCGGCGGGCACCGGCCTGCCGGGCGCAGTCCGCGCCACAGTAGAGGTGTGCGCCGCTCTCGACGCCGTGGCCGACAATTCGGATACCACAGTGTTCGCACGTCGGCGCGAGCGCGTGAATCGCGCACTCGAACGAATCGAAATCGTGCGCCCGCCCCTCGACGGTCACCGTGATCGGACGCGCGGATTCATTTCCACAGGTCTCGCAGCGTCTCATGGCGCTCTCCCCTGATGACTGGGCGCCCAGACGCTGCCGCGCATGGCGCGCGGCGAAAATCGGTCGTTTTTCCCGCAGTGAGCGCCTTAGGCACACCGGGGTGACCGACGGCGGCGCTTAGCGTTCCTGCAGCCTGCCTGCTCGCCGCAGGCAGGCCGGCCGGATCGGCCTCGGTCCGCTGCTCGGGCCCAGCCGAGTGAGCAACCACGACCCGGCCGAGCGCTCCTGCGCGGCCCGGGGAGGAGCGATGCTCTGCGGAAGCGGGCAATCACCGTACCGCGCCCCAGTCGACGCGGCACTTCGAGTCCGTATGGGGCCGGCACATACGCATATTCGCGGATCGACTTTCCAGGAAGCCGGAGTAGGCTGCCATTGAGACCTTTGCGCTCACGGTATCGGTCATAATCAGCGGTGCAGCCACGATTCCCCCCTCATATCGGGCAGCTTAGGCCGCAGGTAGACATCAGCGATGCCGTGAGTTTTTTTTTGCCTCGCTCACACTCGTGCCGGCCCCATTACGGCTCAAAGGCGGTGCGAAGCGCGCAGGAATGCATCGCCTAAATTTCGGCGCCGCCCGGCAAAATCTACGCAGATCGCGTCCGTTCCGCGTATCCTATCGACAGTCTCGATTCCCCCGGAGGCGGGCAATTCACGTCCCGGGAACGAGCCTTTAGATCTCCTGCCGCAATGAACATGATTGAGCCCGGACAGTCAGTCGTAAGTGACTCCGTACGCCTGCACGACTGCGCCACAAGAGACGTGGCGATCGCCCACCAGAACCACGACGCGCCCGGTGCCAAGAGCCTCGGCGCCTCGGTCACCGTGGCGATCGTCCCGGACCCATCGGGCCTGCTCGTCGTCGGCCGCGAATCGCGTCGATTGGTCTCGCAGCGTGAGAGGACGAGCACGCGCCTCGCTCAATTCTGCTGACTCCTGCCGCGCTTGGCGGCTGCCCCGGCCCGATGTTGCAGCGAGGTCGGTCATCGCGACCCCCTTCGGCAGTTCGGGCCGGCGTGCGGTCGCGGCGCATCGTCACCCGCGGCAAATCCCTGACGAATACCGTGTAGAAGGTGCCCATGACAGTGAGCTCTGAGGCCATTGCACTGCAGCCCGGCGATGCCCTGGTGCTCGTCGACGTGCAAAATGACTTCCTGCCGGGCGGCAGCCTGGCCGTGCCGGGGGCTGATCAGGTCATCGAGCCGATCAATCGCTGGCTCGCGAGGTTCTCGGCGGCCCGCCTGCCGGTTTTTGCCACGCGCGACTGGCACCCGCCCGAGCACTGCTCATTCGCCGCTCGCGGCGGACCCTGGCCGCCCCACTGCGTAGCCGGGACCCGGGGGGCTGAATTCGCCCCCGGGCTGCAACTGCGCGGCGGCAGTCCGGCAACCGTGATCAACAAGGGCGCGAGCCCCGACGCCGATGCGTATTCCGGCTTCCAGGGCACGGATCTGCATACCCGCCTGCGCGGCGCCGCGGCACGCCGGCTGTTCGTCGGCGGCCTGGCCACCGATTACTGCGTGCTGAACACCGTGCTCGATGCGCGCCGGCTGGGTTACGAAGTTGTACTGCTGGAATCGGCGATCCGGCCGGTCGAGGTGCATCCAGGCGATGGCGCTCGCGCCAGGGCCGCGATGATCCAGGCGGGTGCCCGGGTGCTGAAGGAGTGATGATGACCGACGCCAGCGCCCTGCTGACCGATTTGTATCAGCTGACCATGCTGCAGACCTATTTCGACCAGGGCATGAACGAGACCGCGGTCTTCGAGTTCTTCGTGCGCAAGCTGCCGAAGGAACGCAATTTCCTGCTGGCCGCGGGCCTCGAGCAGGTGCTCGACTACCTGCAGACCCTGCGCTTCACAGACGAGGAGCTGGCATGGCTCGAGCGCTGTGGCCGCTTTCATCCGCGCTTCATCGCCTCGCTGGCCGACCTGCGCTTCACCGGCGATGTCGCGGCGATGCCGGAAGGCACGGTGTTCTTTCCGAATGAGCCGATTCTGCGGGTCACCGCTCCGCTGCGCGAGGCGCAGCTCATCGAGACCCGGATCATCAACCTGCTGCAGTTTCAGACCATGGTCGCCGCCAAGGCGGCCCGGGTGCGCCTCGCTGCAACGAACGGGCTGCTGGTCGACTTCGGTCTGCGGCGCGCGCACGGAGCCGAGGCCGGTCTGCTCTCGGCCCGGGCCAGCTACCTGGCCGGCTTCGACGGCAGCTCCAATGTCCTCGCCGGCATGCGCTGGAACATACCGGTCTTCGGCACGATGGCACACTCTTTCATCCAGGCCCATGCCGATGAGACTGCCGCGTTCGAGCACTTCGCGCGCTCCCACCCCAAGGCCAATACCCTGCTGATCGACACCTACGACGTCGAGACGGCGGCGCGCGCCGTGGTGCCGCTCGCCGCAAAACTGGCCGCAGACGGCATTGCAGTGCAGGCGGTGCGCCTCGACAGCGGCAACCTCGGCGAGCACGCCCGACGGGTGCGCGCCATTCTGGACGCGGGCGGACTGAGCCAGGTCGACATTTTCGTCAGCGGCAGCCTGGACGAGTACGTCGTAGCGGATCTTGTCGCGACCGGAGCCCCGATCAACGGCTTCGGCGTCGGCACTCGCATGAACACCTCGGCCGACCACCCTTACCTGGACTGTGTCTACAAGATGCAGGAATACGCCGGCATGCCGCGCCGTAAGCGCTCCGAGGGCAAGGAAACCTGGCCCGGCCGCAAGCAGGTGTTCCGTCAGTTCGAGGCGAGCGGCCCGATGACGGGCGACATCCTGACCGTCGAGAATGATGCGCAGCCGGGCAGTCCGCTGCTCGCCCCCGTCATGCGGGCCGGACGGCGACTGGACCCGTCACCGCCGCTGGATGAGCTGCGCAAGCATGCCCGCGCCGAGCTGGCTCGGCTGCCGCAAACCCTTCGGCAGCTCTCATCGGCCACCGCCTATGCCGTGACCGTCGCTCCGGCACTGCAGAGGCTCGCCGACGCCGTCGACCGGCAAACTCGCTGAGCGACCGAAGAACGGGTCACCGGGCATTGAAGCGCAGCGAGAGGGTTGCCTGAGGGGTGCTGGCGAGGGCCTTTGGGGTACGTATTGATCCGCACTGCGGACGGGACGGCTGGCCGGATGTGGCCCGCGAACTCGCGGCTGCGGCCGCAATCCGCCTACAACTTGGGCGGGGATTTTGCAGCCGGCTGCGATTCGTACGCCCGCTGGCACGCGAGGCATCGCTTGGCCGTCGGATACGCCTCGAGCCGCGCCGGATCGATCGGCTCCCCGCAGTCCAGGCACTGCCCGTACGTGCCTGCGCCGATGCGCCTCAGTGCCGCGTCGATGTCACGCACCTCCTGCACCTCGCGGGAGATGGCGGCGAGATTCACGTCGGTCAGGAGGTCCGCCAGGGACTCCTCGTCGACATCATGAACCTGGCCGGCGAGCTCCCCGTACGTCTCCGTATCGACCCGCAGCAATGCTGCGCGGATCTCGCCACGCAGGACGCTCAGACGCTCCCGCAGCTTGTTCTCGAAGTGAGGATAGAGGGATCGTAAATCGGTGGCCGCCATACGGCGTGTCCTCAGTCGCTTTGCATCGCCACCGTCGCTTATTCACTCTTGTGCCCGGCGCGGCAATGCGTAATCGCCACAGGGCACCGTCCGCATTCCCCGCATTTGTCCCTCCCCGCCCGGCAGGGAGCGTCACCGGATCAGATGACGCGCCGGCGAGCGAACAGGACGCCGCCCCTGAACACCCGGTACACGAACCACAGCCAAACCGGCGCAAACACCAGCGCGCCGAGACCGAACGGAACACAGAATCCGGCCAGTATCGACCACACCAGAAACAGGAAGGCCGTGCGTAGACGCCACTGCCGGTGACTCTGCAAAACCGGATCGGTCCAGGCTTGCGCATCCTTGCGCGTATCGCCGTAGACCTGGTACCAGATCGTGAAGACGAACAGCACCGCTCCAAGGGCAAGCGCAACATAGGCGCGCCCAGAGCGCCGCGCCGCGGGTTCGTCGCTCTCCAGCGCAAGCGTTCCCTGGGCGGCAACGGCATCGGTCACTTGCCGACCCTCCACCACCGCTCCTCGCTGGTGATGACCCGACGCCAGTACAGCTTGTAGATCAGATAGGTCAGCACCGAAAGCGCAAGGAACAGCCCGATGATCCAGGGCCCCAGACGGGCACGCTCCTGCTCATGCGGGTGCCCCACCGCGTACAGAAAGTCCACGATGTCCCGCGCGGTACGGTCAAACTGCGCCCGCGACATGCTGCCCTGCGTCAAGGGCTGCACACCGATCGCCACCTTCGCCGGACTGCCGAATCGCAGCCCCTCGACCATGACCGGCTTCTGCAGACCCTGCATCGGCGCAAAGACGTCTGGCATCGCCACATTGTACCGGACCGTATTGTTCACCCCGTTAGGCCGCGACGGATCAACATAGAACGACGTGAGGTACGTATACAGCCATGCCGGTGAGCGTCGCCGGGCGATTACCGTCAGATCCGGCGGCAGAATCTTGACGAACGCATCGATGACGCCTGAGGGCATCGTGCTGGTAATCGTGTCGTGGAAGTGGCTCCCGTTCGTCCCGATGACTTGCTCGTACTGTGCCCGGCTCATGCCGAGCATCTTCTGCAGCGAGCTGTAGCGCACCCCCTGCAGGGAATGGCAGGCCACGCACATGTGCAGCGTGTACAGCGCCCCGTTACGCAACGCCGCCTTGTCCTGCGGGTTGACCGTAATGGGCCGCAGCGGCGCCTGCGTCGTGACCATCGAGCTGTGCGCCGCGCCACCGAACGAGGCCAGCAGACCCACGGCCAGCGCGAGCAGGACGCGGTGGTTCACGAGCGGTGCATTGTGCTTCGTCATGGCCTGATCCTGTCGATTGAATTGCGTGTGTTTGCTAGCCGTGTCGAGCGCCGCCATGTGCAGCTTCCTTCCCGATCCGTGTTCAGTGAAAGAGTCCGCCTGCGGTCAACCGCGTCGGCAGCTGGCGAGTATCGCGTGCGAGAGCGGGAAATACGATCGCCAGCCCGAACAGCAGCAGCAGATAAAGCGTCGGGATCCAGTCCGTCAGCAGCATCAGGTCCCAGCCGTGCGCGTGGATGGAGTACATCCACAGATCGATCAGCCACACCACCGCCTCGGCGGCAAGCAGCCACACGATCTTGGCGCGCACGGCGCGCGGGCGGTTGAAGAACGGCAGCAGCAGGAACGTCGCATAGAACACCTCGGTCACGTGCAGGCCGTAGACCATGTTGTGCTCGGACGCGAATCCGTGCGCGATGTAGCCCAGCCACAAGAATGAGAACGCCATCATCAGGAGGTTGAGCTTGTAGAGCACGGACCGATAGCGAATCGAGCGAATCGGGTTGCGATCGAGCAGCGGCAGGCACGCGAGCAGCACGAACGAGCCGCCGAACGCCAGGATGCCGTAGAGCTTGTCCGGTACGCCGCGCAACATGGCGTAGAACGGCAGGAAGAACCACAGCGGATGGATGTCGGCGGGCGTGTGCAGAATGTTCGCCGGCGTATAGTTGAGCTTGTCGAGCAGCAGACCCCAGCCGCCGGGGTTGTAGAACACGAACCAGAAGAACGCCACGAAGAACACGCTGACGCCGAACAGATCCTTCACCGTGTAATAGGGATGGAAGGGAATGCCGTCCCGCGGCCAGGATGACTCATTGACGTTATCGTGTATTTCCACGCCATCGGGATTGTTCGAGCCCACCTGATGCAGCGCGATCAGGTGCACGAGCACCAGCGCGAGCAGCAGCACCGGCATCAGGAACACGTGAAAGATGAAGAAGCGGTTCAGCGTTGGCAGGTCGACCACGAACGAGCCGCGCAGCCAGGTTGCGATCGGCTTGCCGATCACCGGCACCGCGGTGACGAAGTTGGTCACCACGGCCGATCCCCAGTAAGACATCTGACCCCAGGGCAGCAGGTAGCCGAGGAACGACTCGGCGGCGAGCGCCAGATAGATGAAGATGCCGATCAGCCACAGCAGCTCGCGCGGCTTCTTGTACGAGCCGTACATGATGCCGCGATACATATGCAGGTAGACCAGCAGGAAGAACGCCGAGGCCCCGACGATATGCATGTCGCGGATCAGCCAGCCCCAGCGCGAGTCCCTCTCGATGCCGCGCAGCACCGACCAGTATGCCAGGTCAGGATTCGGCTGATAGTGGATGGCCAGGAACAGCCCGGTCGCCAGCTGCAGCACCAGAACCACCATGGCGAGCGAGCCGAAGAAGTACCAGAGGTTGAAGTTCTTCGGCGCCGGATAGCGCGTCAGCTGACTGCGCCACATGGAGGAGATCGGCAGCCGGTCGTCGAACCAGCCGAACACGCGCCGCATTCTCGATGGGTTGCTGCTATTCATGGATCTTCAGACCTTCCAGTACGTAATGGACCACGCCAGCGGCAGGCGCACGAAGGACCATGCCGCCGGTGCGCATGGCCCCTTGTCAGTGCACTTTCGGCGCTGCGGCGCCAGAAGCGCCTGCCCGTACGCCCCCGGGCCCGGTGCCGCCCTGAGCTGCGCTCTTCCTTTCAAGCTCCCTCGCGTACTCGGCAAAGTCCTTCGGACCGATGCCAAGTATCGTCTGCGGATTGAGCTGCTGCAGGTAGGCGGCCACCGCAGAGTCCTGCGCTGCGGTCATCGCACGCGCGATCGTGTGCATGACATGTCCCGGGGTGTTGGAGCGTTTGCCGTCCGCGAATCGAACGAGCTGCGCGACCAGATACGGCGCGTGCTGCCCGGCGAGCGCCGGTATCGCCATCGGCTCGTTGCCCTCGCCGGCAAGCCCGTGGCAGGCCGCGCACGAGGGAATGCCTGCGCCCGCCACACCGCGCTCATAGATGACCTTGCCCAGATCGAGCTCATCGGGCGCCGCCGCCGGCGCGCCCGGCGCGGGGGCATAGGTCCACATCGGCCGCAGCTTCGAGAAGTACGCGGCAATGTCCTTGAGGTTCGCGTTGGCGGGTGACGGCGGGATGGTCATGGCCATCCCGCTCATGATGCTCGATTTTCTCGCGCCGCTGCGGAAGTTCTCGAGCTCCTTGAGCAGGTAGTTGTAATTCTGTCCCGCCAGATTGGCGAGCACGGGGGTCACGCCGATGCCGTTGACGCCGTGACAGGCGGCGCACACGGTGATCTTGCCCGCGCCCTGTGCCGCGGCGCCGGCAGGAGGCAGACCATGATAGTCGTCCTTACCGTACACCGACGGGACGACGAGAACGGCGACCAGGAGCGCTGCCAGGGCGGATTTCATTACTGTGCTTTCCTTCTCTGTCGTGATCGGGCCGAGGGGCGGGCCGCGCACTGCGGCCCCGTCACCAGATATCGGGCGACCAGTTCTTGTCTAACCCCGAGGCGTTCACCTCGCCGATGCGCGCCACCGTGTCGGACTTCCAGTAGTACGGGGGGATCGGAATGTTCAGCGGCGCCGGCGAGCCCTCGATGACCCGCGCGGAGAAGTCATACATCGATCCGTGGCACGCACAGTTAAATCCACCCGGCCACCACGGGGTCAGAGTGTGCGGCGCGGGCCGGTATCCGGGGATGCACTGCATGTGTGTGCAGAGCGCCACGGCAATGAAGTACTCCGGGCGCAGCGCCCGATAGTCGCCGTTGACGAACTGCGGCGCGGGTTGCTGATTCTGCTTGCTGTCGGGATCCTTCAGGCGCTGGCGCAACGAGGGTTCGGCGAGCGTCTTGAGCATCCACGGCTCGCGCCTGAGGATCCAGATCGGCTTCTTCTTCCATTCGGCGAGAATTAATTGGCCGGGCTCCATGCGGCCGACATCCACTTCGATCGGCGCCCCGAGCGCCTCGACCGCCTTGCCGGGGTTCATGTTGTCGATCAGGGCATCGGCGAGGAGCCCCACCGCGCCGGCGCCCAACACGCCGGCGGTGGAGACCAGCAAGCGCCTGCGGGCCTTGTCGGTCGCCGGCGCAGGCCGGATGGAGTCCATGACCACCTCTGGTGCGACCTGATTCGCGTCATCTTTCATGGTCTGCGCCTTTCTGCCGTGTGCCTGCTGCAATGCGTTGAAACAAAACGGAGCTGACGTCGAGCGGAAGTCGTCTCGATCGAATTTCTGCGCCGCGGATGGCGGGCGGCGCGCCCACTATCCGCGCCGTTGCATCAAAAGAGTATTGCCGGCGATTCTCGAGACGGCGCCGGACCGTGACGGATGCCGCGCAGCAGACGCCGCGCTGGTTCTTCTTCGAAGAGAACGGATCCAAAGGCAAGAATCGAACCCTGTTGCAGAATTCCCGATCGTCTGAGCGGTCTCGCGGATCTCCAGTTGGTTTCCGCAAGCCGCCCGCTCGCATCGGTTCCATTGACGTGCGTATGATATCGGGCGCTGTTGTTGAGGCGAGCCTATTTCGACACGACGTGCATGAAAGTTGATCATTATCACGCGTCACAATGCAGTCTGCAGATCGCCGGCGCATGGCGGCGCATTCCCGTATATTGATATCAATCTGTCAGTCGATGTTTGCGACCTACCCGATGGAATCACAGTCAGCCGACTATCTTCAGCTGCTTCAGTACGATGCCCCGGCCGATCTGCTCGCAGAGCGTGTCATCCTCGTGACCGGAGCCGCGCAGGGCATCGGCCGCGCCGTGTCACTGCGTTACGCGCGGCACGGCGCGAATCTGATCCTGCTCGATTGGGACCGCGCGGGACTCGACAGCCTCGGCGATGAAATTGCGGCACAGGGCGGCCATGAGCCGCTGCTGTGCCCCGCCGACCTTTCTGGAATCACGATCAGCGGGCTGCGCGAGATCGCCGATTGCATCGGCGCGCGCTTCGGGCGGCTCGACGGTCTGCTCAACAACGCCGCCTGGATCGGAGCGCTGAGCCCGTTCGAGCATTGCCCGCCGGCGGCCTGGACCAAGGTGATGAACGTCAATCTCGCCGCGCCGTTCTTCCTGACGCAATGGTGCATGCCGCTGCTGCACAAGTCCGAGGACCCGGTGGTTGGCTTCTCCCTGCATGCCGCCAACCGCGCGTATTGGGGCGGCTTCGCCATGGCCAAGGCTGCGCAAGAGGCGCTCATCGGAGTCGTGGCGCACGAGTATCACGCGCACAGCGCCCACCCCGTGCGCCTCTTCGGCATCGATCCGGGCGCGGTGATGACTCCGGGACGGCGCCTGCATTACCCGGGCGAGTCATGCGACGCGCATCCACTTCCCGAACAGGTGACCGGCCCGTATCTGTACGCGATGGGGCCGGCGGCGCGCGGACAGAGTCCTCTGCTGCTGCGCGCAGCGACCGGCTGACGGATTGTCCGTCGGCCACGGCCAAGGCCCGAGAGCAACGGACTCAGTCGCAGTCTGCGGCGCGCACGCCGCGCTTCCTGCGCGGTTCCTTCGCCGAGCCGCCCACCGTTTCGAGTAAGTAGTCGATGAACACGCGCACCTTGATGGGCAGGTGCTGGTGAGTGAGGTAGACCGCGAAGAGGCTCATCTGCATCTTGCGGTACTCCTCGAGGATCGGCACGAGGCGCCCGTGACGTATCGCGTCCTCGACGATGAAGGTCGGCTGCATGATGATCCCGCCGTCGGCCTCTGCCAGCGCGCACAGCAGATCACCGTTTGTGGCGTGAACGGCGGGCCGCACGCGCACACGCGTGACTTTACCCGCCGAGTGGGTGAACGGCCACTCGTCGCCGGACCACAAGTACCTGTAACTGAGGACGGCATGCCGCTCGAGATCGGTGGGCACGCGCGGCGTACCGTGCTGGCGCAGATATCCCGGGGCCGCGCACACCACCAGGCTGATCGGGGCAATGCGCCGCGCGATGAGATTTCCGTCGATGGAGCTGGCGATGCGCAGCGCGAGGTCAATGCCCTCGTTGGCCAGATCCACCATCCGGTCCGACAGATCGATGTCCAGCCGCAGATCCGGGTAGCGTGCGCGGAAGCCCGGAAGAATCCCGCTCAGGCGGAGCACGCCGAACGACAGCGGCGCGGAGATGCGCAGCACTCCGGTCGGCTGCGCGACGCGCGCGGCGGCGGCTGACTCCGCCTCGCCGATCTGCTCGAGGATCAGGCGCGCCCGCGCACAGAACTCGGCGCCCGCATCGGTCAACGAAAGCCGGCGTGTGGTGCGGTTCAGCAGTCGCGCGCCGAGATGGCGTTCCAGGGACGCGACCTGGCGCGTCACCGCCGGATTGGACAGTCCGAGTGCCTCCGCGGCGCGCGCAAAGCTGCCCGAATCAACGACCTGCAGCAGAACCCGCATGGCGTAGGTGATATCCATGGTGCTCCCATTTATTCCGAATTCTGCAATTATAAATTATCACGCAGGGTATTTTATTCCATTCTGAGTTCTCTCATAGTTCGCACCAGCACCAGGGCCCGTATCGCGAGGCGAAGCCTTGCGAAGACGGCGCACAGGCGCTGTAGCGCCGCCCGTCCCTGTGCAGGCACGATGCGCGCGATGATCCGCTGGACTGTATTCGAGCCACAGATCGCACTGGAGAGCTAAACATGACCAATCAATCCACGGCGCCGTATGGCGTAACCTTGCTCCGGGTGAGCCTCGGCGTGCTGTTTCTGGCACACGTCGGGCTGAAGATCTTCGTGTTCACGATCCCCGGATTCGTCGGCTACTTCGCGACGCTCGGTCTTCCTGCAATCGCCGCGTACGGCGTGATCGCGCTCGAGCTGGTCGGCGGCCTCGCCCTGGTGCTCGGCATCTACGCACCGTGGGTGGCGGTTCCGCTCGCACTCGAGATGCTTGGCACGATCGTGATGGTGCACGGCCACAACGGCTGGCTCTTCACCAACGCCGGCGGCGGCTGGGAGTACCCGGCGTTCTGGGCGATCAGCCTGGTGGCACTCTCGCTGCTCGGCGACGGCGCATTTGCGCTGCTTCCCGCGCGACGGTGACGGCCTGCGGGGAGCGATGAACAGGGCCCGGGCAGAGTGCAGAGGAAGCGATGAGCATGCGTCCCGGCGTGCTCATCGCGCACGATCCGCCCGGCGTCCCTCGCCCTCTCGCCGAGCCACAGTCCGCCAGTCATCGGCGTCTTAAGCCCCGCGCCCGCAAGACGCCGAGCCGCGTTTGGGCGGCAGATCGGCCGGATCCGCCAACGCGCGTGTGATGCGCTCGGTGCCCGACGGCCGGCTCGCCTTGCGACGGGAGCCGATCAGCGCAGAGCGCGCGCCATCTGCCAGCCGCCCGAGTTGGGCAAGTCCCGCACGCCCCGACCAACCTCGGCGCCGCTCCCAACATGCCACTGCCCGGCTGCGCCGGGCTTTTTGCCCGGTCACCTGCCCGCGCACGGTCACGGCCGCGAAAGGCGTGCCAGGCCCCATACGTATGCGCTTGACTCCGGCGCCCTGAGGTAATATTGGATGGTTGCTCGTCACGGGTGAACCGAATCAGGGTGCGGATGGAGGCAGAAGCATCGAGGCTGCGCGACCGCGCCGCAAAGCCCCGGCCAAGAACATTGATCCCTCGGGTGCCGTACGCGGTGCCTCGGGCGTCAGGGATGGCCTGCCCGGCCCTTTGGAGAAAATCACAGCCAGCGCGCCTCGCGCGCCGCTGAATCGAAATGCCGTCGATTCCGATCAACCGAGTCCTCTCCGCGGTGACCCACGGCGTGTTCGCGGTCGCCGTCGCGGCGAGCGCACTGAGTCTGGCGATGCTGCGGGCGTGGCAGTCGCCAACGATCCCCGGCGCCGCGCCGGGCTATCACTACCTGGCGCTCGGCTTTCGGCGCGCCACCGGCACACACTATTCCGGTCTGTTGAGCAAGCAGGTGTTCGAGCTGGAGCCGCTGCTGCCACCGGGATTCGGGCTCGGCATGGCCTTTGGCAGCCGGGTCGCTCTCGGCACGCGCCCGCAAGGACCCTTCACGCGCGAGAATACCGTGACGGTAATCGGCGGCTACCTGCGTGCGCTGCACGTCCACCCCCTGGTTGGGCGGCTGATCACCGCCGGGGAGCAGCGCCGCGGCGCGGCCGTCACGCTCATGTCCGAACCGCTCGCGCAGCGCCTCTTTGGCACGCCGCAGGCGGCGGTCGGGCGAAGCGTGTTCACGCAGCACGGCTTTGAGCTGCGCGTGATCGGCGTGCTGCCGCGGACGTTCCGCGGTGGCCTGGGCGACATCGGGCGCACCCGGGCGAATCTCTGGGTGCCCTATACGGTCATGGTTGCCGTGCAGATGGGCCGCTGGCCGCAGGGCCTGCCAAAGCCTGACATGGTCGCGGCGCTGCCGATCCTGGGACCTGCCGCGCTGCTGAGCGTCCCGAGACGCATCACGCCGGCGCAATTGGCCTTGACCCTGCGGCGGCTGCGCAAGTCGGCGGCGGGCATTGTGCCGCCCGACGTGAAGGGGTTCGCGACGCACCGGCCGTACTCGCCGTTCCCCGCCATACAGCGCTCACGCGCGCGGCGCATCCGCCTCGCGATGGCCATTGCGTTCGGGACGCTCGCGATCGCCGCGCTCAATCTTCTGGTGGTCGCCTGGCTGGTGTGGCTGCGGCGCCGGGCAACGCTGCGCATCGAGCGCGTGCTCGGCGCGCGCCGCGGCTACCTGCTCGGGCGCTTCGCGCTCGAGGCGCTGACTTCGCTTGCGTTCGTGCTTGCCACGAGTTTCGCGTTGGTGGCCGGTGCGGTGCTCGTCCTGCGCCACTTCGCGCCCCGGTACGCGGCAGTGCTGACCCATGGCGCCCTCGCACCCACGTTGAGCTGGCTCGTACCGGTGCTCGCGCTCGTCGTGGTGCTCGCCAAAGCCCTGCCGCTCGGCGCGCTGCTGCGCCGCGAGGCGCTCGAGACCGAGCGCCTCGCAACCCTCAATCAGGCAGACCGCGCCGGGAGCGCCGCGCTCATCGGCCTGGAAGTGATGCTCGCGGCACTGCTCACCGTCGCGGCCTCCTGGTCCATCTCGTACGCCTGGCGCACTCATGAGGCACCGCTCGGCTTTCTCGCTCGGCCGGCAACACTGATGGCGACGCGCTGGGCGGGCCCGAACCTGGCCATCCGCCATGCCGGCACGCCCGCCCGGCTCGCGCTGGCTCGCATCATCGGGGTGACTCACGCCCTGGCGCCGGGCGCGGCAGTGGGAATAGGCCCCAATATCGAGCCCACGCACGGCTTTGAATTTCCGCGCGCGGTCCGTGCGGGCAAGCGGATCACGAGCGCGTGCACCGCTGTCGCCTCGACCGGCTGGCTGCGGGCCGTCGGCGCACATCTGCAGGCCGGCGAAATGTTCCCGTCGGGCCGGAGCGATGGCGGCGCCGTTCTCATCGATACCCAGGTGGCGCGCACGCTATTTGGCTCGCCGGCAGAGGCCTTGGGCAGGAGCCTGGAATTCGCGCGACGCCCCGAGCGCGTCATCGGCGTGCTCGCACCGATGCACTTGCGCGGCGCCGCACAGCCGGCCTGCCCGCTCGTGGTCGAGGACCTGCGCGCGCATATGGCGCAGATGCTCAATCCCGCAACTCTGGCGATCGGGGGAGCGCTGCCGCGGGGCGAGCGTGAGCTGCTGCGCCATCGGGTCATGCGGGTGTTGACACAAGCGGGTCTGACCGTGCAAGTTGGGCCCCCGAAATCGACCCACGCCGAGCGCGCTTGGCTGGCCTCTCCCGAGAGCGCCCAGGCCCGGCTGTTCGCGGGGATCGCCCTGTTCGCGTGGATCGTGGCACTTTCGGGCGTTTTCGCCCAGCTGAGGCTGTTCCTCGTTACCCGCAAGCGGGCGCGCGCGATTCACGCCGCGCTCGGCGCCAGTCCGCGCTGGCTGTACCGCCGAGTCCTCGGTGGAACGCTGGCGCTGGCGGCGGCGGGAATGGCCCTGACCCTGCTCGCGCTCCCGTGGCTGGCGCGCCAGTTCGAGTTTCTCTCGGGTGCGCAGGCCGCGCCGTTCGGTGCAGCGAGCGGGGTCGCATTTATTATTTTATGGGCGGCAGTGGCCGCCGTAGTTCATGGCCCGGCGCGGTTGGCAGCGCGCGAAGCGCCAGCGGAGAGTCTGCATGAGCTCTGAGCGAAAATCCGACCTGTTCACCACCATGGACGAGCACCGCGCGCGGCCGAAGCGGCCGTGGTGGCGGCGGCATTCGACCTGGGCCCTGGCCGGGGCCGTGATAGTGCTCGGCGGGGCCGGCTGGGCCTGGCAGGTCAATGCCCGCGACGTCGCGGAGGTGCCGCTGCGCTCTCTGTACATCGGCACCGTGCAGCACGGTACGTTCGCCGTGCGCGTGCAGGCGACCGGCAAGCTGGTTCCGGCGCAATCGCGGTGGATCGCCGCGCCCGCCACCGGTGTGGTCGAGGCGGTATGGGTCGAGCCGGGCCAGCAGGTCAAGCGGGGCGAGCCGCTGGTGACTCTGTCAAACCCGCAGATGGCCAATGCCGCGCAAAGCGCCGCGGCCGCACTCGCCGCCGCGCGGGCCGAACTGATCGCCCAGGAACAGAGCGAGGAGAGCGCCGTGCTCAACGAGCGCTCGCGAATCGCCAGTATGAGGGTCCATCTGGAAAGCTCGGCCATGCACGTCGCCGCCGACGGCAAGCTCGCCGCCGAGGGCATCGTCGGGCATTACCAATACGCCGATGAGAAGCTGCGCTACGGCCTGCAGCAAAAGCAGCTGCACCTCGAGCAGCAGCGCCTGGCGCGTCTGAAATCCGGCAATCGCGCTCTGCTGCGCGCCGAGCGCGAGCGGGTGGAGCAGCAGAAGGTGCTGACGGCGTTGCGCGAATCGGAGCTCGCGCGCCTCACGGTGCGCGCGCCGGTCGCCGGACAGATCGAGGAGATCGATGCCCAGATGGGCCAACAGGTCACCGTCGGGACCGACCTCGCCCGAGTAACCTCCCCCGATGCGCTCATGGCCCAGCTGCACGTCAGCCAGTATTCCGCCGGCAGCGTCAAGCCGGGACTCGCCGTGCGCATCGACACCCATGACGGCATGGTCGCGGGGCGGGTCGTACGCGTCGACCCCACGGTCAAGGACGGCGTGGTGACCGTCGATGTGCGCCTGACCGGCACCCCGCCGGCCGGCTCGCGTGCCAACGAGAGTGTCGATGCCACCATTCGGGTCGCTATGCTGCACAGCGTCGATTTCGTCGTGCGGCCGGCCGGCGCGGTCGGGGGAAAGAAGGATCATGTGTTCGTCGTCGACCCGAAAGGCACTCGCGCGGTGCGCCGGGCGGTGCGTTTTGGTGTTGGCTCCATCAGCCGCATTCAGGTGCTCTCGGGGCTGCACGCCGGGGAGCGCGTTGTGCTCTCGGATACCTCCGCCTACTCGGGCGATCAGGCGCTCGAGCTGCGTTGAGCTGCGCACGGGAGCTGGAATTCACCCATGACTGAGACCGCGGTGATCGAGCTGACGGGGCTCACCAAGCGCTACCGTCTCGAGGCGCTCGACACCTATGCGCTGCGCGAGGTGAATCTGCGCATCGAGCGCGGTGAGTTCGTTGCAGTCACCGGGCCTTCCGGCTGCGGCAAGTCGACGCTCATGGCGGTCATGGGGCTGCTGCTTCAGTTCGATCAGGGACGCTACCGGCTGGCCGGACGCGACGTCAGCGACCTCGATGGCGACACCCGCGCCCTGGTGCGCAACCGGCACATCGGCTTCGTGTTCCAGTCATTTAATTTGATCAGCGAGCTCACGGTGCTCGAGAACGTCGCCCTGCCGCTGAAATTGCGCGGCGGCGTGGCACGACGGGAGCGCGAGCGGCGGGCCGGCGCGGTGCTCGCGCGCGTCGGACTCGAAGAGCGCCTTGAACACTATCCCCACCAGCTCTCCGGCGGTCAGCAGCAGCGCGTCGCGATCGCACGCGCCCTGGTCGGAGAGCCGGACTTGATCCTGGCGGACGAGCCGACCGGCAACCTCGACAGTCACAGCGCGGAGGCGGTGATGGCATTGCTCGCGGAGCTGAACGCGGCAGGCACCACGCTGTGCCTGGTGACGCACGATGCGCGCCTCGCCGCACGCGCCGGGCGCATCGTGCCGATGCTAGACGGCCGGATGCACTGAGGCGACGCGCGATCGCGGGGCAAAGCCCGTCAGGACTTGCCGGAGAGCGCGGCCAGATCGATGCAGGTCCACGCCATCGCGATCGCTCCGTCGACGAGCGCCTGATCGGCGTCGGGAGTAACGCAGTGCGCTGCGAACTCCGGCTGATGGTTGACCGCGGGCAGGGAGTTGATCCCGATCATCGGGTGGATCGAAGGCACCGCAAGCGACACGTTGCCCATGTCCGTCGAGCCCGTGGGGCGGTTTTCCCAGACCTGAGGATCGGGGAAGGTCCGCCCGAGCCTCTCGGCATTGCGCTGATACAGCTGCGCGAGGCGCGCGTCGTGACGCATCTCCGCGTAGGGCTTATCGCCCCCGACGATCTGGAGGCTCGCACCGGTCGCGAGCGCCCCCGCCTCGAAGCATCGATACACCCGACCGCGCAGCTCGGTGAGCTGCTCGAGCGTCTCGGAGCGGATGATATAGCGCGCAGACGTGTGCGCCGGAACCACATTCGGCGCATCGCCGCCGTGGGTCACGATGCCGTGAATGCGGTCGGTATCGCGAATGTGCTGGCGCAGCAACCCGATGGCGGTTTGCGCCACTGTCAGCGCATCGGCCGCGTTGATGCCGAGCTCCGGGAACGCCGAGGCATGCGAGGCCTTGCCGGTGCAGTGCACATCAAACATCGAAGCGGCAATGACCCTCGCCCGGCACACGTCGATCGGTGCCGGATGGACCATCATCGCCGCATCCACTCCAGCGAACGCGCCGCGCTCGAGCAGCAGGACCTTCCCGCTGGCGTTGCCCACCTCTTCGGCCGGCGTGCCGATCACGCTTACCGTGAGTCCAACCTCATCGGCCACTTGGGCCGCGGCAATGGCCGCACCCAGCGCCGAGGCGGCGATGATGTTGTGACCGCAGGCGTGACCGATGCCGGGCAGGCTGTCGTACTCGGCGCAGATGGCGACGTGCACCGGACCGGCGCCGGCCCGGGCCCGAAACGCAGTGGGCAGATCACAGATGCCCCGCTCGACCGCGAAGCCCTCCTCGCTCAGGCGCTCGCACAGCCAGGTGCTCGCCTTCTCCTCCTCGAACCCGAGTTCCGGATGGGCATGGATGCGATGGCTGATCTCGATCAACCCGTCGCGGACCGACTCGAAACGCTCGCGCGCTCCCGCTTTGGCATCCATCGTCGCCCCCGGTCGTGCAGCTCGGGGGAGGATAGCACGCCGCGCCGATCCCGGACCCCCCGGCGCGCTCAGCGGCCGCGCACCGTCGAGAAGCGGTAGACCATCACATTGCGGTAGCGCGCCCCGGGTCGCAGCACCGCCGAGCCGAAATTCGGGTGATTCGGCGTGTCGGGGAAGAGCTGCGGCTCGAGCACGAAGGCGTCGGACTGGCGGTAGATGTGCCCCGAGGTGCCGACGATCGTGCCGTTTAGGAAATTGCCCGTGTAGAACTGCAGACCCGGCTGCATCGAGTAGAGCTCGAGCTCACGACCCGAGCGCGGATCGGTCACGCGTGCCACCAGGCGCAGCCTCGCCACGGGCTTGCGGCTGATGACCCAATTCATGTCGTAACCGCGACCGATCACGAGCTGGCGCGAATGCCCGTCGCGAATGTCCCGGCCGATGGGCTTGGGCGTGAGGAAATCAAACGGCGTGCCGACGACCGACTCGATCCTCCCGGTCGGGATCTGCGTGGCGTCGACCGGGGTGATTTCGCGGCCGGCGATCATCATCCACTCCCCGAGAATGCTGCCGGAGCCCTCGCCGGAGAGATTCCAATACGTGTGATTGGTGACATTGACAATGGTCGGGGCGTTCGTCGTCGCCCCGTAGGCGATCCGCAGGCGATTGGCCCGGTCGAGCGCATAGGTGGCCGTGACGGTGAGCGTACCCGGGTACCCCTGATCGCCATTCGGACTGATCAGGCGCATCGTCACGCTCGCCGTCCTGCCCTGGTGGATGCGCATGATGCGCCAGAGGTGCCGGTCGAAGCCCTTGATGCCCCCGTGCAGCGAGTTCGGTCCGTCATTGATGGTCAGCTGATAGGTGTGGCCGTCGAGCGTGAAGCGCCCGCGCGCGATGCGATTCGCATAGCGACCGACGCTCGCCCCGAAATACGGATCGGCCTTGCTGAGATAGCCGGCGAGATTGGCGTAACCGAGGGCGATATCGGCCAGGTGTCCGTGGCGATCGGGCGTGACGATCGACTGCACTCGCGCCCCGTAGGTGATGACCCGCACGGTGATCCCGTGCGCGTTGTGCATCGTCACGGCATAGACCGGCCGGCCGTCGGGCATGCGGCCGAACACCGAGCGGACCGCCGTCACCGCGCTCGCCGGACCGGTCCGAACTGCGAGGAGCGCACCGCAGGTCAGCGCGGCGCATGCGAAGCGAATCTTCTTCACGGATGTGTCTCCAACGAAAGCGCTGCCCCCCCCGGAGCCGCCATGCCCTGCCGCCGATTGCCGCTCTTGCCGCCCGGAGTGCGGCCCCGCTCTCGTGGCGTTCGCCGGCACACCGGCCGTTGCGTCGTTGCGCACCCGGCCCAACGTGGCAGTCATTTCTCAGACAAATACAGTACACAACAGTCGGGGAACTTTCCAGTGCGCCGTGCGGACCCGCTGAGCGCAGCGCGCCGCGCATAGGTAAAAGACACGAATTGTCCGGCACCTTGCGCGGCAGTACCGTCAATTGCGTTGTATCCGGCTCACCATGGCTGCGGAACCGACGGGGGTGCGCGCCCGCAACACGAGGTATGTCATGGAACTCGAGCAAGCCATCTACGCGCGCCGCGCGGTGCGTGAGTACAGCGAGGAACCGGTCGCGAAACCCACGCTGCTGAAGCTGATCGAGGCGGCGATCCAGGCGCCGAGCGCGGTCAACGAGCAATCGTGGCTCTTTACCGTCGTGCAGGATCGCGCGCTGCTCGCGGGTATCTCGCACGAAGCCAAAGCGCATCTGCTGCGCGAACCGCCCGCGAGCCTGGCGCCGCAGCACCTGCGCGAGCTGCTCGAGGAGCCGGCATTCGACATCTTCTATCACGCGCCGGCGCTGATCGTGATCTCGAACGCGACGCATGGCCCGTGGGCCGTGGAGAACTGCGCGCTTGCCGCACAGAACCTCATGCTGAGCGCCTGCGCGGCCGGTCTCGGCAGCTGCTGGATCGGCTTTGCGCAGCCCCGGCTGGCCACGCCCGAGGGCAAGGCGGCTCTGCATTTGCCGCCGATGAGCCTGCCGGTGGCGCCGATCATCGTCGGACATGCGAAATCGCCGTCGCCGGCGGTGCGGCGCCAGGCGCCGCAGATCCACTGGATCGGAGCCTGAACGCGGCGGCCCGGCCCATGGCACGCTCCCCCCATGCCGCGCCGGGCAAGCGTCCCCTGCCGCTCGGGACCGTGTATCGGCTGCTCGAGCCCGGTCCGGTGGTGCTGCTCACCACGGCGCACCGCGGCCGGCTCAACGTCATGACACAGTCGTGGCACACGATGATGGAGTTCGAGCCGCCTCTGGTCGGCTGCGTCGTGAGCGAATCCAACCACACCTTCGAGGCGCTGACCCGCACGCGCGAGTGTGTCATCAGCATCCCCACCGTCGAGCTTGCCCGCGCCGTGGTCGGCTGCGGAAACACCTCGGGTCGCACGCTCGACAAGTTCGCCGCCTTCGGTCTCACCGCCGAGCCGGGCACCCGCGTCGCGGCGCCGCGCATCGCCGAGTGCCGCGCCGATCTGGAGTGCCGCGTGATCGATGCGCGCCTGAAATCCCGCTACAACTTCTTCGTGCTGCAGGTTCTGGCGGCCTGGTACCGGGCGCCCCGCGAGCCGCTACGCACGCTGCATCACCTCGGCCGCGGCGAGTTCATGATTGCCGGCCGCACCCGCACATTGCCCTCCGGGGCGAAATGACCGGCACCGCGCGATCAAGGAGAGGACAATGGACTACCTTGAGAATCTGGTGCGCGAGTGGTACGAGTTACAGGGCTACTTCGTCCGCCAGGCGCTCTGGGTAGGCCTGGGACCCGACGGCAGCTACGAATGCGAGCTCGACGTGGTGGCGTTCCATCCGCTGCATCGACACCTCGTGCAGGTCGAACCCGTCTTCGATCTGCTGCCCTTCGCAGAGCGCGAGGCGCACTTGCGCACCAAATTCGATGCCGGCAAGAAATATCTGCACCGGCTGTTCGGGACCACCCCGCGGCTGCACATCGAGCAGATCGCATTGACTGCCACGCCCATGGCGCCGACGCACAGCACCATCGGCGGCGGGCACGTGATGCGGCTAGCGGCGCTGGTGACGGACATCGTTCAGCACTTCGAGGAACTCGGGCCCTCAGGCGAGCCGGTGAGCGATCAGTGGCCGCTGATCCGGACGCTGCAGCTGGCCGCCATGTGCCGCCAGCCGCCGCTCGCAGGGCGGCTCAGCCTCGGCTACCCGCCCGTTGCAATGCGGCAATTCGATCCTCGATCGGCGGATGACTCATGAACAGGCGCCGGATCACCCCTCCCTCGGACTCGCCGCGGATGCCGAACGCCCGCAACTGACCGGGCAGCGGCGCGGCAAGACCGCGCTGCAGAGTGCGCAGCGCCCCGATCATGCTCGCCGTACCGGCAAGGGCGGCACCGCCGGCATCCGCCCGGTACTCGCGCCGCCGCGAGAATGCCATCACGATCAGGGTCGCGAGCACGCCGAAGAGAATCTCCAGCGCGATGACGATCAGGAAATAGAAGAGTCCGCCCTGCCCCGACTCCTCGCGCCGGCTGCCGAGCGCGCCGTCGATGGCCGAGCCGATCACACGAGCGAGAAAGATGACGAAGGTATTGAGCACCCCCTGCAGCAAGCCGAGCGTGATCATGTCGCCATTGACGATGTGCGTCATCTCGTGCCCGAGCACCGCATCGAGCTCCTCAGGCCCCATGGCCGAGCCCAGCGCGCTGCTCACGGCGACTAGCGCGTGGTGGCGCCGCGCACCGGTGGCAAAGGCGTTCATCACCGGCGACTCGAACACGCCGACCTGAGGCAGCCCGAGCCCCAGGCGCCGCGCGTGGGCGGAGACGCTCCAGAGCACCTGGCTCTCGAACGCGTTCTGCGGCTGGCCGATCAATCGCACTCCCATCGAATGGATGGCGAGCCATTTCGAGAGCGCGAGCGACACGAACGCGCCGCCGAAGCCGAACACGGCGCTGAATGCGAGCAGGCCGCCGAGGCTGAGCCCGTAAGCGCCGAGGTAGCGATCGAGCCCGAATACCTCGACGATCACCGTGATCACGACGAGCACGGCGATGTTGACCGCGGCGAACCAGACGATGCGTTTCATATCAGGCCCCCGCGCAACGCCGTGGGCCGCTGCCCACCGTCTCGCAGGGCGCGCTCATCAGCCCCACCCGCTCACCGGCTGAGCAGGTCACCCGGTGTCGGCGGCAGGCGCGGCATGGTCTGCACCGGGAACGGCCCGGTGAGCGAGGTGAGAAAGGCGACGATGTCACGCACCTGGACGGGAGTGAGCGTGCGATTGAGCTGCGTGGCGGCCATGACCCGTACGGCCTCGGGCAGGGTCTTCACCGCGCCGTTATGGAAGTAAGGCGCGGTATAGACGAGGTTGCGCAGCCCCGGAACACGCCACATGTGCTTGTCCGCATCGCGATGCGTGACCTCGTACCGTCCGAGGTCGGCCATGAGGTCGTACTTCTTGACGTACGGATTATCCGTATAGATCGGGAACTTGACGAAAAATCCCGTGCCCATGGGCAACGGCGGGCCGCTGAAGTTCGGTCCCTGGTGGCAGCCGGCGCAGCCGACCGCGGCGAAGTCATTCATGCCGCGCACCTGCTCGGGAGTGAGCGCGGAATGATCGCCCTGCACGTAGCGGTCGTAGGCGCTGCCCGGGGTGATGAGCGTTCGCTCGTATGCGGCGATGGCCTTGGCGGCATTGTCCATGGTGATCACATCGCCCGGCCCGAACGCCCGGTGAAAATACGGCGCGTAGCCGGGAATGCGTCGGATCCGCTCGACGACCATGCTCAGATTCTTCATACCCATTTCGATGGGATTGGCCGGTGGGCCTTTGGCCTGATCCTCGAGCGTCGCCGCGCGCCCGTCCCAGAACTGCACCGACAGGAACGCCGCATTCCACACCGTCGGGGCATTGCGGCCGCCGCGCTGCGCTTCGACGCCGATCGACACCGGCCGATGGTCATCGCCGCCTTCCATGACGTTGTGGCAGGAGAAGCACGACACCGTGCCGGTCGAGGAGAGGCGCGAATCGAAAAACAGCATCTTGCCGAGCTGCACCTTGGCCGGAGTCGTCGGGTTGTCCGCCGGCACGGGCGCCGTCGTCGGCAGCGACTGCCAGTGGACCTGCGGCGCGGCCGCCGCGACCGCGGCGACCATGCCCAACATCACGAGCGGGATAAGTTTTCCGTTCACGATCATCACTCCCCGACTGGCGGCCGCCGCAGTGGCAGGCCGGCGCGTCGACAAACTACCGATACCTCGAGCCACGCCACATGGGCAGCCCCTGCGCATTGCGCAGCACCACGGTCTCCTTCCCCTTGGTGACCCGCGCGGCGATCAGCGCCGGCTTGCCCCCGAGAAGCACTCGGGAGCCGGTGATGGTCAGCACGTCGTGCGGCTTGATTTGCAGCGCCTGCTTTTGCATGAACCAACCCGGCCCCAGATGCACCACGAGGCGGCCCTGATGCGTGCTCAGCACGAGATGCTCACCGTAGTATCCGCGCGGGCCGTGCACGATATGCTCGACCGACAGAACGCGGCCCGAGACGGTCTCGACGGTATTGGGGTCATAGAGCCTGCTGTAAGCGTCGGCGCGCTGCGCCATGGACTCGCGCGGCAGCACCAGCGCCACAGCACCCGCCAGGGCAAGCAAGAGTACGATGGCTTTCACGACAACTCCTCAGGTGTCGATTCACGCTGTGCACGGGTATACGCTTGGCGAATGGGCGCCGGGATCAGGACAGTTACCTAATGTGCGCCGATCGGATGAGCCCTTGCGGAACGTGCGCACTGATCACTCGCTGCAAGAGCCGCCCCGTTGAGAATCGCAAGCTCCCGCCAGGCGGTGAGCTCGCACGGCCAGCCCGTGGTGAGCCTGTAGGCCCATGGGGATTTCACGCACGAGGCTGCGACGGTGCGCTCAGCCCTCATCCCGGGCCTGGCGACCGATCAGTTCCGCCAATCCTTTGAGCTCTTCCGCCACTGCCGGCAGCAGGTCATCAAGGGTGACGATTCCGATGAGATCGCCGTGCGCGTCCACGACCGGGGCCCGCCGGACACCGCGCTGACGCAGCGCTGCGATCGCCTCGGGCAGCTCGCACGATTCGGCCAGCACCAGCAGGTCGGCGCTCATGACGTCCCCGACCGTCAGGGAAAAGACATCCGCCTGACGCGTGATTTCCCCGCGCATCACGTCCCGATCCGTGACCATGCCCACCGGCCGCACCGTGCCATCGTGCCGCTCTATGGCAACGACCGAGCCGACATGCTGGCGGTGCATCTCCCGCACCGCCTGAAGCAGCGGCTCGTTCGGTTCAGCAATGTGGACCTCGCGGCTGCACAAATCACCGATTCGCATGTGTATACCTCCGCCTCGAGCACTCTCACACCTGCGCGCCGGCGCGGATATCAGCACTGATACGCATGGCGCTGCGCCGCGGCACATGCGTCAATGTGCGCGGGAGGTTTTCCGCCGTGAACATTGGTCAAATCGCCAGCAAACAGGCCGTCACCGTGCCGCTGGGCGCCTCGCTCGAGCAGGCCGCCCAGAAGATGCTGCAATGCAGCGTTGGGGCGATCGTGGTGACGGATAACTCTGGGGGCCGCCCCGCAGTGGCGGGCATCATTACCGACCGCGATATTGTGCGCGCGCGACTCGAGCATGCCAGCGCGCTCGCTGCGCTCGATGTCGCGGACGTCATGACCCGCGCACCCCTGGTAATTGACGCACAAGAGTCCCTCACCAACGCGATCCGTCACCTGCAGGCCCGAAGGGTCCGCCGCGCGCCGGTGGTTGGCCGCGACGGTGAGCTGCTGGGGCTGGTCTCGACGGATGATCTGCTCGGGGAGATCGCCGCCGAACTCGCCGGGCTCGCGCACCTGGTGGCGCGGCAGGGACGCAAGCGCGACAGCTGAACCACGGCGAGGCCGCGGGATTCATCCGGCGTTTCAGATTCAACCGCCTGCCGCCATTCGAGTGAGGAGGCCGACCTCAAGCCAGGGCCGCTACCGCTCGAGCCGGGTCAGAGCCCGTCGACGGCGGCCCGCGCACCGCGCGCAGACTGCCACCCTCGATCCGCATCTCCCTCGCGACCGATCACGACGCTACGGGTTTTTCGCCCAGCCGCGAGGCTTGCGCTCATAGCCGAACCGGATCTCGACACGGCGCGCGCCGCAGCGCGAGCAGCGAAATCGCTCAAGCCGGCGCGCAAGCACGGTTTCCCAGCCGATCACGCGCGCCAGCGCATCGGCGTGTACGTCCCGGCAATGGCCGCACGCACCGCACCGCATCTCCACGTGCGCATCGCGATGATCGCAGAGGCGGGTCGATGGGGTCAGCGGCAGGGCCATGGCGGCAGCATTCCCCGGGCCCGCACGCGCTGTCCATGCAGTGCGCACTGCTGGTGTGTACTGGATGGCGTAATGCATTGTCAAGCCATCAAAATCCGCTCGCGACGAGCGCCGGGCGCGAGGCGTGCGAATGGCCCGCGGGTCGCCGATCGGCTAGAGTGCTGGCATGTGCGGGCGTTATATCCTGGCGCAGCAGGCGAAATTCGAGCGCGCAGTCGAGCTCGGCCGCGTGCATTGGGAGTTCACCGCGCGTTACAACGTCGCACCGTCACAGTCCGTTCCGGTCGTGCGCGCCACGGAGGGCGTGCACGAGGGCGTGATGATGCGCTGGGGGCTGATCCCCTTCTTCGCCCACGGTGTGCCGCCGAAGTACTCCACCATCAATGCGACGATCGAGAAGCTCGCGAGCGGACCGGCATGGCGCGGGCCCTGGAAGCGCGGCCAGCGCTGCATTCAGCTGGCCGCGGGGTTCTACGAATGGCACCTCGGGGCCGCGGGACGCAAGCAGCCGTATTTCATTGAACTCACCGACGAGCCGGTGTTCGGGTTCGCAAGCCTGTGGGATCGAAGCGTCGGCGCCGACGGCGTCGCGATCGAAAGCTGCGCCCTCATCACCCTGCCGGCCAACGAACTGCTGCGCGACATCCACAACACCGGGGCACATCCCGGACGCATGCCCGCCATCCTCGCACCCGACCGGTTCGCCGCGTGGCTCGATGGCACCGCCGATGAGGCCCGTTCGGTCCTCGCCGCCTATCCGACTCAGCGCATGAGCGCGCACCCGGTAAGCCTGCGGGTGAACAGCCCGCGCAACGACGGACCGGACCTCATCGCGCCGCTGCAGCAGTAAGCCCTCAGGCGTCGATGCGCAGTTCGCGGCGCATGGCACCGGCGGCGCCACCGCCGCGCCCGCCCGCTGTCCGGCGGACTGTCATGTCCGTGAGCCAGCACCGGCTTGCACCCGACCGCCCGGCCGCTCATATGAACTTCCTCTCGGGCGAGGCAACCGCCCCGTCGAGTTCAGGCTCAGCCGCCGTCGCACGTGCCAACGGGCGTGATTTCAAGCGAACCCGGCGGACCGGCATGCCGGCGCACATCTTGTGCGCCGCATCCAATACACCCCTTACGCTGCTGCAACGGCGCGCCCAACATCCCGGCGCGCCTGCGCGTGCGCTCTGTCGCGCACCGCGTCCTTGGCCATTGCGCCGCGGCCGATCGCGTAATAGCGCCACCCGAGACCCTCCAGCTGCAGCGGATCGTAAAGATTGCGGCCGTCGAATATCACCGCATGACGCAGCATTCGCCGCATCAACGGCCAATCGGGGCTGCGAAATTCCGGCCACTCGGTCACGACCGCGAGCGCATCGGCACCCTCGAGCGTCTCCGCCGCTGACGAGCACAACGCAAGCTCGCGCCGCTCGCCGTAAAGGCGCCGCGCCTCGCGCATCGCCACCGGATCGTAAGCACGCACACTGGCGCCGGCAGCCCACAGGCGCTCCAGCAGCACTCTGCTCGGCGCCTCCCGCATGTCGTCCGTATTCGGTTTGAACGCCAGGCCCCACACGGCGAATGTCTTTCCCGCAAGATCCCCGAAGTGCGCCACCATTTTCTCGAACAGCCTGTGCTTCTGCCGCTCGTTGACCGTCTCGATGGCTTTGAGGATGGCCGGATCACAGCCCGATGCGGTGGCCGATCGCACCAGCGCTTTGACGTCTTTCGGAAAGCACGACCCCCCGTAACCGAGCCCGGGATAGATGAACGCATAGCCGATGCGCGGATCCGAGCCCATGCCCTGGCGAACGCTTTCGATGTCCGCCCCTGCCAGCTCGGCAAAATTCGCCAGCTCGTTCATAAAGCTGATCCGCGTCGCGAGCATCGCGTTGGCTGCGTACTTGGTCAGCTCCGCGGAGCGCACGTCCATTGCGATCAGCCGGTCGTGGTTGCGCGTGAAGGGCTCGTACAGGGCCCGCATCAGCTGCACCGCCCGATCGCCGGCGGCGCCCACCACGATCCGGTCCGGCTTCATGAAATCGACAATCGCCGCACCCTCCTTGAGGAATTCCGGGTTCGACACCGTGTCGTAATCGACGGCAACGCCGCGCCGCGCCAGCGCGGCCGAGACCGCCGCCCGCACTCTGTCCCCGGTGCCGACCGGCACCGTCGATTTCGTAATCACGACACGATACTCGCTCATGCGCGCACCGATGGTGTCGGCGACCGCAAGCACGTGGCGCAAGTCCGCCGAACCGTCCTCACCCGCAGGCGTCCCCACCGCAATCATCTGAAACAGCCCGTGTGCCACACCGGCATCGGCGTCATCCGTGAATTCCAGCCTGCCCGCGGCGCTGTTGCGCCTGATCAACTCATCGAGGCCCGGCTCGTGGATGGGCACTTCTCCGCGGCGCAGCATATCAATTTTTCGTCGATCGACGTCGACGCACACGATGTGATTACCCGCCTCGGCAAGGCATGCCGCCGTTACAAGCCCAACATAGCCCGAACCGAATATCGTGACTTTCATGGCGAATCCTATGATCGTTACTGACAACTCACACGGCGCAGACCGCCGCCCGCGTACCACTCGAATGCATGCACGGCGCCAGGGTCCACGGCAATCTGCCGGAACTGTGCGAGCGGGCGACGCTCCGCAACGAGTCCGGCGAGCCGAATCGGCCCGGCATGCGACACCGCCAGCACATCTCCTGAACCGCTGCGGCCCTCCCATGGCGGGTTGCGGAGAAATTCGCGCAGCCGCTCAAGCGCCTCACAGAGGGACTCCCCACCGGGGAAGCGCATCGTCTCCGGTGCCTGCTTCCACAGGCGCAAAGCACGGGGCCAGCGCGCCTTCACTTCCTGCTGTGTTAGACCCTGCCACTCGCCGAAATCAATCTCGGTGAGCCGCTCATCGACCACCGTCGGCAGTCCGCCCAGCGATTCGCCCATCACGCCGGCGGTAAATCGCGCTCGTCGCAGCGGGCTGGCGAGCAGCAGCGCCACGCGCGCCCCCTGCAGCGCTTTCGCGCTTCTCCGCGCAGTTGCAACTCCGGCTGCGCACAAATCGACATCGGCGCGGCCCTGGTAGCGGCGCTCGAGATTCCACGGCGTCTCGCCATGGCGTACGAACAGCAAACGCATGACCGGCTCGCTTCTCAATACGAGTACGCCACGCCCACAGTGATGCGCCGCCCGGCGTGTATGCCCTGGCCGGCCACATCCTGTTCGTACTCGATGAACGGCTTCAGGTGGCCGGTCACGCGATATTTCAGCCGCAGTCCCGGTCGCAGAAGGTCGTATCGCTCCGCGTGGTCGGTCACGGGCAGCGGCGAGCGCAGTTTCGAGGTACGCACGTAGAAGACTATCGCGCCGAGGTCGAGGCGCCGCGTCAGTCTCACGTCCGCGTCCAACTCCGCGCGCATCTGCGCTGCGCCGCCGTCGAGGAACACCCTCGGCCCGGCCATGAGCGACGCCCGCCATCGCGTCCCTGCGAAGCCGATCTGGAAATCAGGCTCCACCGCCGTGTGCCCCACTCCCAGAGCCGGTGTGCTGCTCACCGAACCGGTGGCCGCCACCACATTGAGGGTAATGGAGTCCGCGAAATCCGCGCGCTGCGAGAGGGCGAAATTGAGGCCAACCTCCTGGTCCTGCACGCCGCCCGCCGTCTCGACCACGCGCCGGCCATGATGAATGCGGATCTTCTGCACCCGCGCGGCGCGCAGGTCATACTCCAGGGACAGCCGCTCGCCGAGTCCCTGAACCCCGGTGATGCGCAACATGGTGTAGCGCAGCTCGCTGCCGGGCAGAGTCGCCGTACCGTACTGATCGGGCAAAAACAATCTGGTCGCATCGTACTGTCGCAGCGAAAAGTCAAATGAACCGCTTCCCGCGGATGGCACCCATGCGTCGGCATGCGCGGCGATCGTCAGCGCCCTGTACATCAGAATGAGGGCGCCGAGGCGCCACATCTGACGCCCCCGCACGTTGCGCGCTGCGCTCATGCGGAAGCAACGAGACGCAGGTTGGCGTTCGCCGACGCATCCCCGTGGGCCTGCCACAGGTTCGCATACGTTCCCGCCGTGTTAAGCAGTTCAGCATGAGTCCCACGCTGTGTAATCTGACCACGCTCGAGGACCAGGATGGTCTCTGCCGATGTGACGGTGGCGAGCCGGTGCGCGATCAGCAGCACCGTGCGCCCGTGGGCCAAGACCCGCAGGGCATGCATCAGGCGCCGCTCGGTCGCCGGGTCAACGCTACTGCTCGGCTCATCGAAGATCACGACCGCAGCCTCGCTCAGCAGCGCCCGAGCGACAGCGACACATTGGCGCTGCCCTCCTGAGAGCGTTGCGCCACGCTCACCGACCGTCGAATCGAAGCCTTCCGGCAACGCCGCGATCAGCTCAGCGACGCCGGCGGCTTTTGCCGCGGCGATGGCCTCATCGCGGCCGGCTCCCTCGCGTCCGTACGCGATGTTGGCCCAGACGGGCGCGTGGAACAGCAGCGGCTCCTGCGGGATCATCGCGACCCGCGTGCGCACGAAGCGCAGACTGAGTTCGCGCAAATCTCGACCGTCGAGCAGCACTGCACCGCATTGCGGATCGTGAAAGCGGGCCGCTAGCGCGGCAATGGTCGACTTGCCCGCCCCCGTCGTACCGACAAGCGCCACCATCCGACCGGGCTCCAGCGCAAAGGATATGTCTCGAACGGCGGGAGTATCCTGGCCATAGCTGAACGACACCGAACGGAACTCGACGCATCCGGCGCAATGCTGCGGGCTCAGCGCACCGTCGGACTCGCGGATCTCACCGGTTTCGGACCGATACTCGGCGATGCGCTCAAGCGCAACGGCTGCGCGACCGAACACCCGCCCGGCCTTGGCCAGCTGGCGCGCCGGCGCCGCGATCGCCCGCAGATAGGCGAGAAATACCAGCAGATCGCCCGCCGTGAGCGATCCTCTGAGCACCAGCATGGCCCCGTACCAGGCGATACCGCCGGTGGCAACCGCAATCGCCAGGTTCATCGACGGCGCAAAGCCGGCCTGCGCACGATTGCCGCGCAGCGCCGCCTCGAGCACCGAGCCCGCTCGGGCGGTAAATTGCCGCTCCTCGTACTGCTCACGCGCGCAGGCCTGCACGAGCTGGATGTTGCCGAGCACCTCCTGCGTCGCGCCGCTCTGTTCCCCCTCATGCCGCCGGGTGACGCGTGCCGCGCTGCGAATCTCGGCGGCGAAGTGGTGAGCGATCCACAACAGCACCGGGGCGATGGCCAGGGTGAGCAGGCCGTAGCGCCAGTTCATCGCCAGCAACACCGCGAAGACTCCGCAGATCGTCAATACGTGCGGCAGCAGGTCCAGTCCCACCGCCGCGATGAACTGCTGCAGCGCGTTGACGTCGCCGCCGATCCGCGCGGCCAGCTCGCCGCTGAGACGCTCGCGGTGAAACGCCAGCGGGAGACGCAGCAGGTGTGAGAAGAAGTCGCGGCGTACCGAAAATCCGATGCACTGAGCGGCATCGAGCAGCAGGCGGTTGCCAAGATACGCCAGCCCCGCTTCGGCGAGCCCCAGCAGAAGAATCGCCAGGCCCAGGGCATGCAGCAGCTCGAGCCGGTGCGTCAGCGGGTTGGGCAGAATCGCCGCAGCCCACAGGCCGAGCGGCTTGTGGAAAATGACGCTGTCAACGATGAACTTCAGCGGCCACGGCAGCAGCAGCAGGACCCCCGCTCGCAACGCCATCGCCACCGAGCCTGCACCCAGTCGTCGCCATTCGCCTCGGATATAAGGGCCGATCCAATGCAGCGTCTGCGCTCGCGTCCCGCTCACGCCGCCGCTCCCATGCGCGCAGCCCGCGCGAGCTCGGTCACGCGCTGCACGATTCGGTCCCAGCCGCGCTCGGCGACGCTCGTCTGGGCTTCCCGTCCCATTGCGCTGCGCAGATCCTCATCGTCGAGGATCTTGAGGATTGCGCGCCGGCAGTCCGCGGCATCATCCGGCCGGTACAACAGTCCCGTCCTGCCCTCCGCGATGAGCTCGACCAGCTGGCCCAGACGCGGCGCAACCACCGGCCGACCACATGCCAGAGCCTCGATCACCTTCAGGGGCGAAAAGTAGAAATCGGCTGCGGCCTGATAGGGGGCTACCACGACGTCGCACGCCGCAGTCCACCCCGGGACGTCCGCATGCGGTACACGACCGGCGAGCGTCACGCTGTCGCGGCATGGCGCAACCGACACCCTGTTGCGGAACTCGTCCCAGCGCGGTCCCTCGCCGACCGCCAGAAGATGCACGTCCCGCAGCTTGGCGACGGCTTGGTACACCTCGAGCAGCAGCTCCGTGCCATGCCAGGATTTGAAGCTTCCGACGAAGCCGATCACACCAGTGTCCGGCCCGACTCCCAGGCGCGCCCGGAGTCGCTCGCGCTGCATCCTTCCCGCGGCGAAACGCCCGAGATCCACCCCATTGGCCAGCACGTGGATGCGCTGCGCACGCTCCGGCACCAGCGCCTGTATGTACGTTCTGACGGCCTCGGACACCGCTACGATCGCATCGGCACCGGCGAAGGAGGCCGCTTCCAGGCGCCGTGCGATGGACTCCAGGCTCAAGCCTCGGAAGCGCTTCTGCTCCTCGGCGAGAGGTGCATTGACCTCGAGAACCCGCGGACAATCCAAGCGCGCAGCGATCCGCGCACCGGCGCTGGAAAAGAGCGCGTGGCGCTCATACACGAAATCCGGTCTGAAATTGCGGGCTCTGAGCACACCGAACAGGCGATCTGTGACTGACCGGTCGTAGGCGAGCTTCGCGAGCTCGCCGGCGAGCCGCGCCCCATCCGACCCCGTGGCTGCTACGCCGAGCTCCCGAGCGAGCCCCTCTGCGCAGTCTCCCGAGTGTTGCGGAGCGAGCTCGATGAGCGCCGCGGGCGGGACAGCGTTGCCTTCCCCAGCTCGAGCGCAGACCACGACGACCTCATGACCGAGTGCGGCCGCCGCCCGAACGAACTCGCGCACATGCACCGAGGCGCCCTTGTCCCCGAGTACGGGAATGCCGCGGTCGAAATTCAGGTACAGGATTCTCACTGGACGCCCTCCCCGATCACGGGCGCACTGACTTCGACCCGGGCCGTCCCGGCCTCTCTGGGCGCGGCATCCGTCGCGCAACACCGCGGCTGGCGCATCAAGTCGTGCAGCCCGCGCGTCGTCTGCCACAAATCGAAGTCACGGTGCAGCACATCGCGCGCCGCCCGAGCCAGGCAATCGCCGAGCTCCCGATCATCGATCAGGCGCTTCATGGCCGCTGCGAGCGCCGCCGGCTCCCGTGATGGCGCAAGCAGGCCGGTCTGTCCGTGCCGCACCAGCTCCGGGATTCCCGACACATCCGTTGCGACGACCGGCACGCCGACGGCCATCGCCTCGGCGATGACGTTCGGAATTCCGTCCCGGTCCCCGTCGTCGGCGATGCGCGGCGCCAGTACGAACAGATCCGCCTCCCGGTAGCGCGTGATCAGCTCACGATGCGTCATCGCGCCGCACAGTCTCACCCGATCCGTCAGGTCCCGGCGGTGCACTTCGCCGAGCAGCGCCTCGTGCAGCGGCCCAGAGCCGACGATCTCGCACTCGAATTCGACACCCTGATCGCGCAGCAGCGCACACGCGCCGATCAGATCCTCGTGACCCTTCTTGGGAACCAGCCGTCCGACCGCCAGGACTCTCGCCCGATGACCGGCAGGCTTCATCGAACGCGCCTCGGCGCACGCGAAGCTCTGCAGATCGATCCCGTGATAGACCAGATGAACCCGCCGTGGATCAAGCCGCGGAGCGACCTGCCGCAGGTAGGCGGCGTTGTACGCGGTGCAGGTCGCCACGAATTGCGCTGCGTGCAGATGTCTGCGCAGGATCATCGGGCGGGACAGGTAGATGTCCTTGGCATGGGCGGTAAAGCTGAAGGGAATGCCGCTCATGCGGTGCGCGAAATGGGCGACCGAGGTCGGCGCATTGGCGAAGTGCGCATGAATGTGCCGCACACCCTCCCGGCGACAGGTGTCGGCGACCACGCCCGCCCGCGCAAACTGACGCCACAGTGAGACCGGGTGACGCGAGGTGAGCGTGCGCGCCATCGCCAGAGTGGCGCTGCGCACGTAACGGCCGGGGAATGCGCGCAGCATCGCCATGTGCGCCACGATCGTCACCCGCGCTCTCGCCCTCCAGCCGTCCGGCGGCACATGAACCGGCGCGCGAACCTCGGCAACCATCGGATGATGCGGCGGCGGCTCCGGCGGCAGCAGCGAGAAGATGTGCAGTCGCTCGCCAAGCCGCTCCATGGCGCGGATCTCGTTGAGAATGAACGTTTCGGTCAGGCGCGGATAGCGCTTCAGGACGTAGGCCACCGGACTACGCGGCTGCTGACTCATGCCGCACCCTGCACCCGGGCCTCACTGCGTATACCGCGGCCGGCCAGCTCCGCCGCGACCCGCTCGGCGCCACGCAAATCCACCGACTTCCATAACCGCTCGTCAGGCGCCGGCGCGCCGATCGCCCGCGGCACTTTGTGCGCCAGTGAGGCGGCGAGATCCTCGTCGGCGGGCACGAATTCAAACAGACCGAGCTTCGCAAGCAGCAGCGCGCGCAGCTTCTGCTCCTCCCGCGGCACGGAGCGCGGAACCAGAATTGCCTTCTTGCGCGCGGCGAGTAGCTCGACGCTCGTGTTGTAACCGGCCATCGACACCACCAGCTCCGCCGAGCGGATGCTCGGCACGAGCTCCGTCGTATAGGCGACGATCTGCATGTCATCCCGCCCCGCAGCCGCCGCCTGCAGCGCTTCACTCTGCGCCCGCGGCATCAGCGGTCCGGTGACTAACACGGAATAGAAGTCGTTCGCGCGCCCGGCACACAGACCCTGCAGATAGGCGCTCATCATGAAATATCCGTCACCGCCCCCGCCGGCGGTGACCAGCACCACCGGCCGGCCTGCCACGCGCCGCACATCCCAACAGACGCTGCCGCGCGGCGCGCCGTTCAGCTGCTCGAAACGCGAGCGACCCACCACATAACCGCAGTATTTCACTCGCCGGGCCGCGGCCGCCGACAGGCCGTACCCGCCCACGACATCGAACAGCTGCTCGCTTCCGTACACGAACACGTCGTCGTACGCGTGTTCGATCAGCGCGTGCAGCTCCTGCTCCTGCCAGCTCCGGCGCACGCTCGCCGGACTGTCCAGTATGTCGCGCAGCCCGAGCACGGTGCGCGTCTCCGGCATCTCGTTGCGGATCAGCGCCAGCGTCGAGAGCAGCTCGCCATTCATGCCGGCCGGAGCATGGTCGACCAGAAACACGTCCGGTCGTTGCTCCTCGATAAGCTTCAGAATGAGCGCTTCGCGATACCCCTTGGTCAGCCCGAATACCTGTCCCGGCGCACGCGCGGCGTAGCGCTCGGCGCCGGTTTTGACCACCGGCGGCAATGGCTGCACGTGAAGTCCTGGCGGCAGAATCCACTGACGGATGACCGGTGAGCCCGTGAGGAGCCATACTTCGAAGCGCTCCTCGCTGCGCAACAGCTGATCGGCGATCGCCAGATTGCGCCTCAGGTGCCCCAGTCCGAAGGTATCGTGCGAGTAAATGCAGACGCTTACGGCCGATGCGCCGCTTCGCCCGGCGCCAAGAATGCGCTGCGCGCTGAAACTGCGCTCCACATGGTCCCAGGACGACACGCATTGATCCACGCTTCACCTACCCGTCAAGTTCGACGCCTGTTCGGCTCTGAACCGGTCAGCGCCGGTCCTGCTGAACGTGAGACGGGTGCACCCGGGAAGATCAATCGGTGCATCGACTCGCTGTCGCCAAGCGGTGACAGCGCCCGGGTCGGGCGGACGGGAACGGCGCGGTGTTCGCGTCTCAGGCGTGCCGGCTCAGAAGTGCCAGCGCACACCGAATATGGGCGTGAAGTCGAGCCACGGCGAGCGGCTCTGGCTCAGGGTGTAAATCCCGGACTCGGAGCGATCCACCGAGTAGCTATAACAGCAGGTGCTGGCGGTGTTCGTGGCGTCATAAATGTCAAGAAATGCCTGGAAGGTTCCACGGCCGAGACGATGCTGCCAACTGAAGCGCAGGTCCAACGTGAAGAACGAAGGAAGGCGTGCGCTGTTGAACCGGCCTAAGTCGAGCTGAACCGCCGCCGGATCGGTCCAACTCAAAGCCGACGCGAGCAGCGGCGTGTATGGCCACCCGCTGTGCCACGTCAGCGAGGCCGCTGTTGCAAACGGGGCATGGCGCCACAATGCATTGATCTTGACCGAGCTCGGCTCGTCCCATGAGCGCGGGACCCAGGCGCCGCCGATCTGATCCTCGGCGCGCGACCAGGCATAGGAGACCGTGCCGCTCAGTGGTCTGGATTGGTCGGTCGCGGCGCTCAGCTCGACTCCGTACATTCGCGAGCGCTGCGACGCGATATGCACTCTGTCGACCGCCAGTTCCGGCAGCAGAGCGAACGGTGAAAACACGTAGCTCGAATAACTCGACGGCGAGCCTTCGTCCTTGTAGTACAGCTCGGCACGTACGGCCGTGCGATCCACGAAGCGGTGATCCATGCTGAAGTCGGTCTGCGTCACACGCCGCACATCCTGTGGATCGAAGCGACCATGCTCGAGGTGCGGATCCAGTACGCTCGCCTGGGTTTCCTGGCCCCAACCGAGGCGCAGCGTCGTTGTGGATGTCAACAGGTAACGGAGGTTCGCGCGAACGTTCCACTGCGCATCGCCGGGTCCGCCGATGTAGTGGCGGGCATTGCGCCTCACGCCGACATCCACCGTCGTGCGCCGTCCCGCCTGCCACCGAGCCGAGCCATACAGCGCGTAGGTGAAGGCGTGCGCCGCGAGCGATTCGTTGGCGAGCACCGTACTCACCGGTTGCAGGGCCGGGTAGAACGGCGGCGCGAACACCGCGGAGCCGGCGGAAAGATCGACCAGGTTCACCCAACTTGCCGCTGCGCCGAGGTGCCAGTACCAGCGCGCGGTCGGCACGGCCCGTACCTCCTCCCGCAGCGTGTAAATGGCGTGCGAACTGTGCTCGAACAGCGATCCCGTCACGATGTTCGGCTCATCCACGGTGCCCGAGACGTTCTCATGCGACTGTTCGGCCGACAGCTCCGTCATGCTGCTTAGCGAGTCCGGGAACAGATGATCGAGGCGGAGCCAGGCGTAGTACTCCGACCCCGAGACGGCCTTGCTCTGCTCGTTTTCGGTCGAGAAATACTTGCGCCGATCGTCAATCGCGAGAACGCCCGCGGCGAGCCGCGTGCGCGCACTCGCCGCCCACGTCCCGTGCACGATCAGATCATTGAGCGTCGGCTTGCCGATGCCCGAATCGATCCAACCGACCGGCGCGAACTGGTTCTGCAGGCGCAAGTCGGCGAAGACGCTGCCGCGGCCGGCGCCGAATACGGTGCCTGCCATGGCGCTTGCACCCTGTTCGGACAGCTGCAGATCGAGCGTGGGGCGCGTGATTCGCCGCGGCCGCATGCTGACAACGCCACCGATCGCGTTGCCGTACTCGATTGGTGCAAGACCCGTCCAGGCGGTTACGGATGCAACCGCCAACGGGTCGACGGGACTGAACAGGCTTTGCAGCTCCTTCAGGTGGTACGGCTCGTGCAGCGTCACTCCGTCATAGCGGAAGAGCACTTCATCGTCACGGCTGCCCCGCACGTGCGTGCGCGCGGTATATCCGGCCGCGGTGGTGCCCGGGATGACCTGCAGTGCCCGTACCGCATCATTGTGCGTCTCCGGGGAGTTTTCCAGCTCGGTCCGGGTCGCGGTGCGACTCGAGAGGATGCTCGTTCGATATCGACTGGTCTGTACGACCACGCGCTCGAGCATCGTCGCCGGCGGCTCGCTCGACGCGCGGCGCACGGCGCCCTTCGGCGCCGGCACGATGACGTAGGCTCCGCTGGCGACGCGGTGAACGGCGAGACCGAGCGGCGCAAGCAGCGAATGCAGCTGCTCGAGCGCCGTGGTGCCGTGAACGGGTTGACGCGCGCGCAGGTCCGCCGGGATGACCTGCGAACTGTAGATGAGACGTATTCCCGTTTTCGCGATTCGCTCGAGAACCTGAGTCACCAGGGGATGATCGGCACGCGCGGCGGCGGCCGTGGCCCAGTGCCCTGCCGCCAGCAGGAGCACGGCCAACACGTATCGAGAGCCTCGCAATCAGAACCGCCAACTCACCTCAGGCACCTCAGTTCGCGCGACCGCGCATGCGGATCCGCAGTTCTCCGGGACGCTTCCTATCATATGCGAATCGGGTGCTCGCCATGACCGCCTCGAGCGCCTGGTCGGGAGTCAAGCCCGCTATGCTGCCCGAAAGAATGGTGTGGCGCACAGCCGCCGCCGTTCCCTGTCCCAGCAGCACCAGTTTCAACCCCGTTTCACGCGTATACCAGGCGAGGAATTCCGACAACGGGCGGCCGTCGATCGGCAGGTCCGGCACCAGCGAATCCGCCCACGCCCAATCCGGGCCATAGGGCTTGACCGCAATGCGCTGGACCGCCCCCCCGCGCAGCACCTCGACGCCCTCGCCGATGGTCAGCCGCTCGGCGTAGCCGCTGGCCTCCGTCACCCGCACATGACCGCTGCGCACGCTCACCGCCATTCCCGTGGAGCCGACCACGACCTGAAATTGCGTGCCCAGGTGCGAGACTCGTCCGAATGGAGTCCTGACGATCAGCGGCGGACCGCCGCGCGGGCCACTCGTCTCCACATAAATTCGCCCGTCGGACAAGCGGACATGGCCCCCCGACCCGATCCGCAGGCGGCTGTCCGGACCGACTCGCAGCGACTCCCGGGCGACAGTCATCAGCGCGAATCCATTCTTCCCGGTGCGCACCATCGTGCCGAGCGGCAGCCGGCTGCCCGCGACGATCAACCGTTGCTCGTGCGCCGCCGCCACAGTGACATCGCCCCGCACGGCAAGCAGGGTCGCATCAGCCGGTGGCACCACGGAGTCGTGGCGCTCAGCGAACCACAGCAATCCACCCGTGATGGCGACCAGAGTCGCGGCAACCGCCAGCCAGCGCTGGCGCCGGTGCGCATTGCGCCGGTCGACTGATTCACGCCATGCCAGCTCGACCGCGGAGCGCACGGTCTCCTCGATCTGCCTGGCCGGCTCCGGTCTCGGACCCGCTGAGGCGATCAGCCGGCCGATATCGTCCGGTCCGTCGGATCGTGGGTCTCGATCATGAATCATCGTGCTCCCCCGGGGCTCGGCAGTAACGTGCTCCCGACGTCCCGGAACGCCTGCCGAGCGCGGGCGAGCAGGGATTGAACGGCGATCACGCTGACGCCGAGCCGCACCGCGATCGCTTCAACCGATAAATCCTCAAGATATTTCAGCTCGAGCACCTTGGCGTAACGGCTCGGCAGGTAGTCGAGCGCCGCGTGCACCCGCGCCGCCAGATCCTCGCGATGCGCCACGGCTTCCGGCTCGGCCGCTGCGTCGGCCGGGATCGACTCCAGAACCGCGCGGTTGTGTGGGTCTTCCTCCAGTTCGACCAGCCGATGCACATAGGTCTGTTCGCGTTTGACGCGGGTCACGTAGTCGGACAGCTCGCGACGGGTGATCTGGCACAGCCACGTAAAGAGGCTCGCCTCCCCCCGATAGGTCTCCAGACGCCGCACTGCGCGCGTCAGAGCCGCTTGCACGATGTCGCGCGCGGCCTCCTGGTCATCGTCGATTCGCCGTAGAGCGAACCGGAAGAGCCGGGAGAAGTAATCGTCGAAAAATTCACGAAATGCCGCCTGCTCCTGCGACAGTAATCGACCCACCAGTTTTATGTCCTCTTCATGCATCCGCCAGCTCTCGCAGCGCTCCCCATTCGTCCTATTAGAGGGGCAATGGGCCACAGATCAATCGCGGTATTCCCCCGTTGAGCACGGCGCGGCCCGATGGCCCGAGCGCCCAGTCCGCGGCCGGCCCACGGCGCGAGCGCGAGCCAGACGCTGCCCGCTGGGGCACGAAGGCGGAATCCAGGGAAGGCGAGGCCGGAACTAGAGCGTTAGCCGAGCCACTGATCGAAGAGCTTGCGGCCGTAGTACATGCCGAAGCCGCTGCCGATGCAGCTCAGGACGATGGCCGTGCCGTAACCGACGTACATCCCGATCGCCCAGCCAAGCGATCCGAGGATGGTGGTGCCGATGAATGAGAACATCCCCCGCATGATTCGGCCCTGATTACCTGCCGCCGTCCCGCTTCGCCAGGAACTGCGCCACGAATTACGCGATTCGCGCCGGCGCGCCTCACAGCGCCTTGCGCAGCAGCCGCACCCACTGCGCAAGCTCCTGTTCGTCAAAGGGGGCGAACGCCAGGCGTACATTCCCTCTGACCTTGCCATCATAGGCGTACCGGCGAGCGGTGTAGAGCATCAGTCCATCCGCTCGCAGACGATCCGCCCAGGCCTCGACATCAAGGCCATCGGCAACTGCCGCCCACACGGTCATGCCTCCCGAAGGCGTCACAAATGCCAGTTCCGTGCCAAGCTCCCGCCCCAGCGCCTGCGTCAGCGCATCCCTTCGCGTTCCGTAAATGCGCCGGGCACGCTGCGCATGACGCTGCAGTTCTCCCCGCTCGAGCAGGTCCGCAACCGCGCACTCGAGCGCGTGATCGCCCTGCCGATCGATGCTCGCGCGCAGCGCGGTAAGGAGCGCAAGCAGCGGGCGCGGAGCGATGAGATAGCCCAGGCGCACCCCGGGCGCGAGCACCTTGGCGAGACTGCCGACATAGAGAACCACACCGGCGCCATCGGCGCTGGCCATGGGCAGCACGGGCCGGCCCTCGTAGTGGTACTCATGATCGTAGTCGTCTTCGATGATCGCGAAGCGCTTGCGCCGTGCGAGCTCGAGCAACGCAATGCGCCGTGGGGCTGTCAGCGTGACAGTCGTGGGGTACTGGTGATGCGGCGTGACATAGACTGCGCGCAGTGCGCTTCGCTCACAGACCGTCTCAAGCGCGGCAACGTCGAGTCCGCACGCATCGAGCGGCAGCGGCGCAAGCGCCGCGCCGTGCTGGCGGAACACCGTCCAGGCCGGCCGATAGCCCAGCGCCTCAACCGCCACGGTATCGCCGGGGCGCAACAGGGCGCGGGCGACCAGTTCGAGCGCCATCTGGCTGCCCGAGGTCACCAACACATCGTCAGCCTCTGTCATCAGCCCACGCCGCGAGCGCAACATCTCAGCTAACGCGCTGCGCAGGCGCGGATGGCCCTGCGGGTGCCCGTATGCGAGCAGGTCCTGCGAACCCTGGCGCAGCACCCGACGATACGCTCTGGTGAGCGCCGCCACGGGGGCGAGCCGGACATCGGGCACACCATCGCTCAGCGATCTGAAGCCTGTCCTACCGCGCTTGACCTCAAGCGTGGTGCCCGCCGGCACATCGAACCCGAGCTGCAGCGGCTTCACATGGGCATGCGCCGTTGCGCGCGGCGATCGCCGCGGCATGTGCGGCACAGATCGCGCAATGAACGTCCCGCGGGCGCGCAGCGGCTCGGTCCAGCCTTCGCCGGCCAGCTGCTCGTACGCGGCGATCACTGTGTTGCGGTGCACGTGCAGCACATGCGCGAGTGAGCGGCTCCCTGGGAGCCTCGCGCCCGGCATCAGCCGTCCGCGGCGCACTTCGTCCATGATGGCGCGAGCGATTTGCCGGGACAGCGGCGCCGCGTCGGACTCATCGAGACTCAACCCGAGCTCCCAGCGGTAAACTGGCCTACGCATATTTTCAAAACTGGCTCTTTTGACCAGACCATTTTAAGCGCACCCTGGACACCAATGCAGCCCAGCGGAGAACCCATGAGTACGCTTCCCGCCACCCCCCGGACCCGGCTGATGCGCCGCGCCGAACGGGGCTCGTTCGACCGCGCGACTATCGATTCCATCCTCGACGAGGCGCTCATCTGTCACATCGGATTCGCGCTCGACGGCCAGCCCTACGTGCTGCCGACGGTGCACGTGCGCATCGGCACCCGGCTCTTTGTGCACGGGTCGGTCGGCAGCCGCATGCTGCGCGCGTTGCGCGATGGCGCTCCGGTATGCGCAACGGTCACGCTGCTCGACGGGCTGGTGCTTGCCCGCTCCGCGTTTCATCACTCGATGAATTACCGCTCCGTCGTGGTGCTCGGCTCGGCACAGGAGGTCACCGACCCTGAGCAGAAGCGCCGGGTGTTTGCCGCGCTGGTCGAACACATCGTCACGGGGCGCAGCCACGAGGTGCGCGCCCCCGACGACATCGAGACCCGGGCCACCACCGTACTGAGCCTGCCGATCGAGGAGGCTTCGGCCAAGATCCGCACCGGGCCGCCACTCGATGACGAGCGGGACCATGCCCAGCCGTGCTGGGCCGGGGTTATCCCCCTGGAGCTCACCGCCGCTGCGCCGCTCGCCGATCCGGCGCTGGTGCCGGGCGTCGCACTGCCCCAGTCGCTGCAGCGCTACCGGCGAGCCCGCTAGCTCCGTTCATTGCGCGGAGCCGAGCTGTCTGACCAAGGTGCCGAGCAGCGGCGCGATGCGCTGCAGTTCGGCCCGGTGCACGGCCGAGAGGTCCGCGAGCACACGCTCACCTGCCGCCGTGAGCGTGAGGATCGCCCGCCGCCGATCGCTCGCATCCGTACGCCGGCGCAGAAAGCCGCTCCTGACCATCCGATCGACCAGCTCAACGGCACTGTGGTGACGAATGATGAGCCGCGCGGCCAGATCGCCCACCGTCATCGGCTGTCCACCCGGCGACCCCTTGATGGCGAGCAGCGCCTGGTGCTGCCGGGGCGCCAGCCCGGACTCCTGCGCCGCCTCGGCGCTGAAGGCGAGGAAGCGCGCGAGCACGTGCCGGAACTGCGCCAGCAGTTGGTAATCGGCGAGCGAGAGTTCGCGCCCGTGCGCTCGCTCAGGTCCGGACCGAGTGATAGCGGACATTGACTCTCCCGTTGACTGGCAGGCCATTCGGCGTAGCGTTGCGGTATCCCGCCCCGGCACTGCAGCACCCATCATCAATGTATCTCATAGTAACGCCGCTGCACCGGTACAGGCACCCGGCGCAACCTCCGCGCAGCGGGGACTGCTCGTGCCCGCTGCCGAGTACAGATACGATCGGCGCACCCGAGGCCGGCTCTGCCCGCGCTCCCTCAGGAACGCGAAGGCACGCGGGCTTCGCGAGGCGCTACTCCTGCTCGACGCCCGGCGTGCCCTTGAGATAGATCTGCGGATCCAACCGCTCCATGTGTCGTTCCGGATGCGCAACGAGGCGGAACCCGAACTGCTCGTAGAGCCCCTGGGCATCGTGCGTCACCAGCGACCAGCGCCGCAATCCCTGCAGCCGCGGATGCCCGAGCGCCGCCCTCATCATGGCCTTTGACAGGCCTCGTCCGCGATGCTCCTCGAGCACGTACACGTCGCCGACATAGCAGAAGATCGAATAGTCGCTGACCAGCCGGCAGAACCCGACCTGGGCGCCGCCGGGCGCGTACACGCCGATGCACAGCGAGGCCCGCACCGCCCGCTCCACGATCTCGAAGGGAATGCCCTTCGACCAGTATGCGCGTTGCAGATACGCGTGCACCGCCTTGACGTCGATCCGCGCCGGGTCGTCCGAGACGACATACTCGCCCACCCGCTCGAGCACGCCAGGCGGGTCGGCCGCGGCTTTCTCCGGCGGGCCATTCTGATCAGATCCAGAGGTCATTTTCCGCCGTCCGCGGGCCGCCCTCGCGCCCGGTGTTCACCACACCACACGGCTCGATCAGCATCACTTTGGCCTCCTCGCTCGCGGACGGCCTGTGGCGGCGCCCCTTCGCCACCACGAACAGCTCGCCGGCCTTAAGCTCGACGCAACCGTCCTCGAAGTCGATGCGCAGCCGGCCCTCGAGCACGAGGAAGGTCTCGTCGGTGTCGGGATGATCGTGCCAGATGAAATCGCCCTGGATGCGCACCAATTTGAACTGATAATCATTCATCTGCGCGACGACGCGCGGCGACCACTGCTGCGTGAACAGCGCGAACTTGCCGCGCAGATTGATGGCTTGCTCACCCATGCTGCCCTACCCCGACGTGCCGATGCGCTGACCGGAGGCGTACCCTAGCAGCAGCCCGGCTCGCGAAACAACCCCGGGGCACATCGCGGTGGGCCCATGCGCACCTCGGGCCGCCGGTGCGGGCCGGGACGCGACAGCGGGCACATCGAGACGCATCATCGTGTTGCCCGTTGCAATAGAACGGTGGCTCGGGGTTAGTCTCGGGTTCGGCGAGATGCAGCCGCTTGATGTGCGTACGTCAAGTACCGACGTGTGGCCGGCTCATTGCCTCATCGCAACCGCTTCTCGAACCAGCGCTCGGCGTACGGATTGTCGTTGTAGCGGGCGATACGCCGATAACCGGCCTTGCGATACAGCCGCAACGCTTCACTGAGCGTTGCGTGCGTATCGAGCCGGATGAGGCGCGCCCTGCGCCGGCGGGCGATGCGCTCGAGCGCTTCGAGCAGATCCCGTCCGATACCCAGTCCGCGCGCGCTTGGGGCAACCCACATGCGCTTGATCTCGAGGACCCCCGGCGCCAACTCGCGAATCGCCCCGCAGCCGACGGGCGCTCCGTTGAGCCTCGCGATGAGTAGCCGGCCGCGCGGCGGCAGCAGTTCCGCACGCACCGTCCCGCCGCCGGCCCGGCGGTCGAAGCCGCCCGGGAAGCGCGCATCGAGTTCGTCGAAATATCGCGCGAAACACCAGCGGGCGGCCGCGGCGGCCGGATCCTCAGGTCCGATGACGACGCCCGAGCGCCTGAGCAGCCGCTCGATCAGCGCCATCGCCTCGAGCAGCTGGTGCGATTCACGCGCCGTCAGCGGGGCGAGCAGCGAGCGCACCCGTGCCCGGTCCTGCGCATCGAAGCGGCGCAGACGGGCAATGCCCGCAGGCGTAAGGACGATGAAGCGCCTGCGGGCATCCATGCCGCTGCGCGCCTCGCTGCGCAGCAACCCCTGGCGCTCGAGCGCTCGCACGAGACGGCTGAGATAACCGGAATCGAGCGCCAGCCGTTCGCGCAGCAGGCGCTCCGGCGATCCTCGGCGGCCGACGGCGAGGAGGACTCGATCCACACCATGCTCGCGCTCGGCGAGCGGGCCGGCCGCACTTGCCTCGCGCCACCGGCGCGCGAGCGCCCGGTTGAACGCCCGGACTGCTTGAAGATCGCGGCGCATACGCTGACTGTAGTCAGAGATCGCCACGCCTGCAACGCCCGTCCGCAGTTCACGCCCCCGCTCGCGGCTGTTCCCGCGTATGAACTCTTGGAGGGCAGATCGGCGTGCCGTAAAGTGCCTCGATGAGACTCGAGCGCACATCGTGCCGGCATCACCCGCCGCATGAGCCGCGGGCATGCGCAGCCCGCGCGGCCGCATGAGCGACGAAGCCCGCGGCATCAACGGCTCGCTCTGGGCGCTGGCGGCTCTGGGGTTCACCGGCGGACTCGGCGGTGGCGTGGTGTTTCCGATCCTGCCGATCGTGGGCCAGGCGCTCGGCATCGCCCCGGCCATGATTGGTCTGATTCTCTCGCTGAACCGCATCACGCGGCTCGGCATCAACCCGCTGACCGGCCATCTGGTGGACCGCTTCGGCGCGCGCTGGCCCCTGGTCGGCGGCCTGCTGGTCGAAGGACTCGCCACCCTGTGCTACACGAAGGGGCTCGCGAGCGCTCATGCCGCCGGCTGGTTCCTCCTCGGGCGCGCGCTCTGGGGCGTCGGGTCCTCGCTGCTGCTGGTCGGATCGCTGGCCGCCGCCCTCATCGTCAGTTCCGCCGCCGCGCGCGGCCGCGCCACCGCGCTGGTTCGCATGGCGCTCAGCTTCGGTGTGCCGGCAGGGCTGCTGCTCGGCGGGCTGGTGGCCGACCTGATCTCGGCGCGGGCGGCGTTCCTGTCTGCCACATTCATCACTTTCGGGGGCATGATCGCCGCCTACTTCATCGCCCCGCGCACGCGGGGCGCGGCCGCCGGGCGGCGCCACCAGGCGCCGCCGCACTCCGGCGCCGCCGTGCTGCGCGATCTGCTTCGGCCGGGCCCGCTGTGGATCGTATGGCTGTTCAATTTCATCGTGTTCTTCTCCGTGCAGGGCGTGATCCTCTCGGCGCTGGTGCTCATCGTGCGCGACCGCCACCTGATGCTGCCGGCACTCAATGCCGAGGGCTCCGCCGGTATGCTGATGGCCGTCATGCTCGGCACTTCGGCGGTCGTCTCCTGGATCGCGGGCCGCTCAATCGATGAGCGCGGCAACAAGACGCGCATCCTGCTGCCGGCCGCCGCCGGTCTGGCGTGCGGCTTCGCCCTGCTGGCGTTGGCGCACACGCTGCTGCCGGCGGCCCTCGCGCTCGGCATCATCGGTGTCGGCCTCGGCGGCATCAGCGTGCCGCTCATCGTCGTCATGGGTGAGCTGATCAGTCCGGAGCGCTATGGGCGCGCGATAGGCATCTATCAGGTCGCCGGCGACATCGGCGGCAGCCTCGGCCCGATCACGGGCCTGGAGGCGATCGCGCGCTTCGGACCGACCGTACCGCTCGGCGTTCTTGGCGCGCTGCTCACCGTCACGCTGCCGCTCGCCGCGATTCTGATCCGGGTTGAGCGCCGTTTGCGCCGCTGAGGCACTGTTGCGCCCGCCGGTCCGCTCAGTGCACTCCGTGCATGAGCTTGCGGATCTGCGGCGCCCCGAGCAGGTAAACCAGGCTTGCCGCAATGCCGAACACGAACATCCGCAGGTAGACGTGCTCGTAATCGGCGATTGCGGGATGCGCGGCGCTCGCCGCCCCGGTGGTGAGCGTGGCGATCCAGCCGGCGATCTGGTAGGCCAGGGCCACTCCGAAGAACCATCCCCCCATGGCGAAGGAGGCTTCCTCCGGCGCCGCCAGCAGCCCCACCAGACCGTAGCCTATCGGCGAGAGCGCGAGCTCGCCGATCGTCGCGGCGAGATAGCAGGCGGCGAGCACGCCCCAGCCGATCTTGCCGTCGGCGCCCGTCCCGTAGCGGATCCCGGCGACCATGATGCCGTAGCTGAGCGCGACCAGCAGCAATCCGATGCCGAACTTGCGCGGCGTGGACGGGTCCCGGCCGCGCTTGCCGAGCCAGGGCCACAGCAGCGCCATCAGCGGCGCGAATATCAGGATGTAGAGCGGATTGGCCGCCTGGAACAGCGTGTAATTGAACGGCGCGTTCACGTAGTCACGCGCGAAGAAATTCAGCGAGGTCACGCTCTGGTAGCTGAACGTCCAGAACACCACCAGCGCGACGAACAGCACGAGCAGCGCGAGATAGCGCTGTGTCTGCACGCGGTCGCCGCGGCGGATGCAGCCCACCACGAAGTACAGCACCAGCACCGCCATGAACGCGTACATCATCCAGCCGAGGATCTGCGGCCGCGACAGCAGCAGCGCCGTCGGCACGGCCAGCACGGCGATTCCGATCAGCACCCACAGCGTCGCGATGGGACGCTCGAGCTGCTTGCTGCTCGGAACCACCGGGCGCAGCTTGTGCAGGCGCAGTTGAAACACAAGCGCCGCGACCAGCTCCCCCGCCGCGGCCGCGATGAATCCCCAGCGGTAGCCGTAGCGATGGCCGACCAGATCCGCGCACACGAACGGCGCGATGAACGCGCCGAAATTGATGGCGAGGTAATAAAGCGTGTAGCCGCCCTCACGACGCGGGTCATTGTCGGCGTAATTGCGCCCGATGAGCACGGTCAGAGGGATGCTGAGCCCCACCGACAGCGCGAGCAGCGCCATGCCGACCTCGAAGCCGAACAGGCTCGGCAACGTCATCAACACCATAGCCACGATCAGGAGCCACAGCGACATCGCGAGCGCCCGCACTTCGCCGAGGACCTTGTCGGCGACGTATCCGCCGGCAATCGGTGTGGCGTACATCAGCGCCAGAAAGCCGCTGGCCAGCAGATCGGCATGCCGTTGTGCAGCGGCGGCCGACAGTCCGTGGTAGAACTGCTCGGCGATATAGGGAGCCAGATACGCCCGATAGCCGTAAAAGGAGAAGTTGAAGCCGACCGTGACGAGAAGCAGCATCCACAGTTGACGAGGGTGACCCCAAAGCGTCTGCGCCGCGGCGCCGTCGGGCGTCCGCGTCTTGTCGTTTTCCATCGGCTCATACCGCCTTTCGCGAATTGTATTCACCACGGCGCGGTGCGGGCGAACCCGCCTTGACCCCCAGCCGACTCCCACCCCAAAGCCGGGCGAAGCCCGCCTGGCCCGCGATCCTACCATCGTTGCCGCGCTCCACGAGCGCACGCCGATCGCGCCACACGCTCGCGCGGCCTGCCGCTATACTGCGCCGGTGACGCCGAGCGAAGAGTACGCCGCCAGGCTCGCGGACCGGGAAGCGCGCATCGCCGCGCTGCAGCGCAGGGCCCAGCGCTTCGGCACGGCCCGCCTCTCACTCGCCGGCACCGCGTTCGTCATGGGTTGGATGGCCTGGTACGCGCAATGGTTCAGTGCGCGCTGGATCGCGCTGCCCGTGGCCGCGTTCGCCGTCCTCGTCATCGCCCATTCGCGCCTTCGCCGCCGGCTGGCACGCGCCCACCGCCAAGTGCAGTTCTATCGGCGTGCAGTGGCACGCATCGAGGACCGCTGGGCCGGCACGGGCATGCGCGAGCACCCCTGCGACGATGCGCATCATGTGTATGCCGCGGACCTCGATCTGTTCGGCGAGGGCAGTCTGTTCGAGCTGCTCTGCGCGGCACGGACGGCGATGGGCGAGCAGACGCTGGCCGAGTGGCTGCTGGCACCGGCCGACGCCGCCGAGATCCTTCGCCGCCATGAATGCCTCGACGAGCTGCGCGAGCGACTCGACCTGCGCGAGCAGATCGCCGTTCTCGGCGAGGACGACGCCGCGCTCGTGAAGCCGCAGCGGTTGCTCGCCTGGGCGCAATCGGCCAATGCGCTCGGGAGCCGGTGGATCCGCGCGCTGGCCGTGGGGTTGCCGGCGGCCCTGCTCGGCGCGGCGCTGTGGGGTCTCTCGAGCGGCGCGTGGTCGCCCGCTCTCGTGATCCTGGCCATCGAGGCGACGCTCCTGTATCGCCTGCGCGCCACGATCGCGCCGGTGCTCGACGGCGCCGCCAGCAGCTACGACGCCGATGGCCTGCGCACGTTTGCGCAGCTGCTGAAGGAGATCGAGCGGCAGCGCTTCGCCTCGGCACCGATGCGCTCGCTGCAGGCACAGCTCGATGCGAACGCCGCAAGCTCCTCTGCGGCCATGGGACGGCTCGCCTGGGTCAGCGCATTCGCCGAGGCGCGCGAGTCGATCATCGTACGCTGGTTTCTGAACGTCCCGTTGCTCTACCCGCTGCAGCTTGCGCTCCTCGCCGAGCGCTGGCGCCGCCGGTACGCGGCCGACCTGCCGCGCTGGATCGAGACCACCGGGCGCTTCGAGGCGCTCGCCTCCCTCGCCCAATACCGCTTCGAGCATCCGGAGCATCCTTACCCCGAGTTCGTGCCCGAGGCACGCTCGTTCGAGGCGCACGGCCTCGGACACCCATTGCTGCCCTCGAGCCGCTGTGTGCGCAACGACGTGCAACTCTCGGCACGGGCACCGGTGCTGCTGGTCAGCGGCTCGAACATGTCCGGCAAAAGCACGCTGCTGCGCGCGGTGGGGCTGAATGTCGTGCTCGCCATGGCTGGGGCGCCCGTCTGCGCACAGGCACTGCGGCTCGCGCCGCTGGCGCTCGGTGCGAGCATCCGGGTCAACGACTCGCTGCGCGAGGGCCAGTCACGCTTCTCCGCGGAGCTGACCCGGCTGCGCCAGATCGTAGCGCTCGCCGAGAGCGGCTCGGCGCTGCTGTTTCTGATCGACGAGCTGCTGCAGGGCACCAATTCCAACGATCGGCGCATCGGCGCCGAGGGGCTGCTGCGCACGCTGATCGAGCTCGGCTCCATCGGCATCGCCACGACCCATGACCTGGCGCTCACCGAGCTGCCCGGACTCGCCGCACGGGTGCGCAACATTCATTTCCGTGAAACGATGCGCGAGGGGCAGATGCACTTCGACTACACGCTGCGCCCCGGCGTCGTCACCACCAGCAACGGCCTGGAGCTGATGAGGGCAATGGGGCTTCGCGTGTGAGGGGCCGGGTCAATGCGCCCCGCACCCGTCGGCGGGGCTACTGGGCCGCAGGCTCCTTGGCTCCTTTGGCGACCCCCACCACCTTCGGTACGCCGAACTGCCCCTGAAGCTGCTCGAGCTTCGCCAGGTCGATCGAGCCGACGATGTCGACGATCGTCAGCTCGCGCGGCTTTTCCGCGACGATCGCCATGCCCTTGGTCTGCGCGCCGCGGCGCAAGATGTAAATGTCGACGTCGGTGTCGCCCCTGCCTCGCTTGCGCTGGTGCACCGAGACGATCGGCGTCCAATCGGGCGCCGCGAGCTGCGCCATCACCGTTTTGACCGCGGCCTTCGAGTACTCCTCGGCATGGGCGAAGTGGTAACTGCGCACATACACACCCCGCAGGCCCGCGATCAGCTGGCGCAGTGCGGCGGAATTGGCGTCGTGGCCACCGCTGAAGAATCCCGCCGCCATCCCGAGCTCGGACGGGTCGAGCGAGACGTCCACCGAGCGGGTGGCCTTCTTGGCGAGCGCGCTGAAGTCCGGCAGCGCCAGCCTTCCCGGCTCGCTGCCTGTGGCCGCCGCGGCGGCCACAGGCAGCCCGATCAGCGCACAGATCACCAGGACATAGATCGATCGCATGAGCGTCTCCGGATGTTGATTGAAGGATCGCCGCACCGGCGTGCACCTTATGATTCGTGGCCGTCGTCGCGAAGCACCAGTTTGCGCGCCGTGCCGAGAGCCTCGGCGGTGACGCTGAGCGCCTGCAGCAGCTCCGCCCGGGCCTGCATGCCGCGCGAGTGCGCCAGTGACTCGCTGCGCCAGTGCGCCACCCCGACTGCCGCAACCGCGCACGCCAGCACCGTGGCCGCCACCCATTGCGGGGCGGGCCGGGGCAAACGGAACCGCGCCGCCGATCCCGCCCGGGCGAGCCAACCCCGCAACACTGCCGCCCTCGGCCCGCGTGAGGCAGCGAGCGCCCGCTGCGCACCGTTCACTCGCTGCATCACTCGCTCGGTGAACGGTGCGCCGGGATCCTCCGGTCGCAGCGCCCGACGCAGCTGCGTTTCGAAATCGTCAGTCATGACTGCACTCCCGCACGAGGAGATCGCGCTCGCGCATCCCAGAGCCCGCGCAGCCTGGCGAGCGATCGCTTCAGATGGCTCTTGACGGTGTTGGTCGGCACATCGAGCACCTCGGCAATCTGCGCCGGATCGAGGTCTTCCTGGAATCTCAGCAGCAGCACCGCCCTCGGCATGGGCGCAAGCTCTGCGATCAACCCCAACAGGAACCGCTGCAGCATCGGATCGCCATCGGACTCCGCCGCGGGCAGCTCTGCGGCCGCCTCCAGAGGCAGGTTCGCCAGCGCCGAGCGCCGCCGCAGCCGATCGATGGCCCGGTGGCAGACTGTGCGGCGCAACCAGAAGCGCAGGTGCGCCGGCGAGGTAATCGCGGCCAGATGGCGGTGCAGCGCGACGAAGACGTCCTGCGCGAGATCTTCCGCGTCCTCGCGAACCCCAAGCAGATGCAGCGCGAGCGTGTAGATGGCGTCCTGATGGGCCCGAATGAGGTCCCTGAAAGCCCCCATGTCACCCGCCTGCGCCCGCCTCAGCCTGCGGTCCGCAACGGGTTGCCCCGCCTCGGCCCCCAGGGGCTCCAGGACCGTCGAGGAGGGTTCTGCACCGGCCGGCTGCACGGCGGAGAGGCACAAGGGATCGGCTTCCATATCACTCAATACGACCGCAGGGCCTCCCGGGGGTGCAGGAGTGCCATTTTTTTGGCCCGTCATGACCGCAGCTGACCCACCCGCCAGCCGGAAAGCGGCTCGGAACCCCGGTGGACCCAGAATAGCGCGCTGCTGGAAAGCGCGATACCGCCGGCGGCCCGCATATCCGGTGCGGTGCGCAGCGCGCGCGTCCGTCCCGCCGGCTGACCCCTTTTGCCTCGCCCGCCGACCATTGGTATATTGAGACACTGAAATACCAACGCAAGTGCCCAACGCCTTCAGGTGCCGGCGATGCTTGCCCCGCCCACAGCATTGAGTCAGTGCCTCTGCCTGCCCGCGCGCTGATGCGTTCAGCCGAGGTGCTCCCATAACCATCCGCACCCCATCCAATGCCGTGCTCCTGAAGCCCGATGCCCTGCCCCGGTACGAGCGCGGCGGCGGCGCCCGCACCACACCGCTGGTGACGCCGGCCGTCGGTGCAAGGAGTTTCATCACCGGCTACACCTCTTTCAGCGGCGGCGCCGAGATCCCGTTTCACAGTCACAACTGCGAGGAGAGCGTGGTGCTGATGGAGGGCCGTGCCGTTCTCGACATCGACGGGCGCGAATACAACCTCAAGCCTCACGAGGCGACGTACATCCCGCCCGGCATCTCGCATCGTTTCCGCAATCTGTCCAAGACCGAGCCGATGAAGATCCTCTGGATTTACGCCAACGCGAGCGCAACCCGCACGATCACCGCCACGGGCGCGACGCATCCGGTGCTCGCCGAGCATGCCAACCCGCCCTGATCCGAGGGACACGCCATGAGATGTCTTGTTCTGCCCGCAGACGGCATCGGTCCCGAGATCGTCGCCTGCGCCGTCGAGGTGCTGCAGGCGGCGGATCGGCGTTTCGGGCTCAATATCCACCTCGACTACGATGAGGTCGGATTCGCCAGCCTGCGCAAGCATGGCACGACGCTGCGCAAGGAGGTGCTGGACAGGGCACGCACATACGAGGGCATCATCCTCGGCACGCAGTCGCACGCGGACTACCCTGCGCCGGAGCAGGGCGGCCGCAATATCTCCGCCTCATTCCGCGTCGGACTGGATCTGTACGCCAATGTGCGCCCGGCCCGCACCCGCCCCTATCTGCCTTCGAACCTGAAGGCGGGCAAGAGCATGGACCTGGTCATCATGCGCGAGGCCACCGAAGGCTTCTACCCCGACCGCAACATGAGCCGCGGCTGGGGCGAGCTGATGCCCAGTCCCGACATGGCCCTCTCGGTGCGCAAGATCACGCGCCACTGCAGCGAGCGGATCGCACGCCGTGCCTTCGAGCTCGCCATGAGCCGCCGCCGCAAGGTCACGGCCATCCACAAGGTGAACAGCTTTCATATGACCGATGGGCTGTTCCTGGAGTGCGCGCGGCGGATCGGCCAGGATTTCCCGCAGGTCGAGCTCGAGGACCTGCTGATCGATGCCGCCACGGCCCATCTGGTGCGCACTCCGGAGCGTTTCGATGTGCTGCTGGCCGAGAACTTCTATGGCGACATCCTCTCCGACCTTGCGAGCGAGCTGTCCGGAAGTCTCGGCCTGGCCGGCTCGGTGATGGTGGGTGAGGAGCTGTGCTGCGCGCAGGCGCAGCACGGCTCGGCGCCGGACATCGCGAATCAGGACCGCGCGAATCCGACCTCCATGATCCTCTCCGTGGCCATGCTCCTGGAGTGGATGGGCGCGCATCACCGGAAGGAGGCCTTCCGTGACGCAGGCACCGCAATTCATGGGGCCGTCGAGGCCGTATTGGCCAACCCCGCGACCCGTACTGCCGACATCGGCGGGCGCACCGGCACGCGGGCTTTCGCTGCGGCGGTCGTGGCCGCCCTTGAATGTTGAACGGACGCCGCCATGCCGCTTCAGCCGTCGACGCGCGCGTCCATCGCAGTACCGATTACGGACTACACAAGGCTCATGGGCATGCAGTCCGCGATCGGGTTGATCGTCACCAGGGCAAAGAGGATCGAGGTGTCTGAATGATCGTCGAGGTTGCCGATTTCAAGGTCGCTCCCGAGTCACGCGGCGCGTTCTCCGAAGCCATCGCTCGCGCGGCGCGCACGGTACTGGCGAGCGCGGCCGGCTGCCGTGGCCACCGGATCCTCGCCTGCCGCGAATCCCCGGGGCGTTTCATCCTCATCGTCGAGTGGGACTCGCTCGAGGCGCACACGGCGGGGTTTCGCCAGTCGCCGGCATTCGCCGAATGGCGCGCCATCATCGGGCCGTTCTTCCAGCAAGCGCCGCACGTGGAGCACTTCGACGTGGTGGCCGCCACCTGAGGCGGCGCATCATGCCGGACAGCCATCGATCGACCCGAGGTCTCGGCGAACGGCTCGCCGGCCAGATCGAGCAGCTGATCGCGCAGGAAGCGATGGCGCCGGGCACTGCCTTGGTCGAGCGCACTCTCGCCGCGCGCCTCATGGTGTCGCGTTCCCCCGTCCGTGACGCGCTGCGGCAACTCGCCAAACGAGGCACGGTTGGCCCGCGACCGGACGGTGGTTATATCGTCCGCAGGCGTCCCGACAGCTCGCTGTTTACGCGGAGCCTCGCGAGCGACTCGCCGGGGGAGTCGACTTACTTTGAGATCGCGGAGGACCGGCTGGCCGGCCACCTGCCCGAGCGTGTGTCCGAAAGCCTTCTCATGCGCCGCTACGGACTGACCCGCAACCGACTGGGCTCGATCCTGCGTCGCATCGTCAATGAGGGATGGATCGAGCGTCTGCCGGGCCATGGATGGCAGTTCCTGCCGATACTGACCTCCGACGAGACGTACGACCAGGCCTACCGCTTCCGCATCCTGATCGAGCCGGCGGCCCTGCATGAGCCGCGCTTCAGGCTCGATGCGGCGGCGCTGCACCAATGCCTGGCGGAACAGCAGGCCCTGATCGACGGCGCGGTGCAGTGGGCCTCCCCAGCTCAACTGTTCGACGCCAACACACGTCTTCACGAGACGATCACCGCCTGTTGCGGCAACGTCTTCATCGTCGAGTCCCTGAAGCGGATCAATCGACTGCGCCGGCTGATGGAGTACCGGAAGACGGTTGACCGTGACGCCGCCGCCCGTCGCTGCCGGGAGCATAAGACTCTCATCGAGCTGCTGCTCTGCGGCCAGCGCAAGGCCGCGGCGGATTTCATCCGACTGCATCTGCGCGAGGCCGCGCGCGACAAAGCCATGGGCCACGCCCCCGCACTGGATGACTGAGCGATCGGGGCCTTCACCAGGAGCCGTCCCTGCCGAAGACTCGCAGCCCGCCGAGGCCGTACACCCGCTAGCGCTCCGCAGACCCCCGATCAGTCTTCTGCCTGTGCCACGGGGTGAGAGGCCGTCCGTTCGCGGGCCGGTGGCGGGCCGATGCTTCGAATTCCCTAATGGTCGCGGCGCAGCGCGGGCTGACCTGTGATTTTGTCTGCGCGACCACAAGCCCAGTCAGCGAGGGCGTCAGGAACCTGCCACGAAATAAGGCACGGCCGAAGCGCCTGAGTGAGCGATCGCGAATGTGAAAGACCCGCACCGAGTTACGACGGTTACGCACGTGACCGCCGCTCTCGCAGACAGTGCAGGATCGTACCCGATGGGGAATGCTGCTGCGACTGCGCCTGCGCGGCACAGTGAAGGGCGACAGGCGGGAAGGTCACCTGTGAGGGTGAGTCATTGGGTACGGGGCGCGATTCGCACGAACCGCCGGGTCCCTGGATGCGTCCGTGGGCCGCGAAAGGGAACGTACAGTCCCACACGGTCATATGGTTTCCGCAGCGGCCGCATGAACCGCCTCTATAGTCCGCTGCCGCGCATCGGGGCATTGCGGGCACAGTTTCGGCAGAGGGTCGACATGACCCGCCGCTGCCCTCGACAAGCCGGCGTAGCGGCGCAATACCCCGGACCTTCGCGAGAGAATATCGCTCGATTGCTTTACGTGCATGATCGGCGCAGAGTGTTTCTGTCTTCGCGGCCACCCGGATGCATGCGGATGAGCGCACCGATGAGCAGCCACCCAATCGAGCAACGGCCGATTCATATGGCACTTGGAGCCACCGCTGCAGTCGAACCGGAATTCATCGGCTCGATGGATCGGTACGGGGCCTTCGTTGAGTGCCATCGGCCTGACGGTGCCGAAGGCCGTTTGGTCAGCCAATTTAGTTCCGACAAGCCTTGGGCCATGCGGGAGATACATCCTGCCGCCTGTGAGGTGACCCTGTATAGCGCGGGCCGTATCACCTTGCATCAGGAGCATGCCGACGGCACGCACGGCGGCGTTAGCATCGGACCCCGGAAAATACGCGATCAACGCACCCGGCACGTGGCACACTGCGGATGTTCAAAGCAACGCAACCGCAGTATTCATCCCTGCCGGTTTTGCCACGCCGCATCGGCCGCGTGCGGTGGGAGACACCGACGGCTGCCAAGTTACCGCTGTGTGCCCGCAACCTTCACGAGCAGGCGGCGCCGGCCCGTAGGCGGCGCTGGCCGATGAGGTCGGAAAGAGCCGAATGAGCAGAGATTTTCACAGTATTGCATCAAGCAAATGGCTGGGCCTCGCGACGTTTGTTGCCGTGTGCCTTGCGATCGCTGCATTTGGTGGTGCGGTGACTGCGACGAGCGTGGGGACTTGGTATCAGACCCTGACCAAACCACAGTTCACTCCGCCCGACTGGCTGTTCGCTCCCGTCTGGACCCTGCTTTACATCGCGATCGCTGTGGCGGGCTGGCGAGTGTGGATGGCACGGGGACGTGCCGGCACGCGCGGCGCGATGGCTGCCTATTCGGCGCAGCTCGCTTTAAATCTTGCGTGGTCATTTGTCTTCTTCGGCTATCACATGATCGGGGCCGCCTTCGCTGAAATCCTCATGCTCCTCGCCGCAATCATTTTCAACGCCGTACTGTTCTGGCGTATCGACCGCACCGCCGCATGGCTACTAGCCCCATACGCCGCGTGGGTCGCGTTCGCCAGCATTCTCAACTTGGCGTTGTGGCGATTGAACTGAGGCCTGCCAATGAAGGAGCCGAGCAATGGCTGGCCTTCTTCAAGGATCTCGAGGGCCGCACCGAAATCAACCCGGCAGTGAAGTTGCGCACAATGCCCCCGCGAGGTTCGTCGCTCAGCGTGACAATGACAGGGGCAGCGAGTCAAACGGCCGCTGAGATGCCGATTACCTTCACCGACGCTGCTCCCACCTGCAGCACGATGTGCAACGGATCGTTTGCGCCTTCGGCAATGAAGAGATTCCCGTCAATTGAACGCAGTTGCGACACTCCGGGGCGCAGCCGCCCCGGCCGGACCCGGACACTTGGAGGGCAACGCCTCATGAAACACATTGCGATTCGCTCCTCGTATCGGTCGCGGCCTCCACCCTGGCAGCCGCCGCCCCCGCGCACGCCGCGCCGCTTACTTCCGAGCAGGCCATCCGACCAATTCTGGCGCAGATGATGCGCGCCGCTGCAGCCCACGATACCGGCCATTTCATGGCGCCCTTCCTGCATGCCACGAGCCTGGTGTTCGTATTCGATGGCAGATTCATCCACGGTTGGAACACCCTGTACAGGCAACAGCTGAAATCGTGGCAGCACGGCAAGAGTGACGTTCGCTATCGCATGGAGTATCCGGTGGAATTCATGCCTCTCGCCCCGGGCGTCGAAGTCACGACGCTGCGACTGAACGCTCGCCGCGTCCTGTCAAACAGGACAGTCAGCACCAGCGCGATCGTCGTGACTTACATCTGGCGGAGATTGCCCGAAGGCTGGCGGATCGTTTACGGCCACGAGTCCTGGGTGAACCCGCCCCACTGATGGATGAACGTGCAGACTCCCCCCGGGGGGACGTGCATCGCAGCATCGCACGCCCGCCGTTCGCTACGCTTCATGGAGTCTGTACACGGCTTGAAGCATCTGCCAGCTCGTGCTTCAGGCATCCATGGAACGCCACCACCGGCGCGCGGCTCAATGGCTCGGGCAGCGCGGCGAGGTAATGGCCCATTCCGCTCGGAACGCGCAGTTTGAACGGCCTGAGGAGGTGCCCGGCGGCGGGGTCATCGCCGACGATCACGCTCTGGCCCAGCGCAACACCCTGCCCGGCCACCGCCGCCTGCATCAGCAAAACGTTGTCGCTGAACTGCGCCCCGGGTGGTATTGCGATTCTCGAAGCGCCCCTATGGTCCCGACTACGATTCGGGACACTTGAAAGCCCGCAAGCCCGTCCACCCCTGAGGTGAGCACGATACCACGATCAACTCGGCGTGGCGTCGTGTCCGGGATCAGGTCCTCCCGTTCGTCGCGTTTCTCGTGTGGTGCGCCGGGTCACTTACACCACCACTGCAATTGAGCGCGCATCCAGGAAGTCGGCCTGCCTTCCCTCCTCAGCGCCCGAGCCCGCGGCGAGCGCCGCTGCGGCAAACTTTGAGTGTCGACTGCTTCCGCAATCTGTCAAATTGTCTCAATTTAGCCGCGAAGCTGCTCAGTCGGGGCCCCGACTCCCGCCTCCCGCGTTGCGCTTGCGTGCGATAACGTACAGACCACCACACCCTATCGGCACATGCTGCGCTACCTCCTGGATCGTGCAGCCGAATGCGACCGATCGATTCACAGATTCATCACACCACGACCGATGCGGCCCAGCTGACTCTGGATTCGATCGGCGACGGGGTGATCAGCATCGACGTCGACGGCAAGATCACCTACCTCAACCCGGCCGCCGAGCGCATGACCGGCTGGTTGCGCCAGGCGGCGTACGGTCGGTCTCATCTGGAAGTCCTGCGCATCATTGATGGCGATACCCGCGCACCGGCGCTCAATCCACTCACCATGGCGATCTTGCACAATAAGACCGCGACGCTGAGTGCGAACAGCGTTCTGATTCGCCGCGATGGCCAGGAGACAGCCATCGAGGACACGGCGGCACCCATTCGCGATGACAAGGGCACCCTGTGCGGCGCAGTAATCGTCTTCCACGATGTCAGCACGACACGCGCGCGATCTCAGGAGATGGTATATAGGGCCCAGCACGACACGCTTACCGAACTACCCAACCGCTTGCTGCTCACCGAGCGGCTCACACAGGCGATGTCGTTCGCCCGACGTCACCGCACATTGCTCGCGCTACTGTTCCTGGACGTGGACCGGTTCAAGCGAATCAACGACTCTCTGGGTCACGCAATTGGCGATCAATTGTTGCAATCCATGGCACATCGGATGACTGCCTGCGTGCGTGAATCAGATACGGTGAGCCGCCATGGAGGCGATGAGTTCATCGTCCTGCTGCCGGAGGTAGCGCATGTCATAGATGCAACAGTGTGTGCGGAAAGCCTGCTTGCGTCCCTGCGCCGCCCACACCAGCTCGGGAAAATGGAGCTGCGGATCACGGTGAGCATCGGAATCGCCGTCTACCCGACTGACGGTGCCGACGCTGATACGGTATTGCGTCACGCCGACATTGCCATGCTCAACGCGAAGATGCGTGGTGGGGCGCAATATCAACTGTTCACTTCGCATATGAGCAACCGCGTCGCGAAAGCGCTCCCCTGACTCAGCGACCGGTCAGCGCTCCTTCCCGACCCGGCCCAAGCCGAATTCTCCCCTCCATCGCGATCGAGAGTTCAATCGAGCCTGTCGACGGTGCGCCTCGGGTCGCTCCAGCTCCTGCGCAACTGTCATCCCATCAGGCTCATCGAGCGCTCGGCTCATTCGTCCAGAAGCAGCTGTGAAATGCCTTCTTCAGCCTCCTCTCGAGCCTCTTTGATGCGCGCAGGACGACAAGCTGGGGCCGCAAGCATTCGCAACCGTGCACTTTGCTGCCGTCCCAGGTTCCGGTGTCCCTCTATTACGCGTCCGGTGCGTGAAATTCCGCTCGCCGACGCCACAACCCGAAATTCCCGCCTGAGAGCTCCCATGGCGCGGTTCTGCGACGCTCAGTTCTGACAAGAGTTGAGGAGCCGCCAAGTTGTTGATTTGAAACGAGTGGGTGTCTTGCATTGCGCCGCTCCGCGGTGACCGGCTGCGCCAAGCCCCGCGCTCTTCGTGCCTGCCAAGCTCCATGAGCACGCAGCCCGGAGCCGCCCGCCCCTGTTCCGTCCGCCAGGGGGGCCGCGTCAGTATCCTGATCGTCTACTTAAGGGTTGTCTGGCTGGCCGCCTGAACCGCCCCAGGCAACGCTTCTCCGACGCCCTCACGTGCGCCCGCGCATGACCCTGGGCCGGTATCCGTTGCGGCTTCTTCTTCGCCGTCGCTTTGCACCACCGACCCGATGCCGACCTCCGGGCGCCGCATCCCGTCCAAACCCACGAAGACCCTCTCGTTCTATGTCAGCCTGGTGATGGTGAACTTGCCGAAGCTGATGCCAAGGTCGATGCCTTGACTCGAACCTGATAGCGCAAGCGAGACCGTACCCTTGGTCAGAACCTGCACGGAGCCTGATTTGCGCAAGCCAGCGTTGGCCTCACCTTGTGCGTACGAGCCCAGAACATCGTCAATGGAATGCACGTCGGTGAACGTGCCAACGCCATTATTGACGCGTGACTTGCCCGCCGTGAGGCCAACGGATGCCGCGGCACTCCTCACGCGCATAGAAGTTCCATTTGCGCAGCTGACCACGCCGGCGCCCTTCATCTGTTGGTAAATCGCCGACCAACTCGTGGTGTTGAATCGCATCTTGCATTCAATTGTCCTTCCGGCGGCGAATGCGTGACTCGGAATCATCGCGCTGACGGCGAATACGCTCGCCAGGCTCAATATCGCCAAATAGCGTTTTATCATGGTCCGCTCTCCGGATAGTGGCGACAACGCCCCCATGGGGGAGCTGCAGAATGCGCAGAAGAGCCCAGGCGCTCTCAAGCCACGCGCAGATTACCTCGGTCGAACCGGCTGAACGTTGGCGTCCAACTCAACGGACACCCGTCGGAGGCGTTCCTTTGTCCAAGGACTCTCTGCCTTCATTCTGCATGCCACCGCGAGACTGTTCCTGTTCCCCAGATTCCCGCTGATCTCTCTTCCCAGGAATCCCCGGCGCAACTTCGGTCTTTTCCCCGCACTCCCGTTCCGACTTGTCTGCTTCACCCGAGTTCTGCGCACTCTTTGAATTCATCTCACTGCGTTGCTATGACTGACGATTTCGGGACATTCGCGATGATCGCGGTCCCAAGAATGCCGGCATCATGCACCCACCGCACGATTCAATAGCTGAAACACTGGGCAAAAAAAATGTCGAAGCGCCTTCATCCTGACTGCGCTCCGACGCGCCGATCCGGCGCAATTCGCACGTTGCTCCTGCTCTGCGCGAAATCCGGTCGCGTATCCATGCATGACCGTTGGGGGGATGAGTTGCTCAGTACCCGATCATTTCCTTGCACGATACATATTGCGCGTGAGGCCATCGCGTGTCTGTGCGCTAACGTACAGAGAACGACCACCGTGCAATCGCGGCATTGTTCTCGAACTCCCGACGGACAAGCACGGCTGCCGTACTGCTCGAAGGCCGCCGCTTGAGCGCCATCAGCCCGGCACCTTCTTTTCAGCGGACCGGCTCGAGTATCCCAATCTCGCGCGCCACCTTCAGAACCACTACGAAAGGTGGTTCGATGTGGTCCAGGAAACGCTTGCGGAAAATGCGCAATGATTGAGTGATTCTGATTGCCGTTGCCGGCGATAGGACGCCAAGCCAACGGGTCTCTGGTCGCCCGAGCCGGTATGCCGCTGCAGAACACGCGTGTCGCACAGCCGCACAGATCCGCAAGCGCTGCAGCGTGGCCACCGAATCGCAGACGGCGCCCGCGCCCAGGAGAAATGCTCCAGCCGCGCCACGCCCGCCCCCGCCAAACCTGCACAGCAAGGCGCCCCAGACGCCGTCGCAACCATCCTGTTCTGCTACCGAGGGGACCGGCATTGCTTATCGTCGGCCCGTGGGCGCCATGTCCGACAGAGCGAGCCTGACCACCCGCATTTTGACCATCATGCCGGCGAGCGCGGCGCGGCCGACTAATCGCCCCGATGGGTCGCCCACCCTCGGCGCGCGCCAACATTACAGTGCTCATCCGACGCCATAATTGCAGGATACGATGGGCCAATCACCCTGTCTGGCCGCCAATCTGCGCCCGACATTGCCGTGCACACGTCGAAATCCACGACCCTCTTCATCCGCCGCTCGCCACCGCAGATCCTCGACGTCCACCGGACTTCGCGAATTGTGCACCGGACACTTGCCGATCTCGCGATGCCCTCATGCTGGCGGTCGTCGTGCACTCCGCCGTGCCCGGACGGACGGTGCCACCGTCGTCGTTCACCGGCAATTACGGGCCAGCTCGGTCCGCGCAATTGAGATACCGGAGGACAGGCTCAGGACGCCTTGCCGAAACGAGGGGAGTTCCCAGACGGCGCACGACCGGGATTCGATGCGCGAATGCAACCCTCGTGCAGCACGCCGCAGTCGGAGCGACGGCGTACACGTGCACCGCCGGCTAGGTCTGTGCGCGCCGAAATATCGCTTGAACTGCCCGGTAACAGACGCAGGAGGACGATTCGAGCTTTCTCTCGTTCAATATTCTCAGTCTACCGCGGCTATATTCAATCACGCCGCGGCGCTTGAGCCCGCTCGCGGCCTGTGTCACTGCCTCGCGCCGCAAGCCCAGCATATGGGACAGAAATTCGTGCGTCAGAAAGAAGTCCGTCCCGCCGACTCGATCTCGCGTCATCAGCAGCCATCGCGCAAGTCTTGCATCTGCCTCGTGGAAGCGGTTGCAGGCCGCTGTTTGCGATATCTGCGTCATCAGCGCGAAGGTGTACCGGTACAACGCCTGCTGCAGTGGCGGATTGCGGTTGAACTCCTCGAGAAAAGTCGCCGAGGCCATCCGCAGCGCCCGGCCGCCGCCTTGTACGATCGCGCGGACACCGGATTTTCCGACCCCCAGGATGAACGGCATTCCGGCCATGCCCTCGTTGCCAACCATGCCGACCTCGAGGCTGCGGCGCCTGTCGACCGCAGTGAGCAGCGAGATCAGACAATCGACCGGAAAGTAAACGTGGCGGATCGTCCGGCCCGGTTCGTACAGGACCTGCCGAAACTTCAGCGTGACGGGCTCGAGTCGGGCCCGCAGGTGAGTGCGATTCACCGTGGGAATGCTCGCCAACACCCGATTTGCAACAAACTCCTCGTCCATCGTCATTTCCTCGTCACGCTGCGGCATGCGACCGGCCCTGACATCGAACCGATCGTCGTTGATCAGATCATCTACACTACACCAGTACCACCTGCGGTATATCGCATTCTGCGTGGCGCACCGCGACCCCGGAAGTCTTCCACGCACGTCCGCCGGCGAGCGCGGCGCCCGAACCATGGCGCCAGGCCTGCGCAGGTGCGTCCCGCTGAAGCTCGCCCCATGCCGCCCCCTGCCGCGCGCCATGGAATTCGAGGCGAACGCGCATCCGCAACGCACGAGCCGCCGTTACCGAACTCATGGGATCATCGGCTGCGCCTGATGAGTGTCGCCACGCGCATCCGCAGGTCTCCCACACGTTCCCGGACACCGAGTCGCCGTCACGACACCTGCCAAGAGAAGCCAATTCGACGCCGCGCATAAGCAATGCGCGCCGGCTCGCGCATGCCCAGCCGCAGCGATTCGCGCTGCATCAGCTCGCGGGCGGAGCGTGGCGACTGCTCGCGTCGCAATGAAGCCCGCCCACTTCGCAATACATTGCGGATCTCAGATCGGCACCCGTTTGCGCTGGCGCAAACCTCTCGTCGCATCGACCGCGACGCGATCCGGCCGCACCTCATCGATCACGCCTCCGCTCGCGGGAGCCGGGTTCGCGACGCGCAGCGCGAAGAGTCCACTGAGCGGGACTCTCGCGAGGACGCGCCGAGCGCTCCCGAGCTCATTTCCTTGCCCCGGTGCGCACATCACGCCCTCCAAGCCGGGCGATCGGCTTGCCTGAGGACACTGCCGCCTGATAGAGATCAGCCGGCGTTCTGCCCACTGTTCAAGAAGCGCGCGTGCCATCGCCTTCGCCAACCTGAGAGACGCGCGGCCCGCATGCGCACATATCAGGCGTCTCCATCCAATCCGGGGCGGCTCTGATTCCCTTCAGTACGGTCAGCTTGCGGCTACGCCGGCCGCGCGCGCTTGCGAGCCGGCTCCTCGCTCGCGCCCACGTCTGCCGACGCTTGCTGATCCCGCGGTGCGGCCTCACGTGCGGATCCCTCGATGCCCGCCGGCTTCAGAAGCTCTTCCGCATCGCCTCGATAGCGGCGGCCCGCCTCGTAATCACCTTCGCCCCGCATGGATTGCGAACCTTCCTGGTCGCCGAACGACCGTGAGGAGTCGCCCTTCGCCTTTCGGCCTCTCTTCAGCTGCTCTTGGAATCCGGGAAGCATTTGCTCCAGAAATCCGGTCGCACGCATCACCGCCACTCCGATCAGAGCGTCTCTAATGGGATCCAAAATCTCGCGAGCCACGCCTTCTTGACCCCGAACGCCCGACGGAGACGAGCCGGCGGATGCACCGAGTTCGCCTGAAGAGCCTGCAGACAATGCTCCGCCTCGACGTCTGCTTCGCCTTCCGACCATGGCTGCAAGCAGAGCGCCTGCCCCGAGCGCAGCAGCCATCATTGCCCCGGGATGTCTTTCGAAATTCCGCTTCCAATCCGTGACCGATTTCACCTTGGCCTCCAACTCATCAAAGTTCGAGCGCAGAGCGTCACGCTTAGCTTGAATTTCGGCTTCAATTCGAGCGGTCTTCTCGCTCATTCCAGGCCCTCCTCAATGTGCCCGGTCATTCTGCGCGTTGAATTTAGTCTCTTCAGGCGCCTCGATCCGGCCATAACCATGAGAGCGGCGCAAAGTGCCAGACAGAACGCAACAAGCAACGCAGCAACCCAGGCGGGCAAAACATAGGAGAGGGCATACACCAGCGCAAGGAGCGCAAAGAAGACGGCAAAAATCGCGCTCAAGATCCCGCTGCCGAGCAGCCGCAAGCTCGACTGGCAGGCACTTATGTCTTCGCGTATCTCCGCCGTCGCCAGTCGAAGTTCCGAACGCACAATGCCTTGGACATTGCTGGCGACATCGCAAAGAATGTCGAGCACGGACCGCTGTGCGTCAGACATCAAAATTTCCTCGGACGTCAGTCTCGCGACCATATTCGGGCAAGCGCGAACCCGATGATTGCAGCTCCCAGGAGCGCAAGCCCGGGATTGTCTTTCACCAAGCGTTTCGCATCCGCCACCATGCTCGCTGCATCATGTTTTCGAATGTACTCCGCCGTGTGGGTCAGCGTATTCGCTGCCGCGTGTGCGGCGCGAGCAACCCTCGGACCGCCGGGCGAGGATTCCGCCTTCGCGTGCCCGCTCGTGCCCGCTCTTTCCGAGCCATCCCCGTTTCCATCTGGATGCCCGCCGATCTGATCGGCGACTGAGTGCTCCGGATTTGACGCTCTCCTCACTCTTGAGGCAGCATCCATCGCCTTTTCACTGACATCGGGACGCGCATCGCCCGGCGCGCCCGGCGCGTTTGCAAATGTTTCTGAGTGCATGATATCGACTCCTTTAAATGGGCTGCGGCGATGACCGGCTCGTGGTTCGTGGAGCAGCAAAGGCCATCTTGCACGGTGACGCGCCCGGCTCTGCCAAAGGTCGCGTACACGGAGTTTGCCGACCACTCCATTATGCTCGCCGCATGTTCGCCGTCTGTGCGCTAGCGGACGCAGCCGGCTACGCGCTTAGAACTGCACCTCGGCGGCCAGCGACGTCATCGCAGTCAGGGAATGCGAATGAGCGACCGTGCCGCACAGCCGCTTGAAACAGCAGACGAGCGCACCAGCGAATCATGGGGCAAGAGGTCATGGTCAAGGAGTCTTGGCGCCTCTTCCCCCGAGGCGCGCCTCTGCCGCCTAGGGGGCAGAGCCATTCCCGCCGGCTGGGCGCCGCCGGCGCATTGCATCAATCGCGTTCTGCGGGTGCCGAGACGCAGGAACGACCACCACGGGGCGCGCAGCTCTATGGTGCAATGCGCGCAGGCGCCTCAGCCGACATCTGCAGCTCGCGGTCCAGGTCGTGGGGCATGATCGGGGCGAGGAGCCAGGTCTGGGTGGCAGCCCGGCCGCTGCAGGGCATGGAATCGATCAGGGTCTGGGACCGCAGTGGCGCGAAGATTGCCTGCTGAGCACCGCGTCCATTGAAGTCTGTTGAGTCAAAGAGCAGTGTAAATCAGGATATGTTGTGCTGCGTTACCTGAACCGCTGACAGAAGAGTCTGCGACCGGAGCACATTCTCTACAGTCACACGTGCAATGAAGAGACTCGGGGCGATCTGCTCATCCGGCCGCCAAGGGGCGGGTCCACCGGAGCATGTCGCGGGGCACACGGCACGCACGGATCGACCGCCGGGCCGTCGTGCCCGGCAACCGCCGCTCCCGCTGGCCGCAAGCACGTCGCGACGCCGGGTCTCACCGCACCCGTTGATCAATAAGCGCAAAGTCCTGCACAGCAGGGCGCCGCGCCGGAGATTGCAAAGTACTGGGAAATCAGAGGGTTAAATGGTGGAGCGGAAGGGGATCGAACCCTCGACCTTCGCATTGCGAACGCGACGCTCTCCCAGCTGAGCTACCGCCCCACGCAAGGCGGGCGATTCTAGCTATGATACGCGAGGAAGCCAAGGCCATTGTAGGAGCCTTCCCGTGCTGGCCATCGGCGCTCGCGCACCTGAATTCACCCTTCCAGATGCGGACGGTTTATCCGTCTCGCTGAAGAGCCTGCTGGCCCGCGGACCTCTCATCCTCTACTTCTATCCGGCGGACTTCACCGCCGGCTGCACGCGCGAGGCCTGCCAGATCCGCGACCTGCAGCCGCAGATCCGGGCGGCGGGTCTGCAGGTCGCCGGCGTCAGCCCGCAAAGCCCCGAGAGCCATCGTGCCTTCCGTGAAAAGTACCACCTGCCCTTTGTCCTGCTCTCGGACGTCGAGCGGTGCGTGGTGCGCATGTACGGAGTACGCGGCCCATTTGGCCTCGGCGTTCGCCGGGCCACTTTCCTCATCGATCCCGCCGGTAAGATTCAGGATGTAGCGGCCTCGGATCTGCGCATCGGCGTGCACATTCGTTTCGTGCGCAGGGCCGCGGCTCCTCGCTCAACCGCGCAATAGCCGCGGCTCAGTCGTGCATCTGCAGCACGCGCGCCGGCCCGTAGCGCGGAATGGTGACGATGTACATGTCCCGGGCGCCCGTCAGCTCGATGTGATGACCGCTGAGCGCATCAATCAGGTCGGCAATGATCTGACGGTTGCACACGACGAGTACGCTCGCGCCAGTGTGCTGATCGAGAATCTTCCCGGCGATGCCCGTCCCCGTTCGGTTTGACAGGACGATAGGCCGCAGGCCGAGCAGCTGGGCCAGCGGCTCTGCCGTCTGCTGCGCCCGGCGCGTATCGCTGACGTAGATTGCGCTCAGGCCGTCCGGCCCCGAAGACGTGGCGAAGCGCCGCGCGAGCATCTGCGCCTGCTGTCCGCCGGCGGCCGACAGCGGCGCATTGTCGATCGAGCCCAGCTCCCCTTGCGCCGACGGCACGACGACCACGATGGTGTTCGTTGCCGAGGCCCAGAGAGCAAGACCAAGTCCAACGACCGCAAGCCCGGCGAGCAGGCTCAGCCACACCGGCGCCAGGAACGGACGGCGGCGGCGGGTGATGGCGGGCGCGGGCGGGTCGGCAACGTGTGAAGTCATCGTCTCTATTGTCTTTCTCACCGGACCTCGATCAAGGGATCGTGAAGTTCATCACACTGCACGTCCAATGTCACCTTTACATTGAGTTTGCACTTGCCAGTGCGGGATGCCGGCGTCTGAACCTTCACGTTGAAACCCGGAGCATCCGCCCGGCAGGGACTGACGAGCCCGGAGGGGGCCAATGTCTTCTGGCGGACACACGACAGTCATAAAACGGGTGCTCGAACGGCGTGTGCACGAGCTGGAGGCCCGCGAGGACACCACTGCCACCGTCGCAGTGATGCTGCGCGTGTTGCCTCCGCCGCACGCACTGCTCGTCATCCGCGCCGCCGACACGCGCAAGCAGCTCGAGCAGCGCATCCATAAGGAGATGCTGGATGTGGCGCTGTGCGAGGAACACGAGGCGATCGACAATCTGCGCAAAAAGTTCCGCGCTGTTGTGATGACTGACAGCCTGCCTCTCATCCGCCGGATCCGCACGCAGAAGTTGCCGCGCGATCCGTTCATCCTCTACATCGCGCCGTTCGACAACCCCGAGGAGATCGAGTCCGGGCTGCTTGCCGGCGCCGACGATCACCTCGCGCGCAACGCCACCGAGCCCACGCTCAAAGCACGCCTCGGCACCGCGCGGCGCATCGCAGAACTGGAGGAAGTGCTGCGCATCGCGCTGATTGAGAACCGCGAGCTATCGACCACCGATGAGCTGACACGAGTGGCGAGCCGGCGCTTCTTCGGCAAGCACTTCCCGCGCGAGATCGATCGCGCCGCACGCTGCCGGCGGCCGCTGTCTCTCATTCTCTGCGACATTGATTTCTTCAAGCACGTCAACGACACCCTCGGCCATGCCTGCGGCGATGAGATTCTCAAGCAGTTCGGCGCGCGGCTGCAGGAGAGTCTGCGCCGCGGCGTCGACTGGGTCGCGCGCCTCGGCGGCGAGGAGTTCGTGGTCATCCTGCCCGAGACGAACTACGACCAGGCGCTTGATGCGGCCCGCCGCCTGCGGGCGTGCATCGCCGACAGCCCCTTCCAGGTTCCGGGCAAAACGGTGGAAATCACCGCCAGCTTCGGCATGTGCAATCTGCAGCAGGTGCCCTTCGGGGACCGCAAGACCGCCGATCACATGCTGCGCATCGCGGATGCGGCGCTCTATCGCAGCAAGCACGCCGGACGCAACCGCGTCACTGCCACGCTGATGCCGATGAACCCCGTGCGCCGCGACGGAAGCGACATCGACAGCATGCTCAGCCGCTGAACGCGCAGCCGCGCCGCGCACCCCTGCCGCGCTTCAGTCCGAGCGCCCGCGCCCCGCGCGCGCGGCGGCTCTGGTACGCTACCGGGGCTTCTCTGGGCCGCTGAGTCCGGCCGTCCGAGGGGGTGCCGTGAGACTTCTGTCGTACCTGCTGCCCTGGCAGTTCTCGCCTACGGCCTGCGCGGTCTTCGCGCTCACCGCGGCGCTCTACATCCGCGGCATGGCGGTCCTGCGGCGTGACTCGATCCACGTCGGATTCTGGCGGCCGTTCGTCTTCTTCCTCGGCCTCGCGGTGAATTACGCCGTGATGCAGACCTACTTCGATTTTCTCGCGCAGCACATGTTCTGGATCCATCGCCTGCAGCATCTGATCCTGCATCATATCGGCCCGACCCTGCTCGTCCTCTCGGCGCCCGTGCCGGTGCTGCGCGCCGGCATACCCGGGCCGGCCTGGCGGGTCCTCAGCAACCCGTGGGTGAGCGGTCCGATCGGGCGGCTGTGGCGAGCGCTGCAGCATCCGCTCATCGCCCCGGTGATCTTCGTCGGGCTCATTTACTTCTGGCTGATCCCCTCCATCCACTTCACCGCGATGCTCGATCAGCGGCGCTACCTGCTGATGAACTGGAGCATGCTCATCGACGGCATCCTCTTCTGGTGGCTGATGCTCGCGCCGCGCGAAGCGCAGGGCGCGGCGGCGATGCGCTACGGCCCGAGGTGCATCATTCTCACCGCCGTGGCGCTGCCGCAGATCGCGCTCGGGGCGTACATTGCGCTCAGCTCCAAACCGCTCTTCAGCATTTACGCGATATGCGGGCGGGCGTGGGCCATCAGCCCGATGCTCGACCAGCAGCTCGGCGGGCTGCTCACCTGGATCCCCGCGGCGATGATGTCCGCAGTCGGGGCCATCGTCGTGCTGCATCACGTCCTGGCCGAAGACCGCCGGGCGCTCACGCGCGAGGCTTGCGCCCAAGCGAGTGCCGCCGCCGGCGCATCGGCCGGAGCGGCGGCATGAACGCCCGCCGCGCGGCGCGCGCCCTCGCCCTGGCGCTGGGTCTGGCGCTGTGCGGCTGCACCCAGCGGCAGCTGGGGCACCATCTGACCGATGTCTCCGGCCTCGTCGCGCCGCTCGAGTTCCACATGACCGACCAGGACGGCGTGCCCGTCAGCGCCGCGAGCTACCGGGGCGATGTCGTGATGCTTTATTTCGGCTACACACACTGCCTCGATGCCTGCCCGACCACCCTCGCCACGCTCGCCGATGCGATCGAGCAGCTTGGAGCGCAGAGCAGGCGGGTGCGTGTGCTGTTCGTGACCGTGGACCCGCGGCGCGACACCGAGCCGGTGCTCAAGCGGTATGTGAGCGATTTCGGGCCGCAGTTCGTCGGGCTGCGCGGCACCGATGCGCAGCTCACCGACATGATCAAGCGCTACCGCGTCTCGTACCACTACGAAAAACCCGACGCGAGCGGCGCCTACGAGGTCGATCACAGCAGCGCGGTGTTCATCTTCGGCCGCCACGGCCGGGCCCGACTCCTGGCGCAGACCGGCGCGCCCGCCTCGGTGCTCGCGGCCGATCTGCGCCACCTGCTGGCGCGAACCTGAGGCGGCGCGCGCGGCGGCTTTGCCGCCCGGCCACAGCGCGCTACCATGATCGCTTTGCGCGCGCCAGTGCGCCGGCGAATCGCAAGCGCACGGGCGGCGGGCCGCGCGGCCAGCCGCACTTCATCAAGCGACGTTCCAACCGTGGGAATGACTCCCGACAGCGCCCCCGCCACCACCGCTCCCACCTCGGCGCTCGCAGCCACCTGGAAGCTGTTGCTCGGCATGGGGATCCTCATGCTCGGCGCGGGTCTGACCAGCACCGAGATCAGCCTACGCGCCGCGCTCGAGGGATTCAGCGCGCCGGTGACCGGCGTGGTGATGTCCTGTTATTACCTGGGGTACCTGCTCGGCACGGCGGCCGCGCCCCGTCTGGTGCGCCGCGTCGGGCACATCCGCGTGTTCGCCGCCATGGCCGCGGTGGCCTCGGCGGCGGTGCTGACCCAGGGCCTGTTCGTCCATCCGCTCACCTGGGGGCTGCTGCGCGGCGTATCGGGCCTGTGCTTCGCCGGACTCTACGTGGTGGCCGAGAGCTGGCTGAACAATCGGTCAAGCCGCGCCACGCGCGGCGCGCTGCTCGCGATCTACATGGTGGTGCTCTACGTCGGGCTCGGCAGTGCGCAGTTCCTGCTCATTCCCGCCAATCCCAACACCGACCGGCCCTTCATGCTCGCGGCCATGATGATCTCCCTCGCCATGGTGCCGATCGTGCTCGCCGCGCACCGTGCGCCGGAGATCGCACTGCCGCGCAAGGTGAGCTACCGGGATCTGTACCGCGACTCCCCGCTCGGAGTGGTGGCGGTGACGGTGGGCGGCATGATCACCTCGAGCGTCTACTCCATGGGCCCGCTCTACGCGCAGCGCAGCGGCCTCGGCACCGCCGGTGTCGCCACCTTCATGGGCATCAGCATTCTCGCGGCGGTGCTCGGGCAGTTCCCGGCCGGGATGCTCTCAGATCGCATGGACCGGCGCACGGTGATCGCCGGCGCCTGCGTGATCGCGACGGCCGGCGCCGGCGCCCTGGCGATGTTCCCGGCAATGCCGCACGTGTTGTTTTACCTGCTCGCGGCGCTCTTCAGCGCGATGTCCTTCACGCTGTACTCGCTCGGCGTGTCGCACGTGAACGACCAGCTCGAGCCGGCGCAGATGGTGGCCGCGAGCGGCGCGTTGCTGCGCCTGAACGGCCTCGGCGCCGCGGTCAGCCCGGTGCTGCTCGGCGCACTCATCGCCCGCTTCGGCACGGGCGCGTACTTCGGGACGCTGGCCGCACTGACGGGGCTGCTGACGCTGTTTGACTTGTGGCGCAAGCGGCGCAGCGAGCCGGTGCCCGCCGATCTGAAGGGGGCATTCATCGCCGCCGGCCCGCAGGGCCTGGCGACGCACATCGCCGCCGGCACGTTCAGCGCGGCCGCGCAACCCGCAGCGAGGGGTGCGCCGGATGCACCGACCGCAAAACAATGAATCCGCTCCTCTGGCCGCGCGCTGAGCTTAATCGCGGGCCGACGTCCGCCGGGGGCCCGGTTGACAGCGCCACACCTGCGCTCGACAGTGTCCGGATGGATGAGGGCAAATCGGTCACCTTCACGGTCTCGGGCTGCACGGTGCGCTGCGGACCCGATCAGACCCTGCTCGAGGTCGCCGAGGCGGCCGGCATACCGATGCCCTCCTCCTGCCGGGACGGCAGCTGCGGCAAGTGCCGCGCAAGAGTGCTCGAGGGGCGGGTCGACATGCGCCATCACGGCGGCATCCTGCAGCGGCACATCGACCTCGGTTACGTGCTCACCTGCTGCAGCCGGCCGCTCACCGACGTGGTGCTCGAGCGCTGAGCGCCGGCCCGCGTGCGCGAACCGTCGTGCGGCGCCGGTCACCCCGGCGTGGCGCGCCCGAACCAGCGCCGCACGCGCCTGCGATAGCGCTCGTACTCCTGCCCGAAGCGCCGCGCGAGCACCCGCTCCTCGGCGCGAATCTGCACGTACCCGATCAGCGGAATGAACAGCAGCGCGACGATGAAGGCGCTCAACGCGCCGAGTCTCACTGCCCAGCCGACGAGCAGCAGCCACAGCCCCAGATACATCGGATTTCGCGTCCACGCATACACTCCGCTCGTCACGAGCGCGGAGGTGTTCTCGGGCTTGTGCGGATTGAGCGTCGTGTGCGCGCGGCGGAACTCGGCAAATGCGCTCGCCGCCGCAATGACCGCGATCGCCATCACCGCCCAGCCGAGCCGGGTGTAGGGTGCGGGGACGACCGTCCACAGCGGCCAGTGGCGGCTCGCGAGCCACTGCCCGGCGGCGAAGATCAACATCCAGATCGGCGGGGGGACGGGTGAGCTTCGCATCAGAGCCTGGCCGTTGTCGCTGGCATCAGCCCGAGCATCGGCGAAGCGACGCGCCCGGTCAACGGCCGCCTCGAAGCCCGGGCTCTGCCGGCCGGTGCAAGCGCGTACTACACTCGCCGCACCCGATCCTGCGGGATCCACACTGGAGAGCGCCAGATGACGCTTGAGCTGCTCAGCCCGCTTCGCTTCGCCCTACGGCTGCTGCGCCACCTCGGGTGGGCAATCCTGCTCACGCTGGTGTCACTGACCGTCGGCGCCATCGGGTATCACGTGACGGCCTCGCTCGGGTGGCTCGACAGCTACCTCAACGCCAGCATGATCCTCACCGGAATGGGGCCGGTCGCCTCGCTGCACACGGCTGCGGCGAAGCTGTTCGCCATGCTCTACGCCCTCTACAGCGGCGTGTTCTTCGTGTCGGTCGCGGCGATTCTGATCTACCCCGTCATGCACCGTCTGCTGCGCAAGGTCCACATCGAGGCGTACAAGGCGCACGGCGCGGCGGCGACGCCACGAACCGAGACACAGGTCGCACGAAACGCCTCGCGCAGCGGGGACCCGATCGGCTAAAATGGGGCCATGCGCCTCGTGAAATTCCCGGGCCCGATGCGGGTCCTTCTCCTCGCTGCGCTCTCGCTTTGCGCACTGCCCGCCTCGGCCCACGCGGCCGCGTCAACCTGGAACACCCCGGTGGGGCTGTGGTCGCCGATCGACAGCGCCACCGGCAAGCCCGTCGGCCTGATCGCCATCTACGAGGACCATGGCCTCTACTACGGGCGCATCGAGCCGTTTTCCCCGCGCGACAACCGAGCCGCGCGCTGCACCGAGTGCACCGGCAGCCGCCACGATCAGCCGATGATCGGCCTGGTGCTGATGCGCCACCTGCGCTATCACAACGGACGGTACGTCGGCGGCGACATCCTCGACCCGCGCAACGGTCATGTGTTCGACTGCGAGCTGCGCCTCATCGACGGGGGCCGCAAGCTCGTCGTGCGCGGCTATCTGGGCATCCCGCTGCTCGGGCGCTCGCTGACCTGGCAGCGCATGCAGGGCACGCCCGGGGTGCGCATCTGGCCGGTGTCCGACTCCTGAGAGACTCTTGAGCGGCGCGCCCCGCGCCTGTACCTTGGGCCACCCTGCGCGCCGGCCGCCCGAGGCCGGCGCGTGTCACTGCGACCCTCGAGCGACCGGCGCCGGCCATGACCAAAATCTACTCGTGGAATGTCAACGGGATTCGTGCCGTCACCCGCAAAGGCACCCTGCAGAGCTTCGTGCGCACGCACAAGCCTGACATTCTGTGCCTGCAGGAGACCAAGGCCGAGCGCGGCCAGGCCGACATCGAGGTGAACAACTTCCACGAGTACTGGAACTCGGCGGCGAAGAAGGGCTACTCGGGCACGGCGATCTTCACCCGCGAGGAGCCGCTTTCGGTGGCGAACGGCTTCTCGAGCGCGATCGAGCGCAAGTACCGCTTCACCGACGGCGCCGGCCGGGACAGCCTCGGGGAGGGCCGCCTGATCAGCGCGGAGTACCCTGAGTTCTACGTGGTCACCGTCTACACGCCGAACGCCAAGGACGACCTCAGCCGGCTCGAGCTGCGCCACAAGCACTGGGATCCGGCCTTCCTCGCGCACTGCCGGCAGCTCGAGAAGAACAAGCCGGTGGTGTTCTGCGGCGACCTGAACGTGGCGCACACCGAGCTCGACCTCGCAAACCCCGGCCCCAACCGCGGCAAGAAGGGCTTCACGGACGAGGAGCGCGAGGGCTTCCAGAGCTTCATCGACGCCGGCTTCATCGACACGTTCCGCCTGTTCAAGCAGGGCAATGGCCACTACACGTGGTGGAGCCACTTCGCCAACTCGCGCGCACGCAACATCGGATGGAGAATCGACTACGTGCTGGTCTCGGCGAGCCTGCGCAAGGCGGTCAAGTCGGCCGACATCCACCCGGACATCATGGGCTCGGACCATTGCCCGGTGAGCATCACGCTCGAGCTGTGAGCCGGCCCGCGGCTCACTGCACCGACAGCAGCGCCGCTTTGTGCTCGGCCGCGAGCGCCTCCTGGTTCCGGCCCTCGGCGCGCAGTGTGGCGGCGATCAGGCCCCACGCCGATGATTCGGCGTGCGTATCGCCGCTCGCGAGATAAAGCGCCTTGCGGGCGATGCCGTAGGCCTGAGCGGCATTGCCGGCCGCGAGGCTCTCGCGGCCGAGCGCAAGCCACACCAGGGGATTGCGCGGCTCGATCGACAGCGCCCGCTCGAGCGTCTCGGCGGCGAGCCCGAAGTTACCGCTGCGCTCCTGAACGCGCGCCATCGCAACCAGCGACTGCGCGGCCGGACCGAGCTGGTATTGGGGCGGGGCCGGCGGGACCGCGCCGGGTGTGCCCGGGGCGGCCTGCGCGGACGCGCCTCCCCACGTGCCCGGCTGCGCGCCATTCGGCTGTTGGATGACGCCGCGGCGGGCACTCGCCGCGGCATTCGGGTGCGCCGCCCCATAGGGCGGTCCGACGAGCGCGCACCCGGACAATGCGAGCGCGGCGCCGAGCGCTCCCATGGCGGCGCGCGCAAGGCCGTAACGCTGACGAGCCATCAGTCTCCTCCACCAAGCAGGCCGCATCCGGACATCGGCGCAATCTGCGTACCGACCGGCACGGCGACCTCAACCGCATTGGCCGCATCGCACTCGGGCGTGGTCTGAAGTCCCGTGGGGAAGTCGACCCACACGTCCGTCAGACCCTGCGGCGGCGGCATGCTGAGCGGCAATGCGCCGATCGACGCCATGATGTGTGCCCACACCGGCAGCGCGCCCATCGCGCCCGTGAGTCTCGTGGGCTGATTGTGATCATAACCCACCCACACGACCGCCAGATCATTGCCGGTAAACCCCGCGAACCAGCTGTCGCGATCGTTCTGCGAGGTGCCGGTCTTGCCGGCCGCCACCAGCCCGGGCGGCAGGATGGACTCAGCCGGTTCGCCCGTGCCGTGGGTGAGCACCTGCTCCATCATGGTGGTCACCTGGTAGACGTCGCCGGTCGGAGCAACCGGCGTGACACGCACCGGGAACGCCTTCAGGGGCTTGCCATCGGCGCTGACCACCGCCTGCACGGCGCGCAGCGGCTCGCGAAAGCCCCCGTCGGCCAGCCCGTTGTACAGCTGCGCCACCTCGAAGGGCGAGAGGTCGCTCGCCCCGAGCAGCATCGCCGGCACCTCCTGCGGCACGTGCTTAAGCCCGAAGCGCTGCAGCGTGTGTGTCACCGGGTTCAGGCCGATGCGCATGCCGAGCCGGACTGTGGCGGCGTTCAGCGAGTCTCCGAGCGCGCGCACCAGCGGCACCGGACCGTGGAAGATCCGCGAGTAATTGTGCGGCCGCCAGTACCGCCCGCGGGCGAGCTTCACCGCGATCGGCTCGTCCTCGATGATGGTGGCGGCGGTGTACTGGCCGGTCTCGAGCGCCGTCAGGTAGATGAACGGCTTGACCAGCGAGCCGATGGAGCGGCGCGCATCGAGCGCACGGTTGAATCCGTCGAAGTCCGCGTCGCGGCCGCCGACGATGGCCAGCACGTCGCCGGTCTGCGGCGAGGTGACCACCACGGCGCCCTGCAGGTGCTCCTTGCCGTAATGATGCGTGCGGTCGAGCAGGTGCAGCTGCGCATCGAGCGCATGCTCGGCGAGCTCCTGCACGCGCGGATTGAGGCTGGTGTAGACGCGCAGCCCCGCACGGGTCAGCTCCCGCTCGGGATAATCACGGGCGAGCGTGCGGCGCACCAGGTCGAGATAGGCCGGATAGTAGGCCCCGGAGGCGTGCGGGGTGACCCCGAGCGGCGCGCGCATGGCCGCATCGGCGCGTGCCCACGACACCACGCCCTGGCGGGCAAGGATCTTCAGCACCAGGTTGCGCCGCGCCAGCACGCGCGCCGGCACGCGGCGCGGATCGTAATAGGTGGGGCCGCGCACGATGGCCACCAGCATCGCGATCTGCGGCAGGTCGAGCTCATCGAGCGGCTCGCCGAAGTAGAACTCGCTCGCGAGCCCGAACCCGTGCACCGAGCGGTTGCCGTCCTGGCCGAGGAAGATCTCGTTGATATAGGCGTTCATGAGATCCGCCTTGCTGAAGTGCGCGGTCAGCGCCACGGCCATGATGGCCTCGCGGATCTTGCGCCAGAGCGTGCGGCGGTTGTTCAGGAAGTAGCTGCGCACCAGCTCCTGGGTGAGGGTGCTGCCGCCCTCCTCGATGTGATGCGCGCGCAGATCGACCCAGGCGGCCCGCAGGATGCCGCGCGGATCGATGCCCCAGTTGGTATCGAACGTGCGGTCCTCGACCGCCTTCAGCGCCGCCGGCAGCAGCGGCGGAACCTGCTTCGGGGTGACCACGATCCGATCCACCCCGTCGCTCGGAAAGATGCTGCCGATCAGCAGCGGGTCGAGCCGGATCACCGGTACCGGCGCGGCGGCGGCAGTGGTGAGATCTGTGACCCCGCCCGGCCCGAAGCGGACCCGCAGCGGCATCGCCGGGCGGTCGCGGTCGGCGAACTGCACCGGACGCAGCATGACCACGACCTGGTCGGCCGATGCGACGAACGTGCCGGGACCGCCGGGCGATGCGACCTGACGGTACGCCAGGCGATGCAGCTCATGCTCGAGCTGTGCTTCGCTCAGGTCGAGCCCCACGTACAGCTGCATCGGCGCAGCGTAGACGCGCGCCGGGAGCGTCCAGCGCAGCGAGCGGAACTGCCGGGTCACGAGGCGGTCGAGGTACAGCACGTAGCCGCCGCCCACCACGAGCACGACGAGCGCCGCGGCGCCGATCGCGCGCCACAGCCACAGGATGCGCCTGCGGCGAGCGGCGGGCGTTCGCGCGCCTCGCGAGGGGGGGCTTCTGCGTCCGGAGGATCGCTTCAGAGGACGAGCTCCTCGGCCGGCTCGCGCAGGTTGTAACGTGAGCTCATCGAGTGGCCATAGGCGCCGGCGTTGGCGATGAGCAGCACATCGCCCTCGCGGGTCGGCGGCAGCAGCCGGTCATGGCCCAGCACGTCTGCGCTCTCGCAGATCGGACCGACGATGTTGACCAGTTCGCCCGCGGGCTCATCGAGCCGGGAAAGATTGACGATCTCATGGTATGACCCATAGAGCGCCGGGCGCAGCAGGGAGTTCATGCCGGTGGCGATGCCCACGTAGCGCACGCTGCCCTTGCTCTTCAGCTGGGTGACGCGCGCCAGCAGCGCGCCGGCCGGCGCGGCCAGATAGCGGCCCGGCTCCATCCAGATCTCCAGGCCCGCGTGCTCGGCGCGCACCGCCGCGAGCAGCGTATCGAGCTTATCTAGGTCGAGCTGACGCTGGTCGGTGCGCTCCGGGACCCCCAGGCCGCCGCCGATGTCGATGACCCGAACCGACTCGAGGCGCTGCGCGAGGTCCGCGAGCTGCCGGGCGGTATGCTCCCAGGTGGCGACCTCGAAAATGCCGCTGCCGACATGAGAGTGCAGCCCGACGAGGCGCGCCCCGTGACGCTTCGCCTCGCGCGCCAGCCGGTCGAGGTCGGCGATCGGCACGCCGAACTTGGCGTGCGCCCCGGCGGTGCGCACATGGTGGTGATGGCCCGCGCCGACGCCGGTATCGATGCGCACGAAGATCTCCCGGCCGCGCCACAGCTCGCCCCACTCGGTGAGCGCATGCAAGCTGTCCACGGTGACCTGCACGCCGCGCCCGAGCGCCCAGCGGTACTCATCGCGCGAGGCGAAGTTCGGCGTATACAGCACCCGGGCTGGATCGAGCGTGGGAAACACATCGAGCACCCGCTCGAGCTCCCCGCGCGAGACGCACTCGAACTCCACCCCCTCGGCGGCGACGGCGCGCAGCACCTCGGGGTGCGGATTGGCCTTGATCGCGAAGTGAACGCGCGAGAGCGAGTGCAGTGAGCGCAATGCCCGCGCCGCGGCGCGTACGCTCTCCAGGTGATAAATGTAAGCGGCCTCACGCGAGCCGAGGGCCTGAAGCAGCCGCTCGCGCTGCGCGCGCCACCACAGCTCGCCCGTGGCCGCCGGCGCCGCAGCCTGGCCGAACAGCTGCTCCCACATCGGACCCAGCACACGATCGCCCGACACCGGGCGGATCAGCAGCTCGTGCAGCTGATCGACGAGCCGGTCGCCCTGGTTCTCATCGACCACGAAGGTGAAGTTCAGGTCGTTGGCCGCCTGCGAGACGAGGTAGATCTTCTGCTCGGCAAAGAACTCGAATGCCCCGCCCAGCTGGTGCAGGATGGCGCGGATGTTGCGCCCGACCAGGCTCACGGATGCGCACGGTCCGATCACCTGCACGCGGCACAGGCGCGACAGGTCGCCCACCAGCGCGCCGAGCAGCGCACTGTCGAGGGTGTTGGCGGCCGGATCGAGCGACACGGTGACGTTGGTCTCGGACGTGGACACCAGGTCCACCGACATGCCGTGCGCCTTGAAGACGTGGAAGGCGTCGGCGAGAAATCCCACCTGGTGCCACATGCCCGGGCTCTCGAGCGACACCAGCGTGATGCCCTTCTTGGTGCAGACGGCTTTGACCTGCGCCGTGCCGTCGCCCTCGGCCGAGAGCACAGTGCCCTCGAGGTGCGGCGCCTGCGTGGCGTAGATGTGCAGCGGGATCCCGTACTGGCGCACCGGCAGGATGCAGCGCGGATGCAGCACTTTCGCGCCGCTCGTGGCGATCTCCTGCGCCTCGTCGTAATGCAGCGCGCGCAGCAGCCGCGCCGTGGGAACGGCGCGCGGGTTGGCGCTGAACATCCCCGGCACGTCGGTCCAGATCTCCAGCCGCCGCGCGCGCAGCTTGGCGGCCAGATAGGACCCGGAGGTATCCGAGCCGCCCCGCCCGAGCAGCACGGTGTTACCTTCGCTGTCGCTGGCGATGAACCCCTGCGTGACGACCACGGGGGCCATCGCCCGCAGCCGCTGCTCGAGGAGCGGATCTGGCGCGAACTTGCACACCGCCGAGAGCACGCTCGCCTTGGCCGACGCGTTGGCCCGCTCCTCGGCGGCGAGCATGGTGCGCGCATCGGCCCATTCGGCCTCGATCCCCTGGGCGGCGAGGAAGCGCGCCCCGAGATCGGTCGCCATCAGCTCGCCTGCGGCCATGACGCGCGCACGCGTGTGGTCGCTCACCTCGCCGATGAGCGCGACCCCGGCGGCGATCTGGCGCAGCTCGAGGAGGTGGCGCTCGCACGCTTGCCCGAGATCGATGCCCAGATCCGCCGCGAGCCGGCGGTGGCGCGCCTCGATCTCGGCGAGGTCCGCCTCCTGTGCCGGCCCGCGCGCGACCTCGAGCAGACGCTCCAGCCGGTCCGTGATGCCGCTGAGCGCCGAGTGGACGATCAGCACCCGCGCACCCTCGGCGCGGCGCGCCGCGGTGACCTCGGCGATGTTGCGCCAGTTGGCGGCGGAGGAGACGCTGGTCCCCCCGAACTTCAGGACGATCCACTCGGAAGCGCTGCGGGTCACGATGGTTCCTGGGCGAGCGGCGGAGGTGGCCGCTGCGTACTCTCGGGCCGAGCAGCCCCCCGGGCGCTGCCGTGTACCGGCCGCCCTGCTCGGGTCGAACGAATCCGCTCTATGGACGCGCGGGCGCTAGAGCTCTTCGTCGAAATCGCGAAGATCCTTCTCGAGCTTCCTGTCCGCCAGGACTTCCTCGAGCCGGCTCCACGCGGACTTGCCGCGTTTGCCAGGGTGTGGGGGCCGGCGCTTGTCTACCCGATCGAGCATCCGATCGTAATCGGTGCTGTCTTCGGCGCTCCCGCTCAGGAATTCCTCGTCGAGATCGAAGCTCTCGTTGTCTCGTTCCGACATCTAGCGGTGAAAATCCTTAGTTAAATCAATTCGGTAGCAATTTCGGCACGGAGCAAGACAGCGAACTATAATGAAATCCTTCGCCGGAGCAAGAGGCCACAGGGGTTACTGGGTGCGATCCCGCACGGTGACCGGGGCGCCACGCCCGAGGCCGAGTCCTTCGGCTGCGCTGTGCTCCGCGCGCGCGATCTCGAGGACCCCGAACGAGTTGATCAGCGCCAGGTACTGCCCCGGCTCGGTGTCGCCATACGTGCGCCGCAGCGCAAAGGCATGCGGCCCGGCATGCACCAGGGGCAGCCGGAACCGCTCGATCAGCACCGCATCGATATTGGTGATGAGGTTGCCGAAGTGATCGATGGTGATCACTACCCCGCTCACGCTTGCGCTCTCGACGGCCGGCTCATCCACCCAGGCCGGCGCCAGCGAATCCGGTGCGGCCGGCTCACCGAGCTCGTGCATGCGGCAGTGCCCGGCGGCAAGCTCCGCGGCCACGGGGGCGAAGATGTCCCGCCCATGAAAGGTCGCGCTCACGCGGGCGATGCCGAGCCGGGCGAGCCCCTGGGGGCGCAGCCGCACCGCTTCGGCGTCACGGTGCCGGGCGAGGAGCGGCGCGAGCAGCCCGTTGTCCGGGGCGAGAAACAGGTGGCCGGCGGCGCTCACCGCCACGATGTCCCGCGCGGTGCCGACTCCCGGGTCGACCACGGCAACGTGCACGGTCCCGGCCGGAAAGTACGGGAAGGCGCGCGTCAGCCAGAATCCGGCCTCGGCCGGCCAGTGCACCAGGATCTCGTGGGTGAGGTCGATGAGGCGCGCCCCGGGGAAGCGCCCGAGGATCCGCCCCTTCATCACCCCGACGAAGGGGCCCTGATGGCCGAAATCCGTGGTGATGGTAATGACCCCGCTCGGGGCGACACTTGCGCCCGGGCTCATCGCCGATGCGCCGGGCCGCTGCGCTCGCCGTCGGCGCAGCTGCGGCAGCGGTCCGTGTAGGGCACCGCCGCGAGCCGCCCTTCCTCGATCGGCTCGCCGCACACCGCGCAGCTGGTGTAGTGGCCCGCATCGAGCCGGCGCAGCGCCGCCTGGATCTGGCGCAGCTCCTCGCGCGCCGACTCGCTGATCGCATCGAGCACTTCGTCGCTCTCGCGTTGAGTGACCTGCTCGGCGAAATCCGCGCTCAGCGGATCAGACTCGTGGCGCAGGTCCGCCTTCGCACCGCTCTCACGCCTGTGCAGCTCCTCGCGCCGCCGCAGCAGCCGCGCTCGTACCGCTTCTGTGTCCACAGGGGCCTCCCGGGCACGCTCGCCGCGAGGGCCATCGTGCCCGCAATTGACCGCCGCACGGGGGCGCCTGCGGAAAATACCTAGCGCGCCGGGCGGCCTGACGGCAACATACTCTCGCAGGTGAGCAACCCGTGTCCATCAATGTCCATGTCATACCAGCACGCCGCGGGCCGCGAGCGGCCCCACCCAGCCAACGGTGAACGCCCGATGGAAACCGTCCGCGAACCGCAAATCACCGTGTTCGTCGTCGATGACGACGAGGCAGTGCGCGCCTCCCTGCGGCTGCTGCTGAAGTCGGTCGGCCTGCCGGCGACAGTCTACTGCAGCGCGCAGGAGTTTCTCGCCGAATACGACGCGCGTCAGCCCGGCTGCGTGGTGCTCGATGTTCGCATGCCCGGCATGAGCGGCCTCGAGCTGCAGCAGCTGCTCAACCTGCGCGGGGCGACCATCCCGGTGATTTTCATTACCGGCCACGGCGACATTCCGATGGCGGTCGAGGCGATGCAGCACGGCGCCTTCGACTTTCTGCAGAAGCCCTTCCGCGACCAGGATCTGCTCGATCGCGTGCAGCGCGCCCTGGAGAAGGACCAGCGCACGCGGCTCGAGCTGAAGGAGCAGGACCGCATCCGCGAGCGGCTCGGCTCGCTCACCCCGCGCGAGCGCGAAGTGCTCAATCTCATCACCCGCGGCAAGCCGAACAAGGTGGTCGCGGCGGACCTCGGCGTCAGTCAGCGCACGGTGGAGATCCACCGCGCGCGGGTGATGGAGAAGATGGGCGCCTCGTCCTTTGCGCAGCTCGTGCGGATGGTCCTCGACAGCGAGGCTTCTTAGGCCGCGCTCACACCCCGCTGTGCCGCCGAGGGGCCCGACCGGAGGGGGGGCCGGCCTCGACGCCGATCCGCTCCGGTATGCCGTTGGCCCGCTCGGCCATGCGGCGCACACGCCCCCAATCGACTGCCACGCTCGCGCTGCCGACCGCCTGATCGATGATCCGGGAAATCAGCGCATAGTTGGGCTTGGCCGGCACGTCCTGGCTGTGCAGCGGGGGGTGGATCGAGAGATACAACCGCCCGTGCTCGAGCGTCGCGAGAATGGGGTCGTTGACGATGGTGACGGGAGTGCCGACCGGCACGACCGGAAAGAGCGCGGCGATGTCCTCCGGGTAGAGGCGCACGCAGCCGTGCGTCACGGCCATCCCGATCGCCATCGGGTTGTTGGTGCCGTGGATATAGATCTCCCCGCCGCTCATCGAGGTCTCGAGCGCCCACTCGCCCATGGGGTTGTCGGGCCCGGCGGGCCACACGCGCGGAATCGGATCGCCCGCCTTGGCGTGCGCCCGCAGGATCGAGGCCGTCGGGATCCACACCGGATGCGGCACCTTGCGCACGATGCGCGTCACCCCGACCGGCGTGTCCCAGCCCTTCTCCCCAGGGCTGACCGGATAGGTGATCACGACCGGCGCATCGTGCCGGCCACGGCGCGGGAAATAAAACAGGCGATGCGCGGCGAGGTTGACCACGATGCCCTCATGCGCCACCGGCGGGATGATGAAGCGCCCGGGGATGACCACCCGCGTCCCCTGCCCCGGCAGCCACAGATCCACGTGAGGATTGGCCGCCTGGATCTCCCAGTAGCCCACGCTGTAGCGGCGGGCGATGCCGAGCAGGGTATCCGACGCTTTGGAGTGAACAATGCGGTCGCGGCCGATGAGCGAGCCGTCCGCCGGCAGCCGATACACCGCGGCGCGAGCACTCGTGCCGAGCATGAGCGCGAACGCCGCGAGCAGACTCGCTGCCAAGGTCCCCCGGCAGCGCAATGGAGTGAGAGGCATGGAGAGTGGATTCCGAGTGCATCCCGGCCCTGCGGCACGGCCCGGGCATTGTAACATGCGGCGCGATGCCCTCATCCCGACTCGATCGTGGTTTCTACGTGCAGGACACCCTCACCGTGGCGCGCGCGCTGATCGGCATGCACCTCGTGCACCGCGTCGAGGGCACGCGCCGCATCGGACGCATCGTCGAGACCGAGGCGTACCAAGGACCCGAGGACCTGGCCGCGCACTCCGCGCGCGGGCGCACGCCGCGCACCGAAGTGATGTTCGGCCCGCCGGGGCACGCCTATGTCTATCTCATCTACGGGATGTGGCACTGTCTGAACGTCGTCACCGCCGCCGAAGGCGTCCCGCACGCGGTGCTGCTGCGGGCCCTCGAGCCGCTCGCCGGACTCTCCGCGCGCGCCTCGGGACCGGGACTGTTGTGTCGGGCGATGGGCATCGACCGGCGCTCGAACGGGGTGGACCTGTGCGGCAGGCAACTGTGGATCGAGCCTGCGCGCAGCGCACGCGGCGTGCGCATCGGGCGCAGCGCGCGGATCGGCGTCGATTATGCCGGCGAGTGGGCCCGCCGGCCGTGGCGCTTCTTCGACCGCGACTCGCCGTTCGTCTCGGGCCGGCGCGCCCTCAGCTCGCCTGCGCGACGCTGAGCACGAGGTGGCCATTGCGCACCGGGATGCGCTGGCCCGGGTCGTGGTCCATGCGCACGGTGCCGGTCTTGCCGCCGAGGCGGTAGCGGACCCGATAGCCCTCGGAGCGCACGGTGCGATCGTAGACAGTGGCGCAGCGGCGCACGGTGGTGGTGTAGGTGTCCCCGCGCTGCATGCGTGCCTCGATCCGGTTGCCGGCGTAGCCGCCCGCGGCCGCCCCGGCCACCGTCGCCAGAGCGCGCCCGCTGCCGTCGCCGACCTGATGGCCGAGCAGCCCGCCGAGCAGCGCCCCGGCGATGCTGCCGATGACCTGGTGGGTATCGCGCGCCGGCCGGGTGCGCTCGACGGTCTCATCCCGGCACACCCGTCGCGGTTGGACTACGGTGCGCGTCAGCGGCACCACCTGCACGACCTTGGCATAGCGCGGGGCAGCATGCATCAGCTTGTGGCTGACCATCGCGCCGGCGCCGACGACCAGCGCGAGCGCGCCGCCCGTGGTCGCGCCGATCAGAAATGACTTGTTCATGGGCTCGAGCTCCCGTGACGGACGGTGCCGATTGTCGTCCCGCGAAACTGAACCCAACTTGAACATACATCCGGCGCATTCCCCCTCCTGGGCGCAGCTCGGAGCGGGTCGAGCGGGGGGCTCATTTTCATGCCCGCGCGGTGATGCCTTGGTTTTCGTCGCGCAACTGCGCCAGATGTTCGGCGACGCCAATGCGGGCTCTGCGGGCGCCGGCGGTCTTGAGACTGTTGATGAGGGTGGAGAGGTTCAAGGCCGGGTGGATCGCAATCGGTCAATGCACGTGATCGGGCTCGCCGCCGAACTCAATCCACTCGCAGCGACACGCGGCGAGGATTTTCCGGAAGGCTTTGCCCTGGCCGCAAGCAGTGCGGGATGAGGGTTTTACGGCCGTAATGGGTAACCGCTGCGGCGCGCAGCGCTGAGCGGCGGGAGAGTTCATCCTAACTGGCGTCGTCGGCCGGCGACAGCGTCAGCAGCTCGCTGCCCTCCGGCACGCGCTCGCCGAGCGTGAAATGAATATGCGTGACGCGCCCGGCGAACGGCGCGCTGATGCCGTGCTCCATCTTCATCGCCTCGATGACCATCAGCGTCTCGCCGCTGCGCACCGTCTGCCCGATCTCGACATTCACCGCCGCGACCACGCCGGGCAGGGGTGTCGTGAGCCCGCCGGTGGCATGGGCCGCGGTGAACGAGCGCTCGCGCGCGTCGTCGATCTCGAGCTGCTGATGTGCCGCGCCGAGCCACACGTGCACGCTCCCGCCCTCGCGCAGAAACCGCGCGCGTGCGCGCAGAGTATCGATCTGCGCCTCGACCGTGTCAGTCGAGCAGTGCGTCTCGCTCAGCGCGAGGCGGCGCGCCTCGCCCTTCACCTTGGGCGCATCCGCTTCGAGCTCCTCGATCAGCGCCGCGCTCGGCGCGCCACCCTCGCAGGCGAGGGTGATCCGCCGGGCGGCCCCGCCGGCGCGCAGCGTCACCTCGAGCGCGCCGGGCAGGCTCGGCGAGAAGCCGTCGCCGGCCGACCAGGGGTTGGCGGTGCGCCCCGCCTCGAACAGCGTGAGCGCCGCCAGAACCAACATCGCATCCGGCAGCGCCTCGGGCGCGCTGAACTCGGCGCCCCGTTGCTCGAGCAGCGCCACGCTGTGGCGGGCCTCGAGAAACACCTCCGAGCGCACAATGCGGGCCAGCCACCGCTCGTTGGTGCGCACACCGGCAACACGAGTGTGCTCGAGCGCGCTCGCGAGCACGCCCGCCGCCTGAGTGCGCTCGGGGGCCCAGGCGATCACCTTGGCGAGCAGCGAGTCGTACACGGCCGGCACCGTATCGCCGCCGTCGAAGCCGGCATCGACCCGCACGCCCTCGCCCTGAGGCCACTCAGCGAGCACAACCCGGCCGGCGCTCGGCAGGAACTGCCGCCAGGGATCCTCCGCGCACACCCGCGCCTCGATCGCGTGCCCGCGCAGGCGAACCTGCTGTTGCGTGAGCGGCAGCGGCTCACCGGCCGCGACCCGCAGCTGCCACTCGACCAGATCGAGGCCGCTCACCGCCTCGGTGACGGTGTGCTCGACCTGCAGGCGGGTGTTCATCTCGAGGAAATAGAACTCGCTGCCGTCGAAGAGGAACTCCACCGTGCCGGCGCCGCGGTAACCGATGCCGCGCGCCACCTCGACCGCCGCTGCGCGCAGCCGCTCGCGCAGCCCGTCCGGCAAGCCCGGCGCCGGCGCCTCCTCGATGAGCTTCTGGTGCCGCCGCTGCACCGAGCAGTCCCGGTCGCCGAGGTGAATGCACCCGCCGCGCGCATCGGCGAACACCTGTACCTCGATGTGGCGGGGCTCGGCCACGAAGCGCTCGATCAGCAAGGTGCCGTCCCCGAAGCTGCTCTCGGCGAGGCGGCGCGCCGCGCCGAGCGCCGCGCGCAGCTCTTCCCGGGCGCGCACCACGTACATGCCCTTGCCGCCGCCGCCGGCGGCCGGCTTGACGATCAGCGGCAGTCCCGCCTCGAGCGCGCGCGCCTCCAGATACTCCAGGTCCTGACGCTCGCCCTCGTAGCCGGGCAGCACCGGGATGCCCGCCGCGCGCACGCGCGCCTTGGCGAGGCTCTTCGAGCCCATCGCCTCGATAGCCTCGGGCGGCGGTCCGACGAAGATGAGCCCCGCCTCGCGGCACGCCGCGGCGAAGCGGGCGTTCTCGGAGAGAAAGCCGTAGCCCGGATGGACGGCCTCGGCGCCGCTTGCGCGCGCCGCCGCGACGATGGCCTCGATGTCGAGATAACTCTGCGCCGCCGGCGGCGGACCGATGCGCACGGCCTGATCGGCCAGGCGGACGTGGCGCGCCTCAGCGTCCGCGTCGGAGTACACGGCGACGGTGGCAATGCCCATGCGCCGCGCGGTGCGCAGGATGCGGCAGGCGATTTCAGCGCGGTTGGCGATGAGCAGACGCTTGAACATCACTGCGCTTACATCCTGAACAGGCCGAAACGGGTGTCTTCCTCAGGCGCGTTGCGGGCGGCCGCAAGAGCGAGCGTGAGAATGCGACGCGTCTCGAGCGGGTCGATCACCCCGTCGTCCCAGAGGCGCGCCGAGGCATAGTACGGGTGGCCCTGGCGCTCGTATTGCTCGCGGATGGGCTGTTTGAACGCCGTTTCCTCCGCCTCGCTCCAGCGGCCGCCGCCGGACTCGATCTGAGCGCGCTTGACGGTGGCGAGCACGCTCGCGGCCTGCTCCCCGCCCATCACCGAGATGCGCGCGTTGGGCCACTGGAAGAGCAGTCGAGGCCCGTACGCCCGCCCGCACATGGCGTAATTGCCCGCCCCGTAGCTGCCGCCGATGATGACCGTGAACTTCGGTACGCGCGCGCACGCGACCGCCGTGACGAGCTTGGCGCCGTCGCGTGCGATGCCGCCCGCCTCGGCCTTGCGCCCCACCATGAAGCCGGTGACGTTCTGCAGGAACAGCAGCGGGATGCCCTCCCGCGAGCACAGCTCGATGAAGTGCGCACCCTTCAGCGCGCTCTCCGAGAACAGAATGCCGTTGTTGGCGAGGATGCCGAGCGGGTAGCCGCCGAGGTGCGCAAACCCGCACACCAGCGTCGTGCCGTAGAGCTGCTTGAACTCCTCGAGCTCCGAGCCGTCGGTGAGCCGCGCGATCACCTCGCGCACGTCGTAGGGCCGGCGCAGGCTCTCCGGCACCACCCCGTAGAGCTCCTGCGGCGCATAGTGCGGCTCGCGTGGCGCGCACGGCGGATCGGTGCACGGGGCCGGGCGGAGCCGGGCCACGATGCGCCGCGCGATGGCGAGCGCATGGTTGTCGTTTTCCGCGTAGTGGTCGCACACGCCCGACTCGCGGCAGTGCACATCGGCCCCACCGAGGGACTCGGCGTCGATGTCCTCGCCGGTGGCCGCCTTCACCAGCGGCGGCCCGCCGAGGAACACCCGCCCCTGATTGCGCACGATGACGTTCTCGTCGGCCATCGCCGGCACGTAGGCGCCACCGGCGGTGCACGAGCCGTGCACCACCGCGATCTGCGCCACCCCGAGCGCCGAGAGCGTCGCCTGATTGTAGAAGATGCGCCCGAAGTGCTCCTTGTCCGGGAACACCTCATCCTGCGCCGGCAGATACGCCCCGCCGCTCTCCACCAGGTAGACGCACGGCAGCCGGTTCTCGCGGGCGATCTCCTGGGCGCGCACATGCTTCTTGACGGTCACCGGGTAGTAGGTGCCGCCCTTGACGGTCGGATCGTTGGCGACGATGACACATTCGCGCCCGCTCACCCGTCCGATCCCGGTCACGATGCCGCCGCAGGCGATGCCACCGCCGTAGAGGCCGTGCGCGGCGAGCTGCGAGAGCTCGAGGAAGGGGCTGCCCGGATCCAGCAGCAGCCGCACGCGCTCGCGGGCCGTGAGCTTGCCCGCGGCGCGGTGCCTGGCGAGTGCCGCCGGCGGGCCGCCCGCGGCGGCGCGCCCGACTTCCCGCCTCAGCTCGCCCGCGAGCTCGCGCAGCGCGCGCGCGTTGTCCTGAAACTCCTGCGAGCGGGTGTCGAGCCGGGTGTCGATGCGGGGCATGGGCTTGTCACGATATCCGGATTGTCGGACAATCATACTGTTCTGATTCAATGGAAGACAAGCTCATGTCCGCCCACGATCCGATCGACAGCGGCCTCGGCCTGGATGAGGCCTTAGGAGAGATCCGTGCGCAGGTGCGCCGCTTCGCCCTCGAGCGCATCGCGCCGCGCGCCGCCGCGATCGACCGCGACAACGCCTTTCCGCGCGATCTGTGGCCCGAGCTCGGCGCCCTGGGGCTGCTCGGCATCACCGTGCCGGAGCGCTGGGGCGGCGCCGGGCTCGGCTATCTCGCCCACGTCATCGCGATGGAGGAGATCTCGCGCGCCTCGGGCTCCGTCGGCCTCTCCTACGGCGCGCACTCGAACCTGTGCGTCAACCAGCTGCGCCTGAACGGCTCGGACGCCCAGCGCGAGCGCTATCTGCCGAAGCTCATCAGCGGCGAGCACGTCGGGGCGCTCGCGATGTCCGAGCCGCAGGCCGGCTCGGACGTCACCTCCTTGCAGCTGCGCGCCGAGCGGCGCGCCGATCGGTTCGTGCTCACCGGACGCAAGATGTGGATCACCAACGGGCCGGACGCCGAGGTGCTGATCGTCTACGCCAAGACGGACCCCTCGGCCGGCAGCCGCGGCATCAGCGCGTTCATCATCGAGCGGGGCATGCCGGGCTTCAGCACCGCGCAGAAGCTCGACAAGCTCGGCATGCGCGGCTCGAACACCTGCGAGCTGGTCTTCGAGCAGTGCGAGGTGCCGCGGGAGAATCTGCTCGGTGAGGAAAACGCCGGCGTGCGCGTGCTGATGAGCGGCCTCGATTACGAGCGCGTCGTGCTCTGCGGCGGGCCGCTCGGGCTGATGGCCGCCGCGCTCGACCTGGTGCTGCCCTACGTGCGCGAGCGCAAGCAGTTCGGCCAGCCGATCGGCACCTTCGAGCTGATGCAGGCCAAGCTCGCCGACATGTACGCCGCGCTCGGCGCAAGCCGCGCGTATGTCTACAGCGTGGCGCGCGCGTGCGATGCCGGCCGGGTCCAGCGGCGCGATGCCGCCGCGTGCATCCTCTTCTCCGCCGAACACGCCACCCGGGTCGCGCTCGAGGCCATTCAGGCCCTCGGCGGCAACGGCTACATCAACGAGTACCCGGCCGGAAGGCTGCTGCGCGACGCGAAGCTCTACGAGATCGGCGCCGGCACGCAGGAGATCCGCCGCATGCTCATCGGACGGGAGCTGTTCGAGGCGGCGGACTGAGCGCGATGAGGGTTGAATTCGGTCAGATCGCGCTCACGCCCGCCTACCGCAGGGTGGCCGATGCCATCACCGAGCGCATCCTCAGCCGCACGCTGCGCGAGGGCGAGCGGCTGCCGCCGGAGACCGAGCTCGCCCGCCAGCTCGGCGTGAACCGCTCGACGGTGCGCGAGGCGCTGCGCGAGCTGGAGCGCAGCGGGCTGCTCGAGCGCCGTCCCGGCTCCAAGCGCATGACCGTGACCCGTCCGCGGCATCGCGCGATCGCCAAGGATGTCAGCCGGGCGCTGGCGCTGCACGATGTGACCTTCCTCGAGGTCTGGGCGGCGCTCACGGAGTTCGAGCCCCCCATCGCAGAGAACGCCGCGCGCTCGCGCACCGCGGCCGACCTCGAGCACCTGGCGGCGGTGCGCGCGCGATTCGATGCGGAAAACGCCGCGACGGACAAAGCCGTGCACCAAACGGCCGAGTTCTTCCGCGCCCTCGGCGCGGCCACGCACAATCAGGTCTTTGCGCTGGTGCACGAGCCGCTCATCCAGCTGCTCGAGCCCTCGCTGCGCGACATGATCGATCAGGTGCCGCAGGCCCGCTCGCGCATCGCCGCCGCCCAGCGTCGCCTGCTCGAGGCCCTCGAGCGGCGCGACCCGGAGGCCGCACGCCAGTGGATGGCGCGACACATCCGCGATTTCAGGAAGGGCTACGAACTCGCCGGCATCGACCTCAGGCACTGCATCGGCTGAGCTCGGGGGGAATCACCGTCCGCCGAGCGCGATTCGGCCACATCCAGCCGAGTTGATAGCGCCGCACGCCGTCCGCAGGCCCCGGTGCGAGCCTGGCGAATATCGCAAGCACCCCGAGCGGCTGGGCTGGCGCGATGGCCTCCCCGAGCACCGTCCGGACGAACGGACTGACGCCCGAGACGACCACCCAGCCGCCCCCAAAAGCCGATCACTACCGCCTTGCGCCGCCGCGCCTCTGCGCCGAAGCGCAACACGACTGCCACGAAGACGAGGAGGGCAATCAGCGCTGCCGATGCGAGCGCAATTTCGTACGCAACCGGGATCGTCAACTGCAGCGGGTGTCGCCTGACCGGGACCCCGGGCAGAACAGCGCCATGCACAGAGGCGCCCACTGCGACGAGGTACCACACGAGCACGCGCAGTCTCGAGCGCACGACCGCCCAATCACGGTCCTTGAGCACAACATACGCCGCGTAGAAAGCGACAACACCGACCAGGGCCACCACCGCGGTCAAGAAGAATCTGCCCGCTTGCGCCAGGATGCGCGTGCCGCGAGCGGCGCGCTGCGGCGCAAGCGGCGGCACGGGGAGTTTCGCGCTCGCGAACGCAGATTGACCGTGCAGCCCCTGGCGGATCGCGATCCCTGTGGCAATGGCGCCGACGATCACACCGAGCGAGCGGGCCACTGGGTCGATGCTGCGCATGCGCAAGGTGACCCATAGGCCGCCGAGTATGCTGAGGAGCCCCATCGCAAGAAGGGAAAGACTCAGAGTTGCGCAGAACCTGGCCGCTTCAATCACCGAGCCGGATTTCACCAGGGTGCATTGCGTCGGGCGAATTCCTCGCGCACCACGCCCAGGTCGAACTGCACCGTCAGCAGACCCTCCTCTCCCCGCCGCTTGCAGGCAGCGCCCGCAACCCGAGGCAATTTGTGTCTTGAGTCTGCCGTACCGATGCCCGCGCAGGTCCGGCGCAAGGCGTGTTCCAATCGGGGAGCCCGCCTCGCGCCTCTACACGAACAGATCCGTCAGCAGCTCCTCCTCGCGCACACCGCTTTGCCGGTAGGCCGAGAAGTCGCTCACCCCCTCCTCCCGCAGCACCTGCTCATCGATGCAGAACCGCCCGGTAAACGAGCGGCTGTCACGCTTGAGGATTGCACAGGCGGCGTCAGCGACGATCTCGGGCGCGCGCACGCGCCGCAGCGCCTCCGGCGGCGCGCCGGCGAGCGCGACTTTCAGGGCAGCCGTTCCGATCACGGTGCGCGGCCAGAGGGCATTCACCGCGATGCCGTCGGCGGCGAGCTCGCCGGCCAGTCCCAGCACGCACAGGCTCATGCCGAATTTGGCGAGCGAGTACGGCAGGTGCGGGGCGAACCAGCGTGCCTCGAGATTCAGCGGCGGCGCCAGCACGAGGATATGCGGGTTGTGTCCACGGGCGAGGAACGGGGCGGCCAGCTTGCTGCACAGCAGCGTGCCGCGCGTGTTGATCGAGTGCATCAGGTCGAAGCGGCGCATGTCGGTCGCGCGCGTCGGGGTCAGGCTGATGGCGCTCGCGTTGTTGACCAGAATGTCGATGCGGCCGAAGACCTGCACGGTTCGCTCGATCGCCGCGCGCACCTGCTCGTCGTCGCGGACATCGAGCGGCAACGCGAGCGCCTTGCCGCCTGCGGCCTCGACCTGCTCGGCGGCGGTGTAAATGGTGCCGGGGAGCTTTGGATGCGGCTCGGTGGTCTTTGCGGCCACGGCTACGTTCGCGCCTTCCCGTGCGGCCCGAAGCGCGATCGCAAGCCCAATTCCCCGGCTCGCCCCTGTGATGAATAGCGTCCGCCCCTGCAGACCCGCGCTGCTCGATTCCCCCATATGTGCCTCGTGTGCCCCGCGGCCGCGCGGTGCGGCCCGCGGCATCATAGCAGCCGCGGCTGTCGCGACGCCCCGACAGGCCCTCCAGGGACGGAACATGCCGCGAAAACATGAGGAAATACCGCAAAATCATCCCCGGGCCGGCCGCGCCCCGGTACAATGCGCCCCGCTGAATTTCCCGGCTAAACAGCGAGGTACACGCACTTGGCGGCGATCGGCAGCGAACGGGTGCTCTCGGTCAAGCACTGGACGGACACGCAATTCACCTTCACCACGACGCGCGATGCGGGTCTGCGCTTCGAGAACGGCCAGTTTGTCATGGTGGGGCTGCGGGTGGATTCCAGGCCGCTGCTGCGCGCCTACAGCATCGCCAGCGCCAACCATGAGGAGCACCTCGAGTTCCTCAGCATCAAGGTGCCGGACGGCCCGCTCACCTCGCGCCTGCAGCACATCCGCGAAGGCGATGAGGTGCTGGTCAGCCGCAAGCCCACCGGCACTCTGGTGCTGCACGACCTCAAGCCGGGCAAGCGCCTCTATCTGCTCTCGACCGGAACGGGCGCGGCCCCCTTCATGAGCGTGATCAAGGACCCGGAAACCTACGAGCGCTTCGAGCAAATCATCTTCGTGCACGGGGTGCGCTGGGCGCGCGAGACGGCGGTGCTCAAGCATCGGATCGAGGAACTGCGTTCCCACGAACTGCTCGGGGAGTGGGTGAGCGAGAAGCTGCTCTACTACCCGGCCGTGACCCGCGAGCCGCATGCCAACCGCGGCCGGCTCACCACGCTGATCGACTCCGGACGGCTCTCGTACGATCTGGGCCTGCCGCCGCTCGATCCGGGCGACGACCGCGCCATGGTGTGCGGCAGCCCCGCGATGCTCACCGACACCTGCGGGCTGCTCGATGCGCGCGGATTCACGATGTCGCCGCACATCGGCGAGAGCGGCGATTACGTCATCGAGAGGGCGTTCGTCGATCGCTGAGCCGCCCGATCGGCCCGGGCCGCGAGCAGCCACAGCAGCGCACAGACTGCCACCGCCACCGGCACGACCATCACCGCCGTGCCGAGCGAGCTCGCATCGGAGATCCCGCCGATGATGGACGGGGAAATCACATCGCCGAGGGCGTGGATGACGAACACGCTGAGCGCCACGGCGCAGGCGCGCTCGGCCGGGCTCACCAGGTTGACGATGACCGTGTTGATCGGCCCGGTCGACATGAACAGCAGCAGCTGCGCGACCGTGAGCGCGCCGTAGAAGACCCACGGGGTCCCCGAGGCGAGCGCCAGGTAGGTCGCCGGAACGGCCAGCACCGTCACCCAGCCCGACAGCCACAGGTAGGCCTGGGGCGAGAACTTCAGGCAGTAATCCCCGAGCCACCCGCCGGCAAAGGTGCCGAGGAAACCCGTCACCACCACGATCTCCCCGAACCCCGCCGTCGCCGTGACAGCCGGTACGCCCCGCACGTGCTCGAGGAAATACGGCATCCAGAAGGCCATGCCGCCGAGAGCGAACGTGTAGGCCGCATAGCCGAGCACCGTCAGCCGGTAGGGGCGATGGCGCACGAGCCGCGCATACACCCGCCACGAGCCGGCAGGCGCGCTCGGCGCGGCCGCCGCGCCCTCGGGCTCATCCTGCGCGCCGCGCGGCGGATCGGGCAGCCGCCACACCCACACGGCGAGCACCACGCCCGGCACGCCGGCGACGAAGAACGCCGCCCGCCACCCGTAGTGCGCCGCGACGATACCGCCCACGATGTACCCGAGCGCCGCACCGACGGGAATCGCCATGTTGAACAGCGCAAACGCCCGCCCGCGCGTGCGCAGCGGAAAATGATCGGCAAGGAGCGAAGGCGTGATGGTGCCGTAGGCCGCCTCCCCGATGCCGACGGCCGCGCGCGCGCCGAGCAGCTCGAGGTAGTTGCGCGCCAGGCCCGACAGCCCCGTCGCGAGGCTCCAGAGAAACACGCCGATGGCGATCGGGCGGGTGCGAGAGCCGCGGTCTCCGAGGCGCCCGAACACCGGGGCGGCCACCATGTAGACGATCAGAAAGCCGCTCATCAGCGTGCCGAGCTGAAGGTCATTGAGCCCGAGCGGCGCGCGCTTCAGCTCCGGCAGCACCGCCGAGACCACGTAGCGGTCGAGATAGTTGAGCAGATTGATGCCCGCGAGCACCGCGAGCGACAGCGTCGAGGCGCGCCGCAGCGTGCGGGAGGACTCGCCCATCCGCGGCGCGCTCAGGCCGCCACGGCCGGCGCGAACGCCGCCTCGGAGGCCTCGGCCAGCAGCGGCAGGCGGATCTCGGCGACCCACCGCCCGCCGGCGCGCGGCGCGGCCTGGAACACCGCCCGCTCACCGAACTGGATCGCCAGCCGCTCGCGCACGTTCTTCAAGCCGATGCCCTCATGGCCGGCCGGCGCATCCTCTGCGATTGTGTTGCTCACGCGCAGCGTCAGCATCGGGCCGTCCACGATCGCCTCGACGCTGATCTCCACCGCATCGGGGTAGCTGGCGAGGCCGTGGACCACGGCGTTCTCGATCAGGGGCTGCAGGATCAGACTCGGCACCCAGGCGCTCGGGGAGCGCTCGGGCGCCGGCACGTGTACGGTCAGCCGGTCGGCGAAGCGCCGCTGCTGCAGCGTCAGGTACAGCCTTGCGAACTGCAGCTCCTCGGCGAGCCGCGAGAACTCGCGCTCCCCGGCGTGCAGCAGACGGCGCAGCAGGTCGGCCAGTTGCACGATCATGCTGCGCGCATCGGCCGGATCGCCGTCGATCTGTCCGTGGATGGTGTTGAGCAGATTGAACAGGGAGTGCGGCGAGAGCTGCATGCGCAGGGCCGCCAGATGCGCCGCCGTCAGCGCCCGCTCGAGCGCCGCGGAGCGGATCTGCGAGTCGCGCAGGCGCCGGTACACGTCAAATCCGCTCGCCAGCGCCAGACCGAACCCATAGGTCAGCAGGAAGCTCGTGGCGCTCGCGATCCAGATCTGCGTCAGCGGCGCCACCGGCAGGTGCGCATGGCCGGGTGTATGGGTGATCACACTCACCACCTCGCGCACGCCGACCAGCACCGAATCCCCGAGCCACAGCGCCGGCTCGCCAAGCGCGGCGAATCCCACCGCCAGCAGCATCTGCAGCGGCAGGCGGCGCCACAGCGGCTGCCAGCCCATGCGCAGGGACGTCCACACGCAGGTCAGCAGCACCGGATAAAGAAGCAGGTGCTGCAGCAGCCGCGCCTGCCACGGCGCAAACACGTGCCCGACGTGCATGGCCGTGAGGCTCGATTGCATCTGATTGGCATAGAGCACATCCGAGAGCGCCACGTAAATCCAGAACACCGTGACGATCAGCAGCAGCGGACGGAATCGCGCGTTCATATGCCCAATGCTACCCCTTCAGCGGGCCGCAGGGTCACCCTGCCCCCGGGGTGGGCCATGACGGGGCGCGGACAGTTCGGTACAGTCGCGCTCATGGAGATTTTCAAGGAATTCCGCATCGAGGCGGCCCATCGCCTGCCCCACGTGCCCCCCGGGCACAAGTGCGCGCGCCTGCACGGGCACTCCTTCCGGATCGGTGTGCACGTCGAGGGACCGCTCGATCCGCTGCTTGGCTGGGTCTGCGATTTCGCGGCGCTGAAGAGCGCGTTCGCGCCGGTGCACGAGGCGCTCGATCACCGCTATCTCAACGAGATACCGGGCCTTGAGAACCCGACCAGCGAGCATCTGGCCGTGTGGGTGTGGGAGCGGCTCAAGCCCGCCCTGCCGCAGCTGAGCCGCATCACCGTGCGCGAAACCTGCACCAGCGGCTGCGAGTACCGCGGCTGAGGCGTCGCTAACGGCACGCCCCGCCGAGCAACCCCGCCTTGAGCGCGCGTCCCGGGGGGTGCGCACCGAGCCAAATGCCGAGGAACGCGCGGGCAAAGTCTGCCCCTGCGATCGTGCCCTGCGGCACCCCGTTCAGCAGGTACTCGATGCCCTGCCCGGGCAGATGCACGAACGTCATGCTCTGCCCGGAGCCGACGCCGTGCATCCAGCCGTTGAGCTGGGCGATGCGCGCACGCAGGACGGGCAGCTCCTGCGGGGCGCTCGCCTTGAATCCCTCGCGCCACGCGTCGCGCAGCTCCCCGGTGGTCACGTGCCAGAGGAAATGCAGCACGATCTCGCTCGGCTGATCGGCAGCGAGGATCGCCGCCGCGTCCGACGAGGGATGCGCCAGATAGAGCGCGCCGACGTAGACCTTGATCCGGAAGAAGGTGGCCTTGCGGATGCCGAGCCCGTTCAGGGTGAGCGTCTGACCGTGCACCGTCACGTGCTCGGGGAAAGAGACCCCGTCGCACTGCCGCGCGTGCGCCACTCCGCCCGCGGCCGCCAGGAGCACGACCAGCGCGAGACATCTCAGCCGGATACCCATCATATGCCCCCTTGCGCCCGCAAACGCTAGAGGGGCGCCCTGGCACAGCCTAGCACGCGCGCAGCGCGCCGGCGCCTACAGGCGCAGCCCCGAGAGCATCGCGATGCGCACCAGCACCAGGCCGGCGGCGATGACCAGATAGGCCCGCATCGATACCATGCCAAGCCGCGCCCACGGCGTCATGCGAGCCCGCCCGAGCGTGCCAAGCGGCGGCATCTGCCAGTTCTCGCGCACCCCCGGTGCGAACCGACGCGCCGGGGTGCGCACCGCGCGCACGAAGGGCAGCGCCGCTGCGGCGAGCGCCGCGATCGCCCCGCCGATGAGCACCTGGAGCATCAGATGCGCGCCAAGGCCCGGGAAGAGCACCGCGGCGGTCAGGATCACCGACAGGAGCAGCAGCGCGCCGATCACCAGCGCGGTGAACAGGTTCAGCCACGGACCGTTCACCCAGGGCCCGAGCACCTCCTCGTCATTGCACAGCAGCAGCAGGAACACCGTGGCGCTCGGCAGCAGCACCCCGGCGAGAGTCTGCACCGCATTGGTGAGCAGGCCGAGCGGCGTGCCGGGGGTCAGCACGAGAACCGCCGACAAGCCGATGAGCCCGGCATAGATCAGGTAGAAGGGCTTGGACTCCTTCGGCCGCTGATGCAGCGAGTGCCCGAGAGAGAGCACGTCGCCGACCGCATAGGCCGTCGAGAGCGACACGGCCATCGCGCCGATCACGCTCGCATCGATCAGCGCCACCGCGAAGCAGGCGCCGGCGGCGCGCCCGACATAGTGGCCGATCGCGCTCGCCACCGCGCCGGCGTCCCGGAAAGCGCCGAACTGCGCGCGGCCGGCGAAGGTCGCGGCGGTGAAACTGATCATGGCCACCGCCCCGATGAGCACGAGCGCGATGCCGATGCACAGGTCGAGCCGCTCGTAGGAGAGGAAGCGCGGCGTGATGCGCTTGTCGATCACGTAGCTCTGCTGGAAGAACAGCTGCCACGGCGCGACCGTCGTGCCCACGATCGCGATGATGAGCAGCATGATGCTGCCGAGGCGCCCCGGCGGCAGGTGCGGCACGATGAGGTCGTGCGCCACCTGGGCGAGCGGCGGGTGCACCCAGACGAACACCGGGATCAGCAGCAGACTGCCGAACACGAGGGCCATCGAGAAGCGCTCGAAGCGGCGGAAGTCCCCGGTGCCGGCGGCGGCGATGATGAGCGCGGCGGCGGCGAGCACCCCGAGCGGGCGCGACACGCCGAGGTACCCGAGCGCCAGACTGATGCCGATGAACTCCGTGACAATCGTCAGGGCATTGAGCAGGAACAGGTCGATGACGCTGAAGGCGCCCCAGAAGCGCCCGTAGCGCTTGAGGATCAGCCGCGCGTGCCCGGTGCGCGTGACGGCGCCGAGCCGCAGCACCATCTCCTGGTTGACGTAGAGCACCGGCACCAGCAGCAGCAGCGTCCACAGCAGCGCCGTGCCGTAGTTCTGGCCGGCCTGGGCATAAGTGCCGAAGGCACCCGCATCGTTGTCGCCCACCATGACGATGAGTCCGGGTCCGAGGATGGCGAGCAGCGTACGCAGCCGCGCCGGCCAATCGTGGCGCGGCCCGGTGTCGTAACGGGCGATCGTGCCGAAGGCGCCGCGAATGTCGCCCACATGCGCATCGGAGAGCAGCGCCTCGGCTGGCGCGGCGTCAGTCTCGGAGAAGGACATCAGTCGTTCCTCGCATCACGTTGACCGGCGGGCCACTGTGTGGCGCCGCCTGCTCGAGTACGCTTCTGGAGGATGCGGCCGACCGGTCGGTCGGCGCGCGGCAGGTCTGCCGCGCAGTGCGCACCGTCCCGCTGCTGATCGCGGGACGGTCGCGGGTGAGATCCGGAGAACCCGGGCCCGGGAGACGTTCCGCCGATCAGTCGGCGATGAAGCGGCTACTAGGGCTGGGGTCCATAGAGTTACCGGGTAGTTGCGTTGGCGCGCATCTTATGCATGTGGACGCGCATGTCAAGCGCTCCGAGGAGAGAGCGCACTGTTGGATGACGGTGGCGGCGCCGCGCACGCGCTTCGAGTCAGCCGGCGGCGGCCTGAAGCGGCGCGCCGGCCACTGCCGCGGCCTTCTCGGGATCGTAGAGATTGGAGTCGACCTTCAGATATGCGACGCCGTCCTCGGCCACCACCACTGCATCGGCCACGCCCGGCACCGCGCGCAGCGCCGCCGCCAGGCTCGCCGCATCGGGTGCTCCGGCCCCGAGGCGCACCACGCGCGAGGCGAAATAGCTCGGCGCGCGCATCGTCGCGGCGAGCACCAGCCACACCAGCGCGAGCGCGCCGGCGAATTCGAACACCGTGGCGGTGCCCCCGTGCTCGTGGAACCAGCCGCCGGCCACCCCGCCGACGAAGATCCCGAGAAACTGCGAGCTCGAGTACACGCCCGTGGCCGTGCCCGTGGCGCCCGGCGGGGCGGTCTTGGTCACCAGCGAGGGCAGGCTCGCCTCCATGATATTGAAAGCGACAAAGAACAGCGTGAGCGCCGCGAGCAGCGCGAGCTTGTGGCCGCTGTCGAAGGCGAGCATGAACTGACTCACCGCGAGCGCCGCGACGGCCGCGACGAGCACGCCCTTCATGCGCCGCCGGCGCTCCCCGATGATGATCGCCGGGAGCATCACCGCCACCGAAATCAGCAGGATCGGCAGGTACACCATCCACTCGCGGCTGCTCGTCACGCCGAGCGTCGCGGCAAACAGCCCCGGCACCACGAGGAAGCTCGCGGTGAGCATGGCGTGCAGCGCAAAGATGCCGAAGTCGAGGCGCAGCAGCTCGCCGTTTCGCACGGCGGCGCCGATGAGCGCGGCAACGGGTTCCGCCTCCCGGTGCACGCGCAGTCGCCGCGGCGCAGGCACCACGAACAGCGTGATCGCGATACCGACCACGGCGAGCACGCTCATCAGCCAGAAAATACCCGACACGCCGATCCAGGCGGCCACCAGCGGACCGGTGACGATGGCCACCAGGAACGACAGGCCGATGGTCATGCCGACGAGCGCCATGGCCTTGGTGCGATTCTCCTCGGCGGTCAGATCCGCCACCAGCGCGAGAATCACCGCGCCGACCGCCCCTGCCCCCTGCAGCGCGCGCCCGCCGATCATCCCTGCAATCGAGTGCGCGCTCGCTCCCCAGACGCTGCCGAGCCCGAACAGAATCAGCCCCCCGACCACCATGGGCTTGCGGCCGAGCCGGTCGGAGAGCAGCCCGAAGGGCATCTGCAGCAGCCCCTGGGTGAGCCCGTAGATCCCGAGCGCCAGCCCGATGGTGTACGGCGTCGCGCCGGTGAGCCGGCGCGCGAAGACCGCGAACACCGGATAGATCATGAACAGGCCCAGCATGCGGACCGAGAACACGGCGGCGAGGGACGTGGCGGCACGCAGTTCGTGCTTGGGCATCAGGACGCTGAGCTCCGGTGGTGCGCTGGGGCGGAATATTTTGAGCTTACTTCCAATGAACCGCGCGCGCCACCGGCCGGCGCGGCGCGCTCGGACGCGTGCATTTGAACAGACGAGGTGACGTCCATAGACTCGGCACCCCACGGTGTCTCAACACCCCCCGCGAGGTCACGCATGCACGGTTCGCTGTTTCGCTTCTACGTGCACGAGGATCATCGCCACCAGGGCAGGCTCGTGTGGGAATGGCTGCTCGAGCAGGGCAATCGTCTCGGCATCCGCGGCGGCTCGGCGTTCAAGGCCATGGCCGGCTTCGGCCGTCACCTCATGCTGCACGAGGCGCGCTTCGTCGAGCCCGCCGGCTCACTCGCCATCGAGGTGGAATTCATCGCCACGCCCGATGAGGCGCAGAAGCTGCTCGATGTGCTGCACGGGCAGAAGGTGCGGCTGTTCTACGCCTACACGCCGGCGCGCTTCGGCCTGATCAATCCCGACTCGCGCGACCCGCCAGCGGGCGCGGCAGAGCCCTGACCCGGCGGGCGCACAGGCGCGCGGACGGGCCGCGCCAGAGTGCGCGGCCCGGACCCGCAAGGGCCCGGGCCGCGCACGGCGCAGAGCGCGCTCAGTGCTTGGCGTGCGGTGCCATGATCTTCGCCAGCATGTTCACCGTGCCCGGGATCCGCACCAGGTGCGGATAGCGCGGGCCACCGAAGTAGCTGACTTCGAGGGTCTGGAACCAGCCGTCCTTCGAAACGATGAAAGTCGTGGGCGCGTGAGTGTGCTCGGCCTGCACCATCACGTACTTCAGCACCGAGGGGCTGTAGCTCTGACCGTCCACCGACTCGATCTTCATCCCCGGGGCCATGCCGGCGTTCCACGCCGGCGAGCCCTCGCGCACATCGAGCAGCGCACGGTTCCTGCCAATGTTGAAGCCGTAGCTCAGCCATTGGTAATTCATGTGCATCATCTGCTCGCGCGCCTGGATGAAGGGATTGGGCTTGGCGGTGTACACCAGGCGCCAGCCCGAGCGCTTCAGCTCACCGCTCGGCGGCAGCTTGGCGACCTCGTACACGTGCCGCTGGAAGAACCCGTGCCAGTTGTACGGCACCACCTCGTTGAGCAGATGCTCGATGTCCGCCCGCGTGTAGGTCTTGGTGATGGGGCCGGTGAATTTCGGCTCCGAGTACAGGTGCAGGAAGGTATCGAGCGACTTCTTGCCGTGGGTTTTCTCGCGGATGATGGAGTCGACATCGAGCCACAGCAGCTCGCCCTCGGTGTAGAAGTCACCGGCCGTGCGGCGGATCGAAGGGTATTCGCCCCGGGCCTCGTACAGGAACGGCGCCGCGGTGGTGAGGTCGATCAGCGGCTCGGTATCGCGCCCCGGCTCGGTCTTCATCTGCGTGTAGATCGCCGCCAGGTACTGCGGATACTCGCTCGGCTTGCGGATGCCCGCGCGGAAGGAGAGCAGGTCGCCGAGGTACTGGTTCATCCCCTCGTACACCCACAGCAGGTCGGTGCGCTGGGGGATCTGGTAGTTGTCCGTGGTGAGGTCCCACGGCCGGCGGTACTTGCCGTTCCAGGAGTGCGAGAACTCGTGCGTGAGCAGGTCGCCGGCGATCAGCTGCCACTTCGGATTGACCATGAAGCTCGCCGGCGCACGGTCATCGCTCGACTGATGATGCTCGATGCCCTGGAAGCCGACCTTGTTCGAGAGCACGAGCAGCGAGTGGTAGTTGTACCAGTGCCGCGAGCCGTAGAGCGCGAGCGCCTCCGGGGTCATGTTCTTGTAGGCGCCCAGGATCTTGGCCGGCACGTCGAGGTCCTGCGGCGCATCGGCGAACATGTCGAGCCACTGATGCGCAGTGCCCTCGTGCCACAGCAGCACCTGCTTGTAATAACGGCCCATGTCGAGCGGCGAGTCCACCACATAAGTGAGCGGCTCTTCGGCGAAGTCCACGCGCCCGCCCGCGTGGCTCGTCGTGGTCAGCGCCGTGCCGTATCCCCAGCCCGGCGGCAGGATGAGGCTCACTTTGAGGTAGTAGTTGTGGTAGTTGATGTCGTTTTGATAGAAGAGCACGCGGTTCCAGTTCACCACCGCGAGATTGGGGGTCGACATCACGTCGGGCGAGTTCAGCAGCACTGTGAATCGCACCGTGATCGCGGTGGCGCCCTGCGGCACATCGACGTGGAACGCGTACAGGTCCACTTTGTCACGCCGCCAGGTGAGCGGATGGCCATTGGCGCTCACCTTCAGCTGCGAGATATCGGCCAGCGGCCCGGTCGGGCCGTGCTCGCCGGGAATCCACTCAGGGTAAACGAACGTAAAGGGTCCGGGCTCGACCGGGATGCTCATCGTCGATGTCATGAACCCGCGCCCGGCGGTGCGGGCATCCAACACGAGCGTCTCGGGATTGGCTTTGGTGGCGAGCGGCACTGCGTTGGCGTTGGGCTCAGGAATCAGGCCGGCGGCGCTCGCCGCCGCACACAGCCCGAGCGAGGCGACCGCCAGCATCGAGCAGATGGACTTGGACTTCACGATAACCCCCTTTCCATTGTGGCTCACCGCCGGTTGCTTCCGGCTGTGAATTTGGAAGCTTACGTCCAACGGCTCGCACGCGCCAGCCGGAGGCAGTCAGGCGAGATGTCAACAGGTGAGAGTTGCGCCGAGCGCGCGGCGCGGCCGCGCGGCGCCGACAGGCCGAGGCGCTGCGGCGAGGACAGTCGGGGCTCGGCCGTTTTGCCGCGGGGCGCGGCGGATCTCCGAAGGGAACGATCGGCGCTTGCGGGCCGTGCAAATGCGACGGCCCGGACCTCTCGGTCCGGGCCGTGCGCTACGCCAAGCGCGCTCAGTGCTTGGCGTGCGGCGCCATGATCTTCGCCAGCATGTTCACCGTGCCCGGGATCCGCACCAGGTGCGGATAGCGCGGACCGCCGAAATAGCTGACCCAGATCGTGTGGAACCAGCCGTCCTGTGACACTTCGAACTTCGTCGGCTGGGCATGGTGCTCGGCCTGCACCATCATGTAGTTGAGCACCTTCGGGGTGAAGCTCTGGCCGTTGACCGCCTCGATCTTCATCCCCGGGGCCATGCCGGCCTTCCACGCCGGCGAGCCCTCGCGCACGTCGGTCAGCGCTCCGTTGCGGCCGATGTTGAAGCCGTAGGTCAGCCACTGGGAATCCATGTGGAACATCCCTGCGACGGCCTTCGTGAACGGATTGGGCTTGGCGGTGTACACCAGGCGCCAGCCCGAGCGCTTCAGCTCGCCGGTCGGCGGCAGCTTGGCGATCTCATACACGTGCCGCTGGAAGAATGCATGCCAGTTGTACGGCACCACCTCGTTGAGCAGATGCTCGATCTGCGCCCGCGTGTACGTCTTGGTGACGGGGCCGGTCAACTTCGGCGCCGAGTACAGGTGCAGGAAGGTATCGAGCGACTTCTTGCCGTGGGTTTTCTCGCGGATGATGGTGTCGACATCGAGCCACAGCAGCTCGCCCTCGGTGTAGAAGTCACCGGCCCCGCGGCGGATCGAGGGGTACTGCCCGCGCCCCTGATCGTAGTAGTACGGCGCACCGGTGGTCAGATCGATCAGCGGCGTCGTGTCGCGCCCCGGCTCGGTGGCCATCTGGGTGTAGATCGCCGCCAGGTACTGCGGATAGAGGCTCGGCTTGCGGATGCCCGCGCGGAAGGAGAGCAGGTCGCCGAGGTACTGGTTCATCCCCTCGTACACCCACAGCAGGTCGGTGCGCTGGGGAATCTGGTAGTTGTCCGTGGTGAGGTCCCACGGCCGGCGGTACTTGCCGTTCCAGGAGTGCGAGAACTCGTGCGTGACCAGATCGCCCATGACCAGCTGTGCCGTCGGGTTCGTCATGAAGTCCGCCGGCGCGCGGTTGTCGCTCGACTGGTGGTGCTCGACGCCCTCGAAGCTGATCTTGTTCGAGAGCGACAGCAGCGCGTGATAGTTATACCAGTGACGCGAGCCGTAGAGCGCGAATGCCTCGGCCGGCACGTTCTTGTACGCGTCGATGATCTTGGCCGGCACGTCGAGGTCCTGCGGGGCATCGGCGAACATGTCGAGCCACATGTGGGCATCGCCGTGATGCCACAGCAGCACCTTCTTGTAATAGCGGCCAATGAACAGCGGCGAGTCCCCCACGTAGTTCAGCGGCTCCTCCTTGAAGTTGACGCGCTCACCCGCGCGGCTCTCGGTGGTGAGCGCCGTGCTGTACCCCCAGCCCTTCGGCAGGATGACGCTTGCCTTGAGATAGTAATGGTGATAATTGATGTCGTTCTGATAGAAGAGCACCCGGGTCCAGGTGAGCACCGCGACGTTGGGCGAGGCCCGCCGGCTCGTGCCCCCGTTCAACAGCACGGTGAACTGCACTTTGATCGAGTCCACGCCCTGGGGCACCATGACGTGAAAGGCGTACATGTCCACTTTGTCGCGGTGCCAGGCAAGCGGCTGGCCATTGGCGCTCACCTTGATCTGCGAGACGTCGGCGAGCGGGCCGTGCGGCGCGTGATAGCCGGGAATCCACTGCGGGTAGACGAACGTGAACGGCCCCGGGCGCACCGGGATCTCCATGGTCGAGGTGGCGAAGCCCCGGCCCGCGGTACTGGCATCGAGCACCAGAGTCTCGGGGTTGGCCTGGGTGGCGTAGGGAACGGCATTGGCGTTGGGTTCGGGGATCAGGCCCGCAGCGCTCGTCGCCGCGCACAGTCCGAGCGCCGCAACCGCAAACGCGGAGCGCATCAAGAGTTGCTTCACGGAATACCCCTCCATCGGTTATGGTTCTTGCCGGCCGCTGCTGCATGCCGGCCCTGAAAAAGAGTCACTATGCCACGGCGGCGGCACCGGGGCGCGGCGGCGCCTCGGGCGGTTGCGATAAGCCGTTCGCCCGGCGGGACGAAGCGCAGGGTGCCACCGGGGTCTCTTTGATTGATTCCAAGTCCGACTCCCCCCCCGTGACCGCAACGGCCCCGCAGTCACGGCTGCAACGCCGGCTGACCCGTTTCGATGCGCTGCTGCTGACGCTCTCCTGCCTCTCGCCCGTCTTCTCCGTCTACGGGCCCGGCGCCGACGTGCTGCGCCAGAGCGGCACCGGAGCGGCGGCACTGTTCGCACTCGGCATCGCGGTTGCGGCGGTGTGGGGCATGGTGTACGCGGAGCTCGGTTCGGCCTATCCCTACGCCGGCGGCGACTACGTGGGCGTCGGCTCGATTCTCGGGCCCGCGGCAGGCTTCGCCTGCCTCGCGCTGTCGGCGGCGATCATTCTGCCGATGAACGCGTATCTGGCGACGCTCATCGGCACGTACAGCACGCAAGTGCTGCCCGGCATCGCCCGCGTGCCCGTCGTCTACGGCTCGATCCTGCTCGCGGTCGCAGCCGCGCTGCTCGCGGTGCGCGCCAGCGCGCTGCTCAGCGGAGTGTTCCTCGCAATCGAGTTCGCGGCGGTGCTCGCCCTCGTGGTCGCGGGACTGACTCATCCGGCGCCCGGGGCGCTCGGCGCGCTACTGCATCCGCGCCTGCCGTCCGCCTCCGGTTGGGTGCCGGTTGGAGCCAGCGCGCTCGCGCTCGGAGCGGTCAACGCCGCCTTCGCCACGGTCGGGGGCAATCAGGCCATCGCCTTCGGCGAGGAGTTGATCGACCCGCACCGCAACATGGGGCGGGTGATTCTCGCGGCATGTCTGCTCGGGGCGCTCGCGATCGCGCTGCCGGTGCTGGCGGTGGTCGTCGGCGCCGGCGATCAGCCGGGCATCTTCCACAGCCGCGCGCCGTTCAGCGCCTTCATTCGCCTCACCGCCGGCCGCGACGCGGACATCGCTCTCAGCGCTGCCGTTGCCCTGGCCGTGTTCAACGCGCTGATCGCCCAGACGATGTTCGCGGCGCGGCTGTGTTACAGCTTCGCGCGCGATCAGGTGTTTTCCGCTCCCATCAATGCGGCGCTCGCCAGGGTTCACGCCCGCACCGGCGCGCCCCGCCTCGCAACGCTCACCGTCGGGGCGCTCTCGGCGGCGTGCTGCGCGTTGAGTGAACGCGTCCTGCTCGTTTTCATCTCGGGGCTGGTCGTCTACGGTTTCGGGCTCGTCAGCGCAGCGGTGTTCGTCGGGCGCAAGACCGGCCGCACGGGCGGCGCCGGGCGCTGGCGCTCGCCGCTGTTTCCGCTTGCGCCACTGCTGGGTCTTGCGCTGGCGCTGACCTTCGCAGCGGCGGACTGGGCGGACGCCTCGATCGGCAGGCCGAGTCTGCTCGCCCTCGGGGCACTGCTCGCCACGGCGCTGCTGTGGTATCGCTTCGTGCTGAGCAAGCGTACTGGCGGTTGGGCACCGCGTCTCGCCGCGCAGCGCGAAGCCTCATCCGAGGCGTCGCACGCAAGCACCGCCCGTATCGGCACCGCCGGTGAGCCGCACAGCTGAGTTCACCTGCGCGCGTATCGGCGGCGCACTGCGGGCAGTCGAAGTCACGAGCGGTGGCGCCTGACACCGGCGCCGCCGCTCGCGCGTCCTGGCTCCTCGCTGCGTGCGGTCAGGGTGAGATCGGCGTCCCGCCAACCACCCCGCTCACCCCGTAGCCCGAGACCGTCCGATTGAATGCCGAGACGGCCGTACTCAGAAACTGATCGTACGCAGCGAGCGCACTGCGATACTCGGTGTCGTAGCGCGCCTTCTCATGCAGCGTCGCCGCATCGACCGGCTCGTCCGAGCCCCACAGCAGCCCATCGAGCGCGAGCAGCTTCTCGTGAATGCCGTCCGGGACCCACAGCGTCGACTCCGAGGAGCCGGCATCGCTGGTGAGCTTCAGGAGCACGGCGTGACGGGCGCGGGCAAGCCTGGCGATCGCTGCATCGATTGAGCTCTGCTCGGGCAGGCCCTTCACGGCCGCCTTGAGGGCCTTCAGCTGCGCCGCGAGCGAATGCAGGCGATTCAGCGCCACGTCGATGTGCGAGACCTCATGCAGGACCGCTTCAGTCACCTGGTAGCGCTCGGTCATGCCGGCCAGTGTTCCCTGCGAGGCCGGGTCATTCACCACGGTAAAGCGCTGCGAGGCGCTCGCCCCGCCAATCTTGAGCGTCGCGGTGTAGGTGCCCGGGGGCAGCAGCGCGCCGCTGCGCGGTCCGCGGTTGAAGCGTGGCGCCGAATGCCAGCGCACCGGACCCTGCGCGGTGAGGCCCCAGTAAATGCGATGCAGCCCGGCCTCGCCGCTCACCCACGGCACCCGGCCCTTGGCCGCTGCCGGCGCTGCGGCCGGCAGCGGCGTCATGGCCGCGGGCTTGCCCTTGTGCAGCCCCTTGTAGGTGCGAACCACCTGGCCGGCGGCGTTGGTGATGATGAGCTCCCCGCTCTGGCTGACCGGACGCGCGAGGTAGTAGCTGAACGAGGCGCCGTAGTGCGGGTTCTGGCCGAAGAACGCGCCATCGCCCATCGACTCGGTCTGCTGGAACGGCCAGAAGCGCACCGCGTCCTCGGGCTTGAACAGCGTCAGCGCGGCATGCGCCACGCGCGCGCTCCACTGCTGGAAGGGCCGCAGGTCATCGAGGATCCACACGCCCCGGCCGTGGGTGGCCACCACCAGGGAGTTGGTGCGCGACTGCAGCGCCAGATCGTACACGGCCGCATCCGGCAGGCCGAGACCGAACTTGTACCACTTGCGCCCGGCATCCCAGGACACGTACAGGCCGTTCTCCAGCCCCGCATAGTAAAGATCAGGGTCGTGCAGGTCGCGCCGCACGACGTGCGCGTAGACATCCTGCGGCAGGTTGCCGCTGATCGAGCTCCAGTGTGCGCCGTAATCGCGGGTGCGGTACAGGTAGGGGCGGAAGTCGCCGCTGAAGTGCCGGTCCACCGCGATGAGCGCGCTGCCCGGATCGGTCGGCGAGACGTCGATCGACTCGACCCGGCCCCAGGCGGGCAGATGCGCAATGCCGCCGGTGACGTTGGTCCAATGCCTGCCGCCGTCGCGCGTCACCTGCACCAGCCCATCGTCGGTGCCGACCCAGATGACCTGCGGGTCGGATGCGGCCGGGGTGATGGTGAGGATGGCGTCATAGTACTCGGCGCCGGAGTTGTCCTGGATCACAGGCCCCCCCGAGGGACCCTGCTTGGCCCGATCGTTGCGCGTCAGATCCGGGCTGATCACCTTCCAGGTGCGCCCACGGTTGTTGCTCCTGAACACGACGTTGCCGCCGGCGTAGAGCACCTTCGGATTGCTCGGGGAGACCGCGAACGCCGCCTCCCACGCGAAGCGGTAGCGCGCGCCGTCTGCGCCGCGGCCGTTATCGTCGCGCGGGAACGGCTCGATGTCGTGCAGCTGCTCCTCGGAACGGTTGTAGACGAAGTACGCTCCGTTCTGCCCCTCGTTGTAGATGAGATTCGCATCGTCGGCCGCCGTCATGCCGTAGATGCCGTCATCGCCGTTGAAGCCGTACCAGGCGCGGCTCGAGATGCCGCTCGGGTCCTTGCTCGCACCGGGCCCGCACCAGGAATTGTTGTCCTGCAGACCGCCGCAGACCTGATAGAAGAACCCGCCACTCGCCGACACGTGATAGAGCTGCCCGATCGCGATGTTGTGCACGAACGCCCAGTGCCGGCCGTTGTCGAGCGACAGCGCCACCCCCCCGTCATTGCCCTCGATGATCCGGCCGCTGCCGGTCGGATCGATCCAGATGGCGTGATTGTCCACGTGGATCGAGCGTGCGATGCGCTTCCAGGTGCGCCCGCCGTCGCTCGAGGAGAGCAGGCGCATGGAAAGAGCGAAGAGGTGATTCGGGTTCTTCGGATCGACCGCGATGTGCGAGAAGTAAAACGGCCGCGCGTCGACCGATTGATCCTTGCTGACGAGCGTCCAGTTCGCGCCCGAATCCTGCGAGCGCCACAGCACGCCCTGATGGCTGCCGATCACCGCGTACACCACGTTGGGCGCGCTCGGGGCGAGCGCAAGGCCGATGCGCCCGACTGCCCCGCTCGGCAGTCCGTGGCCGGAGAGGCGTTTCCAGCTCGCCCCGCCGTCGATCGACTTGTAAATGGCGTCCTCGGGACCCCCGGCCGAATAGTGCCAGGGCTCGCGCCGGAAACGGTACGTCGCGGCGTACACGATGTTGGGATTACGCGGATCCATCGCCATGTCGGAGATGCCGACCTCGGGCCCGATGTAGAGCACCCGCTGCCAGCTCGCCCCACCGTTGGTGGTGCGGTACACGCCGCGCTCGGTGCTGTTCTTCCACGGGTCGCCCATCGCACCGACCAGCACCGTGTCGGGATGGCGCGGATCGATCAGAATGCGCGAGATCTGCATCGTGCCGGCGAGACCGAGGTGGCGCCAGTGCGTGCCCCCATCGGTCGACTCGTAGACGCCGTTGCCGTAGGAGACGTCGTTGCGCACATTGGCCTCGCCGGTCCCGATCCACACCACGGCGGGATTGCGCGGATCGACTGCGAGCGCGCCGATCGAGGCGACGCTCTGGTGCTGAAAGAGCGCCTTCCAGGTGATGCCACCGTCCTGGGTGCGGAACACTCCGCCGTCGGCGCCGCCGACGTAATAGATATCGGGGTTGCCCGCGACGCCGGCCACGGCTGTCACGCGGCCGCCGGCGAGCGCCGGACCGATCTGACGGAAGTGGAACGTCGCGCTGACGGGCATGGGCAGCAGCGTCCGTCCGTGGGAGTTCTCCTGCTGCGGACCGGCCGGCGCGGCGAGCGCGAGCGGGCTCGCCAGCAGCACGCAGGCGGCCGCGGCCGCCAGGGATTTCACAACGCTCATCGGGCAACCTCGCTTTCGCGCCCGCTCGATGCGGACCGCACCGGCGCGCGTCAGTGGCCGAAAGCGCAGGACTGTACCGGAAGAGGCCCGAGGCTCGCCAGTTGAGCGCTCCCACGCCGACCGCCTCAGCGCGGCACTTCGTCGCAAGTGCGGCGCCGGCGCTCAGCGCAGGCCGGCGAGCGCGCGTATCACCATATAGAGTCCCGCGAGCGCGACGACGGCACTGAACACCACGGTCAAGGCGCGGCGGCGCGCGCCGAGCACGCCGGCGAGCCTCACGCCCAGATAACCGCCGGATACGCCGCCGAGCACGAGCAGCCCCGCGATGCGCCAATCGACCAGATGAGCGCTCGCATAGCTCGCGCCAGTGGTTGCCGCCACCGCAGTCACCGACAGGAGCGAGGAGCCGACGGCATTCAGCAGCGGCATGCCGGCGATGAACATCAGAGCCGGCACGGTGAGAAAACCGCCGCCGACGCCGACGAGGCCCGCCAGCGAGCCGACACCGAAGCCTGCGGCCGCGAGCAGCGGCAGCACCCAGCGGCGGCGGTGCCGCTCGCGCGCCTGCGCCGGCGCGCGAGCGCGGAACATGGAGCGCAGCATCAGCCCCGCAACCCCCATCATCAGAATACCCAGCAGCGCCAGCAGCAGGCGGCTGTCGGTGACTTTGCCGAGCCGTGCGCCGCTCGCCGCCCCGAGCGCGCTCGAGAGTGCGTAGGTCGTGCCATGGCGCCAGCGCACCGTGCCCCCGCGCGCATGCATGGCGAGACTCCAAAGCGCGCTCACCGTGGCAGCCGCCGTGGAGGTGCCGATTGCCAGATGCGGCCCAATGTGCAGGCCGTACACGAGAATGGGCACGACCAGAATGGAACTGCCCACCCCGAGCAGACCGAGCGACAACCCGGCAAGCGCCCCGGTGAGCACCGCGAACACGGCGAGCGACACGCTCACGGAAACACCCCGGCCCGATGCAGCGCGCGCACGGCGCGCGCCGTGGCCGGTTCCAGCGCACGGATCCTGCTATAGTGTTGGCAGATTGAAGGCCGCAACGCGCTCAGCATAGCATCTGCTCGAACCCCGGGAGAACGAACGTGCCGACAGACCCGTCGCGCGGTGCGGCCGCCGCAGGACCGATCGAGCTGCGCCGCACAGGGCGCGCCCTGCCCGGCGCGCTGCGCCGCTGAAGCGGCGCAGCGAGCAGCGGAGCCGCGCATGAATCGCGAGTGGTTCAGCGAGGAGCGCATCTGGCTGCGCAAGGAGCAGCACCGGCTCACGCGCCTGCTGCACACGCGCGTCTGGTTTCCGCAGGTGCCCCTGGCGCTGCTGGTCGGCGCGCAGGGCCTGCTGCACATTCTGCTCGCCTCGGGCTCGCTGCGCCCGCTGCTGCAGGAAATCGCCACGCCCCCCATCAGCACCATCGCCAGCGGCGTGCGCGTGCTGCAGATCGGCGCCGCCTCGCACATCGGCATCGGCGTGCTGCTGGTGCTCGTGGCCATCGGCATGCTGTGGCGCTCGCGCCTCGCCTGGGTGCTGGCCTTCCTGCTCACCCTCGGGGTCGTCACGCTCGAGTTCTCGCCCCTCTCAAGCGCCTCGCGCCTGCTGCAGATCTTCAGCATCGTGCAGCTGCTGCTGCTGCTGGCGGCGCGCCGCGCGTTCACCCGTGCGAGCCTCGCCACCGCAACGCTTTACGCGCTCACGGGCCTGCTGCTGACGCTCGGCTACGGCATCGTCGGGTCGCTGTTTCTCGGCACCGGCTTCAACCCGCACATCACCAGCTTCACCAACGCGGCATACTTCGCCGTGGAGACGATGTCGACGGTCGGCTACGGCGACATCACGCCCGTGACGAGCGACGCGCGCCTGTTCACGATCTCGCTGATCCTGTTCGGGCTCGGTGTGTTCGCCACGGCATTGCCGGCCATCGCCGGCCCCTTGATCGACAAGCGGCTGATGAACCTGCTGCAGCCGCGAAGCAGAGGCAAGATGAAGCGCGTATCCCATATCATCGTGGTCGGCGACGGTCCGCTGGCACATGACACCTCGCGTGCGCTCGTGGCGCGCGGTCTGCAGGTCACCAGCATCGTCGCCGAGCAGCCGCCCGAGGGCGAAGGGCACACTGACGATATCGTGGTCGGCGACGGCAGCGATTCGGAAGTCCTGGGCCACGCCGACATCGCCAAGGCGCGGGCGGTGCTCGCGCTCAGCGAAGACGACTCCTACAACGCGTTCGTGGTGCTCGCGGCCAAGGAATTGAACGCCGAGGTGCGCACTGTCGCGGCCGTCAGCGACACACGCAACACCGGGCGCATCGCGCGCACGCGCCCCGATGTGCTCCTCACCCTGCCGCTGCTCGGCGGTGAGCTGCTCGCCATGGCCTTGAGCGGGGAGGAAATCCAGACCGATGCGCTGATCAGCCAGCTGCTGAAGCTCGGGTAGGTCCCGAGCCGCTCACAGCGCGCCGACGGCATAAGCGAGCTGCAACCGCTCGAGCCCCTCATCGAGCACTGCGTTGTTGTAGTTCTCCTCGGCCTGCGTGCGCAGCGTGACCGCCGCCAGCACCTGGGTGTTCGAGGCGAGTCCCGCCCCGTACAGCTCGCGCGAGATGCGCAGATTCTCCGCAGCCTGAGCGGTTGCCGCGCGCGAGGCGCTCACACGCTCGCGCGCGGCCCCGAGTGCGAGCCAGTCGGCCCGCACCTCGAGCGTGATACGCGAGCGCAGATCGGCGAGCCGCCGCCGGTCGGCGCGGCTGCGCGAGCGCAGCGCATCGGCCTCGTTCGCCGCCGCGCCGCCGTCGAAGAGCTTCCAGGTGAACCCGACGCCCACCGAGGAGAAATTCTCGCGGTTGAGGATCTGGTTGTCGAAGTGCGTATAGCCACCCATCGCCGCGATGTGCGGCAGTCGGCTCGCGCTCGCCGCGCGCGCCCGCGCCGCAAGCGCACCGGCTCGCGCCGCAAGCGCATGCAGCTCCCCGCGCGTCGCGAGCGCGCGCTGCACCAGCTCCGCGAGCGGCAGATTGTCGATCGGAAACGTCGGCAGGACCGGATCGAGCTGCGGCACCCGGCCGAGCGGCTCCCCGAGCAGCCGGTTGTACTGCTCCTGCGATATCGAGACCGCATCCTGCGCGCTCACCTGCGCCGAGCGCGCATTGGCGAGTGCGACTTCGGCGGCGAGCAGATCACTCTTGGCGACCATCTGCCGATGAAACATTGCCTCGACGTCACGCAGATGGGCCGCGAGGCTCTTCACGCTGGCATCGGCGACGCGCAGCTGACGCTGGGACCGCAACACCGCAACATACGCCTGCGCCACCTCGAGCTTCACGTCCGCATCCGTCGCACTCTGCGCAGCGGATGCTCCGGCAACACCGGCGCGCGCCGCCGCGACACCGGCGCGGATCGCGCCGCCCGTATACAGCGGCACGCGCATCTGCACCGTGCCGCTGACATACTGATTGTTCTTGAAGATCGGTCCGGAGCGGAACGCGAGCGTCGGCGTGACGACATCCAGCTCCGGCGCCTGGCCGAGGTGCGTATAGCTCGCCTCGGCCTCGATGCTCGGCCAGCGGGCATCGCGCGCGGCCCGCTCGCTGGCGCGTGCGGCCTGCACGTCGGCAGCCGCGGCGGCCAGCGTCTGGTTGCGCGCCGCAGCCAGACGCCATGCCTCCTGGAGCGTGTCGGCGCGCGCCTGCAGTGCGAGCGCCGCGCCGGCCGCGAGCAGCAGCGTCGCAGCCAGCGGCCGCTTGCTGCGCAGCCTCATGACGAGGGGCCCTTCAACGAGGTGATGCCGAGCAGCTTGAGCACGTAGCGCTCGTAGAGCGGCGTGATCGAGCCGGTGCGCACCTTGCGCAGGAAGTACTTCTCGAAGGCCACCTTGCCGAGATGCACCCACTTGCCGACCTTGGTCCAGGTGACGTTGCGCGGGGGAATCTGCGGCAGCGCGACGAACGCCGCGCCGGTGTCGCCGAAGTCCGCGAGGCACACCGCGTTCCACGTCGCCTGCGCATCGGCCGGCCGGCCCTCGAGCTCGGCGGCGACGTTCTCGCAGATCGCGCTCACCATCGATTCGATCATGTAGCCGGTCTTCGGCGCCCCGGTCGGCACCGGGGTCGCCTCCACGGGCGGAATCGCGACACACACGCCGGCGGCGAAGATGTTGCGGTACTTCGTCGAGCGCTGATAGGGATCGATCAGCACCAAGCCGCGCGGATTGCACAGCCCCGGCACGGAGGCGACCGCATCGACTCCCTTGAATGCCGGCAGCACCATGGCGAAGCGAAAGCCGATCTGATGCTCCTGCTTCGGCTTGCCCGCCTCATCGTGCTCGAGCACGGTCATCGCCGCCTCGCTCGCCGAGGTGACCTTCGCGTTCGTGATCCACTTGATGTGCCGCTGCCTGAGCTCCGCTTCCATCAGCCCCTTGCTGTCGCCGACGCCGCCGAGGCCCATGTGGCCGATGTACGGCTCGCTGGTGACGAAGGTGATCGGCACCCGGTCGCGCAGCTTGCGCCGCCTGAGGTCGGAGTCGACGATCATCGCGAACTCATAGGCCGGCCCGAAGCAGCTCGCGCCCGCGGCCGCTCCAATCACCATCGGGCCCGGCTCGCGCAGGAACTGCTGGTACTTCTCCCAGGCGCGCACCGCGTGCGCCTGAGTGCAGATCGACTCGGTGTGCGCCTCGGGCCCGAGCCCTGGCACCTCCTCGAAGGCGAGCTTCGGGCCGGTGGTGATCACCAGATAATCATATTCGAGCGTGCGCGAGTCGCTCAGTGTGAGCACGCTGTGCTCGGCGTCGATCGTGCGGACCGGCTGATCGATCCAGTCGATGCCGTGGGCCGCGAGCGGCTCGCGCATCGCCACGCGCGTCTTCTCCCGATCTCGCCAGCCGACGGCCACCCACGGATTCGACGGAGTGAACTCGAAATAAGGCGATGTGCCGATGAGCGTCACACGATGCGCCTTGCCGAGACGCTTGCGCATCGTGTACGCGCAAGGCACTCCGCCGAGACCGGCGCCGATGATGGCTACATGTGCCATGACAACCCCCTGTGGAGAGACTCTCCGAAGTGAGTGACTGGCCAGCCCAACGCAAAGCAGCGCCCGTCACTCATGGGAGCCCTTCGCGCTCGCGCGCGCCGCGCGCGCTTCTCGCCGCTTCAGATAGGCGTAATACAGGACCGGAATCACCAGCAGCGTCAGCAGCGTCGAGACGAACACGCCGAACAGCAGCGAGATGGCCAGTCCGTTGAAGATCGGGTCAGACAGGATGAACACCGCCCCGAGCATCGCCGCCACTGCGGTGAGCGCGATCGGCTTGGCACGGGTCGCCCCGGCGCGCACCACCGCATCCTCGGGCGAGTACCCGGAGCGCACTGCCCCGTCGATGAAATCAACGAGCAGGATGGAGTTGCGCACGATGATGCCGGCGAGCGCGATCATGCCGATCATGGAGGTCGCGGTGAACTGTGCCCCGAACAGCGCGTGCCCCGGCATCACGCCGATGACGGTGAGCGGAATCGGCGCCATGATAATAAAGGGCACCACATACGAGCCGAACTGCGCCACGATCAGGAGGTAGATCAGCGCCAGCCCCACCGAATAGGCGATGCCCATGTCGCGGAAGGTGTCGTAGGTCACCTGCCACTCTCCGCCCCACTTGATCGCGAACTCGTTGGGATTTGCGGGCTGGGTGATGTAGTGCTGCACGACGCTCACGCCGGCGGGCGGATGCCGGCGCAGCTTCCCGGCGATCTCGAACATGCCGTAGAGGGGGCTGTCGACCCGCCCGGCCATATCGCCGGTCACATAGGTGACGGGCACGAGGTCGCGGTGATAGATCGGCTGTTCCCAGGTGCGCCGCTGCACCTGCACGACGGACGACAGCGGCACGAGCGCGCCGCTGCTGGAGCTGACGCGCAGCGCCAGCACCTTCGAGAGGCGCGCCTGATCGGCGGGCGGGAGCTCGAGGCGCACCGGGATCAGGTCGCGCTCCCGACCGATGTGCACGTAGGTGGCATCGTAGCCGCTCAACGCAAGCGACACCGTTCGCGCGATCGCCGCCTGCGACACGCCGAGCAGCGCGGCCTTCTGCCGTTCGACGTGCAGCACCAGCCGCGGCGCCGGCGCATCGACGGTGTCGTCGATGTCGACGATGCCCGGGGTATTCTCGAAGTCCTTGCGCACGGCGAGCGCGATCTGCCGCTGCTTGGCGTAGCTTGGCCCATAGATCTCGGCGACAATGGGCGCCTGCACCGGCGGCCCCGGCGGAATCTCCACCACGGAGATTGCCGCTCCGTAGCGGCGCGCCACCGGCGCGAGCTTCGAGCGCACCGCGAGCGCAATGGCGTGGCTCTGACGGCTGCGCGCACTCTTCGGCACGAGCTGCACGTCGATCTCGCCGAGCCGCGGGCCGTGGCGCAGATAATACTGACGCACCAGGCCGTTGAAGTTCACCGGGCCTGCGGTGCCGGCGTAGACCTGGTAATCGCTCACCTCGGGCATCCGTGCGATGACCTGCGCGAGCGCATCGAGCACGTGCGCGCTGGACTCGACCGTCGTGCCCACCGGCATGTTGACCACCACCTGGAACTCGGACCGGTTGTCGAAGGGCAGCATCTTCAGGACCACGGTCTCGGTCAGCACCAGGCTCACGGCCAGCAGAATCGCCACGCCGATGGCGCCGTAGAGCCAGCGGCGGCGCCGCTGGCCCGCGGGGCCTGCGAGAAACGGGCCGACCAGGCGTTGAAACAGCGGCAGCAGCGGCAGGTGCTGGCGGTGCTCAATGGGATCGATGTGGCTCTTGCCGAGCAGCTTGCGGCACAGCCACGGCGTGAACATCAGCGCGAAGCCGAGCGAGATCAACATCCCGGAGCTGGCGTTGATCGGGATGGGGCTCATGTAAGGGCCCATCATGCCGCCGACGAACGCCATGGGCATGAGCGCCGCGATGACCGTGAAGGTCGCGAGGATGGTCGGTCCGCCGACCTCATCGACCGCCACGGGAATGATGTCGCTCAGCGTGCCGCCCCCGAGGCGCATGTGGCGGTGCACGTTCTCCACGACCACGATCGCATCGTCGACCAGGATGCCGATCGAGAAGATCAGCGCGAACAGCGACACCCGGTTGATGGTGAAGCCCCACGCCCACGAGGCGAACAGCGTCGCCATCAGGGTGACCCCGACCGCCGCGCCGACCACCACCGCCTCGCGCCGCCCCATGGCGAGGACGACGAGCAGCACGACCGAAAGGGTCGCTTCGATGAGCTTCTCGATGAGCTCCTTCGCCTTCTCATCGGCGGTGTGTCCGTAGTTGCGCGTGACGGTGACGTGCACTCCGGCGGGTATGTACGTGCCCGCAAGCTCGCGCAGCCGCTGCATCACCGCATTGGAGATGGTGCTTGCGTTGGTGCCGGTCTTCTTGGCGATGGCGATCGTCACCGCCGGGGCATAGCTCACCTTCGGCAGCGCGCGCACGGCGGCACCCTCACCGGTGCCGAACCAGACGTACGAGTCGGGGGCATCGGGCGCGGCCGATACCTGCGCGACGTCGCTCAGATAGACCGGCTGCCCGTCGTGCACGCCGACGGCGAGGTTGGCGACATCGTCGCGGCCGGCGAGGAACGTGCCGGCCTGCACCGGCACCACTTGGTCGGCGCCGATCAGATTGCCGGCCTGGGTGACGAGATTGGCGGCCTGCAGCGCGCGGGCGACGTCCCCGGCCGAGAGTCCGTAGGCGGCGAGCCGGCCCGGCTCGAGCCGCACGCGCACGATGCTCTCGGGCGCACCGATGGTGGACACCTTGCGGGTGCCCGGGATGCGCTTCAGCTGAATCTCGATGGCGTGCGCCACCTTGCCGAGCTGGTACGAGCCGTAGCGCTGATCGGTGCTCCAGAGCGTGAGTGCGACGATCGGCACGTCGCTGATGCCCATCGGCTTGATCAGCGGCGGTAATACTCCGGCGCTCGGGGGCCACAGGTCGCGATGCGAATAGATCGCGTTGTAGAGACGCACCACCGCCGCGTTGCGCGGCTGGCCGACCTCGAACTGGACGGAAATGACCGCGAGCCCCGGCCGGGACTCGGAATAGATGTGCTTGACGCCCGAGATCTCCCCGAGCACCTGCTCCATCGGGGTGGTCACCTGATTGGCGACCTGCTGCGAGGAGGCCCCCGGGAAGGGAATGAATACGTTCGCGAAGGTGACGTGGATCTGCGGGTCTTCCTCGCGCGGGGTGACCGCGAGCGCAAACAGGCCCAGCCCCACGGCCAGCAGCGCCAGCAGCGGGGTGATCTGATTGTGCAGGAATCGCCGGGCGAGCCGCCCGCTGAAACCGAGCTCCGTGCTCACTGCGCGCTCCCGGTCAGCACCGGGAACGGCTCGAGCCGGCGCATGGCCGCAAGTGGATCGAGCGCCACCCGCTCTCCCGGCGTGAGGCCCGAGAGAACCTCGATCCGATCACCCCGCGGCTCCCCGAGGCGCACCTGCTGCAGCAGAGTATTGCCGTTCGGCTGCACCACATAGACCGCGGTCACCGCGCTGCGGCGCACGATCGCGCGCTGCGGCACCAGCAGCTGCCTGCGCTCGCCGGTGTCGAAGGCGACAGGCACCACCATGCCCGGGTACATTCCGGCGACCGCAGCGGCGAGCGCCAGATGCACCCGGAACGTGTTGGAGCCGGCCGATGCCTCTGGGAAAACGGTCACGCGCGCCGCGCGGATCGCCTGGCCGTTGAAGTAGATCGTGGCCTCGCCGACGCGCCGCACCGTGTTGCCGAGCGATTCGGGGATGCTCGCCACCACACGCAGTGACTGCAGGGAGGCGATGCCGAGCAGCGCTGTGCCCGGGGCAACCGCCTCGCCCACCTGGACCCGCCGGCGGGTGATGACGCCCGCGTAAGGAGCGCGGACCTCGGTGTAATTGACGCCTTCGGCCGCGCCGGCCACCGCCGCGCGGGCGCTGTTCAGTGCCGCTTCGGCGGCGTCGCGCTCGGCGGTGACTCGGTCGAGATCGGCCTTGGGCACGACCTGCTGGTCGTACATGTCGCGGATTCGCCCATAGCGCGTCTGAGCTTCCTTCGCCCGCGCCTGCGCGGCGCGCAACGCCGCGCGCGCCTGGCCGAGATTTGCGCGCTGGATCGTGGCGTGCAGCCTCATCAGCAGCGCGCCGGCCGGCACGAAGTCACCCACATGGTGATAGATCGCTGCCACCCGGCCGGCGGTCTGCGCGGTCAGCGTGGCGCGATCGACCGCCTGCACGATGCCGTCAAAGCGCCATTGCGCCGTGGCTTGCTCGAACTCGACGCGCACCGAGGCGAGCGGCGGGGCGCTCGCGCGCTCCCGCGGCGCGTGAGGCGCGCTGCAGGCTGCGAGCCCACCGGCCGCCGCGCACGCCAGCGCAGCGAGAAACACTCCACGTCGGCTCATTTCGCGCTCCCTTGCGCTCAGAACGCTGCGCCGGGCCTGACACCGAGGCGTTTGAGGATTCTGGCGAGCGGACAGAAGCCGCTGAAGGCCGATTGAAGCATGTTCGCGCCGACGAACGCGGGCACGAGCAGCCACCAGGGGCTCACCAGAGCGCTCAGCAGCACACCGATCAATATGAAACTGCCCGCGAAGGCAAAGACGAGCCGATCGATTGACATGACATTCTCCCGTAAAGACCGCCCCAGGACGGCGCGCCATCGAGGGTGGCGCTTAGTATATTAGCAATCGCTAATTTAGCAAGTGGCGATTTACACATGACTGGCTTACACTTGCGGGGTGATGCGAACCCGTGCACCATCCGCACCCAGGAGCCGCGGCGCTCTGCTGCGCGGCGGCGGCGCGCTTGCGCACGCGGCCCGCGACATGAAGCCGCACTGCGGCGAGGCTGCCGGCGTCCTGCGCGCGCTCGGCAATGAGCAGCGTCTGATGATCCTGTGCCATCTGGTGCCTCGGCCGCTGTCGGTCGGCCAATTGAACGAGCGGGTCACGCTCAGCCAGTCCGCCCTCTCGCAGCACCTCGCGGTGCTGCGCAAGGCGGGGATGGTGCGCACCGAACGCCAGTCGCAAACGGTCTACTACTCGCTCGCCCCCGGCATCGTCACGCGGCTACTCGGGGTCCTCCACGATGAATTTTGCGGCCTCTGACCCCTCGTGCTTCAATACGCGGTTTCCACCGCGGATCCGTACAAACCCCATGCCTGAACTGTTCGACCCGATCCAGGTTGGCGAGCTGCGCTTGCCCAATCGCATCGTGATGGCGCCGCTGACGCGCAGCCGCGCCGGCGCCGAGCGCGTGCCCAACGCGCTGATGGGCGAGTACTACCGCCAGCGCGCCTCGGCGGGCCTCATCATTTCAGAGGCCACGGTGGTGACGCCCATGGGCATCGGCTACGCCGACACCCCGGGGATCTGGTCCGACGAGCAGGTCGAGGGATGGCGGCAGGTCACACGCGCGGTGCACGCCGAGGGCGGGCGGATGTTCCTTCAGCTCTGGCACGTCGGCCGGGTGTCGCATCCGCTGCTTCTCGACGGGCAATTGCCGGTGGCTCCGAGCGCCATCGCGCCCGACGGTCACGTCAGTCGCGTGCAACCGAAGGCCCCCTACGTAGTCCCGCGTGCGCTCGCGCGCGAGGAGATTCCGCAGGTCATCGCTGCATTTGCCCGCGGCGCCGAGAACGCCCAGCGGGCCGGCTTCGATGGGGTGGAGCTGCACGGGGCCAACGGCTATCTGCTCGATCAATTCCTGCAGGACAGCGCCAACCGGCGCGAGGACGATTACGGCGGCTCCATCGCCAATCGCGCGCGGCTGCTGCTCGAGGTGGCCGATGCGGTGATCAGAGTGTGGGGACCGGGACGCCTCGGCGTACACCTCGCCCCGCGGGGAGATGCCCACTCCATGGGCGACTCGGACCGCGCCGCGACCTTCGGCCACGTGGTGCGCGAGCTGTCCCGGCGCCGGATCGCGTTCGTCTGCGTGCGCGAGCATCTCGAGGGCGAGCGTATCGGCCCGCAGCTGAAGCGCGAGTTCAACGGCGTCTACATCGCGAACGAGAAGCTCACGCTCGAGAGCGCCACGCGGCTGCTCGAGAGCGGCGAGGCCGACGCGGCCGCCTTCGGCAAGCTCTTCATTGCCAATCCGGATCTGGTCGAGCGCCTGCGGGCTGCAGCGCCCCTCAACGAGCTGCGGCCGGAATACTTCTACACCGGCGGTGCCGCCGGATACACCGATTATCCCAAGCTCGCGACCGGCACGCCGGGAAGCCGCGGCGCCTGAGTCCGCTCAGGCCCCGAAGCTGAAGCAGGAATAGGCCTTCCCGCCGATGCGGCCGCGGAATGTGGCGCGGCCCGGGTCCTCCCCGGCCGCCCCCGCGGCGACCATCAGCGGGATGAGGTGCTCGGCGCGCGGGTGACAGGCGCGAGCGTTCGGCGCCGAGCGCCAGTCGATCAGCCGCGAGCGGCGTTCGGCCGTATCGGCCGTCGCGACCGTCGCATTCAGCCACTCGTCGAACGCACCCGAACCGTCCTCTGCGCCGTCGAACACCCGGCGCAGGTTGTGGTAGCTGCTGCCGCTGCCGATGAGCAGCACCTGCTCGTTGCGCAGCGGCGAGAGCGCCGCGCCGATGGCCAGATGATGCGCCGGATCCAGGTCGGCGCCGAGCGAGAGCATGACCACGGGGATGCGCGCCGGCGGATCGATGATGAGCATGGGCACGAACACCCCATGATCGAAGCCGCGCTCGGCATTGGCGGCCGAGGCGATGCCGGCCGCCTCGAGAAGTCCGCGCACGCGCTCGGCGAGCTGCGGCGCGCCAGGGGCCGGATAGCTCAACTGATAGGTCTGCGGCGGGAAGCCGTAGTAATCGAACAGCATCGGCGGGGCCGGCGCGGTGCTCACCGTCGGCACGGCCTCTTCCCAATGCGCCGAAACCATCACGATGGCGCGCGGCGGCGCCGGCAGGCTCGCGAGCAGGCCGGCGAGGTAGCCGCGTAGGCCATCGTAGGCATGCGCTCCGATGGGCTCGGGGAATTCCATCCAGAAGCACGGTCCGCCGCCGTGCGTGAGATAAACCGTCGGCTGCCGCGCAAGACTCGTCATGGCCCGCTCCGCCTGATGCGCCCCACGCATGGTAGCATCCCGCCGCGATGCGTCACGAGAGCCTCAGGCGCTTAGTCGATTCGCAGGACATTCCGGTGCGGCCCGGTGTCGCCCTGCGTCTCTCGGAGCGCCTCTGGCGAGTGACCTGCGCCAATGCCGGGCTGATGACCGGCCCGGGAACGAACAGTTATCTCGTGGGCGAGGCGGGTGAGTGGGCGCTGATCGATCCGGGACCGGCCGACCCGGCTCACCTCGGCGCCCTGCAGAGCGCCGCCCCCGGACCGATCCGTCACATCCTGGTCACGCACACGCATCCGGATCACTCCCCGGGCGCCGCAGCGCTGCAGCGGCTCACGGGCGCGCAGCTCCTGGGGCGCGTGAGCAAGCACCGCCGCGGCCAGGACGGCACGTTCGTGCCCGACCGTGAGCTGTCCGATGGGGACACGCTGCAGCTTGGGGCGCACACCACGCTGCGCGTGTATCACACGCCGGGCCACGCCTCCAACCATCTTTGCTATCTGCTCGAGCCCGAGCGGCTGTTGTTCACCGGGGATCACATCATCCAGGGCTCGACCGTGGTGATCGATCCGCCCGACGGTGACATGAGCGCCTATCTCGCCTCGCTGCGGCGGCTGCTCACCGAGGACCTCGCGGCGCTCGCTCCCGGCCACGGCACGATCATTGCCCACCCGCACGAGGCCTTGTCCGCGCTCATCGCCCACCGCTTGAGCCGCGAGTCACGGGTGTACGCGGCCCTGAGCACGCAGGAGGAGCCGGCGGCACTCGATGCGCTCCTCGAGCGCGCTTACGACGACGTACCGGAAACGCTGCACGCGCTCGCCGCGCGCTCACTGCTTGCGCACCTGCTGAAGCTCGAAGCGGATGGACGCGCGCGGCGCCGCGCCGATCGGTGGGTCGCGTTGAGCTGAGCCGCCCGGCTCAGGCCGGCGCGCGCTCGAAGCGCTCGGTGAGCCACAGGACCACGGGCATCACCACCAGCACCAGCGGCAGCTGCACGATCGCGCCGGCGATGATCGCGATTGCCAGCGGCTGGAGCATCTGGTCCCCCGAGCCGCTGATCGCCGCCCCGAGCGGCACCAGGGCAAGGATCATCGCCAGCGTGCTCATGGTGATCGGCCGCAGCCGATTCAGCGCCGCCTCATAGAGCGCCTGACGGCGCGGCAGGGTGTTCGCGAGCATCTGGTATTCGGACACGTAGAAGATCGCCATCTCCGTGGAGATGCCAACGATCATCACCATGCCCATCATGGCGGTGATGTTGAGCTCGACCCCGGTCACCCACAGGCCGATGAACACCGCGCCGGTGGAGATGAGCGAGCTCAGCATGATGACGACCGGAATCACGAACCGCTCATAGAGGAACAGCAGCAGGATCAGCTCCGCCACCAGCGCCGCGCCGAACACGCGGAGCATCCCGTGCACGGCGAGCTGCTCCTGCTTGTACTGACCGCCCAAGGTGTACATCACCCCCGGGGGCAGCAGACCCGGCTGGGCGAGCACCGCCTTGACACCGGATATGGTCGTGCTCAGGGCGTAGCCGCCGCCGGTCTGCGCGGTCACCGCCACGATCTGCGCAAGATTGTCGCGGGTGAGCTCCGGCTGACCGGCCACGAATTCCACTTTCGCGACCGTCGCGAGCCGCAGCACCCGGCCGTTCGCCGCGCGGATCGGCAGATCGCCGAGCTGGCTGCGATAGATGTGCCGCTCCGGCGGGCTCAGCCACAGCCGCACGCCGATGTCCTGCACGGTGCCGAGATAGCGGGTCACCACCGCGCCGTGCAGGTAGTGATAGACCTGATTCTCCACATCCGCAACGGTGAGCCCCTCCATGGCCGCCGCCGCCGGGTTGACGTGGATGTTGAGCGCATCGCCGGCCGGCACCACACCGTCGTTGACCGAGGCCGGCTCGATGCCGGGGACCTTGCGGATCGCATTGGCGACGCGCACCGCGACCGAGCCGAGCAGGGCTGGATTCTTGGCGCTCAAGGAGATCACCACCGGCTGGCGCCGCCCGACCATGTCGCCGATCATGTCGCTCATCAGCTGGTGGGTATCGAACTGGATGCCGGGGACATCGCGCGTCACCTTCCGGGTGATCTCGTCCATCACCGACCAGATGTCCGGGCGCTTGGCCGCCGGAATGAGCCGCACGAAGAAATCGCCCTGATAGGCCTCGTTGAGATCGCCCCCGAGACCGGCGCCGGTGCGGCGCGAGTACGTGTAGACGTAGGGATCCCTGTGCAGAATGCCCTCGATCTGCTCGAGCTCCCGGTTGGTCTCCGTCAGCGACGTGCCGGGCGCAGCCTGATAATCGAGCACGAACCCGCCCTCATCCATGCGCGGCAGGAACCCGCTGCCGACGTTGCGGTAGGCGATGTAGCCGATGAGCACGAGCGCGAGCAGCGCCGGCACCAGCAGCACCGGCCGATCGAACAGCCTGCCGAGCGTGCGCCCGTGGATGCGCTTGAGGCGAGTCTCCTTCCCGTGGGAAGGGTCGTGGAAGGTCTTGAAGTCGATCAGGCCGCGCGCCAGCAGCGGCACGGCGAAGGCGCTGAGGATCAGCGAGATGATCAGCGCCGAGGCCATCGTCAGGGAGAGGAACTTGAAGAACGCGCCGGTGATGCCCGAGAGGAAGGCGAGCGGGATGAAGATGATGATGGTGGCCAGGCTCGAGCCGAGCAGCGGCGCCAGGAACTCGCGCGCCGCGGCGAGCACGCTCTGGCGGGGGTTCTCGAGCCCCGGCACGCCGGCGCGCCGGGCGATGTGCTCGATCATGACGATGACATCATCGATGAGCAGCCCGATCGCCGCGGCGATGCCGCCCAAGGTCATGATGTTGAAGGTCATGCCGAGCAGCGACAGCAGCAGCACCGTGATCAGCACCGACAGCGGCACCACCATCATCGCCACCAGGGTGACCCGCCAGTTGCGCAGGAACGCCAGCAGCACCAGAGCGGCGAACACCAGCCCGATCAGGATCGCCTCCTCGAGCGCGGCGATCGAGGAGCCGACCATCTGGGTCTGGTCGTACCACTTGTAGAGGTGAATCGACTTCGGCTGCGTCTTCATGAACGACGCCAGGCGCTGCTTGACCTCGCGCGCCAGCGTGATCGAGTCGGCGGTGTCCTGCTGATACACATCGAAGGTGACCGCCGGCTTGCCGTTGTCATCGACGAGCAGCCACTGCGGCACCGTCCCCATGCTGATCTTGGCGATGTCTCCGAGCCGCACGATGCCGCCCGAGGCGGTCGGCAGCGCCACCCGGCGCACCGAGCTCAGGGAAGTGAAGGCGTTGTCGTTGATCGTCAGATACAGGAGGTCGTTGTCCTCGAGCCGCCCGACCGCGTGCACGACGTTGGTCTGGGCAAGCGCCTGCGACACCTGGGCGAGCGTCAGCCCGTAGGCGCGCAGCTTCTCCTCATCGACCGACACCTGCACTTCGGGCGTCTGGCCGCCGAGCACCCCGACCCGGCGCACGCCGGGGATGCCGGTGAGCAGCGGGGTGATCTGATAGAGGGCGAGCTGGCGCAGCGCCGTCGGCGGCACGGTCCTGGAGATGAGCGCGTAGGAGACGAACGGCATGATGATCGTCGGGCTCATCTGAATGACGACGTAGCTGGTGCCCTTCGGCAGCGTCGGCAGCTCCTGGGCGAGGGCGGCATCGACCGCCAGCAACGCCTGCGTCATGTTCGAGCCCCAGGGGAAATCCACGTAGATCTGCGCCGCGCCGCGCGAGGTCGTCGAACTGACGTCCTCGGCCCCCGGGATGGCGCGCGTGACCTGCTCGAGCGGCTCGGTCACGTCGATCAGCATCTGCCGCGCCGGCATGCTGCCGGTGCTCACCTCGATGCGGATGCGCGGAAAACTCGTGACCGGGAACAGGCCCACGGGCAGCGAGATCGCCGCGTACACGCCCGCGAGCGCGAGCGCGAAGGCGATGGTGAGGAGCGAGCGCCGATGCCGCTCGACCCAATCGGCAAAACTCACTGCGCCGTCCCCACTGCGCCGGGGTTGGCGACCCGGATATGCATGCCGTTCTCGAGCTGGTAATCGCCGGCGAGCACCACCGGAGCGTTTGGATCGAGCGCCCCGGCGATGATGTCCTGATCGGCATACTCATCCAGCACGCGCACCGGCACCTTTTGCGCAATGCCGTTGACGGCCTGCACCACGTAGGGCGCTCCCCGGTCATTGACCAGGAGCGCCGCATGCGGCACGAGAAAGCCGTGCACCTCGGCGGTGGTGATGCGCGCCTTGGCGACCTCGCCCGGCATGAATTTTCCGGCCGGCAGTGCGATCTGCACGGGCACGAGTCCCGAATTCGGCGCACTCGCCGCCCCGCGCATCGCGACGCTCCCGCTCACCCATTGATCGGAACCGGTCGCCTCGATGACGGCCGGATTGCCCACGGCTATGCTCAGCGCCTGCCCCGGCACGACCCCGGCGGCGAGCACCAGCCGATCGGGCGAGGCGAGCGTGGCGAGCGGCGAGCCCTGACTTACGATGCTGCCCGTCTCGGCGGTGAGCGCCGTGACCACCGCCGCAAACGGCGAGCGCAGCACATCGGGGCCGCCGGCGCCGGCGGCCCGCAGGGCCGCGAGGCTCTCCTCGGCATCCCGTTCGGATTTTTCCGCTGCCACAAGCTGCTGGTTCGTCGCCAGGTGCAGGCCATACAGCTTGCGCGTGCTGCTGAGCAGCGCCCGCGCCACTTTCAGCGCCGAGAGCGCCTGATGGTAGGCGGCGCCCGATTGCGGGCTCGGCAGGACCTCGATGAGCGGCGCACCGGCACGAACGCGCTCGCCGACCCGCACGTACACGGTCCCGACGACGCCGGACTCGGCGGCCATCAGGGCCCGGCCGCCGGTGTTGCTCGGTTGCACCGTCCCGTAGACGATCACCACGTGCGGCAGGCTCCCCTGGCGCAGCGGCGTCAATGTCGCAAGTACCGTGGGCGCCGACGCTCCCGCCGCCAGGGCCGGCCGCGGCAGCACGGCAACGGCAAGCGCGAGAGAAACGATCCAGGCAATCATTCGGCGGCTCATGTTGTCCTCTTCACTTCGGTGCGGCCGGAACAATGCGGACCCGCGGCAGTCCGACGCCAAGCTCGTCGGTCATGGCGATATGCGCCTGCCCCAGGGTGCTCTCGAGCGTGTCGACTTCGAGCCGCCGCTGAAGCGAGGCGGTCAGATAATCGGTGAAGGCCCGCTCATCGATGTCCCCATGAGCAAAGGCGCGCCGTGCCGAGCGGGCCAGGCGGGCGGCCGCGGCCGCGGCGCGCCGTGCCTGACGCAGATCGCGCTTCAGCCGATGGATCTGCGCGCGCAGCCCGCGCACGGTGCCGACCGCCGCATCCAGCCGCGCCTGATACTGCGCATGCAGCACCTGCCGAGTGGCGCGCGCAGCGGCAATCTGTCCCTGGTTGCGGTCGAAGATCGGCAGATCGAACGCCGCGGTGGGGCCGCCGTTGCGGACATTGGTGTTGTCCTGGTCCCACTGCCCTCCCAGCACGAAAGCGGGGAACTGGCCGATGATCGCGGTACGCACGTTCTCGTCCGCGGAGCGATACCCGAGCCGCAGCGCCACGAGGTCGGGCCGGCGCTCGGGCAGGTGCGTGACCAGGGACTTCAGGGACGAGGGCATCGGCGGCAGCACCGGTGCCGCGATGGCGAAGCGCACAGTCGGCTCAAGTCCGAGCATCGCATCGAGCGCCTGCCAGGCGCGCAGCTGCGCGAGCGTCAGGTTGGCGAGCGTCCGGTCGGCCGCCGACTTGGCCGCGAGGATCGGCGCGAGGGCGGTCAGATCGAGACTGCCGGTCGCGGCGGCGGCGCGCGTGGCCCGCGCTTCCACATCGAGCAGCCGCACCGCGTGCCGGCTGGCGCGAATCGCATCCCGGCCCCAGTACAGATCGAGCGCCAGCACGCGCGCCTGCTGGGCCGTCTGCCACTCCCGCCAGAGCAGGTCCGCGTTGACCTGCTCGAGCGCGAAGTGCGCCGACTTCACCCGCGTGTGGTACGTCAGGATGGCATTGACGCTTTCCGAGAGGGTCGCCGTCCAGGAGGTCGTGATGCCGGCGGCCCCGCCGAGCAGCGGCTCGAAGACCACTCCCGCGGAGGGATTCGGCAGCAGGGAGGCCTGCAGCAGGCCCGCCTGGGCCTCGGCCAGGGTGCCCGGCTCGCTGCGCAGCGCCGGGTCGTTGAGCACCGCGAGCAGGCCGATGTCATCGATCTTCAGCGGCCTGGCGACATCGATGCGCCGCGGGGCCGCGCCCGGCCGCAGCGGCGGCACCGCGGTGCGCAGGCCAGCGAGGCCCGAGGCGAGATTCGGGCCGCGGGCGAGCGGCAGGGCGTGGTACGTGGCGCAGCCGCCGATCAGCGCCGCGGCGGCCAAGGCGCCGAGGCCCGCCAGCCGCCCCGGGGCGAGAGGCGCCCACCCCGAGCGGCGGGCTGCGGTGCGGGTCCGTCGGGCCGCAGCGGGGCCACAACCGCCAATCCGGTACATCGCTTTCTTCCGTTTCTCCAGACCAATGCCCGTGGTGCCGGAACCGCTGCGCGGCCGGCGCGCACACATTGCCAGCCATTGCTGACCAAGTCCTGACGAGCACCCGGCGGGCCCCGCGCGGATAATATGTATGGTACGAATCCCCCGCGGCAGACGCGAGCGCCATGCGAATATTGCTGGTCGAGGATCACCAGGCCATCCGCGAGATGATCGCCGATCATCTGCGCGAGCGCGGCTTCGCGGTCGATGCGGTCGACTGCGGGGAGCGGGCGCTCGCGGCCGCGCACGTCGCGCCCGTCGATGCCGTGGTACTCGACCTGGGGCTGCCGGACACGGACGGCATGCAGCTGCTCGCGGCGCTGCGGGCTGCGCAAGCCGACGTGCCGGCCATCATCGTCACGGCGCGCGACGGCGTGGACGACCGGCTGCTCGGGCTGAACTCCGGCGCCGATGACTACATCGTCAAGCCCTTCAACCTGCTCGAGCTCGAGGCGCGTCTGCGCGCGGTCCTGCGCCGCGCCGGCAGCCGCCGCGAGACCCGCTATACTCTAGGCGGCGTCACGTTCGACACCGTCACGCGCGAGGCCGTCGCGTTCGGCAAGCCGCTCGATCTGACGCGCCGCGAGGCGGCGCTGCTCGAGGAACTGCTGCGCGTTCCGGGCCAGGTGATCACCAAGGATCGGCTGGAGGATCGGCTCTACGCACTCGAGGACGCCGGCAGCGCCAACGCGCTCGAGGCGGCCGTCTCACGCCTGCGCCGCAAGCTCTCCAGCGCGCACGCGGCGCTCTCGATCGAGACGAAGTGGGGCATCGGCTATCGTCTGATCGAGGCCGAGGCGCGATGAGCGGCTCGCACAGCCTGCGCCTGCGCCTGCTGGGGGTGATGTTCGCGCTGTTCGCGCTTGGACTGGCGGCCTCCTTCGCCTCCTACCGTCTGGAAGTACACGACGTCATCGCCGGGCTGCATGCGCGCACGCTGCAGAACCAGGCCCGCGAGCTCATCGACGCGCTGCGCTTCGAGCGGGCGGGCGCCGTGCAGGTACACCTGCCGGCCGACTGGCGGCACGTCTACGCCGACCCTTCCCGCCAGTTCACCTTCACGGTGTTCGGCGCCGACCGCCGTCCGCTCGCCTGGTCGGCCAACCTCGCCCATCCCCTGCCCTACATTCCGGTCGATGCGCGCGGCTCGGTCGGGCCGGTGGAGTTCATCGGCGTCGGCGCGGGCAAGCAGCCGATCGTGGCCGCGCGTGCCCCCGGCGGACGCACCATCGTCGTGGCACGCCGGGGCATGAGCCGCGACACCCTCGTCGACAGCCTGTTCGAGGAAGACTCCGAACACGTCTCGGTGCTCATCGTCTTCGCCGTGCTCGCCCTCGGTCTGATGTGGCTCATCAGCGGCTGGAGTCTGCAGCCGATCGAGCGCGCCTCGCGCGAAGCGGCGCGGGTCGGTCCGCGCCAGCCGGATCTGCGCATCTCGGCGGGAGGCCTGCCGCGGGAGATCCAACCGCTCGTCGAGGCGGTCAACGGCGCGCTCGATCGCCTGTCGCGCGCCTATGCCGTCGAGCGGCGTCTCACGGCCGATGCGGCCCACGAGCTGCGCACGCCCCTCGCCGTGCTCAATCTGCGGCTGCAGCGCGCGCGCCTGACCGGCAGCACGGACTGGCCGGCGGTCGAGCGCGAATTGAGCCAGATGGGGCGCCTCGTCGATCAGCTGGTCGATCTCGCCCGCAAGGAATCGCTCTCCTATGAGCGCAGCGACGGGCAGTTACCGCTCGTGAACCTCTCGCGGCTGATCCGCGAGGCCGCCGCCCAGGTGCTGCCGCTGATGGAAGCGCAGAGCCGGCGCCTCGAGGTGCACATGCCGGACGTCGTGCGCATCCATGGGCGTGCCGATGACCTGCGGGACATGGTGCGCAATCTCCTCGACAACGCCCTGGTGCACGGTCAGGGCGCGGTCAGCGTGCGCGTCATCGCCGCCCCGGCGGCCGACGGGATGCTCAGCATCGAGGTGCGCGACCAGGGCAAGGGAGTGCCGCGAGGACAGGAAGAGTCGGTGTTCGAGCGCTTTCACCGCCTCAATGCCCAGGCCCCGGGCTCCGGTCTCGGGCTCGCGATCGTGCGCCAGGTGGCGCGCAGCCACGGCGGCGATGCGCGCTTCGTGCCCGGCCAGGGATGCATCGTCGTGCAGCTGCCGCGCGCACCGGCCCAGGAACCGGCCGCGCGGGCGCGCCCGCGGTTGAAATCCGCGCCCGATGCCCCGATTACGGAACCAGCGAGCACGGAGATGCATCATGATCGAAGTCAACCTGAGCACTTTTGAGCGCGAAGTCCTCCAGCCCTCGCACCAGGCGCCCGTACTGGTGGACTTCTGGGCACCCTGGTGCGGGCCGTGCCGCGCGCTCGGACCGGTGCTCGAGCGGCTCGAAGACGCCTACGGCGGACGATTCAAGCTGGTGAAGGTCAACTCCGACGAGAGCCCGGAGCTCTCGCAGCAGTTCATGGTGCGCAGCATTCCGTATGTGCTCGCCTTCGCAGACGGCAAGCCCGTCGACGGATTCATCGGCGCGCTGCCGGAGAGCCAGGTGCGCGCATTTCTCGACCGGCTGCTGCCGGGCTCGGCCGACGCCGAACGGCGCCGGGCGCACAAGCTGATTGGCGAGGGCGATTTCGCCGGCGCCCTCGCGGCGCTGCACAACGCGATCGGCGCGGATGCCGAAAACGACGAGGCGCGGCTCGATCTCGCCGATGTGCTGCTGAACCGCCTGCCCGGCGGGCCCGATCGCGAGCAGCTTCAGGACGCCGACCACGCCCTCGCCGCCCTTGGCGCCCGAGGTCAGGCGGATACGCGCTGCGCGGCGCTCAAGGTCCGCCTCGCAAGCCTGCGGGATGCGGCAGCGCTCCCTGATCTGGCCACGCTGCGCGCGCAGGTCACGGCCAACGGCAACGACCTCAAGGCGCGCTCGGCGCTCGCCCAGCGCTACATCGCCGACGGGCAGCTCGAGAACGCGCTCGATGAGCTCCTCGAGGTCATCAAGCGGAATCGTCAGTACGACGAAGGCGCCGCGCGGCAGACTTTTCTCTCCGTGCTCGAGCTCGCCTCGGACCGCCCGACGATGGTGTCCGATTACCGACGGCGGCTCTCGACGGTCCTAAACTGAGAGTCGGCTGCAGCGCAGCACCAGGATCGCGTCACTCCCCTGCGGACACCGACGGCGGCGCGAATCGCACGCCGTCATAGATTTCGCCGAGCCGCAGCGACAGCCCGAGCGAGTGCAACTCGAGTTCGGCATCCGCACCGTCAAGACGCTGCGCCCGCCAATGCTGCCCGCGACGATGCACGAGCGCACAGCACTCGCTCTGCGCGAGAATCAGATACTCCTCGATGGACAGGCTGCGCTCATAGTTCAACGACTTCTCGCGCTGATCGATGTGCCGCGTCGAGGGTGAGAGCACCTCGGCGACCAGCGTGGGATCGACGATGAAGTCACGGCCCCAGCGCTAAGGCTCGCAGGCGACCATGACATCCGGATAGTAGATGATCTGATCTTCGCCCAATTCGAGGCGCAGCTTCAGGTCCGAGAGAAACACCTGACACGGCCCTCCACGCAGCCGCCTCGACAATGCCTGCGCCAACCCCAACGTGACCTGATTATGTGCCACGCTCGCCCCTGACATCGCATAGACGGCGCCGTTCAGAAACTCGTGCCGTTGCGAACTCGCTGCCTCGAACGCCCAGTACGCTTCGAGCGACATATGTGTCTCAGACAGTGCATACGAGCCACGGGCCTCCCCGACCGTCAGTGACGCTGCACCCTCGCTCAGCAGGTCAGCCAATCCGCCAAACCCGCCCGCTCCGCGAGCGTCAGGCGCAAAATCGCCGCGCGAATCTCTTGTCCGGTCTGCATGACTCACCTCTCACCGAAGCCGCCCGCGCAGTCTACGGCTCGAGCACGCCTCTGGCAGAGCGACTTTCTGCCATGTTTCGGCCGATTTTCAACCCTCATTAGGCCGAATCATGTTGGCTCTCTACGTCAGAGAACAGCGTGTTATAGAAACGCCACAGGAGACGCATATTCGAGCGTCGTGTCTACCGCGCGGACCTCACGTCATGGCGCATACGTGCGAATCGGATTGACGGCACGAGCTCACCCCACCGATCGCGACTCGCTCGAGCAGCGAAACGGCCGATTGCGCAGATGCGATGTCGGGAGCGCAGGGCTGACGACAACAGAGACGCCCCCGGCAACCGGAGGCGTCCCGTGTCTCAGCCGTTGAGGGCTACTGTGGCCGATTCCCGTGCGCCGCCCCGGTGAGCAGCGCGTCGACTTCGGCCTCAGCTTTCAGCCAATCCTGCACTTCATCGCCCGGCGCGAAGCCGCGCCGCTCGGCGTGAAAGTAAGCGGCCTCGGCGATCATCGCGCGCCGGACATCTTCGGCCACGGTCACGCCGGCTGCCGCAGAATTCGCTTTGGGCTTCGCCTGCCGTGCAGGAGGGGTGGGCGCCTTGGGGGCGGCGGTGGGTTCGGTTTTGGGCGCAGGGGTCGGATCGTTACGTCGAGTCGCCATGGGTCCTCCTAATCAAGAATGGCTCCGTGCGCGAAATGCGGCACAAGACTGTGCCCCCCCTTGATCGGCGGGCCCCACGGCCTGCCGACGCGACAGGCACACAGCATAGGCCTGATCGGTCCCAAGTGCCAATTCATCTCGGCATACGCTCATGTCCGCCGCGCACGGTCCGCGCAGTGTCCGCTGTCCGCCCAACGGACAGTCCCGGACGCTGCCGCGACAGCGCCCCAGAGTGGGTTCTCCTTGCCGATCAGCAGGTTGCCGGAGCGCGCCGCGCGGCCCTGGCGCCAGATCCTCGGCGGCGGTGAGCGGCGGGATCGACAGTCTGCGCGACCGCGATTTCAGCGTCAGCATCGCAGCCCCCGTGCCGCTCGAGCTGCGCGAACGGGTCGAGGCCTACAACGGCCTCGGCGCGCCGCTGCGCCGCGAGCGGTTCGATCTGTATCCGCGCGAGCTGCTGCTCAATACGGTGCTGCAGACCACGTCCGTCGCGCTCGTCTTGAGCAGCGACGCCGACCGCATCGTGTTCGGCAACCTCGCCGCGCGGCAGCTGCTGCGCGCCGGGCGCCGGCTCGAGGGTCTGGAGATGCGCGCGCTGCTCGACGAGCAGCCGAGCGAGCTGCGCACGGCGATCGCGGCGGGCAGCGACACGCTCTTCACCCTCGGCGCCGGACCCGAGAGCGAGGTGTACCGCTTCTCCCGGCGGGAGTTCCTGCTGAACGCGCGGCCGCATCGGCTGCGGCTGCTCGAGTGCCTGACGCGCGAGCTCGCCGCGCAGGAGATCGCGGTCTGGAAGACGGTCATCCGGGTCATCGCACGAGTTCAACAACTCGTTCGCCACCATCGGCGAGCGCACCGCGCATCTGGCCGCGTTCATCGACGGCGATGCGCGTTTCGCCAAGCTCTCCCGGCCCCGGCCGGCGCCGCTCACCCGGGAGCCGTTCCTCACGCCGCTCGCCGCCTCGCTCGGCTTTCGCATCGAGGGGATGCTGCCGGCACACGAAACCTCCGCCGATGCCAGCCAGCTCGAGCAGGTGATCATCAACCTCGTCAAGAATGCCCGCGAGTCCGGCTCGCCCTCCGAGGAAATCACGCTCGGCGTGCACGCGCAGGCGGACGGCGTGCGCATCGAGGTGGCCGACCGGGGCAGCGGGCTCGATGAACAGGCGCTGCGCGATGCGCTGCTGCCGTTCTTCTCGACCCAGTCCTCGGGCTCGGGCCTGGGGCTCACCCTGTGCCGCGAGATCATCGAGGCGCACGGCGGGCGGCTGGTGATCGCCAATCGCCCCGGCGGCGGTGCGGTCGTGTCGGTCCATCTTCCCTAACCACCCGATTCCCGCCGCCCGGTGCTCACCGAGTCGACTCTGGGGGCAGTCCGTTGCGACGCGAGACGTCCGGACTCGACGAGTCGGGACGCGGCGACTATGCTCACGCCGTGGCTGTCTTCATTGTGACAGGCGCGCACCGGCGCCAGAGGAGTCTTTGCCGGCGCGTGTTCCTGCGGCTCGGGCCGCCGGGATGCGTGGCGCCGCCGGCACGCGTTCCCTTGCGCACAGCGCAGGGCCTTGACGCACGCAAACCGGACCTTGTTGTCTCCTGAGCCCACCAGGATGCGCTCCCCGCCTAACAGCCTGCGGGCCAGAGTTCTGTCAGTCCTGCTGACGACCCAACCGGCGCAGGTTCCCTGGCGCGTGCTGCTGCGCAACACCGCCGCGGTCGTTCTACCGCTCGCTTGGGGCATCAGCAGCGGGCAGCTGCTCGCCGGCATCGCCGTGTCGGTGGGGGCGCTCACCACCATGTATTCGGATCAGCCGGGCCCCTACCGGCAGCGCCTCGAGCGCCTGCTTGCGGTCTCGGCCGCAGGCGGCATCGCCACCTTTCTCGGCCTGACGCTGAATCACCACCTGGGCGCGCTGCTCATCGCCGCGCTCGCCGTCGGCTTCGCCGGCGCGCTGCTGGTGACCTTCGGCGATGCCATCGCGCGGGTGGGCATGAATGCGATGGTGCTGCTGGTGGTCGCCACCGACCTGCCGGCCCCCACTCTCGGGGCCGCCCTGCAATTGACCGCGGAGGTCGCCGCCGGGGGACTGCTGCTCACGCTGATCTCGATCGCGGCATGGCCACTGCAGCGCTACGGACCGGAGCGCGAAGCGCTTGCCGCCGTTTACCGGGGGCTCGCCGCGATGGCGCGCGGCGGGGCCCCTGACAGCGGCGCGGCTCTCGCGCTCACCGACGGCATGACGGAACTGCAGCATACGCTGCTCGGCCCGCACCGAGCACGCGGCGCGGTGATGGATTACTTCGGCGTGATGCTCGAGCTTGCCGAGCGCGCCCGCCTCGAGCTCACCGCGTTGGAATCGGCCGAGCCCGGGCCGCACATCGCCCCGCTGGTGCAGCACGAGAGCGCTGAAGTGCTCGAGGCCATCGCCGCGGCCGTGACGGCCGGCTCAGACCCGCAGCAGAGCATGCACGGTGCGCTCGAGCGCCTGCAGAGCGCGGAACGGAGCGCCGGCGAGCACGAGGCGGCGCTGCCGGAGGGTCCGTGGCGGCATTTTCAGGCGCTGTCGGGCCAGCTTTCCGCCGCGGTGCGCAACGCGGAGCGCGCCGCAACGCAAGGGCTGCGCCACCCCAGCGATGAGGACCTGCAGCTGCCGCGCGCGCTGCGTCCGCAGTCCCCACTCGCCATCCTCGCCGCCAACCTCACGCCCGCCTCCGCGGCGTTCCGCCATGCCGTTCGCAGCGCCGTGTGCTTCTCGTTCGCGCTGTGGCTCGGCCGGGTGCTGCCGGTCGAGCACGGTTACTGGCTGCCGATGACCGTTGCGATCGTGCTGCGCGCAGACTATGCGGGCACCTTGAGCTACGGCCTGCTGCGCGTCGTCGGTACCGTGCTCGGTCTGCTGCTGACGACCGCCCTGGTTCATGTTCTGCCGGCCAACGCGTGGATGCACCTGGCGGTGCTGGCGCTCTTGTGCGTGGGGTTCCGCTACTTCGGCACCGTGCACTACGGTGTGGCGATCGCCTGCCTCACCGGCCTGGTGGTGCTGCTGCTCGCCTTCGCCGGCGAGGCGCCGGAGCCGACCGTGATCGCCCGGCTCATCGACACCGTCGCCGGCAGCGCCGTGGCACTCGCCGCCTATGCCCTGTGGCCCACCTGGGAGAAGGGACGCACGCGTGAGACATTGGCGCAGATGCTGCTCGCCTACGCGAACTACCTGACGGCTCTCGCCGCCGGCGGCGCCGGGGAGCGGCGCGACGGACGGCAAGCCGCCCGTGTGGCGCGGGTCAACGCCGAAGCCTCCGTCAAGCGCCTGCTCGCCGAGCCCGCCACGCCCGCGGCGCTCGCAGAGCTGGCGCACTCGCTGCTCACCAACGGCAATCGCCTGGCGCGCACCATCATGACTCTCGAGGCGCTCCTCGGGCACCAGGCATCGCCCTCGATCCGCGCCTCGCTCGAGCCGTTCATTCGCGAGAGCGCCGCGGCGCTCGAGGAGGCGGCCGCGGCCCTGGACGCGCACCGCGAGCCGCAGGCGCTGCCGCCGATCCGCGCCGCGCAGCGGCAACTCGCGCGCGAGCTGGCGGCGGGGGGCGGCGGCCTCGCCGGCGAGCTCGTCGGCGCCTGCGACCGTCTGGTCGACAACATCAACACGCTGGCGCACATCGTGACGCGCGCCCCGGCGCACCCGCCGGCCATCCAGCCGGCCTAGCGCGCCGCGCTCAGGCCGCAGAAGAGGGCCGCTGAGTGCGGCGGCGCGCGCCCGTACCGTTGGTGTGGCGCCGTCGCGCCGGCGCTGCGCCCGATTCCATCTCGAGCTGCAGACTGCGCAGATAGCGGCGGAAATCCTTCCCCAGCATGGGATGGCCGAGCGCGTACTCGACGGTGGCTTGCAGGTAGCCGAGCTTGCTGCCGCAATCGTAGCGGGTACCGGAGAAGCGGTACGCGTAGACCGCCTCCTCGCGCATCAGCGCCGCGATCCCGTCGGTGAGCTGAATCTCCCCGCCCGCGCCGCGGCCGAGCTTCTCCAGGTGCTCGAAGATCGACGGCGCCAGCACGTAGCGGCCCACCACGGCAAGGTTCGAGGGGGCCACGTTCGGCTTGGGCTTCTCCACGATGCTGCGCACGCGGCTGGTCGCCGACTTGTCCGCCTCCACCGCCACGATGCCGTACTTGTCGGTGTCCGAGCGCGGCACGGCCTGCACGCCGAGCACGCTCGCGCGCTTCGATTCGTACACCTCGGCCATCTGCGCCAGGCACGCCACATCGCTGCGGATCAGGTCATCGGCCAGATGCACGAAGAACGGCTCGGCGCCGACGGCCGGCTGCGCGCACAGCACCGCGTGCCCGAGCCCCAGAGGCGCGGGCTGGCGGATGTAGATGCAGGAGGCGTACGAGGGCAACACGCTGCGGATCTGGTTGAGCAGGCTGCTCTTGCCCTGACGCTCGAGCAGCTGCTCGAGCTCCTGGTCGGAGTCGAAATGATCCTCGATGGCGCGCTTGGCCGCGCCGGTGATGAACACCAGCCGGGTCGCGCCGGCGGCGAGCGCTTCCTCCACCGCGTACTGGATGAGCGGCTTGTCGACCACCGGCAGCATCTCCTTGGGGCTCGCCTTGGTCGCCGGCAGGAAGCGCGTACCGCGGCCGGCCACCGGGAATACGGCCGTGCGTATGATCGATTTTGGAGCTGTCCGCATGATGGTCTCCTGGAAACCTGTGCTCGGCCGTACGGGCCGTCTATGCACCTAGTTTAGCGCCCGGTCCCGCCGAGATCGCGCCGATCGTCCCGCGCCGGGCGCTCCCTCGGGCCCGCGCGCTCTGCAAAAGCCGCCTCCGGCGGACTCACTTCCCACTTGAACGCCGCCGGTCGCATGCTGTCCCAGGCGCGACACTTCGGGCAGCGCCAGTACCACCCGACGCTGAGCAGGCCGCACTCCTCGCACTGGTAGCGCCCGCCGGCATCGCCGAGCCGCTTCAGCAGCAGCGCCAGCGAGTAGGCTTCCGCGGCCGCCTCGGCCTGCGGCCCCTGCAAATCGGCGAGCCGCTGCAGCTGCTGCGGCGGCAGCGCGCTCGCGAGCAGCACCGCGAGTTCCCTCGGGGCGGTCTGTCCGGCGCGCTGCAGCCGCGCCCACAGCGCCGCGAGCACGCGGGGCTCCTCGACCTCGCGGGCGAGCGCGAGCGCGCGCGGAATCATCTCGATCGCGAGGGCCGGATGCGCCTCGATGATTCGCAGATACCCCTCGAGCGCCTCGGCGTGCTCTCCGGCCGTCTCGGCGATGCGCGCCGCGAGCACCTCGGCGCGCGGCAGGTCATGCGCGCGCGTCATCGCCTGACCGAGCAGCACCCGCGCGCGCGGCGCATCGCCCTGGCCGAGCGCCTGCTCGGCGAGCTCGCACAGGTAATGCGCGGCGACCCGGGCGCGCTCGCTCTGCACCTGCTCCGGCAGCGCGTGCAGCGTCTCGAGCGCGTTGCTCCAATCGCCCTGCGCCTCGTAGATGCGCAGCAGCTGATCGAGCGCGATGTCGCGATACTCGGCCGAGGAGGCGAGCTCCTCGAACAGCCGCTCGGCGCGGTCCATGAGACCGGCGCTCAAGTAATCCAACGCAAGGGCGAAGGCCGCCTTGTCGCGCAGCGCCGTCGTGCCCTGCTCGCGCAGCCGGCTGTGGATCGCGATCGCGCGATCGACCTCGCCGCGGCGGCGAAACAAGCTCCCCAGCGCGAATTGGATCTCGGCGGCGTCGCCCGCCTCGGCCATGCGCGCAAATACCTCCACCGCATGATCGAAACGATCGTTGATGAGATGGTCGAGCCCGACGTAGTAATCGCGCGGCAGGCGCACCGTGCGGCCATTGGCGGTGAGCCGCCCGAGCAGCCACGCGGCGAGGCCGATGGCGCCGAAGGCCAACGCGAGCAGATAAGCGGGCAGCGCGATCACGACCGGCAATTTAACATGCGCCGGTGAGCGCAGTGAGCGGCGTGCGACTAGCCGCGGATGGGCTGATCCGCCCCCTCGTTGACCCGCTCCCGCAGGTCCTTGCCCGCCTTGAAATGCGGCACGTGCTTGCCCGAGAGCGCCACCGCCTCGCCCGTCTTGGGATTGCGTCCCTGGCGGGGCGGGCGGAAGTGCAGCGAGAAGCTGCCGAAGCCGCGGATCTCGATGCGCTCGCCCTGAGCGAGCGCATCGCTCATCACCTCGAGAATCTGCTTCAGGGCGAGCTCGACATCCTTGGCCGGCAGATGCTTCTGCTTGGCGGCGATGATTTCGATGAGCTCAGATTTGGTCATGTCGCAGTTGAGTCGCCGCCGCCCCCGGATGAAGCAGGAGCGGCGGCGTTCAGGACTTAGCCACGATCTCCGATATGCTCTTTGAGCAGATCGCCCAGGCTCGTGCCGGTCGGCGCGGCCTCCGAGGAGCGGTAACTCTGCACCGCCTCGGCCTCCTCATGCGCCTCCTTGGCCTTGATCGACAGCGAGATCGTGCGCGACTTGCGGTCGACGCCCGTGAACTTCGCCTCGATCTCCTCGCCGACCTTCAGCACGCTGCGCGCATCCTCGATGCGGTCGCGGCCGAGCTCGGAGGCGCGCAGCTGCCCCTCGATCCCGTTGCCGAGATCGATGACTGCGCCGCGCGCGTCGACCTCCTTGACCACGCCCCTGACGATCGTGCCCTTGGGATTCTCGGCGATGTAGCTCGAGAACGGGTCCTTGGCGAGCTGCTTGATGCCGAGGCTGATGCGCTCGCGCTCCGGATCGATCGACAGCACCATGGCCTCGACCTGCTGGCCCTTCTGGTAGCTGCGCACCGCCTCCTCGCCCGGCATGTCCCAGGAGATGTCCGACAGGTGCACCAGGCCGTCGATGCTGCCCGAGAGGCCGATGAAGATGCCGAAATCGGTGATCGACTTGATCTGCCCGCTCACGTGATCGCCGCGGTTGTAGTTCTCGGCGAACTCCTTCCACGGGTTGGCCTTGCACTGCTTCAGGCCCAGGGAGATGCGCCGACGGTCCTCGTCGACATCGAGCACCATGACTTCCACTTCCTCGCCGGTGTGCACGACCTTGGCCGGATTGACGTTCTTGTTGGTCCAGTCCATCTCCGACACGTGCACCAGGCCCTCGACGCCGTCCTCGATCTCGACGAACGCGCCGTAGTCGGCGATGTTGGTGACCTTGCCGAACACGCGGGTGTTGGGCGGATAGCGCCGCGCTATGTTCTCCCACGGATCGGCCCCGAGCTGCTTGAGGCCGAGGCTGACGCGCGAGCGCTCGCGATCGAACTTCAGGATCCGCACCTCGATCTCATCGCCGACCTTGACGACTTCCGAGGGATGCTTGACGCGCTTCCACGCCATGTCCGTGATGTGCAGCAGTCCGTCGATGCCGCCGAGGTCGACGAACGCGCCGTAATCGGTGAGGTTCTTCACCGCGCCGCGCACGACCGCCCCTTCCTGCAGGTTCTCCAGCAGCGCGCTGCGCTCGGCGGAGAACTCCTGCTCGACCACGGCGCGGCGCGAGACCACCACGTTGTTGCGCTTCTGATCGAGCTTGATGACCTTGAACTCGAGCGGCTTGCCCTCGAGATAGGCGGTGTCGCGCACCGGGCGCACATCGACCAGGGAGCCCGGCAGGAACGCCCGCACGTTGTCGATTTCCACCGTGAAGCCGCCCTTGACGCGCCCGGTGATCACGCCGCTGACGATTTCGGACTTGTTGAACGCGTCCTCGAGACGGGTCCAGGTCCGGGCGCGCTTGGCCTTCTCGCGCGACAGACGGGTCTCGCCGGTGCCATCCTCGACCGAGTCGAGAGCCACCTCGACGTCATCGCCCGCCTTGACTTCGATCTCGCCGTGCTCGTCTTTGAACTGCTCGACGGGGATGACGGCCTCGGACTTCAGGCCGACGTTGACCACCACCACATCGGGGGTGACCTCAACGACCCGGCCGGTGAGGATCATCCCGGGGCGGATGCGTTGGTTGGCGAGACTCTGCTCGAACAGCTGTGCAAAACTTTCTGTCATACCTTCACTCGCACGGTCCATTGGAGTCCGTGCTTATAAACTGGCGCCCGTCGCGTCCGTAGGGCCCAGGCAGATGCGAAAAACGGCATGCGCGTCCCTGACCGCACACCAACCGGAAACCTCATCGGCAGGGCCGCGTTACGCCCACAGCGCCCGGCGCCGGCCCAGCTCGATCACGCGTTCGATCACCGCCTCAATGCTGAGGGCCGTCGAATCGATCACCGTCGCGTCGGCGGCCGGGACGAGCGGGGCCACCGCCCGGCTCGAGTCCCGCGCGTCACGCTCGGCAATCTCGCGCGAAAGGGCGGAGAGGCTAGCACCTGATCCCTTTTGTTTCAACTGGTTATAGCGCCTGCGGGCCCGCTCTGCGGGGCTGGCCGTGAGAAAGATCTTCAAGGGCGCCTGTGGGAAGACCACTGTGCCCATGTCCCGCCCGTCGGCCACCAGCCCGGGGGGCTCGGCGAAGGCCCTCTGGCGCTCCAGCAGCGCGTGGCGCACCGCCGGCCAGGCGGCCACCCGGGAGGCGCCCTGGCCCATCGCTTCGGTGCGGATCGCCTCGGTGACGTCCCGACCCCCGAGCAGCACCCGCTCCCCGTCGAACTCGGTCCCGAAGCGCACGTCCATCGCCGCGGCCAGCCGGGCGTGCCCCTCGACATCGTCAAGTTCAAGCTTCTGCTCGGCCCCGGCCAGCGCCACCAGGCGGTAAAGCGCCCCGCTGTCGAGCAGATGCCACCCGGCGCGGTGGGCCACGGCGCGGCTGATCGTGCCTTTGCCCGAGCCGCTCGGGCCGTCGATCGTCACGATGGGCGCACTCGCGCTCACTGCGCCTCGATGGCCAGACCCGCCGAGCGGGCGAGCTCGAGAAAGCCGGGGAAGGAGGTCGCCACGTTGGCGACGTCGAGGATCTCGATCGGCTCGCGCGCGGCGAGCCCAGCGATCGCGAAGGCCATGGCGATGCGGTGATCGCCGTGGCTGTCGATGCGCCCGCCGCCGAAGCCGCCGCCGCCGCGGATCCACAGTCCGTCATCGAGCAGATGGTTCTGCACCCCGAGCGCGGTGAGCCCCTCGGCCATCACCGCGAGGCGGTCGCTCTCCTTCACGCGCAGCTCCTCGGCGCCGCGCACCGTGGTCTCGCCCTCGGCGAGCGCCGCGGCGATGAAGAAGATCGGGAACTCGTCGATCGACAGCGGCACCAGCTCGCGCGGCACGTGAATGCCGCTGAGGCGGCTCTTGCGCACCTCGATGTCGGCCGTCGGCTCGACGGCCTCCTGCGTGTGCGGCCGCAGGCGGATGTCCGCGCCCATGCGCCTGAGCATCTCGATCAGTCCGGTGCGCGTGGGGTTGACGCCGACGTTGCGCAGCAGCAGCCCCTGCTCGGCGGCGAGCAGGCCCGCGACGATGAAGAACGCCGCCGAGGAGAAGTCCGCCGGCACCCGCACCGAGGCGCCGTGCAGGGCCTGTCCGCCCTCGAGGGACACGGTCAGACCCTCGCGCTCGACGGTGGCGCCGAAGGCCCCCAGCATCCGCTCGGTGTGATCGCGAGTCGGCGCCGGCTCGGTGATGCGCGTGTGCCCGTTCGCGCCGAGCCCGGCGAGCAGCAGCGCCGATTTGACTTGGGCGCTCGCCACCGGCAGACGGACATCGATGCCGTGCAGGGCGGGGGTGCCGCGGATGTGCACCGGAGGGCGCCCCTCGCGCGTCTCGATCCGCGCGCCCATCTGGCGCAGCGGCGCGGCCACCCGCTCCATGGGCCGGCGCATCAGCGACTCATCCCCGACCAGCACCGAGTCGAAGGGCTGCGGGGCGAGCAGCCCCATGAACAGGCGCATCGCCGTGCCGGCATTGCCCATCTCGAGCGGCGCGCTCGAGCCGCGCAGGGCCTGCGCCCCCGCGCCGTGCACCACGACCCGCTCGGGCGCCGGCCGCTCGATACGCACCCCGAGGGCCTCGAGCGCGCGCAGGGTCGACAGACAGTCCGCGCCGGCGAGAAAGCCGCTGATGTCGGTGCGCCCCGCCGCGATGCCGCCGAGCATGAGCGCGCGGTGGGAGATGGATTTGTCCCCGGGGACGGTCAGCTCCCCGCCGATGCGCCCGCCGGGGGTGACACGGAAGCGCGGCCTGATGTCGGCAGAACTCATGTGGGTCACTCTACAGCACTGCCCGCGGATAGGAACCCAGCAGGCGGAACAAGGACGCGCGGCGCTTCAGCGAGGCGAGCGCGCGGGCCACGTGCCGCTCCTCGGCGTGCCCGTCGATGTCGATGAAGAAGACATAGTCCCATTTGCGCCGGTGCGAGGGACGCGACTCGATGCGCGTCATGCTCACGCGGTGGCGCGCGAGCGGCTCGAGCAGCCGCTGCAGCGCCCCCGGGGCATCGGTGTGCCCGGCCGACACCAGCAGCGTGCTGCGGTCCTGGCCGCTCGGGGCGAGCAGCTTCCGGCCGAGCACCAGGAAACGCGTGGTGTTGTCGGCGCGATCCTCGATCTGGCCCGCGAGCACCTTCAGCCCATACACCTCGGCGGCCGTCTGCCCGGCGATCGCCGCCGTGCCGCGCTCATCGCGCGCCCGGCGGGCCGCCTCGCCGTTGCTCGAGACGGCAATCAGCTCGATCTCCGGCAGATGCTCCTGCAGCCACAGGCGGCACTGCGCAAGGGACTGCGGATGCGAGCAGATGCGCACGATGCGCCCGAGCGCGTTCATGTTGCCCATCAGGTGATGGTGGATGCGCAGCTCCACCTCGCCGCAGATCTTCAGCGGCGAGGCGAGGAAGCGATCGAGGGTGTGATTGACCGTTCCCTCGGTGGAGTTCTCGATCGGCACCACGCCGAAGTCCGCAGCGCCCGACTCGACCTCGTGAAACACCTCATCGATCGAGCCGAGCGGCAGCGCCCGCACCGAGTGCCCGAAGTGGGTGAGGACGGCGGTCTGGCTGAAGGTCGCCTCGGGGCCGAGATAGGCCACCTTCAGCGGCTCCTGCTGCGCGAGGCATGCGGACATGATCTCGCGGAACAGGCGCACCACCTCCTCGTCGCGCAGCGGGCCGCGGTTGCGCTCGCGCACCGCGCGCAGCACCTGCGCCTCGCGCTCCGGGCGGTAGAACTGCGCGCTGCCGCCGTCACGGCTCTTGGTCAGGCCCACACGCTGGGCGAGACGCGCCCGCTCGTTGAGCAGGCGCTGGATCTGGCGGTCGACCGAGTCGATGCGCTCGCGCACCGCCGCGAGCGTCTCGGCGGCCGGTGCGCTGCGGCGGCTGGGGGGGCTTTTGCGGGCCATTCGCGGCTTCGGCATCTTCAGATGAGGTGGGCACAGAGCACGCCGCGCACGGCGCGCACGGCATCGAGCACTTCGGGCTTGAGGCTACCTTCGATATCGAGCAGCGTGTATGCGTACTCGCCACGCGAGGCGTTCAGCAGCCCCGCGATGTTCAGCCCCGCCCCCGCCAGGTGCGTCGAGATCTGCCCGACCATGTTCGGCACGTTGAGATTGGCGATCGCCACGCGCGAGCTGCCCGCCTGGCGCGGCAGCTGCGCCTCGGGAAAGTTGACGCTGTTTCGGATGTTGCCGTTTTCCAGGAAATCGCGCAGCTGATCGGCGGCCATGATGGCGCAGTTGTCGGCGGCCTCCCCGGTGAGGGCCCCGAGGTGCGGCAGCGTGATCACCTTGGGGTGGCTCTTCAGCAGATTGCTCGGGAAGTCGCACACGTAGGCGTGCAGCCAACCCGCATCGAGCGCCGCCACCACCGCCGGATCATCGACGATGCCGGCGCGCGAGAAGTTCAGCAGCACCGCCCCCCTCTGCAGCAGCCTCACCCGGTACTGCCCGACCAGGCCGCGGTTCTGCTCATTGAGCGGCACGTGCACCGTGACGATGTCCGAGCGGGCGAACAGGTCATCGAGCGAGAGGGCCTGCTCGACCCCCGAGGAGAGCTGCCAGGCGCGCTGCACGGTGATCTGCGGATCGTAGCCGAGCACACGCATGCCGAGCGCCTCGGCGGCGTTGGCCACCTCGACGCCGACCGCACCGAGCCCGACCACCCCGAGGGTGCGCCCGGCGAGCTCGAACCCGGCATACTGGACCCGCCCCTCGCGCACCTGCGCCTCGATGGCGCGGTCATCGCCGCCGAGAGCGCGGGCGAAGTCCCACGCCTGACAGATGTTGCGCGCCGCCAGGAACAGGCTCGCCAGCACCAGCTCCTTGACCGCGTTGGCGTTGGCCCCGGGGGCGTTGAACACCGGGATGCCGCGGCGGCTCAACTCGGCCACCGGGATGTTATCGACGGCAGCGCCCGCCCGGGCGACCGCGCGCACCGTGGGGGGCAGCTTCAGATCGTGCATGTCCGCCGAGCGCACCAGCACCGCGTGCGGGCGCTCGAGCTCGGCGGCCACCTCGTAGCGCTCGCGCGGCAGGCGCTCGAGGCCGCGGGGGCTCAGGTCGTTCAGGGTCAGGATGCGAAAGTGCATCGCCGCTCAGCCGTGCCGCCGTTCGAACTCGCGCATGAACGCGACCAGCGCCTCGACCGCCGCGTGCGGCACGGCGTTGTAGAGACTCGCGCGCAGGCCGCCGACCGAGCGGTGTCCCTGCAGATGCGTCAGCCCCGCCGCGTCGGCCTCGCTGAGGAACAGCGACTCGAGCTCGGGGCGTGTCAGGGTGAACGGCACGTTCATCCACGAGCGGCACGAGCGCTCGACCGGATTGCGGTACAAGCCCGAGGCGTCGATCAGGCCGTAGAGCAGCTCGGCCTTGGCGCGGTTGCGCGCGGCCATCGCGCTGAGCCCGCCCTGGCGCTCGATCCACTTGAGCACCAGGGCGGCGATGTACCAGGCGAACGTCGGCGGCGTGTTGAGCATCGAGCCGTGCGCGGCCATGCGCGTGTAATCGAGGATCGTCGGCGTGTCCTCGCGCGCACGCCCGAGCAGCCCCTCATGGACGATCACCACGCACAGGCCCGAGGGGCCGATGTTCTTCTGCGCCCCGGCGTAGATCAGCCCGAAGCGGCCGACCTCGATCGGCCGGGACAGCAGCGTCGAGGACATGTCGGCCACGAGCGGCACGGTGCCGGTGTCGGGCACGTAGGGGAACTCCACCCCGCCGATGGTCTCGTTCGGGGTGTAGTGCACGTAGGCGGCCCGCGGGCTGAGGCGCAGCGCCTGCGGCGCCGGCACGGTGGTGTACTTCGAGGCCGCCTGGTCCGCGGCGACATTGACCGCCACGCCGAGCCGGCCGGCCTCCTCGATCGCTCGGGCGGACCACATCCCGGTATTGAGGTAGTCGGCCACGGCGCCCCGGCGGGCGAGATTCAGCGGCACGGCCGCGAACTGCCCGGTGGCCCCGCCCTGCAGGAACAGCACCCGATAGGCGCTCGGGATCGACAGCAGCGCGCGCAGGCGCGCCTCGGTGTCAGCGGCGAGCGCGGTGAACGCCTGGCCGCGATGGCTGACCTCCATCACGGACATGCCGCTGCCGCCCCAGTCGGTCAGTTCCGCGCGGGCCTGCTCGAGGACCTCCAGCGGCAGCGCCGCGGGTCCCGAAGAGAAATTGAACACGCGCACTGTGCCCTTCCGGCCAACTGTTCAAAATCCAGGGAGGCACCGATAGTAGCAATTGCCCGGGCGCGCTTCAGAACTTTTCGGTATGCCGGCAGAGCGCGCGAGCCCCCACCGGGGGCGCCCGCGCCGCTTCGCGCCGATCGCAAGCTAACGTCCCTTCGCCGCCCGCCCGAGCGGCCCTCGACCGCCCGGGGGCGCGCGCCGCCCTACGACGTCGGCTCGCCCTCGGCGCTGTGCCCGCCTGCGACGCCCTCGGCAGCCTCGGCGTCCTCCCCACCCTCGAGCGCCTCGATCCGCTCGATGCCGACCAGGCGCTCCCCGTCATCGAGACGGATCAGGCGCACGCCCTGGGTGTTGCGCCCGAGGACGGAGATCTCATCGACCGGGGTGCGCACCAGGGTGCCGTTGGAGCTGATCAGCATGATCTCCTGGCCCGGCGAGACCTGCAGCGCCGCCACCGTGGCGCCGTTGCGCTCGGTGGTCTGCAGCGCGATGACGCCCTGGCCGCCGCGCCCCTGGACCGGGAACTCCTCGACCGGGGTGCGCTTGCCGTAACCGGCCGCAGAGGCCGTGAGCACCGCGCCCTCGGCGACGACGATGAGCGCGATCAGCTCCTGTCCCTCGGCGAGCTTGATGCCGTGCACGCCGGCGGCCTCGCGGCCCATGGGGCGCACCTCGCCCTCGTGGAAGCGGATCGCCTTGCCGCCGCTCGAGACCAGGATGACCTCGCGCTGCCCGTCGGTGAGGGCGACGCCGACCAGCCGGTCGTTCTCGTGCAGATCGAGCGCGATGATGCCGCTCGCGCGCGGCCGGGAGAACGCGGTGAGCGGGGTCTTCTTCACCGTCCCCTGGCTGGTCGCCATGAACACGAAGTGCTGCTCGTCATACTCCTTCACCGGCAGCAGGGCGTTGATCTTCTCGCCCTCCCCGAGCGGCAGCAGGTTGACCATCGGTTTGCCGGCGGAAGTGCGCCCGGCGTGCGGCAGCTCGTAGACCTTCAGCCAGTAGACCTTGCCGCGGTTGGAAAAGCACAGAACGGTGTCATGAGTATGGGCCACGAATAGTTTCTCCACGAAATCCTCGTCCTTGACCGCCGTGGCCGCCTTGCCCCGTCCCCCACGGCGTTGTGTCTGGTACTCCGAGAGCGGCTGGGACTTGGCGTAGCCGCCGTGGGAGAGCGTCACGACCACATCCTGCGGCTCGATCAGATCCTCGGTGGTCAGGTTCAGGTGATCGCGGTTGATCTCGGTGCGGCGAGCATCGCCGTACGTGTCGCGGATCTCGATGAGCTCGGCGCGGATCACCTCGGTGAGGCGCTCGGGGCGGGCGAGGATGTCGCTGAGGTCGGCGATGCGCGCGAGCAGCTCCTGGTATTCGCTGATGATCTTGCCCTGCTCGAGCCCCGTCAGCCGGTGCAGGCGCATCTCGAGGATGGCCTGGGCCTGGGCCTCGGAGAGCCGGTAGCCGGCCGCCTCGAGCCCCCCGTCCACGCCCGCCGGACGCGTCGAGACCGCCCCGGCGCGCTCGAGCAGCCCCGTGACCGCCCCGGGACTCCACGGCCGCACGGTGAGCGCGGTGCGCGCCTCGGCCGGCGAGGCGGCCGCCTTGATCAGCGCGATCACCTCATCGATATTGGCGAGCGCCACCGCCAGGCCCTCGAGGATGTGGGCCCGCTCGCGCGCCTTGGCGAGGTCGAACACCGTGCGCCGCGTGACCACCTCGCGGCGGTGACGGATGAACGCCTCGAGCATGTCCTTCAGCGACATCAGCTTCGGCTGCCCGTCCTCGAGCGCGACCATGTTGATGCCGAACACCGTCTCCATGGGCGTCTGCGCGTAGAGGTTGTTGAGCACGACCTCGGCGATCTCACCGCGCTTCAGCTCGATGACGATGCGCATGCCGTCCTTATCGGACTCATCGCGCAGGCCGTCGCTGGCGATCCCATCGAGATGCTTCTCACGCACCAGCTGCGCGATACGCTCGATGAGGCGCGCCTTGTTGACCTGGTAGGGTAGCTCGGTGACGACGATCGCCTGGCGATCCCCGCGGCCGATCTCCTCGATCGACACGCGCGCGCGCACCGAGAGACGCCCGCGTCCGGTGCGGTAGGCGGTGGCGATCTCCTGCGCCCCGTTGATGATCCCGCCGGTCGGAAAATCCGGGCCCGGCACGTGCTGCATCAGCGCCGCGAGGGTGAGCTGCGGGTCATCGAGCAGCGCCAGGCAGGCGTTCACCGTCTCGGTGAGGTTGTGCGGCGGGATGTTGGTCGCCATGCCGACCGCGATGCCGGTCTGGCCGTTGACCAGCAGGTTCGGGATGCGCGTCGGCAGCACCGAGGGCTCGAGCTCGGACTCGTCGTAGTTCGGCGTGAAATCGACCGTTTCCTTCTCGATGTCCGCGAGCAGCTCGTGCGCGAGCCGCGACATGCGCACTTCGGTGTAGCGCATCGCCGCCGGCGTATCCCCGTCGACCGAGCCGAAATTGCCCTGCCCGTCGACCAGCAGGTAGCGCATGGAGAACGGCTGCGCCATGCGCACGATCGTGTCGTACACGGCGGTATCGCCGTGCGGGTGGTACTTGCCGATCACATCACCGACGACGCGCGCGGACTTCTTGTAGGGCTTGTTCCACTCGTTGCCGAGCTCGCGCATGGCGTAGAGCACGCGCCGGTGCACGGGCTTCAGGCCGTCGCGCACATCGGGCAGGGCCCGCCCGACGATGACGCTCATCGCATAGTCGAGATAGGACTGGCGCATCTCCTCTTCGAGACTGACCGACAAGATTTCGCGTGCGATCTCGGACATCGGGCCTTTGGGACCTGCCAAAAGCGCAATGTTAGCACGGGGCGTGCATCCGGCGCTGCGCGCAGGCGCCGGATGAACGATAATGGCTGTTGCCGCGACTGGCGAGCGCCGTCAGGCGGGATGTGACCCGTTGATGAGGTAAATATGGCCACTGCAACCGACCACAACGGCCGCGCGAGACACGCCCCGAACCTCGAGCAGGGGGAGATCGGCAAGTTCGATGAGATCGCCGGTCGCTTCTGGGACGAGCACGGCCCGTTCCGCCCCCTGCACCAGCTGAACCCGGTGCGCTTGCGCTTCATCACCGAGCGCGCCGCCACCGCCGGCGCCCGCGCGCTCGATGTCGGCTGCGGCGGCGGCCTGCTCCCGGAGGCGCTCGCGCGCGCCGGCGCGCGCGTCACGGGCATCGATCTTGCCGCCGGCATGATCCAGGTCGCGCAGCTGCACGCCGCCGCGCACGGGCTTGCGATCGACTACCGCATCGCCGCGGCCGAGACGCTCGCGGCCAGCGAGCCCGGCGCGTTCGACATCGTCAGCTGCATGGAGATGCTCGAGCACGTGCCCGACCCGTGCGCCATGCTCGCCACCCTCGCGGCGCTCACGCGCCCGGGCGGCTCGGTGTTCGTCTCGACGCTGAACCGCAACCTCAAATCCTTTCTCGTGGCGATCGTCGGCGCCGAGTACCTGCTCTCGGTGCTGCCGCGCGGCACGCACGAATACGAGCGGTTCATCCGGCCGAGCGAGATGGCCCGCTGGGCGCGCCAGGCCGGCCTTACGGCGCGCGCCATCGCAGGCATCGCGCTCGGCCCCACGGGCGAGGCGCGCCTCTGCGCCGACCCGTCGGTCAACTACATCGCGCAGTTCGTGCGCACGGCCTAGGCGCGCGCATGTCAGCCGCACTCCTGACCGGCGCGGCGCTCGCTCTCGGGGCGCTGGTCGGATTTCTCCTCGGTCAGCTGCGCGCGCTGAAGCGAAGCGAAACGCTGCGCGCCGAGCTCGAGGCCGCCCGCGCGCAGCTCGAGGCCGAGCGGCGCGCGCAGAGCGAGCGCAGCGGCGCTCTTGCGCAGGCCGAGCAGCGCCTGCGCGAGAGCTTCGACTCCCTCGCCGCGCAGGCGCTGAAGAACAACAACGAGCTGTTCCTCGCCGTCGCCCGCGAGACCCTCGGGCGCGAGCAGACGCTGGCGCAGAGCGGCCTGAAGGAGCGCGAGACGGCCATTGCCCAGCTGATCCAGCCGCTGCGCTCGGCGCTGGAGAAGACCGAGGAGCACGTCCAGTCGCTCGAGCGCGAGCGGCGCGAGGCGTACACGGCGCTGCGCACCCAGATCGAGTCCCTCGCGAGCGGCCAGAGCCAGCTGCAGCGCGAGACGCGCAACCTCGTCACCGCGCTGCGCCGCCCCGAGGTGCGTGGCCGCTGGGGCGAGGTCACGCTGCGCCGCCTGGTCGAGCTCGCCGGCCTCAGCGAGCACTGCGACTTCACCGAGCAGGCGCACCTCGAGGGGCCCGACGGGGCGCTGCGCCCGGACCTGGTGGTGCACATGCCCGAGTCGCGCGACCTGGTGATCGACGTGAAGACCCCGCTCGATGCCTATCTCGAGGCGCTCGAGGCCGCAAGCGATGAGGCGCGCCAGAGCGCACTGCGCCGCCATGCCCAGCAGCTCGAGGCGCGCATCCGCCAGCTCGCCTCCAAGGCCTACTGGGCGCAGTTCGAGCACAGCCCGCAGTTCGCGGTGCTGTTCCTGCCCGGCGATCAGTTCCTCGCCGCCGCGCTGGCCGAGCGGCCGGACCTGATCGAGGCGGCGCTCAGGCAGAACATCATCATCGCCACGCCCTCGACCCTGATGGCGCTCTTGAAGACCGTGGCCTACGGCTGGCGCCAGAGCGCGATGGCCGACAACGCCGCGCTCATCCGCGGGCTCGGCCAGGAGCTGCACCGGCGGCTCGGGAGCTTCATCTCCCATCTGCAGCGCATGGGGCAGCGCCTCGATGCCGCCGTCGACGCCTACAACTCTGCCGTGGGATCGCTCGAGCGGCAGGTGCTGCCGCAGGCGCGGCGCTTCAGCGAGCTCGGCGTGCCCGCCGAGGCGCCACTCGCGGAGCTCGAGCCGCTCGAGCAGCCGGTGCGCAGCCTGAGCGCGCGAGCGCCCGAGGAGCCCTCATCCGGGGAGCCGTAATCCGGCCGGCTCGTGCGCCTGCGGCGCGAGCAGTGCCTCGAGCTCATTGGGCGCGAGCGCCCGAAAATGCCCCCGCGGCAGCGAGCGTTCGAGCGTCAGCGCGCCGAGCTGCGTGCGCAGCACGCGGCTGACGCGGGCGCCCTGGCGCTCGAAGAGCTGGCGGACATCCTTGCCGCTCGCGCCGCGCGCGCGCAGCGCGTACCAGCGATTCGTGGCCTCGCCGCCGGCACTCTCGCAGCCGAGCACCTCCAGGCGCACCCCGCTGTCGAGCGCTCCGCCGAGGATCCCTTCGAGCTGCGTCTGTGTGAGCTCGCCGAGCACCCGCACGCTGAAGGCGCTGACCCACTGGCGCACGCGCCTTTGCAGGCGCGCAGCGGACTCCCCATCCGCGCACAGCAGCTCCAACCCCCCGTCGATGCGGGGCATGGGACTCACCACGATGAAACGTCGCCCGGCGCGCCGTGGCAGGCGCTCCAGCAGAGGCACGGAAGCCTCGGGCGCATCCTCGGGCACCTGATCGAGCCGCTCGCCGCTCGAGCGGTGGTAGACAAAAGCGGCCTCACCGCTCGATGCAGCTCGCTGGCGCACCAGACGCCCATCGAGTCGCACCTGATCGTCCGGCCCGACGCGCACGCCGAGGCTTGCCGGCTCGCCGTTGACCGTCAGCCGCCCGGCCCGGATCCAGTCCTCCGCCTCGCGCCGCGAGGCAAGGCCGGCGCGCGCGAGCATCTTCTGCAGCCGCTCCAGCGGCTCGGGCGCGCAGCGCCCTTCGCCGCCCCGAGCCGACCGGCGCCGCGGGTGACGGGGCATGGCGTCTCAGCCGCCCTCGCCGTCGGCGGCGGCGAGCAGCCGCCGAGCAGCCGGCTCCCCTTCCCCCTCGGACGGTTCGGCCTGCGCCGGCGGATCACCCGAGGCATCGGCGGGCGAGCCGCCCTCCTCGTCGGTGCCGGGCGCAGCCGCATCGCCCTGCGCCGCCTCGGGCTCGAAGCCGGCGCCGACCCCATCGAGCGCCGCACCCTGCGCCGCCGCGGCGCCCTGCGGCAGATCGAGCGGCAGGTTCATCTCGCTGAGGGCCTTCAGCTGCGCGAGCGGCGGCAGATCATCCAGGCTCTTCAGGCCGAAGTAGTCGAGGAACTCGCGCGTGGTGCCGAGCAGCTCCGGGTGACCCGGCACGTCGCGCTGGCCGACCACGCGGATCCAGTTGCGCTCGAGCAGCGTCTTCACGATGTTGGGATTGACCGCCACGCCGCGCACGTCCTCGATCTCCCCGCGGGTGATCGGCTGGCGGTAGGCGATCAGCGCCAGCGTCTCGAGCAGCGCACGCGAGTAGCGCGCCGGCCGCTCCGGCCACAGCCGCGAGATCTCGGCGGCGAACTCGCGGCGCACCTGGATGCGCCAGCCCGATGCGGTCTGCTTCACCTCGATGCCCCGCTCGGCGTACTCGCTGGCGAGCGCGGCGAGCGCCGCGCCGAGCGCCGCATCGTCCGGGCGCGAGAGCTCATCGAACAGCGCCCGCAGGTCCGCGAGCGTCAGCGGCCGGCCGGCCGCGAGCAGCGCCGCTTCAATCACGTTCCGCAGGTAGGATTCAATCATCGCCATACTCTTCCGTCTCGCTCGCTCCCGAGGCACCGCTCTCACGCGCCGCCTCGGCATCGGACTCGCTCGAGTCCTCCACATCCTGCCCGCCCACCACGCGCAGCTGCGGCGCGGGCCTGCCGGGACGCACGTGCAGCGGCGCGTAGGGCTCGGCCTGCACGATGTCGATCAGTCCCTCGCGCACCAGCTCGAGGATGGCCATGAAAGTGACCGTCACGCCCATGCGGCCCTCCTCGGCCCGGAACAGGCGCACGAACTCGACGAACCCGCCGCTCTCGAGCAAGGTGAGGATCTGGCCCATGCGCTCGCGCACCGAGAGTACCTCGCGCTGGATGTGATGGTGCGCGAACATCTCGGCGCGCACCACGACCTCCTGGAACGCCAGCAGCATCTCCTTGAGCGTCACCTGCGGCAGCGCGCGCACCATCTGGCGCTCGCGCAGCTGCGCGAGCGCGGCGAAGTGATCGCGCTCGAGCCTCGGCAGCGCATCGATCCCCTCGGCGGCGCGCTTGAAGCGCTCGTACTCCTGCAGCCGGCGCACCAGCTCCGCCCGCGGATCCTCCTCGACCTGCTCGCCTGCGCTCTTCGGCCGCGGCAGCAGCATGCGCGATTTGATCTCCGCCAGCGTCGCGGCCATCACCAGGTACTCGCCGGCGAGCTCCAGCTGCAGATCCTGCATCAGCTCGATGTAGCGCATGTACTGGCGGGTGATCTCGGCGAGCGGAATGTCCAGGATGTCCAGGTTCTGCCGGCGGATCAGGTACAGCAGCAGATCGAGCGGCCCCTCGAAGGCCTCGAGAAACACCTCGAGCGCCTGCGGCGGAATGTACAGGTCGCGCGGCAGCTCGGTCACCGGCTCGCCGTTGACCAGCGCGAAGGGCATCTCCACCTGCTCGGGGGCCGCCGGATGCGCCGTCTCGGCGCAGGGGTCGCTCGCCACGATCGACAGTTCGGGTTTCGGGTCGGTCATCGGCGCGGTCAGTCGGTGCGCAGATGCATCGCGCGGCGCACGTCCTCGAGGGTCTCGCGGGCCGCATCGCGCGCCTTCTCCGCGCCCTCGGCCACGATGTCGCGCAGCAGCTCGGGGTTGTCGGTGTATTCCTGCGCGCGGCGGCGCATGCCGGTCACTTCCTCGACGATCTTGTCGACCACGGGCTGCTTGCACTCCAGGCAACCGATGCCCGCCGAGCGGCAGCCCTCTGCGACCCACTTGCGGATGTCCTCGCCGGAGTAGATCTTGTGCAGGTCCCACACCGGGCAGCGCTCGGGCTCGCCGGGATCGGTCCGCCGCGCGCGCGCCGGGTCGGTCTTCATCGCGCGCAGCTTGCGCGTCACGGCGTCGGGGTCCTCGCGCAGCTCGATGGTGTTGCCGTAGGACTTCGACATCTTGCGTCCGTCGAGCCCCGGCACCTTCGGCGTTTCGGTGAGCAGCGCCTGCGGCTCGGGCAGGATGCTCACCCCGGTGCCCTCGAGAAACCCGAGCAGCCGGTCGCGGTCGGCCACCGTCAGGCGGCTGACCCCGCTCACCAGCGCACGGGCGCGCTCGAGCGCCTCGTGATCGCCGCTCTCCTGGAATTTGCGCCGCAGCTGCCGGTACAGCGTGGTGTTGCGCCCGCCGAGCGCCTTGATCGCCCGCTCCACCTTCTCCTCGAAATCAGGCTCCCGCCCGTAGAGGTGGTTGAAGCGGCGCGCGGTCTCGCGGGTGAGCTCCACGTGCGCCACCTGGTCCTCCCCGACCGGCACGTGCTGGGCGCGGTAGACGAGAATATCGGCGCTCTGCAGCAGCGGGTAGCCGAGGAATCCGTAGGTGGCCAGATCCCGGTCCTTCATCTGCTCCTGCTGGTCCTTGTAGCTCGGCACCCGCTCGAGCCAGCCGAGCGGGGTGATCATCGAGAGCAGCAGATGCAGCTCGGCGTGCTCGGGCACGTGGGACTGCACGAACAGCGTCGCCACGCCCGGGTTCAGCCCCGCGGCCAGCCAGTCGATCAGCACCTCGTGCACGAACTGCGGCAGCTGCGCGGTGTCCTCATAGCCGGTGGTGAGCATGTGCCAGTCGGCGATGAAGAAATAGCACTCGTACTCGTACTGCAGGCGCACCCAGTTGCGCAGCGCTCCGTGGTAGTTGCCCAGATGCAGCCGGCCCGTGGGCCGCATGCCGGACAGAACGCGCCCGCCGGGGTTGGGAGTGCTCATCAAAACGTCGCCTTGTGCCCTTAAACGCTCAGTATACCGTGTCCGGCGCCGCCCCCGAGGATGGGCGCAAGCGATCCGCGGCCGACGCGCACGACCGAGGGCGGGCTCACCGACAGGTCCACCACCGTCGTCGGCACGACGCCACAGTCCCCTCCGTCGAGCACCGCGTCGATCTCGTGCTCCAGGCGCTGCTGGATCTCCAGCCCCGAGGTGAGCGGCGCCGGCTCATCGGGCAGCAGCAGCGTGCTGCTCATCAGCGGCTCGCCGAGCTCCTTCATCAGCAGCAGCGGCACCGGATGGTCCGGTATGCGCACTCCGATGGTGCGCTTGCGCGGGTTCTGCAGCCGCCGCGGGGTCTCGCGGGTGGCCTTCACCAGGAAGGTGTAGGGGCCCGGCAGGCAGCTGCGCAGCATGCGGAACTGCCAGGTCTCAAGCCGCGCAAAGCGCCCCACCTGGGCGAGGTCAGCGCAGACCAGCGTGAAGTGATGATGCCGGTCGGCCCGGCGGATGCGCCGCACCCGCTCGAGCGCGCGCACGTCCCCGAGGTGCCAGCCGAGCGCGTAGCACGAGTCGGTCGGATAGGCGATGATCCCGCCCTCGCGCACGATCTCGGCGGCGATGCGGATCAGTCGCGCCTGCGGCGTCACCGGATGCAGCTCGAGATACTGGCTCACGCGCTCCCGCCTCCTTCCAGAGGGTCAGCGAACGCTCCCTGGGGAGCGGCGGTCGAGTGGGTTATGATACGCACTCCGGAGCCGAAGCTGCGACCGCCCGTGCGGATGAATCCGACCCCCAAAGCCACCGTGAGTGAGATCCGCGCGGCGCTCGAGCGCTCGCTCGCGCCCAGCGCGCTCGAGGTCCGCGACGACAGCGCGCGCCATGCCGGCCATGCCGGGGCGCGCTCGGGCGGGCATTACCAGGTGGAAGTGGTGTCGGCGGCCTTCGCCGGGCGCACCCGGCTCGAGCGGCACCGAATGGTCTACCAGGCGCTCGAGCCGCTGATGAACCGGGGGATCCATGCCCTGAACATCACCGCGCGCGCGCCGCAGGACGCGGAGCAGCCCGCGATTTGATCCGACCGGCCCCCCGGGCCGGGCCCCCACGCCTTCAACCACCAACGAGAACCTCATGAAGTACCTCAGGATCCTCCTCCTCGCGCTCACCGTGCTAGGCCTCGCCGCCTGCCAGCCGAAATCGGCCGCGACCAGCGGCGCCTCGGCGGCGGTGGCCACCGTCAACGGGGTGCCGATCACCCAGCAGTTCTACGACTCCTACATCAAGATGTTCTCCGGCGGGCACACCTCGAGCGAGCTCACCCCGCAGCAGCGGGCCATGGTGCTCGATCAGCTGATCAGCGCCGAGACCGTGGCGCAGGAGGCGGTGAAGCAGGGTCTCGACAAGGAGCCGCACACCCAGGCGATGCTCGAGCTGACGCGCCTGAACGTGCTCGACCAGGCGCTCTCGGACAAGTACCTCAAAGGCGCCGGCCCGACCGACGAGCAGCTGCAGTCGATCTACGACGAGGAGGTGGCCAAGGCGCCGAAGCTCGAGTACCACGCGCGGCACATCCTGGTGAAGAGCCAGGCCGAGGCCGTGCAGATCATCCACGAGCTCGACGCCGCCCACGGCCGCAACTTCGCGGCGCTCGCGAAGAAGGATTCCCAGGATCCCGGCTCGGCCCAAAACGGCGGCGACCTCGGCTGGATCGAGCTCAATCACATGGTCCCGTCCTTCTCGGCCGCGCTCGCCAAACTCAAGCCCGGCCAGATCACCCAGGCTCCCGTGCACACCCGCTACGGCTGGCACGTGATCGAGCTGCTCGGCACCCGCCCGCTGCAGGTGCCGACCTTCCAGGAGGTCAAGGCGCGCCTGAAGCAGGCCGTCGAGAACAAGAAGTTCCATGACTACACGACCACGCTGGTGAAGAAGGCGAAGGTCGAGACGTACCTCAATCCGCAGACCGGCGAGCTGCAGACCAAGGCCACGGCGGGCATGCCGGCCATTCCGCCGGCGCCGGCCGCGCCGGCCGCGCCGGCCGCCGGCGCGCCGCCGAGCGGCAACTGATCGGCCCGGTGCCGCCCCGGCCGGTCCGGGGCGGCACCGCTCAGCGGCGGTGGGCGCCGAGCAGCGAGCGCAGACCCGCCTCATCGAGGATGGGGATGCCGAGCTCGCGCGCCTTCTGGAGCTTCGAGCCGCTCGCCTCGCCCGCCACGAGGTAATTCGTCTTCTTCGAGACGCTCCCGGCCACCTTGGCCCCGAGCGCACTGAGGGCTTCCTGCGCCTCGTGGCGCGTCATGCCGGGCAGCGTCCCGGTGAGCACGAAAGTGCGGCCGGCAAGCGGCAGCGCCGCGGCGCGCGGCTCGAGCTTCTCCCAGCTGACCCCCGCCTCGCGCAGCCGCTCGATGAGCTCGCGGTGCGCCGGCGCGGCGAAGAAGGCGTGCAGCTCGGCGGCCACCACCGGCCCGAGGTCCGGCACCTGCTCGATCTGCGCCGGGTCGGAGCGCGCCGCCTCGATGAGCGCATCCAGATCGCCGAAGTGGCGCGCCAGCGCGAGGGCGGTGGCCTCGCCGACTTCGCGGATGCCCAGGGCATACAGCAGACGCGCCAGCGTGGTGCGCTTGCTGCGCTCGATGGCCTCGAGCAGGTTCGCCCCGGACTTCTCGCCCATGCGCTCGAGGCCCTCGAGCTGCGCGGCGGTGAGCCCGTACAGGTCGGCCGGAGAGCGCACCAGCCCCCCCTCGACGAGCTGCGCGACCAGCTTCTCCCCGAGCCCCTCGATATCCATGGCCAGGCGGCTCGCGAAATGACGGATCGACTCCTGGCGCTGCGCCGGGCAGCTGAACCCGCCGGTGCAGCGCGCGACCGCCTCGCCCTCGGGCTTGAGCACCTGCGAGTGGCATACCGGGCAGCGCTTGGGCAGCTCGACGGGGGCGGCGTGCGCCGCCCGGCGCTCCGGGATCACGCGCACCAGCTCCGGAATCACATCCCCGGCGCGCCGGATCACCACGGTGTCGCCGACCCGCACGTCCTTGCGCTGCACCTCATCGAAGTTGTGCAGCGTCACGTTGCTCACCGTGACCCCGCCGACGAACACCGGCTCGAGCCGCGCCACCGGCGTCACCGCCCCGGTGCGCCCCACCTGCCACTCGATCGCGCGCACCCGGGTCATGGCCTCCTCGGCCGGGAATTTGTGCGCGAGCGCCCAGCGCGGCGCACGCGAGACGAACCCGAGGCGCTCCTGATCGGCCAGCCGCTCGAGCTTGTAGACCACCCCGTCGATCTGATAGGCCAGCTGCGCGCGCCGCTCGCCCATCTCGCGGAAATAGCGCAGGCAGCCCTCTGCGCCGCGCACCCGCGCGCTGTCCGGGCAGACCGGCAGTCCCCATGCCTTGAGCGCCTCGAGCATCTCGCTCTGGCGCCCCGGCGGGCTCCAGCCGCGCACCGTGCCGAGCCCGTAGCAGTACATCCGCAACTGGCGCGCGGCGGTGACGCGCGGGTCGAGCTGGCGCAGGCTCCCGGCGGCGGCGTTGCGGGGATTGACGAAAGTCTTCTCGCTGCGCGCTTCGGCCTCGCGGTTCAGCCGCTCGAAGCTCTTCAGCGGCATGAACACCTCGCCGCGCACTTCCAACACCTGCGGCGCCTTGCCGCGCAGGCGCAGCGGGAAGGCCCGTATGGTGCGCACGTTCGGCGTGACGTCCTCGCCCTTGAAGCCATCGCCGCGGGTCGCCGCCCGCTCGAGCCGGCCGTTGCGGTAGATCGCCGTCACCGCGAGCCCGTCGAGCTTCGGCTCCGCCCAGTACTCGAGCGGGCCCGCCTGCTCCAGGCGCTCGCGCGCCCGCCGGTCGAACGCCGCCACCTCCTCGTCGCTGAAGGCGTTGTCGAGCGAGAGCATCGGCACCTCGTGCACGACCTCGCCGAACGCGGCGCTCGGGGCGCCGGCGATGCGCTGCGTGGGGGAGTCCGGCGTGACGAGCTCGGGATGGGCCGCCTCGAGCGCCTTCAGCTCCTGCATGAGCCTGTCGTACTCGGCGTCCGGAATCTCCGGATCGTCGAGCACGTAATAGCGGTAATCGTGATGGGCGATCTCGGTGCGCAGCGCAGCGATGCGCGCGCGCGCCCCGGGGCTCACGGCAGCGCCCCGCCCGATCCGTCGGCGAGCGCCTCGCGCAGCTCGGCGATGCGCTCGCCGGTGAGCCGCTCGCCGCGCTCATCCTGCACCTCGCCCTGCAGGCGCTCGTTGAGATTGTCCGCGGTGGCGATGAGCGCCTCGAGGGCCTGCGCGGCCGGCATCGGCCCGGGCAGCACCGTGAAGAGATTCAGCCCCGCATAGCGTTGCGAATCCATGGCCACCGGATCGAAGGTCCCCGGCCGCGTCAGCGAGGCGGCGCTCACGATGGCGAGCCCGCTCTCATCGCTCTTGTGGAAGATGTCGAAGCGACCGAGCCTGAAGCCCTCCGCGGCGAGCGCCAGGCGCAGCGTGCGGCCGGGGAAGCGGTCACTCGCGGCGATGAGGCGCAGCGCAACGATGCGCCGCTCGGACTCCGGCGGCCACTCCACGCGCAGCTGCGGCTCGCACTGCGGGGCGGTCGGCTGCGGGGCGGTCGGCTGCGGGGCGGCGGGCTGCGGGGCGGCGGGCTGCGGGGCGGCGGGCTGCGGGGTGGCGGGCTGCGGGGTGGCCGCCTCGGCGCTCTCGGCCGCGCCCGGCGCGGCACCGATGATTCTCACCTCACCGACGCCTTCCTCGAGCCCCTCCCATTCATCCGTCGTCTCGGTGGCGGCGTGAACGGGCAGCGCCGTCGGCGCCGATGATTCGCGCGGCTCCTCGATCAGCACCGTCGGCAAGTCCGCGAGCGCGGCGGGCGTGGCATTGCGCCAGGACTCCTCCGGCGGCACCGCCGCCTCGAGCGGCTCATCGGCAATCCACGGCTCGCCGACGCGGTCGGAGGCCGGCGCCTCGGGGGTCTCGCCGGGCAGCCCGCCGAGGGCCGGCTCCCCGCTCGGCCGCGCCGCGCTCGGCTCGCGTCCGCGCGCCTGGCGCGGGCGCAGCCGCTCCCACACCGCGAGCGCCACGATGAACAGGCCTCCGAGGATGAGCAGTGTCCAGCGCAACTGCGACACGGTGACCTCCCGAAGCATCAGACGGCCGCGAGCCGGACCGCCTCGTCCACATCCACGGCGACGAGCCTCGAGACGCCCGCCTCGTGCATGGTCACGCCGAGCAGCTGCGCGGCCAGTTCCATGGTGGTCTTGTTGTGGGTGATGAAGATGAACTGGATGCGCTGCGACATCTCGCGCACGATGTCGCAGAAGCGCCCGACGTTCTGCTCATCGAGCGGCGCATCGACCTCATCGAGCAGACAGAAGGGCGCGGGGTTGAGGTCGAAGATCGAGAACACCAGCGCGACCGCAGTGAGCGCCTTCTCGCCGCCGGAGAGCTGGTGAATGGAGCTGTTCTTCTTGCCGGGCGGGCGCGCCATGACGGCCACCCCCGCGTTGAGCACGTCCTCGCCGACGAGCTCGAGATAGGCGTGCCCGCCGCCGAACAGGCGCGGGAACTTCTCCTTCAACCCGCCGTTGATTTTCTCGAACGTCTCCTCGAAGCGCGTGCGCGTCTCCTTGTCGATGCGGCGCATCGCCTCCTCGAGCGTCTCGAGCGCGCTGGTGAGGTCGGCGAACTGCCGATCGAGATAGTCCTTGCGCTCGCTCTGCTCGGCGAGCTCGTCGATCGCGGCGAGGTTCACCTGGCCGAGCGTCTCGATGCTGGTGCGCAGCTCGGCGAGTCGCTCCTCCCAGGCCGGCACGCTCGCCTCGGCCGGCAGGTTCTGCTGCACCTCGGGCAGCTCGAGCCGCGTCGCGGCGAACTGCTCGAACAGCGCCTCGCGGCGCACCCGGTTCTCCTGCGCGGCGAGGTGCGCAGCCTCCATCGCCTCGCGCGCCCCGGCGACGCGCTGCTCGGCCTCGGTGCGCTGATGCTCGAGCGCGCGCAGCGCACCGTCGGCCTCCTCGAGCAGCGCGCGCGCTGCCGCGAGCTCACGCTCGACCGTCAGGCGCTGCCCGAGCGTGCCGTTCAGGTGCGACTCGAGCTCGAGCACCGGGGCATCGCCGCCCTCGAGCTCCGCCTCGAGCTGCGCGCGCCGCTGCTCGAGCTGCACGCGCTGCTCGCCCATGCGGGCGAGGCTCGTGACGGCGGCCGTCTCGGCGGAGCGGCGCGACTCGGTGCGAACCAGCAGATCCCGCGCGGCGAGCTGGGCGGCCTGCGCACGCTCGCGCGCTCCCGCGAGCGTCTCGCGGCGCACGGCACGCTCCTCCTCGAGCGCCTCGCGCGCACCGTTGAGTTCGGCCAGCCGCTCGATGCTCGCCTCGAGCGCGCTGCGCGCACCGCTCAAGGTCTGCCGGGCGGAGTCGGTCTCGCGCGCAAGCTCGGCGCTCTCCTCGTCGATGCGGGTGCGGCGCGCGAGCGTCTGCTCGGCCCGGGCGCGCGCAGCCTCGAGCGAGGCGGTGAGCTCCGCGTGACGGCGCTGCGCGGCCTGAATCTGCGCCTGCGCGCCGTCGCGCTCGGCTTCGGCGAGCCCGAGCGCCTCGCGCACCGCGGCGAGGTGCGCCTCGGCGGCGCGAGCGCGCTCCTCGGCCTCATCGACGGCCGTGCGCAGGCTCTTCAGCCGGTGTTCGCGCTCGATGATGCCCGCATGCGGATCGACGCCGCGGCTGATGCGCAGCCACTCGCGCCCGACCCACTCGCCGTTGCGCGTGATGATCGACTCGCCCGGCGCGAGCGCGGCGCGCGAGCGCAGCGCCTCGCTCAGCGACTCCGCGGTTCGCACCGTCGCGAGCGCCGCGCGGGCGGCCGCAGAGCCCGTGACCTTCTGCGCAAGCGACGGCCCGCTCGCGCCGGCGCCGCCGGCCTCCTGCACGAGCATGAGGCGCCCTTCGCGCAGCGACTCGAGCGGCGCGGCGAGCGCATCGAGCGCCTCGACGCACACCGCCTCGAGATAATCCCCGAGCGCGGTCTCGACCGCCCGCTCCCAGCCGGACTCGACGTCGATGCGCTCGGCGAGGCGCGCGGCTCCCGAGAGCCCGCAAGTCCCGAGCCACTCACGCACCTGCCCGGCGCTGCTCGAGAGCGCAGCCTTCTGCACGGCCTCGAGCGAAGTGCACTCCTCGCGCGAGCGCTCGCGCGCCTCGCGTGCCGCCTCGAGCGCCTGTTCGGCCTGCAGCTGCGCGGCGCGCGCCCCCTGGACGCGCTCGAGCGTGGCGCTCACCCGCTCGGCGAGGGTCTCGAGGGCCGCTCGCGCCTCGCTCTCCTGGGCATCGAGCAGCGCGAGCTGCTCGCTCGACCCGTGCGCCTGCAGCGCCTCGCGCTCGAGCGCGAGGCGCTCGCTCTGCGCCCCGAGGCGGCGCAGCTGATTGTCGAGCTGTTCGATGCGCGCGCGCTCGACCTGCGCGGCGCCGTCGGCCGCCGCGAGCGAGCGGTTCAGCTGCTCCCAGCGCTCCTGCCAGGCGGCAAGCTCCCGCTCGCTCGCCTCGAGTGCATCCCGCGCGGCGCGCTCGGCGCGCTGGGCGCTCTCGAGGGCAGGCGTCAAGTGCCCGAGCTCGGCGCGCACCGCGGCGAGCTCGCGCTCCTCGCGCTCGATGTGCGCGGCGAGCGCGGCGAGGCCGGCGCGGGACTGCTCGAGGTCGGCGCGCTGGCGCTCGCGCAGCTGGCGGGTGTGCTTGATCGACTCCTCGAGGCGGGTGATCTCCGCGCCGAGCTCATAGTGGCGGGCCTGCACCGCCGAGAGCTGCTCCCCGGCGGCGCCGTGGCGCTCGCGCGCGCTCTCGATCGCCGCCTCGGCGGCGCGCTGATCGGCAAGGGCTGCCTGCATCTCGAGCTCGCGCGCGCGGGTGGCGCTGTCGTGCACCTGCGCGCCGCTGTCGAGCTCGCGCATGCGCAGCGCGAGCAGCTCGGCGCTCGCGCGACGCTCCTGCTCCTTCAGGCCCTGGTAGCGCCGCGCGGTGGCCGCCTGGCGCTGCAGGTGGCGGATCTGCTTCTCGACCTCCTCGCGCACATCCTGCAGCCGCTCGAGATTCTCGCGCGTCTCGCCGATGCGGCTCTCGGTCTCGCGCCGCCGCTCCTTGTAGCGCGAGATGCCGGCGGCCTCCTCCACGAACGCGCGCATGTCCTCGGCCTTCGCCTCGATGATGCGCGAGATGGTGCCCTGCTCGATGATGGCGTAGCTGCGCGAGCCGAGACCGGTGCCGAGAAAGAGGTTCGTGATGTCCTTGCGCCGGCAGCGCGCGCCGTTGATGAAGTAGCCGGAGGAGCCGTCGCGCGCGACCTGACGCTTCAGCGCGATCTCATTGTAGTTCGCGTAGGCGCCGCCCACCTTGCCGTCGGAATTGTCGAAGACCAGCTCCACCGAGGCGGTGCCGACGGGTTTGCGGGCCGAGGAGCCGTTGAAGATCACATCGGCCATGTTGTCCCCGCGCAGGTGCTTGGCGGAGAGCTCGCCCATCACCCAGCGCACCGCGTCGATGACGTTCGACTTGCCGCAGCCGTTGGGGCCCACCACGCCGGTGAGATTGCTCGGGAAGGTGACTTGGGTCGGATCGACGAAGGACTTGAAACCGGCGAGCTTGATCTTGGTCAGCCGCATCTACGTGATCTTCCGTTCTCTTCTGAATGGCCGCCGCAGCGTGGCGCGCTAGTGTAGAGTAAATGGCCATGCCCTCACAGCCTGCCGAGCGGATCGAGACCTTCCCCAATCCCCAGCCCCGGGCCGACTACACGATCCGCATGCGGATCCCGGAGTTCACCTGCCTGTGCCCGCGCACCGGCCAGCCGGACTTCGCCACGCTCGAGCTCGCCTACGTGCCCGATCAGCGCTGCGTGGAGCTGAAGTCTCTGAAGCTCTACATCTGGTCGTTCCGCGACCGCGGCGTCTTTCACGAGGCGGTCACCAATGAGATCGCCGATGAGCTCGCCCACCAGCTCGAGCCGCGCTATCTGCGCCTCGAGGCGCGCTTCAAGGTGCGCGGGGGCATCCATACCCGGGTCATCGTCGAGCGGCGCGCGAGCGGCTGGCAGGCGCCGCCGCCGGTGAGCCTGCCCTGAGGGCGGGGGCAGCCGAGAGACTCTGTACAGGCCGGAGGGCGCCGGTATAATCGCGCGTTCCTCAAGAGCCATATGGGTAGGAGCGTGTGATGTCGGCCAAGAAACCCGCGCCCAAATCCGCGAAGGGTAAGAAGGCCGCGCCTGCGAAAACCGCGGCGAAGAAACCGGCCGCGGCGAAGCGACCGGCCGCGCGCAAGACGGTCCGGGCGAGCGCGCACAAGAGCGCGCCCGCGAAATCCACCCACGCTCACGCGAGCGCCGCGGCCCCGGCCGAAGCGGCGCGCGAGCCTGCCCACCCGAGCCCGGCTGCCCGGGTGCCGCCCGCGCCGCCGCCGCCGCGCGCGAGAATCCTGCTCGGCGCCGACGGCGATGAGGTCGAGCCGGTCGAGCCGGGGAGCCTGCTCGCAGGCCCGCGCAACGTTCAGCCGTACATCCCCAAGCGCGGCGAGCAGTACATGAGCAAGGAGCAGCTCGAGCACTTCCGCAACATCCTCAACAGCTGGAAGCGCGACCTGATGGTCGAGGTGGACCGCACCGTCTCGCACATGAAGGACGAGGCGGCCAACTTCCCCGACCCCTCGGACCGGGCCACCCAGGAGGAGGAGTTCAGCCTGGAGCTGCGCACCCGCGACCGCGAGCGCAAGCTGATCCGAAAGATCGACGAGGCGCTGAAGCGCATCGAGGACGGCACGTACGGGTACTGCCTGGAGACCGGCGAGGAAATCGGCATCAAGCGCCTGGAGGCGCGGCCGGTGGCCACCTTGAGCATCGAGGCCCAGGAGCGGCGCGAGCGGCGCGAGAAACAGTACGGCGACCGCGACGACCGGTACCGCTAGCCGGCCGGCGGACGAGGCGCTCTACATCGGGCGCTTCGCCCCCTCGCCCACTGGCCCCCTGCACTTGGGCTCGCTGCTGGCCGCCGCCGGCAGCTTCATCGAAGCGCGCCGCCACGGCGGCCAGTGGCGCGTGCGCCTGGAGGACCTCGACCCCCGCTGCATTCCCGGCTGCGCCGACACCCTGCTGCGCACCCTCGAGGCCTTCGGCCTCACCTGGGACGGACCGGTCGAATACCAGAGCCGGCGCACCGCACACTATGAGAGCGCGCTCGAGCGGCTGCGCGCGGCCGCGGCGACCTACGAGTGCAGCTGCTCGCGGCGCGAGCTCTCGAGCGAGGGGGCGGGCCCGGCGCGCTATCCCGGCACGTGCCGCACCGGGGCGAGGCATCCCGGCTCGACCGCGACGCGCCTGCGGATCGATGAGCGGCTCGCCATCGGCTTCGAGGATGCCTTCCAGGGGCGCATCGATTTCGCGCCGGGGACCCTGGGCGATGTGATCCTGCGCCGCCGCGACGGGGTCTTCGCCTATCAGCTGGCGGTAGTCGTCGATGACGCGCTGCAGGGCATCACCGCGGTGGTGCGCGGAGCGGACCTGATCGAGAGCACCGGCTGGCAGATCGCCCTGCAGCGCTCGCTCGGCCTGCCGACGCCGCGCTACGGCCACCTGCCGCTGGTCACCGAGCCCGACGGCGCCAAGCTCGCCAAGTCCCGCCGCTCGCTCGCGCTCGCGCCCGAGCGCCGCGGCGAGCAGCTTCTCGGCGTGCTCGGCCTGCTGCGCCAGGCGCCCCCGCGCTCCCTCGCAGGCGCACCCGTGAGGGAGGTGCTCGCCTGGGCCCTCGAGCACTGGTCGCCCGAGGCGTTTCGCGGCGTGCGACAGATCGCGCTCACCGCCTGAGCGGGCCCCGGGCCCGCGCGGGCTGAACACGAACGGAGCCCGCTCCCTCGCGAGAGCGGGCCCCGTCGGCGAAGCGAACCGCGGTGCGCTTACGCGACGTCGACGTCGCGCATCGAGAGGCGGATACGCCCCTGACGGTCGATCTCGAGCACCTTCACGCGGATGACATCGCCCTCCTTGAGCTTGTCGCTCACGCGCTCGACCCGCTCGTTGGAGATCTGCGAGATGTGCACCAGGCCGTCGCGGCCCGGCAGGATGGTGACGAACGCGCCGAAGTCCATCAGCCGCACCACCTTGCCCTCGTACACGCGCCCGACCTCGACGTCCGCGGTGATCAGCTCGATGCGCCGCTGGGCCTCGCGGCCGGCGGTGCCGTTGACCGAGGCGATCTTGACCGTGCCGTCGCTCTCGATGTCGATGGTGGTGCCGGTCTCCTCGGTGATCTGGCGGATCACCGCGCCGCCCTTGCCGATGACGTCGCGGATCTTCTCCGGGTCGATCTTCAGCGTGATGATCGAGGGGGCCCACTCGGACATCTTGGCGCGCGGGGCGCTGATGACCTTGTTCATCTCGCCGAGAATGTGCAGGCGGCCCTCGCGCGCCTGCTCGAGCGCGACCTTCATGATCTCAGGCGTCACCCCTTCGACCTTGATGTCCATCTGCAGCGCGGTCACCCCGTCCTTCGTGCCGGCCACCTTGAAGTCCATGTCGCCGAGGTGATCCTCGTCGCCGAGAATGTCGGTGAGCACCTTGAAGCGGCCGCCCTCGAGCACCAGGCCCATGGCGACGCCCGCCACCGGAGCCTTGATCGGCACACCGGCGTCCATCAGCGACAGCGAGGAGCCGCACACGCTCGCCATGGAGCTCGAGCCGTTCGACTCAAGGATCTCCGAGACGACGCGGATCACGTACGGGAATTTGTCCATCTCCGGCATCACCGCGTGCACGCCGCGGCGGGCCAGGTTGCCGTGGCCGATCTCGCGGCGCTTCGGCGAGCCCATCATGCCGGTCTCGCCGACGCTGAACGGCGGGAAGTTGTAGTGCAGCATGAACGGCTCGCGGCGTTCGCCCTCGAGGGCGTCGATGATCTGCGCATCGCGCGTCGTGCCGAGCGTCGTCACCACGAGCGCCTGGGTCTCACCGCGCGTGAACAGCGCTGAGCCGTGCGTGCGCGGCAGCACGCCGACCTTGACGGTAATCGGGCGCACGGTCTTGCAATCGCGGCCGTCGATGCGCGGCTCGCCGTTGAGGATGCGCTGGCGGACGATATCGCTTTCGAGCTTGAACAGCGCCGCATCGACCTGCTCGGCGCTCCACTGAGGCTCCTCGCCGGCGGTGAGCGCCGCAGCGGTCTCGCTCTTGATCTGCCCGATGCGCGCATAGCGCTGCTGCTTCTCGGTGATGGTGTACGCCTGCGCGAGCGCCTCGCGGGCCTTGGCGGCCACGGCACTCGTGAGCTCCACGCTCTCGGCCGGCGGCTGCCAGTCCCAGCGCGGCTTGCCCGCCTCGCGGGCGAGCTCGTGGATGGCGGCAATGGCGGTCTGCATCTGCTGGTGTCCGAACACCACCGCACCGAGCATCTGCTCTTCGGTGAGGCCCTTGGCCTGCGACTCGACCATCAGCACGCCCTTCTCGGTGCCCGCGACCACCAGGTGCAGCTGCGACTCGGTGAGATCCGCGGCGGTCGGGTTGAGCAGATACTGCCCGCCCTTCCAGCCCACGCGCGCCGCGCCGACCGGGCCGTTGAAGGGAATGCCCGAGAGGGCGAGCGCCGCGGAGGCGCCGATGAGCGAGGGAACGTCAGCATCGATCTGCGGATCGAGCGAGACCACCGTCGCCACGACCTGCACATCGTTGAAGAAACCGTCGGGAAACAGCGGTCGGATCGGGCGATCGATCAGACGCGAGGTCAGCGTCTCCTTCTCGCTCGGGCGCCCTTCGCGCTTGAAGAATCCGCCCGGAATGCGCCCGGCGGCATAGGTCTTCTCGACGTAGTTGACGGTGAGGGGCAGAAAATCCCGCCCGGCGGCGGGGCTCTTCTGCGCGCAGACGGTGACCAGCACCACGGTGTCGCCCATGGCGACGCGCACGGCGCCGTCGGCCTGGCGGGCCAGCTCGCCGGTGTCCAGGGTGACCGTATGGGAGCCGTATTGGAATGACTTACTGACGCTCAAAGTCGAGTCCTCGTGAATAGAAGGTAGCGGCAAACACCGGGGCCGGAAACGATGAAGGGCCGCACACAGTGCGGCCCTTCGGGTGTTCGGTCAGCGGCGAAGCCCCAGGCGCTCGACGAGCTCCTGGTAGGTCTGCGGCTTGGTCGCCTTGAGATAATCGAGGAGCTTGCGGCGCTGGTTGACGAGCTTCACCAGCCCGCGCCGCGATGAGTGATCGCTCTTGTGCGCGCTGAAGTGCTCGCCCAGGCCATTGATGCGCTCCGAGAGCAGCGCAACCTGAACCTCGGGAGATCCCGTATCCGCAGGGGCGCGCTGAAATTGCGCCAGAATCCCGCTCTTTTTCTCGCTGGTTAAAGCCATTGCACAACGGTCCTAAGTAACTTTATCAGGTGCCCTTAAGAGGAAGCCGTCAATTTTACCCGGTGAGCGGCCCTCGCCACAAGTTTAAGTCTTGTCCAACGAGGTATGAGCCTGGAGCAGGGGGCGTGATTCCAGCGAGGTGTGAGCCTGGGGCTGCCGAGGACGGCGGTCGGTCTTGGGGATGGGGTGGATCGATCATCATGCGGGATGGTG
>JAKAXA010000042.1 GCA_021816775.1 Pseudomonadota bacterium
CTGCCCCGCGCCTCCCTGGTGAGGTAAGATTTTGGCCCAGCTAAGACAATCGATCGATCCACCCGATCCACCGCCTCAGGAGCCCCCAGCCCCCTGCTCCAGGCTCATACCTGAATTGGAAAAGACTATCGGCGCGCGGATCCCGCAAAATTGCACGTTCAGGGCACAAATGTCCCCTGGCGCCGCCGCCGCCCGCCGGCCTACTGTGGGCGCGGATTCCAACGCAGACGGCGGGCGACAGGCAATGCGGGAGCGGCACTCATGGGCGAGATCATTCACGTGACTTTCGGCGCCGAACGCGATTGGCAGCGCGCGCGCAGCGAGTGGAGCGAGGGGCTCACGGCCGTCGGCGCGCTGTTCGGCGATGACGAGTCGCTCATGCGCGCCAAGGCCGACTGCGTCTATCGGGTGCTGCGCCGGATCGTGGAGGAGATCCCGGTGGTGCGTGTGGCCGCCAAGGTGCCGGACGATCTGCCGGCCGAGCAGGTCGCGCTGCTGACGGCCGCCTTGCGCGAGGCGGCGCTGAAGGGCATCGAGGCCACCACGTGTCATGCGGTCCGGGTGGTCACGGCCGCGATCTACGACCTGTGCACCTCGAAGCTGCGCGCCAAGCCCTCGTGAGCCTCGCTCAGCGCGCCGCGGACGCCATGCGCAGCGCGAAGCGGACCGTGACGGCGTTGCTCAGCCACTCGGTGGCACGCCACTGGCCCTGGCCGACGCCGAAATCGAGCCGCTTGAGCACGGTCGTGCCCTCGAGCAAGCCGATCTGGCGCCCGCCGCTGCCGATGACCCGCCAGGTGAAGGGCACGGCGATGGTGCGCGTGACCCCGCGCAGCGTCAGCGTTCCGGTGGCCACATAGCCGCTCGCCGTCCTGCGCAGCTGCGTGGACGTGAAGCGCGCCTGCGGAAATTGCGCCACGTCGAAGAAGTCCCGGCCCCCGAGGAGGCCGTTGCGCTGCGCGTCGCCGGTGTCGAACGAGCGCATGTCGATCACCACCGTGAGCGTCTTGGCGCCGGGGTCGAAGCGCGCGGTGAAGGCCTTGAATTTCCCCTGATTCGCCGCGCCGGCCTGTATGAAGGTGTAGGTCAGCGTGCTGTGCGCGGCGATCAGCGTGTAGACGGGGCCGGTCGCGGCAGCATGCGCGAGCGCGATGCCCGGCAGCGCCAGGCACGGGATGATCAGACGGACGAGGCGGGAGGCGGTCATCGGTCACTCCTTGGCGGATTGCGGCGCGCCCATGGGGCGGGGCGGCGCGCCGGGCAGCATGCGCCGCAGGGTGTCATCCCGCAGAACGAAGTGGTGTTTGATCGCTGCGCCGATGTGCAGCGCCAGGAGGGCCCCGAGCGTGATCGCGAGCGCCACGTGCACGCGCAGCAGGATGTGATACAGCGGCATGCTGCGCGAGACGAGATCGGGCAGCTGCACCAGGTTGAACCAGCTGACCGGGAAGCCGCGCGCGGAGGACATCATCCAGCCGGTCAAGGGCAGGGCAATGAGCAGCGCGTAGAGCGCTGCATGGGTGAGGCGCGCAAGCCGGCGCTCGTAAGGCTTGAGGTTGCCGGGCAGCGCCGGCGTCGGGTTCACTGCGCGCCAGCCGAGGCGCAGCAGCGCCAGCCCCAGGATGGTGATGCCGAGGGACTTGTGGCGCGCCAGGGTCGCGAGCTTGGCCATGCCGAGCGGCAGCGCGGCGCCGCTCAGCCCGAGCGCGACCTGTGCGGCGATCAGCGCCGCGATCAGCCAGTGCAACAGTTGGGACAGCGCGCCCCAGCGGGCGCGCGTGTTTCGCAGCATCACCCGGCTAGCTTAAAGCACCCCGGGGATCCTGAGGAGACGTTACACGGATGTGTCCCGTGGCCGCGCGGCCGCGTGCAATCCCAGCTCGACCTGAGTCCAGCCCTGGCAGTGACGCGCGATCTGGCCGGCGAGCAGCGCGGCGTGCTCGGGCCGCGCGTTGAGCGCCGGCACGTACTCGAAGCGCTCGCCGCCGGCGCGCATGAACGCTGCGCGGTTCTCCACATCGATTTCCTCGAGCGTTTCCAGGCAGTCGACCGCAAAACCCGGACAGATCACGGTCACATCCTTGATCCCGCGCCCCGGCATGCCGGCGAGTGTTTCGATGGTGTAGGGGCGCAGCCACTCGCTCGGGCCGAAGCGCGACTGGAAGGTGACGCTCCACTCGCCTTCCTTCAGCAGCAGCTCCTCGGCGAGCAGCCGGGCGGTCTTCTGACATTTGCAGAAGTACGGATCGCCCTGATGAAAGTAGCGCTCCGGGATGCCGTGAAAGGAAATGAGCAGGTGGCCGGTGCGCCCGTGCGCGCGCCAGTGCTGCGCGACGCTCTCGCGCAGCGCCTCGATGTACTCCGGCTGATCGTGATACTCGGCGATGAAGCGCAGCTCCGGCAGCCAGCGCCACCCGGCGAGCTCGGCGTTGACCTGGTCATAGACCGCGCCGGTGGTGGCGCCGCAGTACTGCGGGAACAGCGGCAGCACCACGATGCGCTGCGCGCCCGAGGCGCTGAGCCGCTGCAGGGAATCGGCCACGCTCGGGGTGCCGTAGAGCATGGCGAATTCGAGCGAAAAGGGCGCCATCATGCGCTGCGCGAGGCTGCTGGCGAGCACCCCGCGCAGGCGGTCGGACGCCTCGCGCAGCGGCGAGCCCTGCGCCGACCAGATCTTGCGGTATTTCGGCGCGATCCGCCCCGGGCGCAGCGGCAGGATGAACCCGTAGAGGATCGGCAGCCACAGCAGGCGCGGCAGCTCCACCACCCGCGGATCGCCGAGCATCCGCGCCAGAAAGCGCCGCACGTCGCGCGGCGCCGGCGAGTCGGGCGTGCCGAAGTTGACCGCGAGAATGCCGATGCGCTCGGCCGTGTCGCGGTGGAATTCCGGTGAACTGTGATAGCGCATGATCCGCATGATCCGCAAGATACCGCAGCAAAACCGGCCGCAGCCAGTGGGGCTGCGGCAAATCCCTACCCGCGACGGCCGAACGGCCGCCGCCGGGCGCTCAGAAGGCCGCTGCCTGCCCCGGGCGGTCATCCCCGCGCAGGTGCTGCTCGAGGAACTCCAGCGTGCGGCGGCGCGCGAGCGCCGCCGCTGCCGCGTCGTACGAGGGCCGCAGATCGCAGTTGAATCCGTGCCCGGCACCCTCGTAAATATGAAAAATGCCGTTCGGGTGCAGCGCGCGCATGCGTGCCACGTCCGCGAGCGGAATGCTCTTGTCCTCGCTGCCGAAGTGATACAGCACCGGGCAGCGCGGCGGCCCGCCGGCATCCTGCGCCTTGCCGTAATACACCACTGCGCAGTCGATGGGCAGCAGACACGCGGCGCGGTAGGACTGCGCGCCGCCCCAGCAGTAGCCCACCGTGGCGAGGCGTCCGGCGTGCTTGATCACGGCGATCGCCGCGGCCAGGTCCTTCAGCGTCTGCTCCGGCTTGAGCTCCTGCATGTAGCCGCGCCCCTCGTCGACCTCGGCGGCGCTGTAGCCGAGCTCGATGCCGCGGCGGATGCGGTCGAACATGCACGGCGCGATCGCCGTGTAGCCGTCCGCAGCGAAACCGTCCGTGACGGCCCGGATGTGCGCATTGACCCCGAAGATCTCCTGGATCACCACCACGCCGCCGCGCGCCTTGGCCGGCGGCGCCGCCAGATAGGCCTGGAACTGATGCCCGTCGCGGGCCATGAGAGTGGTGAATTCGCCCATAGGATGTTCAGCCTTTCTTCATGCGGGCCGTGCCTGAACTCAACAGCATATCGCGCAGGGCGCGGCCGTGAAAGCGGTCCGCCCCGGCGCGCCGGGCACTGTTTGACGCCTCGCGTGCGGCCCATGATAGCCTAGCGGGCGGATCGGGACGCGACGCGTCCCGCGGGAGGGGTTCATGCTCGTCGGCTCAGCCGTACGGCGCGTCGCGATCGTGGGGGGCGTGCGCATTCCGTTCGCCAGGTCCCATACCGCCTACGCATCCGTGGGCAATCCGGAGATGCTCACGGCGGCGCTGCGCGCGCTGGTGGAGCGCTTCGGGCTCGACGGCGTGCGGCTCGGCGACGTGGCCGCCGGCGCGGTCATCAAACACTCCAGGGACTACAACCTCACGCGCGAGAGTCTGCTCTCGACGGGGCTCGATCCGCACACGCCCGGGCTCGACCTGCAGCGTGCCTGCGGCACGAGCCTCGAGGCGGCGATCGCCATCGGCAACAAGATCGCGCTCGGGCAGATCGAGGCCGGCATCGCCGCGGGCGTCGACACCATCAGCGACCCGCCCGTGGTCTATCCGCGCGCCTATCAGCGGCTGCTGCTCGCGAGCTATCGCGGCAGGAGCCTCGGGCAGCGACTCGCGCCCTGGCTCGGCTTGCGGCCGAAGCATTTCAGGCCGGTGTTCCCGCAGGTGGTCGAGCCGCGCACGGGCCTCTCGATGGGCCAGAGCACCGAGCTGATGGTGCAGCGCTGGCGCATCGCGCGCGAGGCGCAGGACGAACTGGCGTATCAAAGCCACATGCGGGCCGCGGCGGCCTGGCGTGAGGGGTTCTACGACGATCTGGTGGTGCCGTATCTCGGGCTCTCGAGCGACAACAACGTGCGGCCGGACACCTCGGTCGAGAAGCTCGCAAAGCTGCGCGCGAGCTTCGATCCGCGCGACGGAACGCTCACCGCGGGCAACAGCACCCCGCTCACCGACGGGGCGAGCGCGGTGCTGCTCGCCTCCGAGCCGTGGGCCGAGCGGCGCAAGCTGCCCGTGCTCGCCTACCTCGCCTACGGCAAGGTGTGGGCGGTGGATTTTGCGGGCGGCCGGGAGGGCCTGTTGATGGCGCCGGCGTACGCGGTCCCGGCCATGCTGCGCGATGCGAGCCTGACACTGCAGGAATTCGATTACTACGAAATTCACGAGGCGTTCGCGGCGCAGGTGCTGTGCACCCTCGCGGCCTGGGAATCGGCCGAGTTCTGCCGCGAGACACTCGGGCTCGACGCCCCGCTCGGGTCGATCGAGCGGGAGCGGCTGAACGTCAAGGGCGGCAGCATCGCCATCGGCCATCCGTTCGCGGCCACCGGCACGCGCATCGTCGCGACATTGGCAAAGCTCCTTGCCACGAATCCCGCCGCCCGGCGCGGCCTGGTCTCGGTGTGCACGGCCGGCGGGATGGGCGTCACCGCGATTCTGGAGAAATAGCGCTGCGGCGCGACAGTTGAGGACGCGCCGCCGGTGCGGCGCGATGAACAAACACAGACGTGCGCCAGCACGCGGGGAGGATGAGTGCGCAAGATGGCGGCAGGTGTCATGTTGACCGCGTGGGTCGCGGTCGGCTGCCCGGCGTTTGCCAGGACGGGTTCGCCGCCGGCCCACTTGGCGGCGGTGTTCGGGGCGTTGCCTCAGGTGAGTGGCGTCGCGCTTAGCCACAGCGGACGGATGCTTGCCTGGATCCAGCGCCAGGGCTCGCAGAGCAGCGTCGTGGTCTACGACTATGCCGCGCATCGCGTACAGCGGGTCTTTCACGTCGATCCGCGGATGCGACCGTGGGATTTGCGTTGGGACGGTTCCGACATGCTGTTGGTGTCAATTGAGATGACTGTCCAACCGCAGATCGGTGAGAACACCGCGCGCTACATCATCGCGCGGACACTGGCGTTGAATATCACGACCGGACAGATCCATTTGCTGCTGATGGCCGGCAACGGCCGGCAATACGTCGATGCCGCCGAGCTGCTGCGCGTCAATCCGCGTCGGCCCCACAGCGTAATCATGTTCACGTATGAATGGTCGCTCAACGCATACCGGTCGAGCATCGGGCACCTCATCCACGATGCGCAGCGCGATTCCGGCTGGATGGGTAATCTGTTCGCCGTCGATCCGTACACCGGTGATGATGAGGTGATCGGCTACGGTAATGCGTTCACCACCGGGTGGGTGGTGAACCCCGACGGCAAGCCGGTGGCCCGCGAGCAATATCATCCGCGCCATCATCGCTTCATGCTGCAGGCGCGGCGTGGGTCGCGCTGGGTGTCGATCTACCAGCGTACCGACGGCGTAGCCCCATGGCTCCCGAGCATCACGCGCGGCGGCAAGGCAATTCTCGCGATCATGCCGGCAGGCGACGGGGTGGAGCATCTGTGGCGCATACCGCTCGACGGCGCAGCACCCGAGAGGCTGTTGCCCGGGGTAAGACGGCCCGTGGTGTCTGCCGAGGTCAGCCGGTCCGGCCGGCTGGTCGGAGTCACGCTCGGCGGCGGCCGGATGCAATTCCGCTGGCTGAATGCCGCCGCTCACGCTCGCTACGAGTCCGTAGCACAGGCGTTTGGCAACCGCCCGGTGAGAGTGTACGACGCGACACGAAACGGCGAGGAGGCGCTGATTAAAGAGCGCAGCCCGGTTCGCCCGCCCACCTATTACCTCACCGACTTCCAGGCGCACCGGGCGATGGTGATCGGCCGTGCCTATCCGCTGCTTGCCCACGTGCAGCTCGGCACCGCGGAATTCCTCGATTATCGCACCCGCAACGGACGGGAAATCCACGCGCGGCTGTTCTTGCCGCCCGCACAGGCGCACCCTCGGCATCTGCCGCTCATCGTCCTGCCGCCGGGCGGGCCAGAGATCGGGCCATCGCGCCGTTTTGACTGGCTCGCCGATTATCTGGCGATGAATGGCTACTTGGTTTTGCGCCCCGTGTTGTCTCCGGTCGGGGACAGCGGTCCGGCGATGGCCGGTACGTTGCAGCAATGGGACGGGCTGCCGCAGAGCTACGCCGTCGACGGGGTACGCGTGCTGGTGAAAGCAGGCTTGGTGGATTCGCATCGCGTCTGTATTGTCGGGGTGGGTTACGGCGGCTACGCCGCGCTCGCCGGCGCCGCGTTCTGGCCGCACGCTTACGCGTGCGCGGTCAGCATCAACGGCATATCCGATCTGCCGGCCTTCGTGCGTTACGAGGACAAATTTTTCAGCGGCGTGAGTTCGGCTTCGGCGGCTGCGGCATATTGGCGCGCCGCCGTGGGCTCTGCGACCGATCCCAAGGTGATCGCCGAGTCCCCGGTGCACGCGGCGGCCGCGATACGCGCGCCCGTGCTGCTGCTGCACAGCGTCAACGACGCGGCGGTGCCATTCTCTCAGTCGCAGGAGATGGCCAATGTGCTCACCGGACTCGGCAAGCCCGTGACACTGATCCGCCTCCCCGGCGTGGACCATTCCCTGGCTCGCAGCGCGACCCGCATCGCGGTGCTGCGCGCCATCGCGCCGTTTCTGCGCAGGTATCTGCAATAGCTGCGCTGCGGCGGTACGGGCCAGGCCGGTGGGGCCGCCAGCGGCAAGGGATGGGAAGGAGGCAGAGTCTACATCGAGTTGAGAGCGAGCTGCCGGAGAGAGCGGAATGAGCCCGGGCATCTTCGAGGACAGCAAGACCCTGCGTGACGAACTCGGGGTCCTGTTGGGAGAAATGCCGCTGTTCAGCGGCCTGACGCCGATGGTGCTGCGTGAGATCGCAGCGGCGGCGGAGTGGCTGTCGCTGCCCGGCGGCGCGGTCCTGTTCTCCGCGGGCGAGCCGGCCGATGCGCTCTACGTCGTGTTGAGCGGGAGCCTCGCGGTGCTCACCACCGGCGGGCGGGCCCAGGGGCGCTTTCTCGCCAGGCTCGCCGCCGGCGACACGGTCGGGGAGATGGGCCTGATCTCGGGCCATCCGCGCACCGCCAACGTGGTGGCGCTGCGCAACACGGAGCTGGCGCGCATCTCCAGCCGTGCGTTCAACGAGGTGCTGCGGCGCGAACCGGAAGCGATGTGGCGCATCGCGCAGCTGATGGTCAAGCGCCTGGAGCGCATGGACAACCCGCCGCGCGCGCATGTGCGCGGCGCCTGCACGTTCACGGTGCTGCCGCAGAGCATGGAAGTGGATTTCGCGGGATTCGCGACCTCGCTGGTCAAGGCGCTCGGTCAGTTCGGGCGCACCGAGCTGGTCTGGAACGTGCGCGCCGGCACGCACACCAGCCAGTGGTTCAACAACATCGAGTCGGCGAACGACTTCGTCGTCTACGTCGCCGAGCCCACGCCCAACCGCTGGACCAAGCTGTGCGAGCGGCAGGCCGATGCGCTGCTGCTGCTGGCGCGGGCCGAGAGCCCCGCGGGCAGCTGGGCCGCCCTGCGCTGGCCGCACGATCACAGCCTGACCCCGCAGCGCTGGGAGTTGATTCTGGCGCACGACAGCGGCATCGAGACCGGGGCCGCCGCGCGCTGGCTCACCAACCTGCCGGACATCCCCCACCACCACGTCCAATCCGCGGACGATTACGCGCGTCTGGCGCGTACGCTCACCGGGCGCGCGGTCGGGCTCGTGCTCTCCGGTGGGGGCGCGCGCGGCTTCGCGCACATCGGCGCGATCAAGGCGCTGCGCGAGGCGGGCATCCCCATTGATCTGCTCGGCGGCACCAGCATGGGGGGGATTCTCGGCGCCGGCATGGCCGCGCGCTGGAGCGTGCCGGAGCTGACCGAGCGCTTCCGGCACTACTTCGTCGAGTCCCGGCCGCTGCGCGACTACACGCTGCCGTTCGTGTCGCTCGTGGCCGGGCACAAAGTGAGCCGGATGCTCTTCGAGGCGTTTGGGCCGCTCGCGATCGAGGATCTGCCACTCGCCTTCTTCTGCGTCTCCTCCAACCTGACCTCGGGCCATGTCCATGTGCACCGGCGCGGCGAGCTGTGGCGCGCGCTGCGCGCCTCGGTGTCGGTCCCGGGTGTGCTGCCGCCCGTGGTGCACGAGGGCAATGTGCTGGTCGACGGGGGCGCGATGAACAATCTGCCGGTCGACGTCATGCTCGAACTCGGCCGCGGACCGGTGATCGGCTGCGATGCCGGCGCCGACCGCGCCTTCGCCACTCACGGTGACGATGTCGACGTGCCTCTGCCGTGGCAGCTGATGCGCTGGATCAAGGCGCGGCGGCACCTGCCGAACATCTTCCAGATCCTCTGGCGCACAGGCATGGTCAACAGCACGGCGCTCTCGGCCGTGCAGCGCGATCGGACGGACCTGATGCTGCGTCCGCCGCTCGCCGACATCGACATGCTCGACTGGAAAGCGTTCGAGCGGGCCATTCAGGCCGGGTACGAGTACACCGCGCGGCGCATCGACGAGCTACCCGACGATTCGCCGCTCTGGCGCAGCGGCGGGATGAGCGGCGGTTAGGATCCTGCCGGCCGCGCACTTGCGGGGGCGGCGTCGTGGCTGCAAACTTATACAGCTTTTCGACTGAACCGGACGTCCGTATGATCACGCTGTTTCATCACCCGAAAACCCGCTCCACGCGCTTCATTTTCCTGCTCGAGGAGCTCGGGGTCCCCTACGAGATCCGGCTCGTCAGCGTGCGCAAGCGCGACGGCACGGGCGAGCGGGATCCGGCCAACCCGCACCCGCACGGCAAGGTGCCTGTGATCATCGACGACGGCACCGTGGTGTTTGAATCCGCCGCCATCGCGCTGTACCTGACCGACCGGTTTGCCGAGCGCGGCCTCGGGCCGCCGGTGGGGGATGCAGACCGCGGCGCGTATCTGTCGTGGCTCGCCTATTACAGCGGCGTTCTCGAGCCGGCCTTCGTGTCGAAATTTCTCAACGTGCAGGTACCGCGCGGCACCGCCGGCTGGGTCGCAGTGGAGGAGGCGATGCCCGCGGTCATCCAGGCGCTGTCGCGCGGGCCGTATCTGCTCGCCGAGCGCTTCAGCGCAGCCGACGTGCTCTACGGCACCACGTTCGCCATGTTCAGCCAGAGTCCCCTGATGGAGAAGTCTGCGGTCATCGACGCCTATGCGCAGCGCGTCGTTGCACGCCCGGCCTTCCAGCGCGCCATGGCGCACGATGGCGGCTGATCGGTGGCGCGGGTTGCGTGCCCGCACGGCGCCCCACAAGATCCCCTGGGGTGACAACGCGGCTGACGGCGGCCGGGTGCATACGCACGCTCACGCGTCATCGAATCCTCGCGCGGCGCTGGTGCTTTTCTGCCGCAGGCCGCTGCCCGGCGATGGCAAGCGCCGGCTCGCGCGCGCACTGGGAGACATGCAGGCACTTGCCGTCGCCCTCGCGCTGCTGCAATGCGCGCTCGAGGACGCGGCACAGTGGCCGGGCCCGCTCATCCTTTCTCCTTCGCAGCCCGGCGACACCGAGTGGGCCGGGCAGCTGCTGAGGCGCGCCGCGCGGGTCATCCCGCAGCCCGACGGCAACCTGGGCGAACGCATCGCGGCCGTGGACACGCTCGTGCGGCGTGAGGGGTGCGATCGCGTCCTGTTCATCGGAAGCGATGCCCCGTCGCTGCATTCCCTCGATCTCGCCGCGGCGTCTGAGACGCTCGATCGGTCTGATGTGGTGCTGATACCCGCCGCGGACGGCGGCGTGACCCTGATGGGCTCGCGCGCGGGCTGGCCTGACCTGAGCGGTCTGCCGTGGAGCGAGGCCACGCTCGGCTCGTCGCTTGCGCACGCCTGCCGAACCGCGGCCCTCACCGTCACGGTGCTCGAGGGGTCCTATGATGTCGATGGGCCGGCCGACTGCCTGCTCGCCATCGAGCGGCTCGCGCAGGACGAACGGCCGGCACGGCGCCGGCTGCGCGCGCTGCTGACGGAGTTGACGTTCCCGCCCGCGATGCCGTCTTGAAGTGCGCCGAACGCTGCATAATCGGATGCTCGCACCGGGCCGCGCATGCGGTGTGTGACCGTCACGGCTGACGAAGAGGTCGCAAACGAATGAGCGCTTCAATTGCGGCGCCCGCAGCCGCCGATGACCGGGACGACTGGCAGTTCACGCCGGGCGGTGAGCCGCGCGGCTACATCCAGCCGCACGCGCTCGCCGAGCTGTGGTTTCACACCGGTTCGGCGTGCAATCTCGCCTGTCCGTTCTGCCTGGAGGGTTCGCGGCCGGGTGACCGGCGGATCGAGCGGGTGGGCTTCGCGGACCTGGCGCCGTTTCTCGATGAGGCCGAGGCGCTCGGCGTGCGGCAGCTGTCCTTCACCGGTGGCGAGCCGTTCCTGGTGAAGGACATGGTGCGCATCCTCGCGCGCGCGCTCGAGATCGCGCCCGCGCTGGTGCTGACCAACGGCGTGGGCGCCCTGCCGCGGCGGCTGGCGCAGTTGCGCGCGCTCAAGGGAAAACCGCACGCGCTGAGCCTGCGCATTAGTCTGGATTATCCCGACGCCGAGCGTCACGATGCGGGCCGCGGTGCGGGCAGTTTTGTCGAGGCGTGCCGCACCCTGCAGCAGCTGCACGCGGAGGGCTTTGCCGTGTCGGTGGCGCGCCAGCTGGAGCCGGAGGAAGCGCCAGGAGCGTGCGAGCGGCGCTTCCGCGAGTTGTTCTCACGCCTCGGAGTGCCCGAGGGGCTGAACCTCGTGGCCTTTCCGGATTTCGGCACGCCCGGTGAGCACCGGGTGGTGCCCGAGGTGACCCGCTCGTGCATGAGGAGCTATCAGAGCGAGTCGAGCCGCCGTGAATTCATGTGCGCCTACAGCAAGATGGTCGTGAAAATCTCCGGGCGCATGCGGGTCTACGCCTGCACGCTGGTCGATGACGACCCCGCATACGATCAGGGCGGCACGCTCGCCGAGAGCCTGGGCCGGCGCGTCATGCTGCGCCATCACCGCTGCTACGCCTGCTTCAAGTACGGCGCGTCGTGCAGCGAAACGAAAGGGCGTTGAGCGGCCGCCGGTCCCGCTCAGCTCGCGAGAAAATCGAGAATCGCCCGCTGCGCCTCGGTGAGCGCAGCGCGCGGGGTGACGACCGCCGAGCGCAGCGCCTGCCGGCAGGGCCTCGATTCATCATCGTGGTACTCGGCCACGGCGCGCGCGATCAGCCGCTGCACGCGCGCCAGGCTGTCGTGAAACTGCCTCATCACCTGCTCGAGCGAAACGTGCTGCGCCGGATCCTCGAGCCAGCAGTCATAGTCGGTTGCCACCGCGACCGTGCAGTAGCCGAGTTGCGCCTCGAGCGCGAGGAACGCCTCGGGCACGTTCGTCATGCCGACCAGGTCCGCGCCCGCGGCGCGCAGCCAGAGACTCTCCGCGCGCGTGCCGAGGCGCGGGCCCTCGACGCACGCATAGGTCTTGTCCCGGTGCAGCGGCAGATCGAGCGCGGCGGCGGACCGCGCCAGCAGCGCGCTGCTCGCCGCGCACGTCGGGTGCGCACTCGAGACGTGCGCCACCATCCCCTGGCCAAAAAAGCTGGCCGCGCGCAGACCCTTGGTGAAATCGAGATACTGCGCCGGCAGCGCCAGATCGCCGGGTCGGATCTCCTCGCGCAGGCTCCCCACCGCGGATACTCCGATCACGGTGCGCACGCCGACACTCTTCAACGCCCAGATGTTGGCCCGGAAGTTGATTTCGCTCGGCAGCAGATGATGCCGCAGGCCGTGGCGCGCCAGAAACGCGACCGGTTTGCCGCCCAACCGGCCGAGCATCACCGGCGAGGACGGTTGGCCGAACGGGGTGTCCAGCTGGCGGGTTTCGTTGACTTCCAAGCCGTCCATGCGGTACAGCCCCGTACCGCCGATAATGCCGATCATCATGGGATTCTCTGTTGCGCCTGTGGCCGCGAGGCTGCAAGATGCCTCAAACGAAGCCGGGCAACAAGTTCGGCGCCTGATACGGGGCCACTCGATGAATACCCCTCGGTTTCCCTCGCTGCGCCCGGCGCGCTGGCCTGGAAGAATCACCTACGCGGGGCTGTGGGTTCTCGGCGCGGGGCTGCTGCTCACCGTGCTCGCCGGGCCGCTCAACCGCTTCCACCTGGCGGGGGTGGGCACGGCGCTGATGACCCTGGTCATCGGCGTCGGCGTGGTGGTGCTCGGCACGGCGACGACCATCGTCGGGGTGCTCCTCGCGAGCGCCAAGGGAGCCCGCATCCCGGGCACGGCGGCCGTGGTCGGCATCATCATCGGGCTCGCGGTCACCGCCTACGTGCTCTCCTGGGTCGAGCGGGCGCGCAGCACTCCGCCGATCAACGACATCACCACCGATCTGGCGAACCCGCCGAAGTTCGTCGCGGTCATTCCGCTGCGCGAGCGCGCGCACGCGACCGTTCCGGCGCAGTACCGACGCGAGGTTCCCGGCCCCGGCGGCAAGATGATCGATGTGCCGCAGCTGCAGACCAAGTATTATGGCTACATCAAGCCGCTGTTCCTCGCCGTGCCGCCGACGCAGGCTCTGGCGAGGGCCGAGCGTGTGGCCAAGGCCCTGGGCTGGCGCATCGACGCGTACGTGCCCGCCGACGGCCGCCTGGAAGCGACCGCCCATACGTTCTTCTTCGATTTCAAGGACGATATCGTGGTGCGTGTGCGGCCGCACGGCGCCGGCTCGCGCGTCGACGTGCGCAGCGAGTCGCGGGTCGGCCTCGGCGACATCGGCACGAACGCGGCGCGCATCCGGCTGTTCCTGCAGCGGATGCGCTCGCCCTGACTCGAGGTATCGCGATTCCATGAGCGGCACTGCCCGCGACATCGTGTTTGAACGGCGCCTGGCCGCGCTGATCAACGGCGGCCGGCCCGAGCTGCTGCAGCGCGGGCGCCGGGGCCTAGAAAAGGAGTCCTTGCGCGTGACGCCCGACGGGCGGCTCGCGCAGACCCCGCACCCCTCGGCGCTCGGCTCGGCGCTCACCAGCGAGCACATCACGACCGATTACTCCGAGGCGCTGATCGAGCTCGTCACGCCCACGTTCACCACCACGTGGGAGCTGGTTCAGTACCTGCTCGATATGCACCAGTTCGTCTACCGCCATCTCGGCGAGGAGCTGCTGTGGGCCACGAGCATGCCGTGCCGGATCGAGCGGGACGAGGAGATCCCGATCGCCCGCTACGGCAGCTCGCACGTCGGGCGCATGAAGAGCGTTTACCGCGAAGGCCTGGGACTGCGCTACGGGCGCATGATGCAGGCCATCTCCGGGGTGCATTTCAACTACTCGTTCCCGCAAGCATTCTGGCCGGCCTACGCAGCGGTGCTCGGCTCGCGCGAGCATGGCCAGGAGTTCATCTCGGCGCGCTACTTCGATCTGCTGCGCAATTATCGCCGGCACGGCTGGCTGGTGCTGTACCTGTTCGGCGTCTCGCCGGTGGTGTGCAAGTCATTTCTGCGCGGCCGGGCGCACACGCTCGCGCAGCTCACGCCGCACACCGTCTACGAGCCGTACGCGACCAGCCTCAGGATGAGCGACATCGGCTACCGCAACCGCAACCAGGCGGACCTGACCGTCTCGGTGAACAGCCTCGCGGAGTACGTGCGCGATCTCAGCCGCGCGATCAGCACGCCGCACGCACCGTATGCGGCGCTCGGCGTGCGCGCCGGCGGAGAATATCGCCAGCTCAACGCGAACATCCTGCAGATCGAGAACGAATACTACAGCTTCATCCGCCCCAAGCGCGTGGCGCGCTCGGGCGAGCGGCCGACCCAGGCGCTCAAGCGCGCCGGCGTGGAGTATGTGGAAGTGCGCGCGCTCGATGTCAGCGCCTTCGACCCGGTCGGCGTGAATCAATGCAAGCTGCGTTTTCTCGAGGCGTTTCTCGCCCTGTGCCTGATGAAGGACAGTCCGCCCATCGCCGACAGCGAGCAGCACGCCGTCGACCACAATCACCTCACCGTGGCGCGCCGGGGCCGCGAGCCGGGTCTGACGCTGTGGCGCGACGGCCGGGAAGTTTCCATGCTCGAGTGGGCCCGGGAGCTGATCGAGGACATGACCGGCCTCTGCGAGATCCTCGACCGGGGCGATCCGGCGCAGCCGTACACGCTGGCCCTCGCGGTGCAGAGCGCCAAGCTCGGCGATGTCGCGCGCACGCCCTCGGCGCGCATGCTCGCCGAGCTGTCCGTCACCGGGGAGTCCTTCGCGGACCTGGCGCTGCGCATGTCGAGGCTGCACAAGGCCTATTTCCTGGAGCTGTATCCGCCCGATGAGGCGCGGCTGGCGGAATTCGCCGCCGAGGCGCGCGCCTCGCTCGAGCGCCAGGCAGCCCTGGAGGCGGCTGATCGCGGCACATTCGAGGATTATCTCGCCCGGTATTTCGCCGCCTGAGCGGCCCTGGACCACGGGCGCCGGCGCGGTCAATCTCCCGCACGGGCCATTGCGCAGCTCGGCCGGGTAGGGGATTCTAATGCGTTATGAACGCGCTTTCCGTCCGGGGACTGACCAAGACTTACCACAATGGCGTGCAGGCCCTCAAGGGCATCGACCTCGCCGTCGAGGAGGGCGATTTCTTCGCGCTCCTCGGGCCGAACGGCGCGGGCAAGACCACGCTCATCGGCATCGTCACCTCGCTGGTGCGCAAGAGCGGTGGTGAGGCCAGCATCTTCGGCTACGACATCGACCGGCAGCTCGAGGCGGCCAAGAGCTGCATCGGCGTGGTACCGCAGGAAATCAACTTCAACATGTTCGAGTCGCCGCTCACCATCGTCGTCAACCAGGCGGGCTTCTACGGCATCCCGCGCCGAGTGGCGCGCGAGCGGGCCGAGAAGTACCTGAGGCAGCTGCAGCTGTGGGACCGGCGTAACCACGCCTCCCGCGGCCTCTCCGGGGGCATGAAGCGTCGCCTGATGATCGCGCGGGCGCTGATGCACGAGCCGCGCCTGCTGATCCTCGATGAGCCCACCGCGGGGGTGGACATCGAGATCCGCCGCTCGATGTGGGACTTCCTGCGCGAGATCAATCAGCGCGGCACCACGATCATCCTGACGACGCACTACCTCGAGGAGGCCGAGACGCTCTGTCGGAACATCGCCATCATCGACGGCGGGCGCATCATCGAGCGCGACCGCATGAGCAATCTCCTGCGCCGGCTGCACACCGAGACGTTCGTGCTCACCCTCGGCAAGCCGCTGACGGAGGCGCCGCAACTGCAGCCGTACCCGGTCAAGTTCATCGACGAGATCACCCTGGAAGTCGAAGTTTCGACGGAGGAGAATCTCAACGATCTGTTCGCGCGGCTCTCGGCGCTCGGCATCGAGGTGCTCTCGCTGCGCAACAAGGTCAATCGGCTGGAGGAGATCTTCATGCGGCTGGTCGAGAAAGGAGCCGCGGCATGAGCACGGTGCTGGAGCGTTACGCGGAGCGGCCGCAGCCGCTGTCCATGGCGCAGATCCGGCGGGTCGGCTTCCAGACCATCGTGATCCGCGAATTCAACCGGATCGTGCGGATCTGGAGCCAGACCATTCTGCCCTCGGGCGTGACCGCAACGCTGTACTTCCTGATTTTCGGCGCCGTGATCGGCAGCCGCATCGGCACCACCGACGGCATCGGCTACATGCTGTACATCGCGCCGGGCCTGATCATGCAGGCCGTGATCCTCAACTCGTACAACAATGTCGTCTCGTCCTTCTTCGGCGCGAAATTCGGCAAGCATATCGAGGAGCTGCTCGTCTCGCCGCTGCCGAGCTGGATCATCGTGTCCGGCTACGTCACCGGCGGGCTGGTGCGCGGCATCATGGTGGGTGTTCTGGTCAGCGCCGTGACGCTGTTCTTCACCCACCTGCCGATGGCGCACCCGGTGATCGTGGTCGCGGCGGCCGCGCTCACCTCGGTGACGTTCGCCCTCGGCGGGTTCCTCAACGCCATGTTTGCCAAGAACTTCGACCAGATCAGCATCATCCCGACCTTCCTGCTGACGCCGCTGATCTACCTGGGCGGAGTGTTCTACTCGATCTCCCAGCTGCCGGGCTGGGCGCGCCACCTCTCGCTGATCGATCCCATCCTGTACATGGTCAACGCGTTCCGCTTCGGGTTCCTCGGCCTGTCCGATGTGCCGGTGGCCGAGGCGTTCATCATCATGGCGGTCGCCATCACCGGCCTGTTCACGGCGGCCGTGTTGCTGCTGGACCGAAGCTCCGGCATCCGCGAGTAAAGGCGCCCCGACGGCCGTCCCTGGCGGCCGGCCGCGCGGCCCATCGCAGCCGCACGATCGCTGCTGCGCGGCTCAGCCTTTCACCCAGGTGCCGCTGCTGTCGCGGTAGTACCAGCCGTTCTGCTTGGCGTGCGCGATCCAGCGGCTCGCGAATGTGCTGCGGATGTTGCCGACCCACTGCGGGTGGCCGTTGGCATCGGCGATTTGCGCATAGAGCTGCGACAGATCGCGGTTCTGCTGCGCCACGAGCTGCGCGAGCCGCGCGCGCTGCATCAGCGGCACGGTGCTCTGGTCGCGCACCGCGATGACGCCCTCGCTGGTGACGCCGATGACGCCGGACTGGAAGTACGGCTTCAGCTGCGCGAAGCGCTGATGCATGTCGGCGACGATGGCGCGGATCTGCGGCGTCGAGATGTCCAGATCCGCCTGGCCGGCGGCGTGCGCCACCGGCACCAGGGCCATCACCACGCGCCCGGCGAGCCGCGCGAGGAGAGATTGGGCCTGCGCGGGCGCGTTGCGGGCGGTGGGCGGTGGCGTCGCCGCGGGCTTCTGCGGACTCGTCGATTGCGCGGCGCCGTTGCCGCTGCCGCCGGTGACGGCGCTGATGATCTTGTCGGCCGCCTTCTGGGCCGCAGCGGCCGGGAAATACACGTTGACCGTGACGCAGCCGGCGAGCAGCCCGAGCGCCGCCAGGATCGGCGCCATGCGGGTGGGACGGGGGGATGCGCCGGCGGGCGCGCGCTGAAGCGGGGCGGGACAGGTCGCGAATCTCATTGATGCTCTCCACTGGGACCTTGCGGCTATTCTGGCACCGGACGCTAAATGTTGCCTGACCAAAGCGGTTGCGGCGCAGGCACCCCTTGGCAGCCGGCCGGCCGTGCCGCGCTCAGTTCACCTTCATGCCGCCGCTGCTGATGCCCTGCTTGATCTGCGAGAGCATCTGCGGCCAGTTGACCCGCTGGACGTTGCCGATGATGTCCAGGCGCGGCAGCCAGCTGCCTTCCACGAGGTAATAGCCGCCGTCGTCGCTCGGCCTCACTCCCGACATGTGGCAGACCTCGTTGTGCAGCCGGCAGCCGATGGCGAGGCGCCGGTAGTGAAAAGTCTTGAAGAACTGCAGCACACCGGACTCGAGCGCCGCGGCGACCTCGCCGCCGCCACCGCCGAAGGCGGCGATGCGCGTAACCGCTTTTTGACTGATGAGGTGCGGCGAGCGGTCGCCCGGCATCGTGTAGATGCGCGCGTCGAATGCCACCGGGGACCAGTCGAAGAGCTTCAGCCCAGTGATGTCCGCGTCGATCCGTCCGGTCATCGAGCCGAAGGCGAAGGTGCGCGTCACCATGCCCAGATCGAGTCCCCGCGCCTTGACGTCGGCGTGCATCTGCGGCCACTGGCCGAGCGGATCGTCGAGCTCGATATGACTGCCGGTGATGACGCCGTCGAACACGTGCGCCACCAGGTCGCCGTGGAATTTCAGCACGTGGCGGCGGTACTGCACCAACGGGATGTGCCCGTAGAGCTGCCCGTTCATGACCGGCCAGCCGAATGCCTTGCACAGCACCGGCATGCTGATCGGGGTCAGGTCCGCGTTGAAATCGAGTCGCGCGTGCGGCGTGCCGAGATTGCGCCCCACCAGCGTGTGCACCATGATCGCGCCGTTGAAGACCGGCAGGCGCACGTTGCCGCCGAGCAGCGCAAAGTTGTGGTTCCAGGCGAGGAAGGTCAGGTGCGCCGGGCCGCCCGTCAGGCCATAGAGGCCGATCTTGCGCCAGCTGAGATGTGAGCGCGGGACCGCGACGCCCGAGGCCGCGGTCCAGTGAACCGCGCCGTTCGCGCCCGCGATCGATAGTCCCGCGGCCCGGTCCTCGAGCAGGACGCTGTGCAGCGAGGCGTTGATGCGCTCGAGGCGCCCGCCGCCCAGCGTCAGCGACCCGCTCGCCCAGCCGCTGCTCTTGAGCGAGCCGAACGCGGTCGAGGCCAGCGACATCTGCAGAAAACTGGTGTACGCGCCGGGGAAGGCGAGCCGCGTCAGGCTCACCTGGGCGGACTGCACCGTGGGCCGGGCGCCCAAGCTCATCACGGCGGAGGCGTGGGCGTCGATGACGCCGCGCTCGCGCAGATCGAGCTGGGAGACCTCGAGGACGCCCGTGCCCCGCCGGTCGGCGGCAAGGCGCAGCCGCAGAGGATGGGCCGCCAGGTCGAGGTATACCGGGCCGGCCAGCGCCTGTCCGCGGGAGCCGACCACGGTCAGCGTGCCGCCGAGGCCGCCGCTGCCTTCCGCGAGCTTGCCCTCGACCGTTGCCGCCACATGCTGGGACACGACCGTGCCGGCGCCGTTGCTGAAGTTCAGGTCTGCGCTGCTCGCGGCGAAGCTCACCGCCAGGGCGGGCCGGTCGGTTGCGCTCAGCCGCAGGGTGACGGGGCCGCCCAGGGAGTCGCCTGCCGGCAGCGTGAGCCACGGCCGCACGAGCGCCGCGGCCTGGGCGAGTTGCACGCCGGTGGCGCCCGCCGCGAGTCGCCAGCGTCCTGCGCGCACTGCGCCGGCGAGCCGGATGCGCCCGCCCGCCACCGTCATGTGGCCTGCGCGCACCTGCATCGAGCCGGTGCGCGAGTCGTAACTTCCCGACACGGTGCCGCGCAGCGGACCGGCCGGCCCGGCGAGCGCCGCGAAGTGCCCGCCGCGGCAGGCGAGCCGACTGCCGATGAGCAGCCGTGCGCAGGCGAGTTCGACCTGGCTGAGCGGCGGGATGCGCGAAGTCTGGACGCGCACTGCAGCGGCGCGCGCCCGAAGCGAGAGGCCCGCCGCGCCGAGTCGCACGACCACCTCGCCGCCGGCGATGCGGGCCTGGGCCGCGCGCAGCTGTCCGATGGTGAGGGTCACGCGATCGATGGCATGCGCCGGGACCGTCCCGGCGATCAGCAGCGGCCACAGCGCCCAGCGTGTCTGTTGTAACAAAAACTTCACGAAACTGCCATATCGCGGACTTCCCGGCCGCCGATGCTGGCGTGGTGAGAAATCTCGCACCCGCCAGTGTGCACGCCCGCAAGCCCCAATGAAAGCGACCGCCCTGTCCGAGTGGATCGCGCGAGCGGACGCCGCCGAGTATGCGCTGTGCCGCCGGCTGAACCGCGGCGCGGCATTCGCCGTGCCGCGGCGGATCTTCCAGATCGCGAGCCGTCTCGGCGACGGGGTGATCTGGTACGCGGTGATCGTGGCGCTGCCGCTGCTCTACGGCCACGCGGCGCTGCGCCCGGCGGCGGTGATGGCACTCACCGGCCTCGCCGGGCTCCTCCTGTACAAACTGCTCAAGCACACCCTGGTGCGTGAGCGGCCGTTCATGACCCACGCGAACATCGATCGGGCCATGGTGCCGCTCGATCGCTACAGCTTCCCCTCCGGACACACCCTGCACGCCGTGTGCTTCACGGTCCAGGCCGCCGCGCACTACCCGGCGCTCGGCTGGGTCCTGATTCCCCTCACGCTGCTCATCGCCGGATCACGTACCGTGCTCGGGCTGCATTACCCGACGGACGTGCTGGCCGGCGCGGTGATCGGACTCGCGCTGGGCCTGCTCGGCCTGTCGCTCGCCTGATGCGCGTCCTGTACGTCTCGGACGTCTATTTTCCGCGGGTCAACGGCGTATCGACCTCGATCGGCACCTTCCGCGCCGACCTCGACCGTCTCGGCATTCAGACCCTGTTGGTGGCGCCGCGCTACCCGGGACATGATCCGGCGGCCGAGCGCGCCGTGGTTCGCGTGGCCGGCGGCCGCGTCCCCGGCGATCCGGAGGACCGCCGCATGCGCTGGGGTGCGCTCACGCAGGCGCTCAACGCTCTAGAGCGTGAGCCGTTCGATCTGGTGCACATCCAGACACCCTTCGTGGCGCACTATGCCGGGGTGCGCTACGCGCGGCGGCGGGGCCTTCCGTGCGTCGCGACGTACCACACTTTCTTCGAGGAGTATCTGCACCATTACGTCCCGGCGCTGCCGCGGCGGATCGGACGCGGCTTCGCCCGGGCCTTCACCCGCTCGCAGTGCGCGGACCTCGGGGCGCTCGTCGCGCCATCGGAACCGCTGCGGCAGGTGCTGCAAGACTACGGCGTCGAGACGCCCGTACACGTCATTCCGACCGGGTTGCCCGCCGACCGTTTCCAGCCGGGCGACGGCGAGCGCTTCCGCGCCCTCGCGGGACTGCCGCCGGGACGGCCGCTCGTCACCTACGTGGGACGGGTCGCGCACGAGAAGAACATCGACTTTCTGGTACGCACCTTCGCCCGCGTCCGGCAGGCCGTTCCCAACGCTCTGCTGGTGATCGCCGGCGAAGGTCCGGCGCGCGAGCCGCTGCGCAGGCTGGTCCAGGCGCAGGGCCTGACCGCCGACGTGCGCTTCGTCGGCTACCTCGACCGCAACAGCTCGCTGCTCGACTGTTATGCGGCCGCCTCGGTGTTCGTGTTCGCATCGCGCACCGAGACGCAGGGACTGGTGCTGCTCGAGGCATTCGCCCAGGGCACTCCGGTGGTGTCCACGGCCGAGCTCGGCACCAAGTCCATCCTCGCGCCCGCCTGCGGCGCGCTCATCTGCGAGGAGCTCACCGAGCCCTTTGCCGCCGCGGTGGTCCGCGTCCTCAGCGATACGCGCCTGCGGCGCGCGCTCGCCGATCAGGCCCGCACCTACGCTCGCGGTTGGTCATCGCTCACGATGGCCGGGCGCCTCGGCGAGCTGTATCACGCGTTGTCCCGCACCCAACAGCGCGCGCGGCCCTGACGCTGCCGTGACGGACTTGCGCGGCGCGCGCTGCGCGCTAGGGCATCTTCGGCGACTCGAGCGTCACGTTCCGCGCCTCGACTCTGCCGATGTCGCGCCAGGAGCCGGCATCGAACGTGAATTCGGCGACCGCGCAGGTCGGCAGATCGGTGATCGCGCTCGCGAGACGGTGCGCGAGCTCGCTCAGGCCGGGATTGTGAGCGACGAGCATCACGCGCCCGAGGCTCTCATCGAGCCCGCGTATCACCTCGAGCAGCTCGCGCGCTGCGCCGGGATAGAGCCGATCATCCACCGCGATGCGCGTGCGCGCATAGTGCAGTTGCCGGGCGAGCAACTTCGCCGTCGCGAGCGCGCGCAGCGCCGGACTCGACACCATCAAGTCCAACTCGACGCCGCGCTCGCGCAGGCGCCTGCCCATCCGGGGCGCATCGCGCCTGCCACGCTCGGACAAAGGCCGCTCCGTGTCGGGCAGCGAAGCCTCGTCCCGGCGGGATTTCGCGTGACGCACGAGAAACAGGGATTTCATATACGACCCGATGAGCGCGCGGGGCAGGCGGCCTGCGAGCATTCTCAACAGCAGACGGCGCGCGTCAAGCGCGCCCGGCTGTCACGCCTTCGCTGCGCCGCGCCTGGCGCGCGCAGTGGACGCTCCTCGGCGCATCTGAAAGAATCGGGCTGAGCCCCGATCGGCGCCCGCCGGAGTCTTGGCAATGCCCGAACCGAACAGGACTGATTTTGACGCCCGCGCAGAGACGTGGGACGACGCCCAGAAAGTCAGCCGCGCCGAGGACGTCGCGGCGGCGATGCGCCGGGCGGTGCCGATGAGCCCGACGATGCGGGCGCTGGAGTACGGCGCCGGCACGGGCCTGCTCTCGTTCTGTCTGCGTGATGCGCTCGGGCCGATCACGCTGGCGGACAGCTCCGCCGGCATGCGCGCGGTCGCCGAGCGCAAGATCGCCGCCGCCCAGGCGCGCCAGCTGCGTGTGATCGACCTCGATCTGATGCGCGATCCCGTGCCGGCCGAGCGCTACGACCTGATCTTCAGCATGATGACGCTGCACCACGTTGCGGACGTGCCGCGCGTGTTCGCCGCGTTGCACTCCATGCTCGGCCCGGGCGGCCGGGTGTGCCTGGCGGATCTCGATGCCGAAGACGGATCGTTTCACGGGCCGGGAGTCGAGGTGCATCACGGCTTCGAGCGCGCAACGGTGCGCACCTGGCTCGCCGCGGCGGGCTTCGCCGAGGTCGTCGTGGGTGACTGCTGCCGCATCGAGCATCACGGGCAGCGCTATTCGGTCTTTCTCGCCGTCGCCCAAAACGCCTAGTGGGTTCGGACGGGCCTGCGAGCGGGGCGGGGCGGGGCGGTGCGAGCGGAGGTTCGCCCGAGTGCGCTACACTGCTCACCGATCATTCGCAGGCCCGCAGAGGCGGCAGGTGGCACAGACAAGGGCGCGAGGCGCCGAGGAATTCGACGCGGTCGTGCCGGCGCGGGCGCAGCCCAGGGCGCCGGAGCAGGACTTTCAGCCGCCGTGGTGGCTGCGCAACCGCCACCTGCAGTCGATGTTGGCGAGCGTGGCGGTGCGCCGCGGCCCGATCGTGCGGCGCGCGCACGCGTTGCTGCGCGCCCAGCAGGAACTGCTGCTGGAGTGCGGCGAGGGCGTTCGCCTGCAGTGCTGGCGCTCGAGCGGCGCCGCTGGCGGGCCGCCCGTCGTCGTGCTGCACGGGTGGGAGGGTAGCGCCGAGTCGCTCTACGTTCTGTCGCTCTCGCAGCAGCTCTTCGAGCGCGGCTTCGACGTGTTCCGGCTCAATCTGCGCGATCACGGCGAAACCCACCACCTGAACCGCGGGCTGTTCCATTCCTGCCGGCTCCCGGAGGTCTGCGGCGCGCTGCGCGCGGTGCAGCGGCTGACCGGCCAGCCGCTGCGGCTCGTCGGCTTTTCCCTCGGCGGCAACTTTCTGCTGCGCGCCGCGGCCCAGGCGCGCACCGACCGGCTCGATCTGGCGCATGTGGTGGCGGTCTCGCCGGTGCTCGAGCCGCACGCGACCTTGCGGGCGCTGGAAGACGGGTTCCGCGGCTACGCGCTGTACTTCGCGCGCAAGTGGTGGCGCTCGCTGCGCAAGAAGGAGGCGCTGTGGCCGCAGGAGTACGACCTGCGCGAATTGCGCGGCACCCACGACCTCAGGCGCCTGACGGCGGAGCTGATCGACCGCTACGCCGACTTCGCGAGCCTGGATGAGTATCTGCACGGGTACGCGATCACCGGCTCGCGGCTGGCGACCCTCGAGGTGCCCGCGCTCGTCATCACCTCGCTCGACGACCCGATCATTCCGGCGAAGGATCTCGAGCGCCTCGCCCGGCCCGCGTCGCTGCGCATCCTGACGACGCGGCGCGGCGGGCACTGTGGGTTTCTCGAGCGCCTCACGGGTCCGACCTGGGCCGAGCGCCGCATCATTGCTGAGTTCACACTTACGCTTGATCCGCGTGAAGACCGCAACGCTTCTGCTGAAGAATTAGCTTAAGCGTCAACTCAACAGTACTTCCGAACCGCATCCCCCAACCGGCAGACAGGCCGGTCTTCCGGAGGGCGTAGCGGACCTGCGCGGCGGTGTGTCCCACGCCCCGGGGCGTACACTGCTCGCATGAGACGCACCGCCCTCGCCCCGACCCCCGCGTTCCGCGCACCGGCGCCGGCTGGACGCGACGGCGTGCATGCGCAGACGCTCGCCAACGGGATGCAGGTGATCGTCTGGCCGGTGCATCACATCCCCAATGTCGCCCTGAACCTGTGGGTGCGCGCCGGCAGCCGCAACGAGCGGCCCGGGATCACCGGACTCGCGCACTTCTTCGAGCACATGATGTTCAACGGCACGCGCACGCGCGGGCCCGGGGAGTTCGATCGCCTGATGGAGGCGCGAGGCGGCGCGAACAACGCCTTCACCAGCGACGATGTCACCGTGTACGAGGATTGGTTTCCCGCGAGCGCGCTCGAGCTGGTGTTGGAGCTCGAGGCGGACCGGGTGGCGAACCTGGCGTTCGCGTCGCCGCTGATCGAGAGCGAGCGCGGCGTCGTGGCCTCCGAGCGGCGGCTGCGCGTCGAGGACAACAACCACGGCCTGCTCGCCGAGCGGGTCCAGGCGGCCGCCTTCACCTCGCATCCTTACCGGTTTCCGACCATCGGCTGGCCGGAGGACATCCGCGCCTGGCGGCTCGAGGATCTGCAGGCCTTCTACACGACTTATTACGCGCCGAACAATCTCACGCTGACGCTCGCCGGGGATCTCGATCCGCGCGCCGCCGTGCGCCTGGCGCGGCGCTACTTCGAGCCGATCGCCGCGCAGGCGCCGCCCGCGCCGGTGCGCGTGCGCGAACCGCCGCAGCTCGGGGAGCGGCGCGTGACGATCCTGCGCAAGGTGCAGACGCCCCTGCTGCAGTGCGCCTACAAGGCGCCTTGCGCCAGCGACGAGCGTGCCAGCGCGATTCATCTGCTGATGTCGGTGCTGATGGAGGGAGACGCCTCACGCCTGCACCGCGCGCTCGTCGAGGAGCGGCGCCTGGCGATCGAAGTCGGCGGCCACTGGCAGGAAGGCTTCGATCCCGGGTTGCTGTGGCTGTCGCTGACGCTGCCGCAGGATACCGACCCGGCGCACGCCCTGGCCACGCTCGATGCGCAGCTGGCGCGGGTTGTCGATGAGGGCGTGACGCAGGCCGAGCTCGAGCGGGCGCGCAATCTCGCGATCGTCGGCTTCTGGAAGCGGCTCGCAACCATCGACGGCAAGGCGCACCTGCTCGGCGAATACGCGGTGTTCCATGGGTGCTGGTCGGACCTGTTCGAAGCGCCGCGGCGCCTCACTGCGGTCACGCGCGAGCAGCTGCGCGCGGTCGCCGAGGATATCCTCGCGACCAGCCGGCGCACGGTCGGGATCCTGGCCCCGGGCGGGCGGCGCACGCGAGCCCCACGCTGATGGTTCGCGTGCCGGAGCACGAACGCCTCGTTCTCGACAACGGGGCGACGCTGATTCTGCTGCCGCGCCGGGAGGTGCCGCTGCTCGCCTGTCAGGCGTTGCTGCGCGGCGGCAGCGTCGTGGATCCGCCGGCGCCTCCTGGGACCGCCTCGCTGGTGGCGGCGCTGCTGGAGAAGGGTGCCGGCGCGCGCGACGCGTATGCCTTCGCGGAAACCGTGGAAGGCGCCGGCGGCAGCTTCGGCGCCCTCGCCGGCCCGGAGGCGATCGCGGTGCGCAGCCAGTTCCTCTCGCGCGACCAGGGACTGATGCTCGAGCTGCTCAGCGACACGCTGCGCGCCCCGCGCCTCGAGGAGCGCGAATTCGAGCATCTGCGCGAGCGGCAAATCGAATTCATCAAGGCGGTGAAGGATTCCGAGCCCGCCGAGCTGATCGATGCCTACGGCCGGGCGATGCTGTTCGCCGGTCATCCCTACGCGCGGCCGGTGCACGGCAGCGAGTCCTCCCTGGCGCAAGTCACCCACGCGCACGCGCGCCACTATTATCGCACGCACTTCGGCGCGGACCGGCTGATTCTGGTGCTGGCCGGGGATCTCGATATCGATCGGGCCGAGCAGGCCGTGCGCAGCGCGTTCGCGTCCTGGCCGCGGGCCGTCGGCCGCCCGCCGCTGGCGCAACCGGCGCCGAGCACCGGCCGGCGCGTGCTGCTCGTGGATGCGCCCGGGGCGGCGCAGACTCACTTCTGGATCGGCATGAGCGGCGTCGAGCGCAAGTATCCCCGCCGCGCCGCGCTCGATCTGGTCAACACGCTGTTCGGCGGGCGCTTCACCTCACTCCTCAACGCCGAGCTGCGCATCAAGTCGGGTCTTTCTTACGGGGCACGCTCGAGTTTCGTGCGCGGCAGCGTCGCTGGAGAATTCTCCATCCGCTCCTTCGTCGAGACTGCCAGCACCGCCCGCGCGATCCGGCTCGCACTGCAGGCCCTCGAGCGCCTGCACAGCGAGGGGGTGAGCGCCGAGATGTTGGCCTCGGCGCGCGCCTACACCCTCGGCCAATACGCGCTCGGACTGGAGACGGCTGCTGATTGGGCCGCAGCGCTCGCCGACATTGAGTTTTTCGGGCTCGGTACGGGTTATATCGACGATTATCCGGCGGCGCTCGCCGAGGTCGACCCGCGGGTCGCGCGCGAAGTCATCGCCGAGGCGTTTCCAACGCCGGACCAGGTGACCCTGGTGGTGATCGGCGACGCCGCGCGCATCGGCGGCCAGCTTGCCGAGTTCGGGCCGATCGTCCCGATGCGGCTCATCGACCCGGACTTCGTTCCGGGGGCGGCGGGAGACGAAGCGCCGCCGTGAGGGGGGGATGGGTGCTTCGTCTCCCGGGCCCGCGTGCTTCCTCGCTGCCTGAGTCCCTGTTGTGTGCCTCCCAGCGGGTGTGGATTCCGGGAGACGGACCGCGCTCGTGAGGGGGGGGCGAGCCATCGTTCCGTCTCCCGGACCCGTTCTGATGGGCGCAAGTGCCGTGGATCCCGGGAGCCGGGGGCGGGCGCGTGAGGGGGAACGTGCCCGCCCCGGCTCCCGGTTCCGTCAACTGCCGTGCGCCTGTGCCTGCAGCGGATGTGATTTCAAAGCGGCGACGTTCCGCAGGACGAATCGGGCCTGGGGCGCGAGCGCTTGCGCCCTCGCCAGATCCGCGCGCGCGCCGCGCGGATCGCCGCGCAGCCAGCCCAGCACCGCCCGGTCGGAGTACGCTGCGGCCAGGGCGCGGTCGGCGCTGATCCTCGATGAGCCGCTCCGCGGCGCGGCATCGAGGCGCGCGCTCCTGGCGGCGAGCACCGCGGTGTCGCACGCGGATTGCGCGGCGCGCAAATGTTGTGTCATCTCGAAGGCTACGCAGCGGTTGGCACTGAATGCCCTGGGATCGCGGGGCGCGCTGCCGCGGGCTCGCAGTTGCCGCAGTGCAGCGGGATAGCGGCCGGCGAGCAGGTCCCTACCGCCGGGCCCGGCGCCGTACGCGGTGAGCACGAAGGGGTGCCGTTGGGTGCCCGCGAGCGCGGCCGCGGAGCTCGCCAGAGCGAATCCGGCATACAGCGCCAGAGGCAAGGCGCGATTCTCGCGGCTGTGTGGCGTCATGTCAGCTCTCCTGTCCGGTGATGCCCGGTTCAAGCGCTTCGTCAGCGCGCGGCCAGGATAGGGGGCGGCCGTTGGGGCCACAAACGAAAAGAATTGTCTCATGCATGAGCGCATCTCAATCAACATGGAGATGTTGGTTCCGCGGAGCCGAACTGCTCGCGCATCCAGTCGGCGAGCGCGCGCACGTCGGGCCGGTCGCCGTCTCTGGTGCGATTGACAAGATAGTAGGTGTCGGGGGTGCGCAGCTCGACGGCGAATATCCGCGCCAGCGCGCCGGTGCGAAAGCCCTCCGCGCAATGCACCGTGGGCACCAGAGCCACGCCGATGCCGTGTTCAGCGGCGCGCACCACCGCATGCATGGTGTCGAGTTCGAGCACACGGGAGGGCTCCGGCGCCTCGATCCCCACCTCGCGCGCCCACTCGCTCCACGCCTCGGCCGAGCTCGTGTGCACGATCAGCGTCAACTCCTTGAACACGGCGCCGCCCAGCCGTGCGACCGTGCACAGATGCTGCGGTGCGCAGACCGCGCTCAACGACAGTGCAAACAGCGGCGTGCACTCCAGGCCCTGCGGCTCGGAGTCGACCAGCAGAACAGACACGTCGGCGCTCGCCGGATGGGCGGCAGGACGCGGCTCGCGCGAATCGATCTGCAGATCGATCCCCGGGTGGCGCGCACAGAACGCACCCAGTCGCGGAATGAACAGCTCGCTGGCGAAGAACGGCGGCAGCACCAGCCGCACGCTGCGCCGGCCGCCGCCGCGCGCGAACTCGGCGACACTGCGGTCGAGTGCCTCGAGCAGCGGCTCGACTTGCGCGAGCAGCGCGGCACCGGCGCGGGTCAGCTCTAGCGAGCGTGGCCTGCGCTCGAACAGACGCGCGCCCAGGGTGTCCTCGAGCTCCTTCATCTGATGACTGACCGCAGACGGTGTCAGGCACAGCTCGTCGGCGGCGAACTTGAAGCTGCGGTGACGCGCGGCGACGCAGAAGACCCGCAGGCTTCGGGTCGGCGGGGGACGGCAGAGGCGCATCATTGCAGGGGCCGGGGCATCGTATGGCCAGGCGGATGCAACGGCCATGCCACCTCAGCGCGCCGCCGCGGCGCCCGTTGGGCCAAGCGTACGCGCGCCGGGGCCGCTGCCTGCCTCGATTTGGACCCGCACGCGCATTGGTTGCACCAATTCGGCGCGCGCGGTGCGGGCGCGCCGGCAAGAAGGCTCGCGCCCGGGCGATCCATGCCAGGCTCAAAAACCGCAGATCCGATCATCTGCACCAGCTGTCCCGCAATCTGGTCGTGCGCCACGGGGCGATCTTCGTCGGCACCGTGA